>JAGQWX010000066.1 GCA_020436935.1 Saprospiraceae bacterium
AAAAGGTCCGAAACACAGTTCCGAACCTTCCAGCATTTAATGAAAAATGCTACTCCTTCTCGATCTTTTCTTCTTTAGGTGGCTTTACAGGAGCTGTGCCCTGGCCTCCTTTTTTATTTTTATCCCAGTTTCTTCCTTCGGGATGTCTTCCTTCGTGGTGCATACCGTGTCTGTTCATCATCATGCGCTCACGCTGCATTTTGGCTCTTTCTTTCATCCTTCCGCGGTTTTCGTACATCTTGGCCATTTGCTCTTCATTGAGCACTTTTTTCATTCTGGCTTCTCTTTCCTTCCCGAGCTTTTCCATTTCATCGCGGTGTCTTTTCTGAACATCAGCGAGTTTTTTTGAAAATTCGAGGTTGTCTTTTTCGATGGTTTTGGCCTGCTCATCGGTGAGGTTGAGTTCTTTTTTCATCATCTCGGCCCTCATTTTGGCTCTTTCTTCAGGAGTTTTGTGTGCCCTCTCCATTTTATCAGCCTTTACCATTTCCGGATTTCTTTTTCCTGTCTGTGCATTTGCAAGTGATACGGTCAGTAGGAGTATCGCCATGCAACCAAATAACTTCAACGTTTTCATTTTCTTTATGATTTACTTTTAGTGAATATGACTCTTAGACAGGATTATTGGGGAGGGGTTTAAGGAGGATTTGTTAAGGTTTTTATAATGATCCTCTGGTCTGAATATTTAATGATCCAATGATCTGATGATCCAATGATCCAATGATCCAATGATCTGATGATCCAATGATCCAATGATCCAATGATCTGATTATCCAATGGTATAATGATCTAATTATCTAATAGTATACTGATCCAATGATCTGATAGTGTGATAATCCAAGGGCGTGTTTTCAATTATCTGATTTTCCGGCGGTGTAATCAATAAATGGATCAACAGGATAGCAACCCACTGCTGAATGAATCCGAATTGTGTTGTACTAGACTTCAAAATAACTGAAAACAAGGGAATGACTATCTGTCTGTATACCTTATCAAAGCAATAAGAAAATTATAGCATTAGATAATTGTACCATTAGATAATTAAATCATTAAATAATCAAAATGCCGCACAGTAGATGACATCTGCTGCACGGCATGCTTTTTCAAAAAATTAAAAAACTAATCGAACAATCTTTCTTTATGTGGCGGATGATTCCGGACGATTTACTTCATCAGTGTTCCAGGAAGTCAATGAGGCTTTTTCTGTAGTGGTAAAAGTCGTCATGTTCTATGATCGACTTTCTGTCGCGCGGGCGCTCAAATTTTATCTCTTCGATTTTGCCGATCTGGGCTTTGGGTCCTGAGGTCATCATGATGACGCGGTCGGCCAGAAATATGGCTTCGTCAACATCATGGGTGATCATGATGGCAGTGATTTTTTCTTTGTTCCACACTTCCAGCAATACGTCCTGTAGTTCGCCTCTGGTCAACGAATCGAGCATGCCAAAAGGCTCGTCGAGGAGCAATACTTTGGGTTTAAGCGAGAACGCTCTGGCTATGCCTACACGTTGCTGCATGCCTTGCGATAGTTCTCTTGCCTTTTTGTTTATGTCGTTGGACAAGCCCACCTTGGCCAGATAGTATTTGGCCACATCTAGTTTCTGGGTTTTGGTGGCTTTGGGGTAAACCTGATTGACAGCCAGCATGACATTTTCCAAAGCCGTCATCCAGGGTAGAAGGGATGGCGACTGGAAAATGACTCCTCTGTCGGGGCCCGGCCCGATGATGGGCTGACCATTGAGCACAATGGCGCCTCCTGATATTTTATTGAGTCCGGCAATCATCGAAAGCAGGGTGGTCTTGCCACAGCCCGAGTGTCCGATGATGGTGACAAATTCTTCTTTTTTGATCTGAAGCTGCAGGTCCTCCAAGACCACATAATCTCCTTTTGGTGTGGGATATACTTTTTTGAGGTCAACGATATCGAGCATCACCTGACCCATTGAAGGTGCATTCTCTCTGATGGATGATGTAAGTTCAAACATGGTAGTATATTTTATGATGCTTTACTAAATAAACCTCTTCTTCTGATGACCGTTGGCTGAATGTCCGGCAGGATAAGCTCTGCATCCCCATTTTTATTTGTTTTTGAGCCCAGATCCATCAGGTACTCGATCAACTCATTTCTCAGCTTTTTAAAATCGTCGTTGTCGTTGAGTTTTGTTTTATCTCTTGGGCGCTCAATGTCAATATTGAATACCGGCCCTAATGTTGCATTTGGTCCCGGGTTAAGCGGGATAATGCGGTCGGCCATAAAAATGCCTTCATCGACATCGTTGGTGATGAGCAATGCCGTTTTTTTGTCTTTGCCCCATATGTTGAGGATTTCTTCCTGCATGTTTCCACGTGTGAGTGCATCGAGTGCGCCCAATGGTTCGTCCATCAGCAAGATCTCGGGGTCCATGCTCAAAGCACGGGCGACGGATGTCCTCTGACGCATACCTCCAGACAATTCTGATGGCTTTTTATCTGCTGCGTGCGAAAGGTTGACCATTTCGATCATGCTTTTGACGTGGTCTTTTTTCTGCGCTTCTGTCCATGAAGGGTAGACTTCGTTGACAGCCAGGTAAATGTTTTCAGACACAGTCAGCCAGGGTAGAAGGCTGTAGTTCTGGAAAATAACGCTTCTGTCGTGTCCAGGGCCTTCAATGGGCTTGCCTTTGAGCAGGATCTCTCCTTTGCTTGGAGTTGAAAGACCGGCGATCATATTGATCAATGTGGATTTTCCACTGCCGGTAAAGCCGACGATGGCAACAAATTCGCCCTTTTGAACTTCGAGGTTGATGTCTTTCAATACTTCGGTTTTGCCATTAGCTGACTCAAACCATTTAGAGACATTGTTTATGCTGAGAATAGGTGACATGATGTTCGATTATGAGATGGTTTTATTTGGAATATACCATGGTTTTCTGAAGTGCAAGCATGATTTTGTCCAGCAAAAAACCTATAATGCCGATGACAAACATGGCGAAAATGATCTTTGCATTGGAGTCGCTGGCACCGTTCTGGAATTCTTCCCAGACAAATGATCCAAGACCCGGACTCTGTGCGAGCAATTCGATGGCAATCAATACCATCCATGCAACTGAAACAGTCACCCGCAAACCTGTGAAAATCATAGGAAGCGAGGAGGGAAGGATGATTTTGAAGATCCTTTTCATAAAACCCAGCTGAAGTACGTTGGCGACATTGAGGTAATCTTTATCCACAGATGCAACTCCTACGCTTGTATTAACAAGGGTAGCCCACATCGAACAAAGCGCTACAGCTACTGTACATATGATGAATGACTTGTCCATCTCTATGTTTTTGCTGATGGTCTTGATGATCATATAAACCAACAGGAACCAAACTACCGGAGAAACCGGCTTGAAGATCTGAATGATCCAATTGAACATCAGTTTTACCTTATCATTCAAGCCCACCAGGATGCCAATAGGAATTGAGATGAACATGGCTAAAATAACACCGGCAAAAACAGTAAGCAGGCTCTTTCCAATTCTGTCAACAAACGAGGACCTTCCTGTATATACCATGGTTTTTTTGCCTTGAGCTTTCAATTGTGCATTGACCTGGGCTGTCTCTTCATAGAATTTCCTTTTTGAAGCGCTTAAGACTTGATAATCTTTATACATAGACAATCCTGCATTCCATACATCTGCCGGAGAGGGCAATGCATTTGGCTTACAAGATAAATCTCCAGTCGCGATACAGTTTTTGGTAGCCAATGCAGCTGCGTCACCACCTTCCTTTCTGGCTGCTTCGATCATGACGTTGGCTTCGATGTTGAAAAGTGCCTTTGAACCAAAGTGCCAAAAGGCAAAGAACAAAATTATTGAACCTAAGATTAGCAAGGCGTTTTTGACTTTACTTCCCAAATCTGTAGCTACGGTCTTAGGCTTGTTTCCTCTGAATTTTGTCAAAAGAGAAGTGAAAATGCCCGGCGTTTCTAATTTTTGGTTAAGCTCGATGGTGCTTGTTTTCATGATTGATTGTTTGATAGTTCTTTTTTAAAATCTTGCCTTTGTGGCCTGTCTCCATCCGGACTTTCCCGGACGAAGACAAGCCTCAAAAGCTGAGTCAGTCCAATATAGTTATTGTGCGGCTTGATCTTTGTTGCCTATTTTGAAGCTATTGAGATAGCCAATAGGATCCTTTCCGTCGTATTTGGTACCGTCTATAAAGTCTGTGGTTGCAGGCTTATATCCATCGGTCACAGGAATATCTGATTCGCTGAGATAGCCCTGAGCCAGCAATTCTTTAGCAGCAGCTTCCCAAACATCCGGTCTGTAAATTTTCTGGATGGTTGACGCGTACCAGTCAGCTGGTTTTGCTTCTGTGATCTGACCCCATCTTCTCATTTGAGTCAGGAACCATACACCGTCCGAATAGAAAGGATAGGTTGCATTGTATTTGAAGAAAACATTGAAATCAGGAAGTGACCTCTTATCGCCTTTCTCAAATTCAAATGTACCGATCATAGAATTGGCGATCACTACAGAGTCGGCGCCTACATATTCCTGTCTTGACAGTATGCCAACAGCGGCTGGTCTGTTTGCAGGATCATCGAGCCACTTGCCAGCTCTGATGAGGGCTTTGGTGATGGCCTTGGCTGTGTTTGGGTACATGTCGACAAATTCTTTGCGCATGACAAATACTTTTTCAGGGTTGTTTTTCCAAATTTCATAATTGGTGACAACAGGAACGCCAATGCCCTTGAATACTGCCTGCTGGTTCCATGGCTCACCAACGCAATAACCGTCGATGGTGCCAGATTCCAAAGTAGCTGGCATTTGCGGTGGTGGAGTCACGGACAAGAGTGCTTCTGCACCCACCTGACCCATTGCATTGTCAACGGTATATTGTCCTGGATTGATGCCTGCTGCAGCGAGCCAGTATCTCAATTCGTAGTTGTGGGTAGATACTGGAAATACCATACCCATCTTAAATTGTTTTCCGCTTTTTTTGTAGGCCTCTATCACAGGTTTTAATGCTTCAGCACTGATAGGGTGGACTGGTTTGCCGTCAGCACCTTTTGGTACGTATGCCTTCATCTCTTCCCACACTGCGTTTGACATGGTGATGGCGTTGCCATTGAGGTCCATAGAGAAGGGGGTCACCAGATCGGCTTGTCTTCCGAAACCGGCTCCAGCAGCTACCGGCTGACCAGCAAGCATGTGTGAACCATCCAATTCGCCGTCTATTACTCTGTCGAGCACGTTTTTCCAGTTGGCCTGAGCCTCAAGAGTGACATAAAGTCCTTCGTCTTTGAAGTATCCCAACTCTTTTGCTATGGCCAACGGAGCCATGTCTGTGAGTTTAATAAATCCGAATGTCAACTGCGGTTTTTCAATGTTGGCCGCTGGTGTCGGAGTAGTAGTTACTGCTCCGTCTTTAACTTCGCCACCGCTTCCGCATGACATGATCGTCAACATTAGGGCTGTAGCTATCAGAGAAAAGAATTTATTTTTCATTGTTTGTGTTTTTTATTTTTATTGATTGGAATATTATTGTTCAGATTTGAAAAGCCCCGGTTTGAAGGTGATCATGGTCCAGGCCCAGTTGTTGGTCAGGTCGATGCTTCCGCCTTTGATGGCTTGCATGGATTCTGTGGCGAACAATTGGCTGTAGCCTATGTTGACACCAACACCTTGAGGAAGTTTTATGGTGTAAACGAGATCGATTTCTGTTCCCAGGCCTTTTGACATGGCAGGAGTAGAAGTATCACCGCCTTTATAAATATCTACGGGAGACGAGAAGCTATGGACCGTAGCCAATAAGTTATTGCTTGCATTGAAGTTGTAAATCAAAGAAAGATAAGGGTCAATTACACCAACATTTCTGCCCTTGATGGCTGAAGGATTGCCTACGTAGAAGTAATCCATGAATCCGTAAAACTTATGGTTGGTGCCATATAAAGGGTCAAATGAATTTGACTTGGTAGCTGCTGCGTCTATTTCAGTTCCTGAAACGACGTCGATACCCAACTTAGCAGTGAATTTTGGTGAAACCGGATAGGCAACATTGAATGCAAGTAAGTAAGCGGATACATCCTTTTTAGTAACATCATTACCTGTCTGGTAATAAGCTTCGGCTTCGATTTTAGCTTTTCCAACAGAAAAATTTCCATATAAACCCAAGGTCTGGCTGTATTGCACACTTGAATCTGCAGCTTCTTTTCCATCGTTGAAAACCAATGCACTGACTTTACCTGCTTTGAATGATTTGTTAAGCCAGAGGTACTGCATGGTTTTGTAATTGGCGCCACCAAATCCGTAATAATTGCTGAGGAGTTTGCCATATTCAGGCGTAGCAGAATTCTGGTTGAATGCGGCTCCAAAGTCTGCTTTAAAACCATTTTTGGCATACTTCAATAAGAAAGCATCGTGAGACCTGGATTGTTGCGCCCAACTCAAATCTCCAAGAAACCTTGCGTTGTCATAATCCAGTTCCTGACGACCTATTTTCATGCCAAAGACGTCGGTGAAATTGTACGAAGCCCATGCTTCGTTGACATTCATGCCATTTAATGATTCGCCCGGCTTATAAACTTGTTTGTCAGAACCCCAAATCCTGATGTCCTGGATCGATAACTTGAAAGCTATTTTATCCTTTTTAAGAGAAGCATAAAGTCTTGAGCGTTGCTCTACAAAAAAGGCAGGATCCTGGTTTTCGGCAATTAGCTTTTTGAAACCATGACGGTACTCTGCCCGTGGCCTTACTTCTGCTGAAAGTTCAAATTGAGCAGAAACTGTGTTGGTAAGCAATACCACCAACGTGAGCGATTTAAGTAAGTGTACTAGCTTTTTCATCTCCATTTTGTTTTGTGTTTAAGTAATTCTCTTGCACAAAAATAAGTACACTTCCGTAATTCGCAAATAAAATAAGTAAAAATACTTATAAAATACGTAAATATTTATTATTATAATGTGTAAATAATAGTAATTCAACATTATATATAATTTATAATTTTAGTTGGTACTTGATTCTTGCTTTGAGCAAAAGTGGTATAATACAAAAGATAACTGTATTTGAGTTGTTTTTGCTGTATTTGAATTGGTTATTACTGTGTAATTTGAATTTTAGTACGTAATTGCTTGCTTGGTTTTGCTTTCTGGGCTTACTTTAATTAAGTGTATTTTCGTTGTATCAGGTCATTTTACTGTTAAAATGTGTATTAATTAAGTAAAAATACTTATAAAATGTTGTTGATATTCGGAATTGTACGTAATATTGTCTCATAATTGAATCTTTTCTTTGGATTTTTTAAAACTACGTAATATGACAAACCTGGTAGTTGTTGGAAATGGGATGGTGGGATATAAGTACTTAGAGAGGTTGGTATCTCATCCTGCATTTGATGCTGCTCAATATAAGATTACGGTATTTGGAGAAGAAATGCGACCGGCATATGATAGGGTACACCTCAGCGCATATTTTGAGAACAAGGATGCTTCAGCGTTGGAGATGGCAGCTGCTTCATGGTACAGCCAACATGGTATAGAATTGAAATTGGGCCACCTCATTACTAAAGTAGATACTGCTGCCAAAGTGATAACTACCCACAAAGAAGAACAATACACCTATGATAAGCTCATTTTTGCAACTGGTTCATCACCTTTCGTTCCCAAAATAGAAGGTGTGAATAAACAAGGCATTTTTGTATACAGAACCATCGAAGACCTGGAAGGCATGATCAGCTTTGCCAAAAAACTTGGAGGCAGGGGAGAAGCTGCCGTTATAGGCGGTGGACTTTTGGGCCTTGAAGCTGCAAAAGCAGTAAAAGATCTTGGTCTGAATGCCCATTTAGTTGAATTCGCCCCCATGCTGATGGGCCGGCAGCTCGACGCGAAGGGTGGGGCTCTTCTTAGAGAAAAGATAGAAGCTATGGGCATCACCGTCCATACTTCAAAGAATACCGCCAGATTTGCAGGTGGTGAGGTAGTAGAAGCTATGGAATTTGTCGATGGCACCTCACTCAAAGTCGATATGGTCGTCATTTCTGCCGGTATCGTCGCCAGAGATGAAATTGCCAGAACCGCAGGCCTTGAAATTGGGCCAAGAGGCGGCATAGTGGTGAACAAATACATGCAATCTTCAGACGAAGACATTTATGCCATTGGAGAAGTAGCCAACTTCCTTGGTTTTACATACGGACTCGTTGCCCCCGGATACGAAATGGCAAGTGTAGCGGTCAATCATGTGCTGAATGTGGATGCATCTATGGATGCCATGCCGGACATGTCTACTAAGTTGAAATTGCTGGGCGTCGACGTTGCATCATTTGGTGATGCCGTAGATGCGGCAGGAACTTTCGTCCCCATCGTTTATGAAAATAAATTTTCGGGCATCTACAAAAGAATCAATGTCACCCCGGATGGAAAAAAGCTGATGGGCGGAATTTTGGTAGGAGATGCCGAGGATTATAATATGTTGCTCCAGATTTATAAAAATGGAATGAAACTGCCTGATAATCCCGAGGATCTTATTCTGGGCAGTCGTGGTGGAGAAGGCGGTGGCATGGGCAATGTAGATGACCTGCCGGACGCTGCAGTCATTTGTTCTTGCGAAAACGTGACCAAAGGCAACATTTGTTGTTCCATCAAAGATGAAGGAGCAGAAACTGTCAAAGCCATCGCCAAATGTACCAAGGCAACAAGTGGTTGCGGGGGCTGTAAACCCATGGTGCAAAACATTTTAGAAGCTGAATTACAAAAGATGGGCAGGGTAGTCAAAAATACTATCTGCGAACATTTCCAATATTCCAGGTCAGAACTGTATGATGTCATTAAGATCAAGGGAATTACAAATTATGATGACGCGCTGGATACTATTGGAATTGGTCATGGCTGTGAGGTTTGTAAGCCTGCCCTTGCCTCCATCTTTGCAAGTATATACATGGAAACGGCCAATGAACAGCCTTCCATCCAGGATTCAAATGACCGTTTTTTGGCCAATATTCAGCGCAATGGTACTTATTCTGTGGTGCCAAGAATTCCAGGTGGAGAAATCACTCCCGACAAATTGATTGCAATTGGTAGGGTTGCCGAAAAGTACAACTTGTACACCAAGATTACAGGAGGTCAGCGCATAGACCTTTTCGGGGCGGAACTCAATGATCTGCCGGCCATCTGGGAAGAATTGATACTCGAAGGTTTTGAAAGTGGCCATGCTTATGGAAAGGCGCTCAGAACTGTAAAATCGTGCGTGGGCTCTACCTGGTGCAGATACGGTATGAACGATTCCGTTTCTTTCGCAGTAAAAATAGAAAACAGGTACAAAGGCATCAGAGCCCCGCACAAACTCAAGGGTGGAGTGTCAGGATGTATCCGCGAATGTGCAGAAGCCAGGGGTAAGGACTTTGGTATCATCGCTGTAGAAGGGGGACTCAACCTCTATGTTTGTGGCAACGGCGGTGCCAATCCAAAACATGCCATCTTATTGGCAGGGGGGCTCGACGAAGATACCTGCATCAAATACCTCGACAGATTTCTGGCTTATTATATCAAGACAGCGAATCCCCTCACTCGGACTGCAACCTGGCTGGAAAAAATGGAAGGCGGCATTGAGCATCTCAAAGATGTCATCATCAATGACAGCCTGGGCATCAATGCTGAACTCGAAGCCGCGATGGAAGACCTGATTTCCAACTACAGCTGTGAATGGAAAGAAGCCATCGAAAATGATGCTGTCAGAAAAAGATTCAGACACTTCATCAATAGTGAAGACAGAGATGACAATATAGAGTTTGTCAGTCTTCGTGAAATGAAGATGCCTAAGGCCTGGGCCTAATTTTCATCAAAAACTAAAAGCTAATCAAAATGATCAACGATATCTTAAATCAATATAAACCTGTTGCTTCAGAAGAAGTGATCCATTGGGAATGGGTGGGAGGAGCTGAAGACTTTCCCGGTGACGCAGGCGCTTGCGTTAAGTACAAGGGCTTGCAGGTGGCAGTATTCAATTTCACCAGAATCGGCAAATGGTACGCGTGTCAGAACCTGTGCCCGCACAAAATGGAAATGGTCATTGCCCGCGGCATGATCGGTGAGGCCGGTGGTATTCCTAAGGTTGCCTGCCCGATGCACAAACAAAACTTTTCGCTCGAAGACGGCAGCTGTATGACCACAGACTTGCCGGCTTTGGCCACCTTTCCGGTAAAGGTGGTGGATGGACAGGTATTTGTTGGATTTAATATATAAGTAACAAGAAATGAAGCCTTTAGAAACGCATAAATCAACGTGTTCTTATTGTGGTGTCGGCTGCGGTGTTGTGGTCGACAAGTATGCCAACGGAAAAGTAGGCGTAAGCGGAGACGAGGCTTCCCCAGTGAATATGGGCATGCTCTGCTCAAAAGGCATGAACCTCCATTATACAGTCATGGATCAATCTGATCGCCTGACCCATCCACAGATGCGATGGTCAAAAGGCCATCCCATGCAAAGGGTAAGCTGGGATCAGGCGCTGGACAGGACAGCCATGATATTCAAAAAAACAATTGAAGAACATGGTCCGGAATCAGTAGCCTTTTACGTTTCCGGTCAATGTCTGACAGAAGAATATTACATCATCAATAAGCTGATGAAGGGATTCATCGGCAGCAACAATATCGACACCAATTCAAGGCTGTGCATGAGTTCAGCGGTAGTTGGTTACAAAGATACTGTCGGTGAAGATGCAGTGCCTCTCTCTTATGCAGACATTGAGCTGGCGGATACTTTTCTGGTTGCCGGAGCCAATCCTGCATGGTGTCATCCCATCCTTTGGAGGAGGGTGGAAAAACTAAAGGAGCTTAAGCCCAATACAAAAATCATAGTTGTAGATCCACGGGTAACCAATTCGGTCGCAATGGCGGACTATCACCTCCAGATCACACCTGGCACCGATGTAGTATTGTACAATGCCATCAATAGGTTGCTGATTGAAATGGGCGCAGCAGATTACAAATTCATCGATCAACATACCGAAGGATTTGCAGGATATAAAGCAAAAATATTTGAGACCTCGCTGAGACAGGCCGCAGAAATATGCGGTGTGGAGCTACAAATGATCATAGATGTGGCCATGACCATCGCGAGGTCCAACGGATTCATCAGCATGTGGGCTATGGGGCTCAACCAGAGCTCTGTTGGCGTTGAGAAAAATTACGCTCTGCTTAATAT
The DNA here is from genome assembly GCA_020436935.1 of Saprospiraceae bacterium. Lineage (GTDB taxonomy): Bacteria > Bacteroidota > Bacteroidia > Chitinophagales > Saprospiraceae > JADKBO01. The sequence continues at coordinate 11,163 of JAGQWX010000066.1, forward strand.
TTCCCTGATCACGGGAAAAATTGGAAAACAGGGAAATGGCCCATTTTCACTCACTGGTCAGCCCAATGCCATGGGTGGCAGAGAAGTCGGAGGACTTTCCACCATGCTCGCAGCCAGAAGAAATCTCAACAGCGAAGCTGACAGGCTGGAAATGGAAAAGTTTTGGGGCGGCGGACCCATCAGTCCGAAGCCTGGATTTACAGCAACAGAAATTATAGACAAAATCCACGAAGGCGTCATCAAGGCATTGTGGGTGGTTTGTACCAACCCTTTGGTCAGTTTGCCCGACTTAAATAAAGTAGAATCTGCCTTCAGAAAACTTAGATTCTGCGTCGTGCAGGAAATATCCAACAGGTCAGATACGACCAAATTTGCCGATGTTCTTTTGCCTGCAGCAGCCTGGGCAGAAAAGGCGGGGACGATGACCAATTCAGAGAGAAGAGTCAGTTATCTTCCAAAAATATTTGACGCTCCAGGTGAAGCACTCGCCGATGCAGAGATCATCTGGCGGTTTGCCCAAAAAATGGATTTTCCAGGATTTGATTATACGGATGTAAGTCAGATCTACGATGAATATGCCCATCTCACCAGGGGAACCAATATAGATGTATCCGGGCTTTCCCATCAAATATTGGCCAAAAACGGCAGCAGGCAGTGGCCTGTCAAAAGTGGCGAGACAGAAGGAACCGCAAGATTATTTACAGATCTAAAATTCTACACACCATCTGGAAAGGCCATTTTTAATGTACCAAAGACGCCTAAGGAAGCCTATACGGTAACAAGTCCTGATCATCCCCTCATACTTACTACAGGAAGAATCAGAGACCAGTGGCATACCATGACCAAAACCGGTAAGGTAAATAAGTTGCGCTCTCACATATCTACACCTACTTTGGATATTCACCCCGATGATGCAAAACTCAGACAGCTGAAAACCAACGAGATTTGTGTCGTAAGGAGCAGCAGGGGTGAAGTCAAATGCAAGGTAAACGTGACCACCGATGTTAAAAAGGGAGTAGTTTTTCTTCCCATGCATTGGGGAAAAGTGATGGGCAGAGATAGCCTCAGAACGAACAATCTCACCCAGGACGCACTGGATCCGAAGTCGAAACAACCCGAACTCAAGTTTATGGCTGTCGATGTGGTGAAGTACAAAAAGCCTTTTGAGAAGGTCATCGTCGTGGGAGGCGGTGCGGCGGCTTTCAGATTTACCCAGTCTTACAGAGAGCACAATCAGGAGGATGAGATTCTGGTCTTTTCTAAGGAAGAGCATGCATTTTACAATAGGGTGCTTTTACCGGAATATCTCAACGGCCAATTGAGCTGGGAACAATTGAAAAAAATCAAAGAATCAAAAGTAAAAGAACAAGGCATCCAATTGCTTGCAGGATTGAGCATTGCCCATATTGATAAGGTCCATAAAGTGGTCGTGGATCAATTTGGTAAAGAATACAGTTATGATAAACTGGTACTTGCCACCGGATCGAGTCCATTTGTACCCCAGGAGGTTCCCATGCATTTTAAAGGCATCTTTACCATGCGATCCAGGCCGGACGCAGACAGACTAAGGGCTCACCTCGATGCTTCGGGTCTGCCAGCGGAAAACCAACAGGTATTGATTGTTGGTGGTGGGCTCCTGGGACTGGAAGTCGCTTCTTCGCTCTCAGATCTGGGTGTGAAAGTGCACATCGTACAGCGCAACAGCAGGTTGATGGAAAGGCAGCTCGATGAAATTGGAAGTAAGATTCTGGCACAACACGTCATTGAAAAAGGCATTCAGATCTATTTTGATGATGAAGTATACACTGTGATTGAAAAAGGTGGCCATCAATTGACGGTTAATCTAAAGAGTGGAAAATCGTTGAATTGTGAAGCCGTGATTTATGCCATCGGTACCAGACCCAATGTAGAACTGGCCAAAGAGGCCGGATTAAACGTGAAAAGGGGAGTAGTAGTGAATGAGTTTCTTCAAACCTCAGATGATAGCATCTATGCTTTGGGGGAAATTGCAGAATTCAACAACCGTTTGTATGGCATTACGGCTGCTGCAGAAGAGCAGGCTGATTTGCTCGCCAATTTTATGAATGGCGACCATTCTACGCCTTATGCGGGTTCGATTTTGATGAACATACTTAAGTTTCACGACCTTGACCTTTGCTCTGTCGGGGATATAGAAATAGACCAGAAGGATGAGCGGTATGAGGAAGTGGTCTTTCAGGATCTGGCTCAGCGGTATTACAAAAAAGTGTTTATTTACGACGAGCGCATGATTGGGGCCATCCTGATCGGGGATAAAAACGAGTTCGCCGAATATAAGTCAATGATCCAGAACAGAATAGAATTGTCTGACCGAAGAAATTCTTTGCTGCGGGACAAAAACGACAAGGCCGAGGTCAAGGGCAAGTTGGTTTGTTCATGCAATCAGGTAGGCAGGGGCAATCTGGAAGATGCCGTTCTTCAACAAGGGTGTAACACACTTTCTGAGTTGTGTGCTTGTACCGGTGCAGGACTTGGTTGCGGTAGTTGTAAGCCTGAGGTAAAGGAGATATTGGACTCGGTATTAGAAAACAGCCTGCTTTTGGCAGTTAAATAAGAGAAGATGACAAAAGATACGGATTTATACAGGATTTTGATCAAAGGTGGCGTATTGTCACCCAATGAATTGAAGCAGATTGTGAACCTGGGGAATATGCTGCAATTGTCTACCATCAGTTTTGGATCCCGACAGGACATACTCTTGCCCAATGTTGAGGGTATGGAGAGGGCCATAGATCAGTTCCCGGAACTCGACATCAACTTTGTAGCCGACCGAAAGTTTCAGAATGTGGTTTCTTCCTATGTAAGTGCCAATATTTTTAAGTCAACAACCTGGCTGAAGGGATCTACTTATTTGTACATCCTCAGCACGTTTGAATACAAGCCTAAGCTAAAGGTCAATATCGTTGACCCCCGACAAAGACTGGTCCCTCTTATTACAGGCGATCTCAATTTCATTGCCTCAGATATCGATGATTATTGGTACCTGTATCTGAGATTTCCCGGAGAGAAGACGCTGAAGAGATTTCCGGTTTTGGTCTTTTCATGGGATATCGCCAAGATGGCGAAAATGATAGAGGATGCCATACTGAAAGATGACAATACAGATGTCGATGACCTGTATGTAGACATCATCAATTCATTTGAAAATTGCAGGGCCATCATTAAGGATTTGAAAATCAATTACGAGCCATTCCCCAATTATGAAGGCATCAATCAGGAAGGACTTGATTCTTACTGGCTGGGCTTGTATTGGAGGAACAATAAATACGACCTGAAATTTCTCGATGCCATGGCCGACTTTTGTTTGCGATGGAATGTGGGGAGGATCAGTATTACACCATGGAAATCATTCATTGTCAAGGGTATTCCCACCAACAGTCTGCTTGATCTGGAAAAAATGTTGGGTAAGTTTGGTATCAATACCCGCCATTCCAGCCTGGAGCTCAATTGGCATTTGCCCGTCAATATTGAAGAAGCTCTGGATTTGAAGCGCTTTATTGTCAGGACTTTTGATCAGAATGATATTTCTACCAATGGCCTCACCTTTGGCATCAGCAATTATAAAGGAGCCATTGAATTTACATCAATTGTTATTCGTAAAAATGAGGCACCCATGCAATTCAAAGATTTTGAGATTCGGCCCACCTACGACGTTTTGTATTCCGAAAACTTTGACGCCAATACTCAAATTTACAAAGTCTATGCCCAGGATGTCGATAAAATGGAGTTGCCCGGTTTGCTGATGGAGTTGAGTAAAATGTATTTTGATCAGTTGGAAAAAGACACGGCCCACTTGCAACTTGCGCCTGTAACAAAGAAAAAAGAAGTCAAAAATGTCCACCTCATCCATCAGTGCAAATCTTGCCTCAATGTCTACGATGCTCATTACGGAGATGAAGTAAGGGGTATCGCTCCAGGCATCAGTTTTGAGGACCTGGTCTCAGATTATTCCTGTGCTTTGTGTGATGGTCCCAAAGAAAACTTTGAGGTCAAATCAGCGGATGAAGTTTACGTATTGGCATAATTGCAATGAAGGTAAGGCGAGTCGGAGAATTGGTTTTTCAACTTACGTTTCTAACTGAAAACAACCAACCAGCAACACCCAATTATGAAGTTGGTAAAAAGAGGGGCCATAATTGAGGTAGTCTTGAAAAATATCCGACTTTTACACTTTCAATCACCATTCGCTTGTGAATCAAACCAACTCGAGACTCAGCCAGATGGCCATGCTCAATCTGTCAACGATGATCATCTGTACCAGTGCAGTAATTGCAAGGTACATGAATATCGATCCCAAGCTGGCCATTTTTGGAAGGGCCCTGACCGCTTTGCCTGCTTTATACCTACTAATGGTGTTCAGGAAAGAAAAATTGGTTTACCGTCGTGAAAATCTCAAGGTCTTAGTCACTACAGGAGTACTTTTTTGCCTCCACTGGATTCTGTATTTCTGGTCATTGGCACTGACCAATGTAGCCGTCGGGGTGATCACCATTTTTACTTATCCCATCTGGACGGTCTTGCTGGAGCCATTCATATTAAAAACCAAATTTGATAAGGTAAATCTGATACTGGCGTTTGCACTTGTGGTTGGCGTATATATTCTTGTGCCACCCGAGCCCAGCAATGCTATGTTTTGGGGCATCAGCTCAGGCATTGGTTCTGCCGTCGTCTATGCCTTCAGAAACATTCTTTCCAAAAGCCTCATCACTGCTTACAGCGGATTCCAGCTTACCTTTTTCCAGATCAGTGTGGTGGCCATCATTCTTTTGTTTTTTATCAAACCCGGAGAATGGGCCATACTTTGGGACAACAAGTACATGTTGCTTTTGCTAGGAGCATTTACTTCTGCACTGGGCCATGGATTGATGGTGCACAGTCTCAAATATTTCAATCCGGGAGAAGCCGGCATCATGGCCAGCTTGCAACCCGTTTATTCCATCATCCTTGGTTATTTTGTTCTGCGAGAACTCCCTAATGGCAATGTCCTGATGGGAGGGGCCATCATCCTGGGCATTGTGGTGGTAGAGATGTGGAGAAAGATGCAGAAAACAAAAGTTTAATTATTTAATGATCTAATGATCTAATGATCCAATGATCTGATTTTTTAATTATCAGATGATCTGATTTTTCAATGATCTAATCCTGTAATGCTTGAATGCTGCTCTGTGTTCTTGATCTAAAGGTGTTTAATTAACTTTAAAATTAGATTTGAGGGGGGCTGGCATTTTTGCGTCTTTTGTAAGTTCTGTATAGGAAAAAAGCTAAGCCGATCAATAGAAGGACGGGCCACAGCGTCACCAATGCTATGAAAAGATTTCCCATGAGATTTATTCCACCCTGGAAAGCATTGGATATCCTTCGTAAATAATTCGGACTGGAACTGCTTTGTTTTCTGACTTCGAAAAGTGTGACGTTAAGCGTGGATAAATCGGCACGGTCATCCAGATATCTAAGCCGTCCTTTTTTACTTTCTATTTCTTCTTCAATGACTCTGATTTTTTCCTGAATTTCGAGAATGTCTTTGATGGAAACCGCCTTCTTGAGTATAGCCCGGTATTGATCCAGATAAGCAAGTTCGCTTTCCATACGCATTTTCACATCGTAATAGGACTCTGTCACATCATCAACATGCACAGATTTACTTACCAGTTGGCCCAAATCGTTGTTCATTTGATCGAGCAGACCATCAAACCCTGACGAGGGTACTCTTACGACCAAAGTGTAAGACTGGCGATCACCGTATGCATTAAAATTTTCATTTTCGTAGTATGCTTTGTGGGCCGCAAGCAGCTTATCCAGCTGACTTTTGGCATTTTCAAGTCCTGAGACTTCATATTCAACCGTACCATTTTTGATGATTTTAGGGGGAAGTACATTTTGTATGGATTTTTCAGACAGCGTGGCAACAGCTTCAGTACCTGCCGCCATATCAGCCTCTTCACTGGCCCTGGCAGCATTTGGCTTTGATAAACCAAAACTTGTTACATTCTCATTTTCGGAATTCTTAGAATGGCATGCTACTAGAGCAAACAAAGCCATTACAACAATAAACTTTAGTTTTTGGATTGACATATGATGTTCTTTTAGTCTATAGATGTATAAAACGATGTTTGGGGATAGTCAATTGTTGTGAATGATTTGTTAAGGCTAATGCTCTTTTAATGACAAATAAATTCTACTCTTCCAAAGAGGGGTGAACGGCATTCGGCCATCTAAATCATGATGTAGAATTCTTTATGCTAGCCGGGGTGTTGTCGACAATGACATTAGGCCTACTTTTTGTTTTGTCACAAAAAGTGAGCAAATGACTGAAGGGTGCGAAGAATTGGAGTGATACGGAATCAGTCCAAACTGAAGGAACCGAGAGCTACCGCATCGAGGGGTCAAGGGCTGAATATTTTTTTTAACGTTCACTCTCATTCATTTTCGCTAAAGCTAAAAAACTCGCCCCTTTGCTGAGGTTCTTTGTGTTTGGTTTCTTGAGACTAACATTTCACTTGCTTGAGTTCCGTTCAGGCTCACAAAGTTTTAGCTTCTTAACACAAAAATAAACGTCGTTCACTAAAAAATATAAGGCGCGGGATTTGTCGACAGTGCCTAAAAAAAATGAATTTATAAACGTAAATAACCAAACTTAAAGACAATGCCCATAAACAGGGTTCAGATTTCAGTTATAGAGAGCGAAGCTCTGGAATGGCGGCTTTTGACATCGTAATCAGCAAAAACAAGGCTCACTCAATAAATTACATTGACCGAAATAAAGAATGGAAATAAGTCAAAAGACAAAGCCTGGAATAGCGAGAGCGAACGGTCCCTAAGTGGAGACATTAGATGCAATCAATGACTCCACTTAGGGAATCACCTTAATCTGAACCAAGCCTTTTTTGTAAGATTTTTGGCGAATGAAAAAAAGTTAGCACAATGCTAGATTTAAGGCAATGCCTTTTCTTTATGATAAAAGCAAGTATTTCTGAATATCCCAAATGAGCATACCATTTTCCAACATCATATCCGATTTTAATTAAAATAAAGCAATAAAAATGGCCATATTTGAATCAACAAAATTGGAAGATGTCCACATTTAAAGAATACAGTCGGTACGATGCCATTGGCCTCAAAGCATTGATAGACAAGGGCGAAGTAAGTCCTCAGGAAGTTATTGAGTCAGCAATCGAGAAAATCCAGGATGTCAATCCCGGGATTAATGCTGTCATACACGATATGAGTGGTACTTATCGCCAGCAACTTTCCGACAGAAATCCTGGTAGTCCACTTTATGGCATCCCTTTTTTGTTGAAGGATCTGGGTGCAGTTTACAAAGGTGAACCCCTCACTAGTGGTTCTGCCTTATTCAAAAATTATATTCCCGACTATGACAGTACGCAGGTGTCCAGATATAAAAATGCAGGCCTTGTAGTATTGGGAAAAACAAATACACCAGAGCTTGGCCTAAAAGGAACGACAGAACCCAAGCTTCATGGCAGGACCCGAAACCCATGGAATACGGATAGAATTACTGGTGGCTCGAGCGGAGGCAGTGCGGCAGCTGTTGCTTCAGGCATGGTTCCCATTGCCAGTGCAGGTGACGGAGGTGGATCGATCAGGATACCGGCAGCTTATTGTGGTCTTTTTGGGTTGAAACCGGGGCGTGGAAGGATGCCTACCGGTCCCGTGGGAGGTGATCTTTGGCAGGGAGCTACCACTCAACATGTTTTGTCCAGAACGGTGCGCGACAGCGCCTTCCTGATGGATATCACCCATGGCATGGACGCAGGATCCCGCAATTATGCCCTTCCTTATCCAGGCTCATATTTACAATCTCTGGATGCAAAAGTGCCCAAATACAGATTTGCTTTTACAACAGATAGTCCAATAGGTTTGGGCGTTCACGAAGAACACAAAGCAGCAGTTTTAAAAACAGTGGCTTTACTGGAGTCAATGGGCCATGAGGTCACTGAGGCAGCTCCACCCATTGACGGCATCAAACTTGCGAAGTCTTATCTCACCATGTACATGGGAGAAGTCAAGGCTTCACTGTTGGAAGCTAAAGACTTGTTGGGTAAAAAACCCAGCAGAAATGACGTCGAATTAGAAACCTGGTTTTTGTCAAGGTTAGGGGAAATTACCTCTGCGGGAGATTTTGTGATGGCCATCAGGTTCTGGGACGAACTGGCAAGAAAAATGCAACAGTTTTTTGAAAACTTTGACTTTTACATCACTCCAACAACGGCTTATCCTGCTCCTAAAATTGGCGAATTGGATACTCCTCCCGGTCAGGCTTTCCTGATCAAGTTTTTACTGGCAACGGGCGCTACAAGATTGCTCAAAGCAACAGGAAGTGATCTCGATATTGCCATGAAAAACTTGAAATTTACCCCTTTTACCCAGCTGGCAAATCTGGCAGGATTGCCGGCCATGTCTGTGCCCATGGCAAGTTCTACGGATGGAATGCCAATAGGGGTACAGTTTATCGCACCATTCAGCGAGGAAGAAAGATTATTCATGCTGGCAGGCGATTTGGAACGGAGTCAGCCGTGGCAACTCCTGCCTAATCGATATTCCAGTTGAGTTCTGCACAAACATAGTCGGGAATAATGCCTGTCGAGTTGATGCGGTTTTCGTATCTGCTTTTTGAAGTATTTCCACTTAAAACAAGCATGCTTTGTAATCCAAAACGATTGGCACCATAAATGTCGGTCTCAAGCGTATCGCCAATCATCAGCACATCTGTTTTAGATTTGATGCCGATCATTTTCATCTCATCAAATGCATGTGCAAACATTTGTGATTCGGGCTTTCCGAAATAAATAAAACGTTTGCCCACAGTTTTTTCCACCATATAAGCAATGCTGCCAATCGCCATGCGTACTTCGTTGCCCTTAGTCGGATAAATGCGGTCGGGGTTGGCGACCACCACAGGGATATTCACATGTCGAAGTAGGTTGATGCATTTGTTGATGGCAAAATCCCAATTGTAACCTTCATCATCCAGGAAAACCAAAGCACTGATGTCCTTCTCGTTGTCATCATGCACATCGTGAATGGGTATCGATTCGTGACCCGCCTGATGGATATAATCAGCAGCCATGGAAGTGCCTAGATAAGCTATAAGACCCGATTTGACCTGTTCTTTCAGGAAAATAGTGGTCATCATGCCACTCGTGATGATGTCCTGGTCCCGGATGCCTGTATAACCCAGATCCCTGAACTTGCTCCCTTGTTCTTCTCTGTTGCGGGAAGCATCATTGGTCAGGATCTTATAAGGTATTTGTTTTACATTCAGCGCATTGATGACGTCAATAACACCGCTGATCGCCCCGTTTTGGTTTTTCAAAACTCCGTAGGAATCAAAAAAGAAGGCTTTGTAATTGTCAATAATATCAGCAAATCGTATCAATTCCATACCTTAAATTTTGAGCCTTTTTATGATGTAATAAGGATCAAAGTTATCGATTTCCTGCAAATGTCTGGTGAAGACATCGTGTTGGAGGCTCTCTTTGAAGGCTGGTCTGAAAAAATGTTTACCATTTTTCACGACATAATTGAGCAAGAAAAAGCGGTAGGTTTCCTTGATACAAAATATTTCTACATCGGTAAGCGGAAAGACTTTGTGGTATTCCTCGAGGAAGATCATAAATCGTTCTTCCATCAGCGTCTGCACATTGTAGGTAAATACGGTCCTGTCCCCTATATCAGATACTACTCTCGACAAGAAGTAAAAGTCCATGACTCTCGTGGTCACTCTAAACCAGTCGTAATCCCACCTGGAGAACAGCTTGTACTTGCTGTTGACGGAAAAGTTGCCAATGTTCCAATCTGTAAATACAGGGATCTTTTCCAGCCGGTCGAAATTGTTGCGCAACCTGCTTTCCTTGAATGCTTCACAGTGTCTGAGCAGTAAATCTCTTTGAGGAAGAAACTCGCCCACTGTTTCGTTGTCCTCGAGCATTTGTTCAAACTGGATGATGTCCATGCTGAGTGTTTTGGAAGACTTCGGCAGGGTGTTTTTTATCCGGTCACAGGCTTTATGGAAATGTGCGATTTCACTGCCAAGTATTCTGATTTGCTCTTCATTGAGCCTTCTCGGCATTTTCTGTTTGACCGAAATTGGCAGGTAAAAGACCACCCAAATGTCAACCTTCTCTGTTTTGAATCTGTGGAAGAAGAGCTGATTGTCTTTGATCAGTGATCTAGCTAAAAAATTCTGAAAAGGTGCTTCCAGATTGTTGCCCAATACATGGATGATGTTGTGGTCTTCAGCAAAATATTCATACACGCCAAAATGAGACAATTTGGCTATGATAAAGGTATTGTCAGTAAATTTTACCCTGTAAACGTGGTTGGTGGATACCATGGCACTTAGGTCAACTACTTCTTTGATTTCTCTTGAAGCATCAAATGACAACCAAGCGTATTTGATGATGGTAATAAAATCCATATTAGATGAGTTCAAAATATCTGTTTATTTCCCAGTCGGTGACAGCTTTTTGGTATTGGCTGACTTCCCATCTCCGGGTAGTGATGAAATGTTGTACAAAATCTTTGCCCAGGAGTTCCGGAGCTATTTGAGAGGAAGCCATTTTTTCTGTGGCATCCTGTAGGTTGTTGGGCAACTTTTGGAGGTCTTCAAGGTAGGCATTGCCCTGAATGGCCTTGGGCGCCTGCAGGTGATTGTTGATGCCATAAAATCCTCCCGCCAAAGCCGCGGCCATGGCCAGATAAGGATTGGCATCGGCTCCGGGCACCCTCATTTCTATACGGGTATTTTCTTTTTTCTCTATGTATCTCACCGCCGTGGTACGGTTTTCATGCCCCCAGGAAACAGATGTCGCAGCCCACGATCCTTCAACATATCGTTTGTAACTGTTGATGATTGGGGCATACATCGGCATGAGATGGGGTAGAGTAGCGAGCATGCCTGCCGTAAACTGATCGCGCAATTCAGCACTTTCTTTTCTGTTGTGCTCCAATAAATTGTTCCCCTGGCTGTCGTGCAGGGTGATGTGCATGTGCCCTCCGCATCCCGGCAGATTTGGATTCCACTTGGCCATAAAACTTGCCATGATATCGTGCCGGTACGCTATTTCTTTGACAGTAGATTTGAACAGTATGGCTTTATCTGCAGCTTTCAATGCGTCATCATAGGCTATAGCGGCCTCATAAACGCCATCCCCAGTTTCTGTATGTAAGCCCTCCAAGCCTATGTCATACAATTTGCAGACTTCAAAAAGATCGTCGACAAAGTCATAGTGCATAGATGTACGTAGCAGGCTGTATCCAAACATTCCAGGGGTCAGGGGCTTGGGCTTTGATGTCAGTGTATCCGGACGCTCATTGAAATTAAACCATTCGTATTCAGGGCCAACTTTGGGGTAAATGCCAAGTTTTTCATAGGCTGCAAGTATGGTTTTGAGGAGCGTTCTCGGACAAATAGATGCCAGGTTTGGATCATTGCTCAGATCACCCAACAAACTCGGTACACCCGCCTGCCAGGGAATATTCCTCCAGGTTGATGCATCCAGAGTGGCCAGGGCGTCAGGATATCCATATTGCCAGCCTGTTTTTTCCGATTGGTCATAAACCGCATCGTTGATGTCCCATCCAAAAATGACATTACAAAAGCCAAAACTGAGATCATCCATGGCTTCCAGCTTGTCCAGGGAAATGTACTTTCCACGCAATACGCCGTCGATATCGGTAACGGCAATTCTTATTTTATGATGTCCTGCCTCCCGGGCTGCCTTTATTTTTTCTTTCATTGAAATGATTTACTCATGGTTTTTTAAAATCGGCGTCAAACTTAAACAAATCTTTGGCCTTTTGGGGTTGCGAAAATAAAATCTTAATGTGAAAATTTAAGAATTTCCAAATATGACTTGGTTGCATTCTGAATTGTAAGATTTTATTACAAAGAATAATTCAGTATTCGAATACATATTCCGCACCCAATTCTTCAAATAAAGATACACCCATATTTTTAATAGAATCAGCATGTTGGGGATTTACTTCAAGCCATACTAAAAAGCTTTCAAAGCCCATATTTGCAATTTAGACCATACTTTATGGCCATTGTTTATCTTTGAAAAAATTTTAGTCACCTATGGTAGACATTACCCACAAATCATCTACACTCAGGAAAGCCATTGCTACTGCCTTACTTACAGTGTCTTCACCACAGACCATTGAAGCAGTAAGAGAACGCCGGGTACCGAAGGGCGATGTATTTGAATTTGGTCGGGCCGCGGGACTTTTGGGCATCAAAAAAACCAGTGACCTTATTCCTGACTGCCACCCTCTTCCCGTTGAATTTGCAGCCATTACGTATGAAATTATGGATTTGAGCATATTGATCAAAGTGGAAGTCCATACCATATATAAGACAGGCGTTGAAGTAGAAGCAATGCACGGCGCCTCAATAACGGCGCTCACCATTTACGACATGCTCAAACCCATTGACAAAGGCGTATTCATTTCAAACATTAAGCTGGAACAAAAAACCGGTGGCAAAACCGACATGAAGTATGGCCACGCTGCAGGCATTCCAACACATATTGTGGTGTGTTCAGACAGCATCTCCCAGGGTATTGGAGAAGACAAAGCCGGAAAAGCTGCGGCAGAGAAACTTGAAAAATATGGCCTGGTCATCAAATCCTATGAAATCATAGCCGATGATCAAAATGAAATCAAAGAAAAGGCCTTGTTGTACGGGCAGAACAGTGAGCCTTCACTCGTATTGTTCATAGGCGGAACCGGACTTTCTCCGCGTGATGTGACTCCAGATGCCATCAAACCTTTACTCGACCGTGAAATCCCAGGGATCATGGAAACCGCAAGAAATTACGGCCAGCAGAGAATGCCTTATGCCATGCTGAGTCGCGGTATTGCAGGCTTTATCCAAAAGGCCTTGGTCATTACAACACCGGGTTCCGTGAAAGGGGCTATAGAAACCATTGATGCCTTATTCCCTCAACTGCTCCATGTTTTTAAAATTGCCGAGGGTAACAAACACTGAGCTCCTGAAAACACAGGTTTGAGCAATTGAACTCCGCGCGCAAAAGAAGAATAACTTTCAATTCGGACAATACTGCCCCAATTTAATTCTGAAATTCCTTCCGGACCTAGCCCCATTTGTATAAATTAGCCGCCTCAATAAATCCACATTACAATGAATTTTTCTTTAGAAGGAAAAACGGCACTGGTCACAGGAGCCAATAAAGGAATAGGCCTTGCGGTGGCCATCGCTCTTGCTGAAGCAGGAGCTGACATCATAGCCTGTTCTTCATCCATATCGCCAGATGATGAGGTCATACAAAAAGTCAAGAACCTGGGCAGAAAAGCAGAAAGTTTCCAGGTTGACCTCTCCAGCAGGAAGTCCATCCATGAATTGGTAAAATTTGTATCCTCCAGAAAAATTGACATACTGATCAACAATGCCGGCATTATCCGACGTATGCCCGCCATGGAGCACAGTGACGAATTCTGGGACGTCGTCATGGATGTAAACCTCAATGCCCAGTTTATCCTTTCCCGGGAAATTGCCAATCAGATGAAAGCCAATGGAGGAGGCAAGATCATATTCACCGCATCAATGCTGACCTTCCAGGGCGGGATCAATGTGGTCAGTTATGCAGCCAGCAAAGGAGCGATTGGAAGCCTTGTCAAGGCCCTCGCCAACGAATGGGCAGGGCAGGGCATCAATGTCAATGCAGTGGCACCCGGATATGTTGCCACGGATAATACCGCACCACTCATCGCAGACGAAGCCAGAAACAAAGCTATACTGGCCAGAATACCGGCAGGTAGATGGGCTCAACCCGAAGATATAGCCGGAGCATACGTTTTCCTGGCTTCCTCAGCAGCCGATTACGTGCACGGAACCATTATTCCTGTAGATGGAGGTTGGCTGGCCAGATAATATTTTTCAAAAATAAAAAAGAGTAGAATGGAAATTAGATACGGAAATAGCCCCGCAGAAACTTCAAGAATGAACGCTGCAGAAATCAGGCAAAATTTCCTCATGCAGCATAAGTTTGTTCCCGGAGAAATCAATCTGGTGTACACCATGTACGACCGAGTGATCGGCGGTGGCATTGTTCCAACCAATGCTGCTTTACCACTCGGCACCTATCCCATCCTCAAAAGCGACCACTTTTTTGATCGAAGAGAAATGGGCATCATCAATATTGGTGGTAAAGGCAGTATTAGTGTTGATGGGCAGACATTTGACCTTGAAAAACTAGACTGTCTCTACATTGGAAAAGGCAGCAAAGACGTGAGTTTTAGCAGTGAAAGCGCATCCAATCCGGCAGCATTTTATGTTTTGTCGGCCCCCGCTCACGCCGAATACCCCACCACCAAAATGACGAGCGCCGAAGCCCAACCCACCGACCTCGGCGATCAGCTCACAGCCAATAAAAGAACCGTTTATAAATACATCCACATCGAAGGCATACAAAGTTGCCAGGTGGTCATGGGACTCACCAGACTCGCTCCCGGCAACGTCTGGAATACCATGCCATCCCATGTTCACGACAGAAGAATGGAATTGTACTGTTATTTCGACGTAGATGACAATCACCGTGTGATGCACTTTATGGGCGAACCACAGGAAACCAAACACATGGTGGTGGCCAATCGCGAAATCATCATTTCTCCACCCTGGTCGATCCATTCCGGATGCGGCACGTCCAACTACGCTTTTGTGTGGGGCATGGCCGGCGAAAATAAGGTCTACCAGGACATGGATCCGGTACCTGTGGAGACCATGAGGTAAATGTGATGCCGGTAGGGTATCGGTAATCTGTCCGAAACGTGTCCGACACACTTATTCGTTTATAAACGTTTATAAACGTTTATAAACTTTTATCTTGTTGATATTCAGTTTGTTGTATAAGTTGTACATAAAAAGTGGTCAGACGCCCGTCTGACCACTTTTGCTTTCAGGGCTCAAAATTACCCTCTCTTTTTTGATCCAAAGACCATAACTTTACACCATAATTTTGGTCAGTGCCTCAACATCTATCTCGATTATTTCTCTTAACCATCCTCGCTGTTTTGATCTCGATTCTGGCCGGAATGCGCATGGATGGATACATCAGGAAATTTTCTGAAGATCCCCGAAAACTGTGTAAGGAAGAGGTAGCTTATCCGTTGTATCTGGTGAACTGGACAGAGGCCCACGACTTCAAAATGCGCTCGTGGGCAGACAGCATGTTTGCCGGCACTGAAATAACTCCGAGGACAAATCCCATCTACTTCAATGCAAGGAACGGGGTGAAGGTTTTCAGGCAAACCGTTGGTGTAAGTTTGATGGATGCGGCTCCATTTCTCGCAGGTCATTTTTGGGCAAAAAGATATGGACATGAGGCCGACGGATTTTCATTGCCCTATGTCCGGATCCTCTATTTTTGGAACATTTTACTGCTGCTGACAGGACTGTACTGGCTGTATCTTCTTGCCCGGCAATTTGTATCGCCGGCAGCTTCGGTGATTGCTTTGGCGACACTCGTCGGAGCCACCCAATTGCCGGATCTGCTGTATGTTTTTGACCATTATCAATCGGTACATCTTTTCTTTCTGCATGCCGGTCTGCTTTATTTTTGCCATCGATTTTTTTATCATCCGGGCTACATCAGTGGACTTTGTCTGGGAGTCATTATGGGTTTGATCATGACCGTGCGCCCTGTTGAATTTTTATTGCTGCCCCTCCCATTTTTGTGGATGACGGGCCTGAGATGGTCCCACATCAGAGTGAAGCTCTACCACCTCATCAGAAACCATTGGCATTATCTGGTTGCATTATTGGCTTTTTTGACTCCTGTTTACATCCAGCTTTCCTATTGGTGGAATTCCACCAATAAGGCCTTTGTATTCAATGATCAGGTCCTGGGTATTGACACCTCATTTTCAAAACTGATCGATGTGATGGTCAGTGCAGATAAAGGTTGGATCGTCTATTCGCCGATATTGGGACTGATGTTTTTGGGACTGTTTTTTATGAGGGGCAAAGCCTCAAGAGTCACCATTGCACTCATCTATGCATTTGTAGCCATATTGTACGGCGTATCATTTTTGGTTTTTTGGTGGAACAACGGAGACAACCAACACGACTTTTTCCTGCAGTCCTACGTCTTTTTGTTCCTGCCGTTTTGTATGCTGGTTGAATTTTCGCTCAAAAAATGGCTACCTGGACTAAGTCTCGCCCTTGTCATTCTGGTGTTCTCTGCTGTCAATTTGTGGAGACTCAGCGACCATTTGAGTCCACGCTCATTATGGAATACCGACAACAAAAACATCGACTACCTCATGGCCACCTTCTTACAAGATTCCGTTTCTGAACAAAAGCTCAAGTATCTGGATGTTCACCTCAGCCTGGATGAAAACATCGCCATGGACAGCATTTGGTTGAAACGAAACAGGGAAGTATGCCTCAATGCAACAGACCAATACATCAGACGATTTGATGCTAAAATCAATAATGGTGAAGCATATTTTAGATTCTCAGTAATGGCCAGAAGTGAAATGCCCGAGACCGATTCCTGGAAATATGCACAAATGATCATCAGCTTTTACAGAGGTGGTAAAAACATATCCAATGAAGTGCTGAGGGTGCCCAGATACCTTGAAGCCGGAAAATGGAAGCGCGTCTGGATCGACGCAAAAGTACCACAGGGCGCTGACCGCCTGGCCATATCCATCTGGAATGGAGACAGTAAGTCAGAACTTTGTTTTAAAGAAATGTCGCTTGCCTCCTTTTCTGAGACTTTGCCGGGTAAGAATTGAGGTGAAATCGGGCATTTTATGAATACGCATAGATTGAAAGCTCACAAACGATATTGGGCGCGGGAATAATTGCTGACATTGCCAAAAAAGTTAGCACAAAGCTGGATTTAAGGGTTTGCCCTTCGTTGCAGGATAAGCAATTATTCATGAGTAGGCAAATGACAATGCATTCCAAAAAGGAAAATCATTTGGCTTACATCTTAGCCTTTGGTTTCGACTCCGCTCAACCACCGAGGTAGGAACGACATAATACTCCTTATAAAAACAAAGCGCAGGATCTGCCGACTGTGGCAAAAAGTATGCCTTTATAATCGCACATAGCCAAACTTCAAGACCATGTAAAAAAAGAGGGTTCAGATTTCAGTGATAGAGAGCGAAGCAACGGAATGCCGGCTTTTGACACCGTAATTAGTAACAATGGAGCATTTGATAAAAACATGTGCACAGAAACCCAAAACAGAGTTATGGTCAAAAGACAAA
>JAGQWX010000067.1 GCA_020436935.1 Saprospiraceae bacterium
GAGTACGTAGAAAAAATTAGCAACTTTTGTTTTCCTTTCTACTATCTATTCGCTGGGACTTTCAGAAAAAAAAGGGGGTAATTACTTCCCCCCCTTTTATAATTTATTCAGCAAACCCTTCCTTGACTTCCACTTTTGGTGGGATCAAATAATAGAGGACCGGGGTTACCAATCGGCTCAGCAATGTACTGGTGATCAACCCTCCGATGAGCACAATAGCGAGTGGACTGATGAGCGGTGACTTTTCCAAGACAAGAGGCGTGAGCCCTCCAATAGCAGTCATTGATGTGAGTAATATGGGCAGGAATCTTGTCTCAGCTCCATCCATTACCGCATCGTATAAACCCATGCCCTTTTCGCGCAATGCATTGGTATAATCGACCATCAATATTGAGTTTTTGATCTCAATACCAGCCAGGGCGATGATGCCTACTGTTGCTACAAAAGACAAGGATTCTCCGGTAAGGTACAGAGAAAGGAATGCCCCAATGATACCCATAGGGATAACACTCAGAACAATTAGAGTTGATTTGAATGTTCTGAACTCCAGGATCAGAATGGCAAACAATCCAAAAACGGTAAGAATAATGATGGTACCCAATCCACCAAATGATTCTTCCCTTGATTCTCTTTCTCCGGCTGCGACCAATTCATAACCTTGTGGAAACGGAACTTCTGCCTTCACCTTTTCAATGATTTCATCGGTGAGCTTATCTGTGTTGAAGCCTTGTTCAACGAAACTATTGACCAAGGCATACCTGGTCTTATTGAAGTGCCTGATGACAGGTGACGATGGCGTAAATGTTATGCTTGCAATGTTTTTGAGGGGCACCAGACTTCCTGAGAGAGAGGTGACGTTGATCCTGTTGAAGTTTTCCATGGCATCGGCCTCGTTACCGGCAATCGTTGCTTTGATCGAGGTAGATTCACCGCCTTCATCGCTGAGCTCGCCAACATCAAGACCTGCAATTGCAAGTCGCACAGTTTTGGCAATCTCTGCTGTCGGAATGCCAAACAATCCGGCTTTTTCCTGATCTATTTTAATGGAAATATCCGATTTCTGATATTTCAAATCATTATTAACGTAAAGAGTACCGGGAATATCCCTCATGATGGACTCGACTGCCAGACTCAATTCTTCCAGGCTATCCAGGTTGGGCCCCAAAACCCGCATTTCGATAGGCGCACTGATGGGAGGGCCTTGCTGATATCTTTTGACTTCAACTTTTACACCCGCAATTCCGGTCAACTCAGTCCTCATTTTTTCTGCAAATGACTGGATCTCCGGAACGTGGCTGTCATCACTGAGGTAGACAATCAGCTGTGCAGCATTCGGCGTATTTTCTATCTGGAATTCGTTGTAGTATATCCTTGGATTACCCTTGCCCACATTGGTACTGACACTTACTACTTCTTCCTGTTCCATCAGATATTTTTCAATCTTTCTGGCCACCACATTGGAGTGATGTACACTTGAACCTACTTCAGTCTGTACGTCAACAATCACAATCGGCTTTTCTGAGGCAGGGAAGAGTGAGAATCCTATGATGGGCACCAAAACAAATGATGCGGCAAATAATCCAAAAGCCACCAAAAGACTGATGAATTTGTGGTTCATGCACCACTTCAATAGTCTTTGATAAGGATTGTTGACGTATTTTTTGAATCCTCTGAAAAAGATATTCCCTTCTGCTTGTGAAGCGTCTTCGTGTCCTTTCAGCATAATGCTTGAAAGGAAAGGAATGATGGTGACAGATACAAATAGCGAAGCGATCACCGTGACCATCACCGCCATTGGCAGTGAGCGGATAAAATCTCCACTACCTTCGGGGAGGTTAGCAAGGGGAAGGAAGGCTAATAACAGGGTAGCTGTACAACCCAAAATGGCAACCATGATATGATTGGTGGCAGACACTGCCGCTTCCCTTGCCGACATCCCTTTCCGCATGTATCGTTCTATGTTTTCCACGACCACGATGCTGTCGTCCACCAGCAATCCGAGGGCTATGACCATGCCCACTATACTGAGCTGATTGAGGGTGTATCCCAGGAGATCTAAAGCAAACAGGCCAATACTGAGTGATAAAGGAATAGAGATCATCACCACCAGTGAAGCCCTTGTGCCCAACGGCAGCAAAGTGAGCAATACCAGGAAAATCGCTATCGCAAAATCCCTTCCTAAACCTCCCAATCTTTTTTTCACTCCTTTTTCCTGGTCAAATGCCTGGGAAATGGTAATGTTCTCTGGGAGGGTAGGGGTAAATGAAGTCAAGACTTTCTCCAGTTCTTCGCGGTAAGAGATGATGTTTCTCTTGTCTTTCATGGCTGTAATGAGCCACACTGATCTCTTTCCATTTTGGCGGATGATGTGGCTGTTTTCTTCATCTGCGGGATATATATCTGCAATGTCAGCCAGCTTCGTGATGTGGCCATCTCCAGAAGAATTGACGATGACATTGCCAATGTCTTCGACCGATTCAAATTCTGATGTGGTTTTGATGTTGTATTTTCTCTGACCAATATTGACATCTCCACCCGGTATATTGATGTTGTTGGCCTGAATGAGGCCCAATACCTGGTCCAATCCGATTTTATAGGATTGCATCTTATTGAGGTCGAGGTCAATGTTGATCTTTCTTTCGGGTATGCCTTGTATTTCTACGAATTTGGTGTCTTTGAGGCGTTCGATTTGCTTTTCGAGTTGCTCTCCATATTTTTTTAATTCTTCAAAGCTTGCAGTCTCCGAGGTGAGGGCAGTTTGCAATACGGCAACATCCGAACTTGCAGCCCTCTTCACATCCAATTTGATGATGCCATCGGGCAGATCGGGTCTTATTTTGTTGATTTCCCTGATGACATCGTTGTTTTTGGTATCGGTATTGACGCCATAGTTGAACTCTACCAGCATCATGACAAGTCCATCTGCGATGGTGGTTTTGATTCTTTTGATGTCTTCGAGCTGGTACAATTCTTCTTCGAGGGGGTCAGCCACCAGCTGTTCCATATCCCTGGGGCTGGTTCCCGGATAAATGGCAATGACAGAGAATATCGGAGCACCAAAAGGAGGGTCTTCTCCTCTGGGCATATTGAGTAATGAGTTGACCCCTAAAATCATCATCGCCAGAAATATCAGCAGGGTAAACTGATAGTTTTTTACGAAAAACTTATTGAAATTCATTACGATATGATTTTAGTTTTTAACAATAATGCTGTCACCATCTTCCAGATACATGGCCCCGATAGTGATGATTTCGTCGCCTGCATTCAGACCTGAATGAATTTCTATGAGCCCATTTTTGATGTCACCTATGGTCACCGGCATTGCACTGGCTTTTCCGTTGTCATTTTTGAAGACTATGGCTTTTCTTCCATTGGACCTAGTCATTGCTTCGATGGGAAGAAAATTTCCGTTGGTGCTGACGGAAGGCTCGATGCTGACTTTGCCTATCAATCCTGCAGCGAGTCCGGCAGGTTGTTCCTTAAATTTGAGCTCCACATCTATTCTGCCGGATGCATCGCCTCCAATGACACTTTTGTCAGTGACTTCAGCCATATATTGTTTGCCAGGGTAAGCATCAAGGGTGACGACTGCTTTATCGCCGATTTTGACTTTCGCCCACTCTTTATCTACCAGTCCGGCCATTATTTTCCAATCAGCCTGCCCTACACCAATGATGGCATACACCGGAGTGCCTGGACCGGTGATTTCACCATCATGTAGGATTTGTTTTACCACTTTACCGCTGATGGGCGACCTCACTTCGCTGTATTGTCTGTTGAAAGTTGCGATTTCCAGGTTCTTTTTTGCAAACTCCACGGCTGTGCCTGCATTTTGCATTTGTTCCAAAGTGGCGACGCTGTCTGCGTACAGGTTTTGCACACGAGCCAGATCGCGCTCAGCTTTTATGACTCCTTGTTGTGCCTGGCCGACCGTTGCATCGATTTCCTGCATATGCAATCTGGCTAACAGCTGTCCTTTTTTTACAAAATCACCTTCCTTGACAAAAGTCTTCTGAATGACCCCCCCGGTCTTAAAGGCAGGTTTAGCTTCAGATTCACTGCTCACTATGGCAATGGCATTGATGGTCTGTACGTTGTTGAGTTGCTCCACAATGGTGGTCTTTACGGTGATGCGATCGTCAAATTTTGGTTTTTCAACTATTTCTTCCGGCGCTTTTTTGCATGCAGCCAGAAATAAGAATGGGAGAAGTAGATAGTATATATTTTTCATTTTATAATGTTTAATCTTATTTTAATCAATTGTTTACATCAACTGTAGCCATGTCGTATTGCAAGTCTGCCCACTTGGCCCATGCATTAAATCGGGCAAGTGTATATTGCAGTCGGGTAGTGGTGAGCAGGTTTTCGGCATCGAGTATCTCCAGATAACCGGCAATTCCTTCCCGGTATTTGATGGAGACATCTTTGAAGTTTCTATCAGCAGACTTGATTCTGGTTTCGAAAGTGGCAGCTTGTCGCAGTGCAGCCATGAGGTTGTTTTTGCTGACTTCCTGTTTCAAACTGAGTTGTTCTGTGACGTATGATTTTTTGAGGTCGTTGGCCATGATATTGGCCTTTGCCTGGTCTTTTCTATACTGATGCCTTTTGTGATCGTAGAGGTTGATGTCCAGATTGATGCCGAGGAGCACGTATGGACTCCATCCAAAGTTGAATGCCTGAGAACCGGCATCCAGTGCAGCGCCGAGTTTGGGTTTGTAAAACAAATCTTCTTTTTTGATGGCCAGGGACATGAGGTCACTTGCTTTTTCGAGTTGTAAAAGTTCCTCCCGAATGCCGGCAGTAGTGAGGGGTATCTCTGGTAATTCGTCAAGGATTACAGAATCTACCAATTCATCGCCCAACAATTGGCGGAGGTAGGCTCTGGCATTGGTGATGCTATTTTCGGCTTCGATGACCTGTTGTTGAAGGGCCTGCCTTTGGGCCTCCACCCTGATTTTAGTGGACGGAAGTGCAATGCCATTGGCAACCATTGATGCAGTAGTTCTCGCGGCTTCATCGAGGAGCTTTCCCGATTCTGCCAACACATTGGAGTAGGTTTCTGCCTGCTTCAACTGGAAGTAAGTGAGCATGACTTCACGAGCCACTGCTCTCTTGGCAATTTTTACATCCAATGATTTGATCTCCAGTTCTCCTTCCTTCAATGATTTGTTAATGGCCAATTCTGGATAAAAAATGGGTTGCTCCACTCTGAATTTGGCGTCGTAAAAGTTGTTGGGCAAAAAATTGACATTTTGATTTTCCAATTGAGGAAATGAAGAGGATTGCGTCAATTGATTGAGCGTGCTATAAACGGGGTTCAACAGGTCGCCCACAGGAAATTGGATGGTACGTCCACCTGCTGCAAGGGTATAGACCGTATTGAATTTGATCGTTGGTCCGTACAGTGCTTTTGCTTCTTTAGCAGCAAATGTAGCGGCATTGATGGTCTCATTGTGCGATTGCAGGAGTTCGTTGTTGGCCCATGCTTTTTCAAGCAAAGGTGTGAAGTCCTGACAGTATGATTGCATTACCAGTAAGAATGCTGGTATGATTAGCAAAATTTTGTTTTTCATTTTACTGAACAGTGTTTAGTGATTGGGTAAAAAATTTTAAAACTTAGTATTGAATATGCTTAAAAAGATGTTTTTAAGGGTTTGATCAACGAGCTGATTCTGGATGTTGGACTCATGTGCTTCGGGTATGACCACGCATAATCTTTGGGTTGAAGAAAGATTGACAAGACCGTGTACCGTGGACCAAAGTTGAAGTGCCAATGCTCTGGATTCCAATTCTTTACGTCCAGTATGAACGATTGCGTCCTCACAAGTTTTGACGAGATATTCAAAGAGGGTTATTCCCGGACCCCATTCCACACTGCAACGCTCAATGTGATTCATAGGACTTGGTGAGTTGAACATCAAATCGTACCAATCCCAGTTTTGCACACCAAACTCTACATAACATCTCCCGATTTCATATAATCGTTTGAGTGGATCTTCAATAGCAAAACTCTCGTCCATACTTGCTGACATCAATGAAAAACCTTTGTTCATCATCTGATAAAGGATCTCATCCTTGTCCTGAAAATATAAGTAAATGGTAGCGGGGCTGTATTCAATTTCATTGGCAATCTTTCTGATTGAAAGCCCATCCTGACCGTCTCTTGCCATGATTTCTTTCGCCTTCAAGAGAATGAGTTCCTTCAATTCCTGCTTCTCTCTTTCTTTTCTTTCTGAAATGCCCATAATATATTGTTTACGGTGCAAATTTACTGAACAGTGTTTATTTTGTCAATAGTGTTAAGTAGTTCTTTGTTGTATTTTTATTTTTATAATATGAAAAAACAAGAATTTCAGCCTTTTAGATAAATAAAAAATTTTAAAATAAATGGGTTCTCTTTGCCGTATGTTTGGATAATTGAATAAGTGTGATGTTATGGAAAGGTGAATTTTACAGCCAATCGTTATGATTAATTAAAAATGTCCCACTTTTTATAAACTTTCCAATTCAAAAGAAAACTAATATGTACCTTTGTGGTTTAATTTACCATACCTGTCTTAATAGTAGATGAGCGATCAAATCAAACACGAATGCGGTCTTGCTGTCATTAGATTGCTGAAGCCGCTCGAATACTACCTCGAAAAATATGGAACTCCACTCTACGGACTGAATAAGCTCCAATTGATGATGCAAAAGCAGCGAAACCGGGGTCAGGATGGTGCCGGAATAGCTACGATAAAGCTGGATATGCAACCGGGGAACCGCTACATTTCCAGAAAAAGAAGCATAGGGAATTCTTATCTTAAAGATTTGTTTGAAGGCGTTTTCAGCAACTTCAACGATCTTACTCAAGATCAGCTTTCTGATATTCCATGGTTAAAAGTCAATAAACCATATACGGGAGAAGTACTGATGGGCCACCTTAGATATGGAACCCATGGTGCCAACAATATTGAAGCCGTACATCCTTTCTTAAGGCAAAATAACTGGATCAGTAGAAACCTGGTTTGTGCAGGAAACTTCAACATGACCAATATCGAAGAACTTTTCGATGAATTGTTGTCTTTTGGACAGTATCCAAAGGAGGTTTCTGATACTGTTACAATAATGGAAAAAATTGGCCATTTCCTGGACGATGAGGTTCAGCGCATATTCAATGTTTACAAGCAGGAGGGCTATTCAAATGTAGCCATCAATCAATTCATTGCTGAGCAATTGGATGTACAACGCATTCTCACAAGAGCTGCAAGGAAATTTGACGGAGGATATGTAATAGCAGGTATGATAGGTCACGGTGATGCCTTCGTACTTAGGGATCCGGCGGGCATTAGACCAGCGTTTTATTATTATGATGACGAGGTAGCAGTCGTAGCTTCAGAAAGACCGCCCATTCAAACTTGTTTTGATGTCCGTCATCATCAGGTCAGAGAAATTAAACCGGGACACGCGCTGATCATCAAAAAGAATGGTGAAGTATCAGAGGTGTCTGTAAAAGAGGAATTGCCAAGAAACTCATGTTCATTCGAGAGAATCTATTTTTCGAAAGGTACGGACAGGGACATTTACCTTGAGCGTAAAAAACTGGGTGAATATGTTGTTCCTCAAATATTGAAATCGATCAATTACGATTTTGAAAATACCATCTTCTCCTTCATTCCAAACACGGCGGAAGTAGCTTATTTTGGTATGCTCGAAGGCCTCGACAAGGCTTGTAATGAGATCAAAAAGAAAAAATTGCTGGAGCTGGGGCCAAATGCCACGCCCGAAGACATTGACAAAATTTTGGCGATGCGACCCCGGGCTGAAAAATTGGCCATCAAGGACGAAAAACTGAGAACATTCATAGCTGACGATGTAGTCAGAGGTGAAATGGTTTCGCACGTTTACGACGTTACATATGGTATTGTCAAAAACGAAGTCGACACGCTCGTTTTGATAGACGACTCTATCGTAAGAGGTACAACACTCAGAGACAGCATCATTTACATACTGGCACATCTCAAGCCGAAGAAGATCATCATTGTATCATCGGCACCTCAGATCAGATATCCCGATTGTTACGGTATTGATATGAGTAAAATGAAAGATTTTGTTGCTTTTAAAGCACTTACCGAGTTGTTGAAAAGAGACAATAAGGAAGATATGCTCAACGAGGTGTACGAAAAGTGCAAGTTGGAAGAACTCAAACCTGTAGAAGATATGGTCAACCATGTCCAGGAACTGTACGATCTCTACACGGACGAAGACATTTCAGGGAAAGTAGCTGAGCTCGTCAGAGCAAGACACATCAGACCTGAGGTGGAAATCATATACCAGACAGTGGAGAACTTGCACAAAGCTTGCCCTGACCACAACGGCGACTGGTATTTTACCGGCAATTACCCAACTGTTGGAGGAGTAAGAGTAGTCAATCGTGCCTTTATCAATTACATGGAAAACAACAATACCCGCGCTTACGCCTAAATGTTTGGATTTTTAAGAAACATATTCGGCGGGCAAAAAGAAAACATTGAATTTGATCCGATGAAGTATTTGATTGCGGGGCTAGGAAATATTGGAAGCGATTACGAAGGAACGCGTCACAATATTGGCTTTGAAGTAGTAGATCTGATCGCCCAAAAACTGGGCATTTCCAAATGGGACATTGAGGGCAACGCAGCCTGGGCAGAAGGCAAGCACAAAGGCAGAACCATTTTGCTGATCAAACCTACCACTTACATGAACCGCAGTGGTAAAGCCGTCTCCTATTGGATGAATAAACACAAAATTGAGCGAAGTAATATTCTTGTTGTGCTCGACGATCTCAACATAGACTTTGGAACGCTGAGATTAAAGGAGAAAGGATCCGATGGGGGACACAATGGCCTCAAAGACATCGACGCAACGCTTTCGGGAAACAATTACGCACGACTCAGAGTGGGTATCGGCAATGATTACGGCAAAGGCCAACAAGTCAATTTTGTGCTTGGAAGATGGGACAATACCGAAAAAAAAGACCTTCCCCTCATCCTTGAAAACGCTGCTGATGCAGCCCTTTCTTTCGCCTCCATTGGTGCAAAGTTTACCATGGAGAAGTACAATAAGAATTTTTTGAAAGGGTAGGAGAATATATTTAATTAATAGGTAAAAAATACTGGGCAATGCCAGCTTTTGACGAAAAGTGGTCAGACGGTCGTCTGACCACTTTTCGTATTTATTCGCACAAGTTTCAGACAATCAACGCCTTATATAAAGCATAGAAATAAGTAATTAAAATAATTAATTAATACTAATCAAATTACTTATAAAAGGTGTCAACTGATCAGCCAAAAGCTTATGGTCCTCAACGCTTGGGTGCCCTGTACAACCTCCTGCTGCCATGGGTTGAAATGTAAAAATCTCAATTTTATGGCCCTGGGGATACTGCGCTTCGATCACATCTTTGACCTGCTGCAGACAGGATAAAAAAATGTCATTTTTTTCTCCCTGGACCATCGGGCTGTTGAGCAGGACCAGTTTTGCACCGGGATAGTGACTTTTGACTTGTTTCACAAAACGGACGTACTCTGCTGTAAAAAAATCCAGGTCAAATGGTGGTCTCTTATTCACTCCATCACCATTTGAGAAATCATTGGTGCCCAGGGCAATGCAGACAATGTCTGGTGAAAATGAAGAGAAATCGAATTTTCTCTGACCATCCTCCCGGAAGTCGAGGCTTTCATATACCATGGGCATGTCCGGTGATTCCATGTTCCAGGTCCTGTAAATGCCAATGCCACTGACGCTGCTCAACATATATTCCATACCTAATGCTCTGGCCATTCTGGGCCCGTAGGCCATGTAGGCATTGTGTTGATCGTGGTATTCTCCTTGACCACACTTAACTTGTGAAGTATCGGCAGCGGCCCCACAAGTGATGGAATTGCCTATGATTTCAATTTTTAATGGATTTTCAGGTTTTAAAGCTGTCACATTTACCCCTCTAACCGATTGAATGAATAAAGGACCTGAATGTGCCTCAGTAGCTTTATATAAAATGACTGTATGGGCTCCTTCAGACTTCGCCTCTAGGAGCAAAGAATCGCCTGATCCATTCACCACAAATCTTCCCATGTACTGACCATCCAATTCATATTGAACATAGGAATGAGTGTTTGCGCTGCCACTGGCCATCCTCACCAAACAGGAGGTGCCCTCAAATGAAAATGACGTGTGAGCAGCAGAAGAAATCAATTCAAGGCCAAGTGTATCATCTGGCATAGCTCGGCCAATGCCATGTAGTTTGTTGCCTTGCAGGGTTATTTCATGTGGTTTTGTTTTGCATGAAAAATAACCAGCAATGATGAATAATGTCAACACGGAAAGAATGAGGGTTTTGAGAATATTTTTCAAAATCGATATTGTTTTAAAGTGAATTTCTGAGGATCAAATTGAACGGGTTGGCTATTTGGCT
The DNA here is from genome assembly GCA_020436935.1 of Saprospiraceae bacterium. Classification (GTDB taxonomy): domain Bacteria; phylum Bacteroidota; class Bacteroidia; order Chitinophagales; family Saprospiraceae; genus JADKBO01. Next base: position 10,433 of record JAGQWX010000067.1, read on the forward strand.
CTTTTCATTGGTCAAAATAAACTGGGCTGCGCGCTCACCCAGGGCCTTGAAGTCTGTTGATATCACTGTGATCCCATCCAGCAGTACCTCTTTGAGTGGAGTTTCGTTGTATGAGATAATTCCAACGTCTTTGCCAACTTTCATCGTAGTCCGTTTGATGCTTTTGATCAGGCTGACAAGATCATCTTCCATAAGTGTGATAAAGACATCACCCTCCTGGATATCGGCGGCACCTGGATCATTGATCAATTGGTGTTCAAATGCAAATTCGTCGCAAAACCTGCTGAAGCCTGAAAGTATTTCCTGCGGATGATAGCTGTAGTGTGGAAAAATGATTTTGAGTCGCTGATAATTGGATAAGTGGTCCAAAACCTGGATGAGTGCCTGATATAAATCGTTTTCAAAATCCTGATAAACGCAGGCACAGTCAGCAAAATAAACATCGGGTTTTTTGTCGAGGAATATCAATTTTTCCTTGGGTAGTTGCGCTAGAATTTCGTGGGCATATTCGCTGCCTTCCTGAAAATGAGGAATGATGACCAAATGACTGTAATGCTCTTGCCCGTGGGTATCTAATAATTTTTTGAAGTAATTCAAGTCGTTGTTGTAGATGAAAAAATCAATTTGCACTTCCTGACCAAGAGTTGCTGTAAATGCATCATAGATGATTTTTTTGTGTGCGCTTAATTTATTGAAGAGCAAAAACACCTTTGCTTTCGGGCGAAAGCTCGTATTGCAGACATAAAAGCCTTTACCCCTCACGGCCTCGATTACACCCTGATCTTTGAGCAAGTCATATGCTTTCACTACCGTGTCTCTTGAAATATTGTACTTGATGATCAATTGGTTGACCGATGGGAGGGCGTCGCCAGCCAGAATATTGCCCAATTCAATTTCTTCAATGATTGCACTGGACAATTGTTTGTATTTGGGTGTGTTAGAAAGGTCATTGATCCAGTGTCCGGCCATTCTTATTTGTATTCATTAATGATTTGAATTGAGCCATAAAGTTCGGAGCACCCAAAATTAATACAATTGGTCTAAGTATCCATGGGAAAGCAAGTAATCCAACTTTCGAATGTAATTTTAATCTTCTACGATCTGCATCTGCTCATTTTGAGGATAGGAGCACGATGTAAGTTATTTGGCGGCTAAATTTTTAGTATCAGTACTGGTTATGAGGTAATTATTTATTTTCGTTGTACAAGACACAATTATGTTCAAATCATTCCACGCTTTACTGATGGTATCCTCCATTCTTTTGGTCATTTCATGTAATCAGGAAAAAAATGTTTTCACCACCTGGTCGGTCTACAACGGACACAGTTCGGGTATCAAATACAGCAGCTTGAATCAAATAGATACCAATAATGTACATCTTTTGAAACCGATCTGGCAGTACCATTCAGGTGATGCGGATACTGCGGGACACTCACAGATCCAGACCAATCCCATCATTGTAAACGGCATTTTATACGGAGTAAATCCAGGGATGAAACTTTTCGCCATTGATGCGGCAAGTGGTGAGGAGAAGTGGCAGTTCAACCCTTTAAATGATCTGGAATTTGCTGACAATGGTTTTGTACAGCACATCATGATCAACAGCAGAGGCATCGCTTATTGGTCAGATAGCAAAGAAGATGAGCGCATATTTTTTACAGGAGGGTCGCATACCTATGCGGTTGATGCAAAAACAGGCAAGGTGGTTCCGTCATTTGGCATGGGAGGATTTATTGATCTGCACGACGACTACGAAAAGGATGTTTCAGACATGTTTATAGTCAATACCTCCCCCGCAATGATATATAAAGACCTGATCATTATGGGAAGTAGGGTAGACGAGACGCATCCCTCTATTCCAGGTTATATCAGGGCCTGGAATGTAAAGACCGGGAAGCTCGTCTGGACCTTCCATACCATACCACATCCGGGAGAAGAAGGTTATGAAACCTGGGAAGATCAAAATGCCTGGGAAAAAATTGGAGGGGTGAATTGCTGGTCCGGATTTTCACTCGATGAAAAAACAGGTACGCTGTTCGTTCCTCTGGGCTCTCCAGCTTATGATTTTTATGGAGGCAATCGAAAAGGAGCCAATTTGTTTGCCAACTCCCTTGTAGCGCTTGATGCAACAACCGGAAAAAGAAAATGGCATTTCCAAACCATTCACCATGATGTTTGGGACAAAGACTTATCGACACCTCCGGTCGTTGCAGACATTCAAATTGATGGAAAAAAGCGGGAAGCTGTCATCCAGACTACCAAAAATGGGTTCATTTATGTTTTTGACAAAAATACCGGCGAACCCATATATCCCATTGATGAGATCCCTGTAATACGTGACTCTGAATTAAGTGGTGAAAAACTATCTCCGACACAACCTTCGTCCACAAAGCCAAGCCCATTCTCCAGACAAAAATTGGAGAAAAGTGAAATCAACAGGCTGGTCTCTCCTGAAAGCCAGGCCATTGTTGAAGCGCAGATGAATCAGTTCCGAACATCAAATATGTTTGAGCCCCCCGGATTGACGCCATCACTGATATTTCCCGGTTTTGACGGAGGAGGAGAGTGGGGTGGTCCTGCGCTGGATCCAGAGACAGGAGTCTTATATGTCAACGCCAATAATATGGCGTGGATCATGAACATCCTCGAAGTACCAAAGCCGGTGGCCGGAAAAGAAAATTGGCTGGAAGCAGGCAAAAGGTTGTATGACAATAAATGTGCAACCTGTCATGGTAAAGACCGCCTGGGAAGAGGAAATAATCCCGATATCAGTTCGGTCAAGGAAAAATTGGACCCAACCACCTTCAAACAATTGCTTAGTTCAGGAAGAAGGATGATGCCGGCATTCCCTGGTTTGGATGAAGATGAAAAAAATGCCATCACTACTTTTATTCTCGATGTTGAAAAAGATAAAACCAATCCTTTTACCAAAGCTTTCGACCCTGATACGACAGACTACCTGCCCTACAGAATGGAATCCTACAAAAAATTCCTTACACCTGAAGGCTATCCTGCCATCAGTCCACCATGGGGTACATTATCGGCTGTTGACCTGAAAACCGGCAATATGCAATGGCAGCAAGTTTTCGGAGAATATGAGGAATTAACAGCCAAAGGCATACCACCTACGGGCACGGAAAATTACGGTGGGCCGGTGGTTACAGCTGGTGGGCTATTATTTATTGCCGCTACAAAGGATGGAAAGTTCAGGGCCTACAATAAAACCAGTGGGAAATTGCTGTGGGAATACCAACTTCCTGCTCCTGGCTTCGCCACTCCGGCCGTATATGAGGTGAATGGAAAACAGTATGTAGCGATAGCTGCTGGCGGGGGTAAGCTGAATACGCATTCTACGGATTTGTATGTGGCGTTTGCTTTGCCATAGGTTGGAGGCAATTCATGCTAATCAGGGATTATACTAAATAGTTTGTGCCTTATTCCAGTAGGTTTACTTAATCTTCAAAACTTAATTAAAGGAAGAAAGAAATCCTTTAAGAATGAATTTGTGTTATTCTAAGATAATGATAAATACTATTTACAAAAAATTGTATATTTGTAAATAGTATTTATCATTATGGCACGAATAAAACCGGTGTTGTTACCGAAAAATCAGAAAATTTTAAAAGAATTGGGTGAGAATATAAAGCTTGCCCGATTAAGGAGAAAATTCAGCAGTGCACAAGTGGCTGAAAGGGCAAATATTAGTCGACCGACACTCCTTTCGATTGAAAAAGGCTCAGAAAGTGTAGGAATAGGTTTGTATCTGAATGTTCTTGTTGTGTTAGGTTTGGAAAAGGACATTTTATTAATTGCCAAAGATGATGAACTGGGCAGGAAAATTCAGGATGCTAATTTGAATGTGAAAGAAAGAGCTCCCAAAACAAAGTAAACTATGGTCAACACAAATAAAAGAGGAGACATATATGTCTACGCCGATTGGCTGGGATTAACTGGACCAATAATCATGGGTGTTCTTCATTCTGATCTTTTAAAGGGTAAGGAAATTTTTTCATTTGAATATGATGTTGATTGGTTGCAATCAGCCCACGCTCAATTGCTTGATCCAGATTTACAACTTTATTCTGGAATACAATATTTGAATGATCAGCACAAACAAAATTTCGGAATGATTCTGGACTCCTCTCCTGACATATAAATAGATAATTTTCTTTGGTTATGGAGAAAATCCTTAAATGAAATCCACTGCTTTATTTTAAAAGCCATTAGCCTGGACGGGACTCGAACCCGTCCCTACAAGCTTGTAGGGATGTCTTGCCCCTATAAAGTGTAGGGGACAGGGCGGCATTCTAACCAGCTGAAAGTTAACAGTTTGTAATAATTTACTTTAGTAAATTTTGGGTAGAATTGATAAGGGCAACCAAACTTTGAGTAGAGTATTTTTTTAATTTTTTCTCCTTTCCCTACACTTTGTAGGGACAAGTATCAAAGCTTCTTTTTTAGTGTCAAAAGAAAGTATACAAACCAACTTCCAGGGAATTTTATTGGAAGTGTAACTACTTTCTCCAAGATTATGTTGTTCTAATCTTGAATAGGGATCTAATGAGAAACCTTTGTAGTAAGAGTTGTCCAAAGAGCTTTGAATGATGTAAACATAGAATTTCATTTTTCATGGATTTAGTTAAAGCAAAAAATCCTTCCCTTTAGAAAAGAGAAGGATTTTTTTGCGGACTGGACGGGACTCGAACCCGCGACCTCCGCCGTGACAGGGCGGCATTCTAACCAGCTGAACTACCAATCCTTTAATTGATGTTTTGCTTTCATTGAAAAGCGATGCAAAAGTAAAACTATTTTCAAATCACAAAAACATTATCGAAGATATTTTTAAAAAAAATTATATCTGTCAACAGACACTGATATTATTCTTACTTTTGACCTACCAATTAATACCAACATAAGGCGGAAGCATCCGACCAGAAAGGATTATTTACCAAAACTCATTAACAGAATGATTTTTTTAGAGTTTGAGAAAGAACTCGAAACACTGTACGAGCAGCTTGAAAAAATTAAGGAAGTAGGTGAAGGAGGCATTATCGACGTCACCGACAAAATCAAAGAGCTGGAAAAACGAATCGCCAATACCAAGAGGGATATTTACAATAACCTCAATGGATGGCAAAAAGTACAGTTGTCTCGGCACCCGGAAAGACCTTACACTTTATTCTACATTGAGCAGATTTGCACCAAGTTCATTGAGCTTCATGGTGACAGATACTTTGGGGATGATAAAGCTATCGTTGGTGGCCTGGGGCGCATCAATGGGCAGACCATGGTCATCATAGGCCACCAAAAGGGTGTGAATACCAAAATGCGCCAATACCGTAATTTTGGTATGGCAAACCCGGAAGGTTACAGAAAGGCCCTCCGTCTTATGAAAACAGCGGAGCGATTTAACTTGCCGGTTCTTTGCCTCATTGATACTCCGGGAGCGTTCCCCGGGCTGGAAGCTGAGGAAAGGGGACAGGCAGAAGCCATCGCTAGAAACATATTTGAAATGGCACAGCTCAAGGTGCCAATTCTTTGTTACATCATTGGTGAAGGGGCGTCAGGTGGCGCCCTGGGAATCGGTGTTGGAGACAGGGTATTCATGTTTGAAAATTCATGGTATACTGTTATTTCACCAGAAAACTGTTCAACGATCCTGTGGAGAAGCTGGGACTATAAAGAAGTAGCCGCAGAATCACTTAAACTGACTGCGGATCATATGCTTGAATTTGGTTTGATTGATGACATTCTGAAAGAGCCGCTTGGAGGAGCCCATTCAGATCCTGAAAAAATGGCCAGAATTCTAAAATCCCATATTAAAAAAGAACTTCAACCACTCCTTGAAATGGATCCGGAACAAAGAGTGATCCAACGCGTAGAGAAGTACAGCAAAATGGGCCGCTTCGAGGAAGTGTTTTTTGAAGAGCCTGAACCTATAGAGGAAAAAGAAGCAAAGAAGAAAGACAGGAAAAAATAAATCGATTTGAAATTTGATAAGAAATACCTGCTGGCGCTGATTCCACTACTGCTGGTGGGGGCACTTATCTATTATTTCAGAGAGATTGTTTCTTATGTCATTATTTCCTGGGTCATTTCCATGATTGGGGCACCCATTGTAGTTTTTCTCAGGAAATATGTGGGGAAGAGCATGGCAGCCGGTATAACCTTGTTTATGTTTTTGATCCTGTTTTCATTCATATTGTACATCTTTATTCCTCCGGTAGTAAATCAGGCAAAGTATTTATCATCAATTGACTATCAGAAAGTTGTCCATTCACTTGAAGAACCGCTCAACGATTGGGAAAACTGGCTGACCAATAAGGGCCTGCTTGTAAAAAAAGAGGTCCTCACCCAACAACAAATGACACAGGAAGCAGATAAAGGTGTCTTTTCTCATGCTATTGTACTCGATTCTTTGGTCAACAGAATGGACAGCAGTGTCACTACACATGTTTCAATCAACCTCTCTATAGATGCATCGAAACTGAAAGAAACCCCGGAAGTGAGTGAAACCCAGTTTCAAGATGACTTCTTTCAGAAACTGAGAGAGAACATATTCTACTATATCAACCCATCGAGGATTCAGGTGCTATTTAGTTCGACTGTGAGTGCATTTGGCAATCTGGTGGTAGGCATTATGTCTGTTGCTTTCATTGCATTTTTTTTCCTTAAGGAGCAGGGATTATTTTATGAAATGATCAAGTCTGTGGTTCCTGTCAATTTTGAGGAAAGAACCATGCATGCTGTCGATGAAATCAGTAAGTTGCTTATCCGGTATTTTACCGGAATTTTGGTACAAATAACGATCATCACCATACTGGCATCTTTGTTATTGACTGTCTTTGGGATAAAAAATGCTTTGTTGATCGCATTTTTTGCTGCTATGATGAATGTCATTCCTTACCTGGGTCCAATAATTGGAGCCTCTTTTGGAGCCATTATTACCATCTCGTCTAATCTCAATGTTTCTTTTTACAACGAACTTGTACCTCAATTGACTAAGGTATTTGTGGTTTTTGGAATTGTTCAGTTGGTGGATAATCTTGTGCTGCAGCCCAACATCTTCTCAAAAAGCGTAAAAGCCCATCCTTTGGAAATCTTTTTGATTGTTCTGGTAGGCGCAAAAGTGGGCGGTATCCTGGGAATGGTGCTTGCTATTCCATTGTACACTGCGTTTAGAGTCATTGGAAAGGTCTTCCTAAGTGAATTTAAGGTAATACAAAGACTGACTAAAAACATCTGATGTGATGTGTTTTGTGACCCGCAGAGTTTCAATGCGTTCAGCAAAATTCATTTCATCCCATTTCATTGCCAACTCATTTTCCATCTTTGAATAATCAAGGCATTTCATACCATCCACTTCCAAAAATCGAGCTGCATGTTCATCTGGATTGTTGTCTCAGTTTTGAGGCAGTACAAAAGCTTGACCCAGCTTGCAATTTTGAAACATATCAAACAAAATTTGTTGGTCCTGCGAAATGTGCTGATCTGAATGAATATCTCTCTTTTGCAATGCATGCCATAGCATTGATGCAGAGCAAAGAACAGTTGGCTTTAGTCACCAACGACCTGATAGATCAGCTGGAAGCAGACAATGTGATTTATGCCGAGATCAGATTTGCACCATTTTTGCATATTAAGGATGGTTTGCAACCCAGGGAGGTGGTTGAGACCGTTTTAAATGAGGTGACCCAAAGGTGTGCATCAGGTAAGATTAAACTTGGAGTCATATTGTGTACGCTGCGGTCTTTTCCGGTGGAATTAAGCCTGGCAACAGTTGAGCTGATTGCTTTATATCGTGACATGGGCATTGTCGGATTTGATATTGCCGGCGACGAAAGTGGGTATGCATTGCAAAACCATCTTCCAGCCTTTCTAAAAGCTAAATCTTATGGTATTCCGATTACTGCTCATTCCGGGGAAGCATTAGGCGCACAATCTGTGGCAGAAACCATGCGTTTATTGGACCCGGACAGGATTGGTCATGGGACCAGATCTTTTGAGGACGATGTTGTTTTAAATGAAATTATCAATAAAAGAATCCACCTTGAGGTTTGTCCAGCGAGCAATGTGCAGACCAATGTCATCGATCGGTTATCAGACCACCCCGTAACTACATTTAAAAAGAAAGGTGTTTCTTTCGGCATCAATACAGATGGAAGAACCATTTGCGATACCACACTTAACAAAGAGTGGGAAGCACTGAGTCAGACATTCGGATGGGGCTTGGCGGAATGGTATGAGGCCAGCATGAATGCAATCGATCACGCCTTTACCGATTATGAAACCAAAAGTTTTATGCGCCATAAAGTGCAAATGGCCTACAATGAAGCATTAAAATAGGTTTGAACTGTTGCGAAGAAACTATCTGCCAAATCTGTAAAATTTCGCCAGAGGTGACTTTTTCTTTTGCAATATATCAAGGATTATTTGCCTGCCCTGAACAGAAAATGTAATGCCATTTCCACCGAAACCCAGCACAAACAGGGCATTTTTATATTCAGGAGATACTCCAATGTATGGCAGCCCATCGCTGGTAGAGCCAAAAGTACCTCCCCAACTGAAATCCTCAACAAAGTCGATGTGCGGCAAAATGGCTTTCAATTTTTTCTGGAGGGCGTTTGACTTCTTTTCCTTCCTTTTTTGTTCAAAGAATGGGATGTGACTCGATGTATCTTCACCACCTAGCAGCAACCGGCCATCGTCGGTAGTTCGCAGGTATAAGTAAGGGTCTTCGGTATTCCAAAGTAGCACATCTTTGAGTTTCTGCGTATTTTCAACATTTCTTTCACCAACGGTGGCATAGGTGTAAAACAACTTTGCAATGTTTTCCTTGAGTATTTCAGTGGTTTCAAAACCGGAACAATATACCACTTTTTTGGCCTTGATCACTGCTCCTTCTTCAGTAGTAACCTGGACTCCTTTTCGTGAGTGATCAACAGTTTTGATCGTGGTCTGATCATAGACCCTCAATCCTTTTTTGACATTTTGCCGGATCAACTCATGAGTGAATGCATATGCATCCATACTTGCTGCTGCTTCTGAAACAATACCTCCTTCACTCACCAGACCGTACTTGTCCCACAAAGCATCTTTTTCCATCCATGTCACTCCTTGGAGATGTTTGTTTCGAAGTGCAAATTCCTTTTTCAAATCATTTACAGCCTTGACATTATGGGCAAAATATATGGATTTTTTGCGTTCGAAGCCGCACTTGATTTTCCTGTCTTTTATCAGTGCTTCCAGCTCATTGATGGCATCGATGCCAGCTCCATAGCACAGAGCGGCGCCTTTTTCCCCGATCATTTCAGACAATTTATGCATAGACACATCAATTTCATATTGCAGCATGCTGGTGGTCGCCGATGTGCTTCCTTGTCCAATGTCTCTCTTATCCAGGACGATGACATCGTATCCATTCTCCAGCAAAGCATCACTGATCAAGGCACCTGTGATGCCTCCTCCGATGACAACAATATCGCATGCTTCATTTTCTTTGAGGCTGGGATAGCTGTACATTAAGCCGTTCTTCAACAGCCAAAAACTTTCAAAAGTTCTTAATCTCATGAGCTCACATGGTTATGAAATCAGAGAACGTTGTGTGTTTTTAAAAGTTTGATGACAAAACCAATTTGATATTGGGGCCAGATTGCAGTCCAGAAGATAAGATAGGGTATTTCAACCTTGAAATCCAATCATTTGGCAGAATTACCCGGCGATTTCCTCGAGTCTGAGGATGCAATATTCTATTTCCGCAAATGAATTGTAGAGTGGAGCCAGACCAAAGCGCAACAGGTTTGGTGGCCTGAAATCACAAATGACTGCTTTTTGGTCAGTATGCTCAGGATGGGTGAGTTGTTGATAGATTACATCAGCTTTATCGTGGGCTAAAGAGACATGGGACCCTCTTTTTTCTGCATCCTCAGGGCTTACCAGAATGTAACCCTTACTTTGCAATCGCTGATGATATTGACCAATGAAATAAGACGACATTTGCAGGCTCTTTTTCCTCAGTCTGCTTATTCCGGCTTCAAGGATGAGATCAAGGCCGGGTCCTAAAGCAGAGAGAGACAAGATGCCTGGCGTGCCTACTGCGTATTTTTGAATGCCCGGATTTGGATCGAACACCGGGTCAAGGGCAAACGGAGCCTTGTGCCCAAACCAGCCCATGATGGGGTTGAGCAATTGGTCCTGTAAATCCTTTTTAACGTATAAAAAGGCTGGCGCTCCCGGCCCGCCATTGAGGTATTTATACAGGCAACCAACAGCCATATTTGTATTGCTGGCCTTCACATCGACAGGTACTGCCCCAGCAGAATGACTGAGGTCCCACAGCGTCAAAGCACCCATTGTTTCTGCTTGTGCATTGATCCGCGCCATGTCATACATGAATGCACTTTTATACGCCACATGACTCATATACACCAACGCAGTTTTATCGGATATTGCGGTAGAAAGCTCCGCCTCATTGCCATGGATTTGGTCTGAAGAGGTGATGGTTTGGACCTTGTGCTGTTGAAAACTTTGCTGCATGATGCCGTTGAGGATGTAATAATCTGTGGGGAAATTCAGATCATCGATGATGATTTCATTGCGATCTGGATGGAGTTGCAGTGCCCCAAAGATCAGTTTATACAATTGTATTGAGGTGCTGTCTCCAACAAATACTTCATCTTCATCAGCATTGATCAATGCCGCCACTTTTGCTGCAATCGCTGCCGGTCTTTTGAGCCATTTGCTGTACCATGAGGATATCAGGCCATTTTGCCATTCATTGGCTGTAACTTCCTGGATGACTTCCAGGGTTTTGAGTGGCATCCTTCCCAGAGAGTTTCCATTGAGATAAATTCTATCTATTTCACCAAAGTGGCGAATGAATGATTTTAAATCATCTTCCTGGTCCAACTGGTTTATACTTTTCAACATGTTGAAGCTATGGTTTCAATAATTTTTTGATTTCAGGACCGATCAACTGTACCCATTCAGCATACATTTTTCCGGAAGGATGTAGACCATCAGAAGCAATCAAGGCAGGATCCTGAGGCGCCTTTCTGGAAATGGCGGTAATATCGAAATAGCGAACCCCTGCTTTATCAGCTTCTTGTTTACATACAGCATTGAATTGGTCTATTTCTTTTGCAATTTTTGCCTTGTCCCTGTTATTGGCAAAGGGCGTTGCTCCCCAATCCGGAATTGATACCACAAATACTCTGGTTGGATTACCGCCTGCAAAGCCAATAGAAGTTCTCAGCAATTCAGCAAATTCCGGCCTGAACTGTTCTGCAGTTCTACCCCTGTATTGGTTGTTGACGCCAATCAGAAGTGAAACCAGGTCATATGTGGGATCATGATCAGCAGTCTGAATACCAGCCTTGAGCTCATCTGTAGTCCATCCTGTTTTGGCAATGATGCGCGGCTCCTGCATATCTACTTCCTGGTTCAACAAGTAAGTTCTTAGTTGTACAGGCCAGCGCTCCGGGTAAGCTACACTTTCACCAATGGTGTAACTGTCACCCAGCGCCAAGTAAGTGAACTGATTGTCTTCAGGCTGATCGTTGGGTATGTCTATCATCATTTGTTTGGTACAGGATTCGAATATTAGGCCTGAAAATAAGATCAGGCATAGAAAAACGAATGATTTGCCGGGAGTTTGTTTTTTCATTTTCAAATTTTGGATGTGAAATGGCATGAGCTTATTAAGACAAATTTGGGGATAAAGTTCATGAAAATGGGCTAAAGTTTGGGTGATTTCCTTACAAACAATTCAAAGGCTTTTGTTATTTGCGAATTTAAAAAATAGTCAAAATGATGATATTAAATAAATATATAAAGACGATACCCATGTATAAAACAAGTTTTCCGAGTCCATATTCGTCATGCCCTGTTATGGTATTTGAGTTTAAGTGAATAACCAACAAATAACAGTTGGGCAATATGGTTTGAACAAATATTGTTTTTAATAGGGAATTCAATTTTTTTCTTACAAAATACGTACTGAGGATAAGCAAGATGTATAGAGAAAGTTATAACGAAAGAATCAGGCATTTTTCTCTCTTATACTTTAGTTGCAATAATAATCCCCGTTGCCCAATTGAGTTTTGTCAATTTTAAGTCGGTCCTTTGTTCAAGATATTTGACAAAGTTGATGGCTTTTTCATGATGCCCCTCCGGCCAGTTGTCCTGTGGAATCATGTCGTCAACGATATAGAGACCACCTTTGTTCAGCATATTCAGCACCTCATCGGTCATTAGATATTTTCCATGCCAGGTGTCGGCAAATATATAATCAAATTTTTGACTTAGATTGGTATTTACCCACACCTCACCATCTGAAAGCTCCAGGGATAATCGCTTATCATCTCCAAGGAATTTTTGTGCTATGTCTAAAACTGCTTTGTCGTTGTCCACTGAGACCAGGCTCGAATCTTCGTCCATCCCATCGAGTATCCAAGCAGTGGATAAGCCGGTTCCGGTCCCAAGTTCCAGGAATTTACTAGCAGTTTTAGAAGCTGCCAGAGTTTTTAACAAGCTGCAGGTCAGCACATCTGATGCCATGGTAAATCCGCTTTCTTTTGTAGCAAGGTCTATGGCATTATAAGCAAGAGGGATGTTTTGATTGATATCCTCAGTCATATGCTCTATTTGTTATTTTTCTGCATGTCCTCACAGATTTCCACATTTATAAATGATCATTTAGGTTGAAGGATTTTATAATCGATCAACATCTGAAATGAGTCATTCATGGTCTCGGATAGTGACCGGAATTCCATGCCCAATTCTTTTTTAATTTTTGAATTGTCTGCCTTCCAGGGAATGTTGATGTTGTTGCGAATAAACCTCCAGGTCAGACTTTTGTGGATCATTGGGCCAATTATCATGAGCAACCATTTGGATACACCGGATTTGGGTATTGGAAACTTGTCTCCATATTTGGGTAATAATGTTTTGGCCATCTCAAGATAGTCGGTATTGTGTCCACAAGTGATGTACCTGCCTTGTGCTGAGGGAGTAAAACCAGCTTTGAAGTGTGCATCTGCGGCGTCTCTCACATCAACAACACCAACGCCTATCTTAGGAATCCCATTTTTTAGACTACCATCACCAATTTGTTTGATGAAATTGTAGCTTTCAGAAGTTGTCTCATGGGGATTCATTGGTGGGCCCAATACGAATGACATATTGATGGCAATTAAGTCCCATTGATTTTGGGCTTTTGCCATTTCCCAGGCTTTTTTTTCAGCCAGCGTTTTTGAAAGAGAGTAGGGCTGATATTCCAATGAAGCAGTGGTATTCCAGTTCTGTTCTGTCAGCATTCCGCCTGGAGCATTTACACTTTCAATGGCGTCAGAATAAATGGCTGCACAGCTGCTGCTGACGACAACTCTTTTGACACCCGGTGTATTGGATGCTGTATGTAAGATGTTTTCTGTGCCTTTGACTGCAGGATCGATCAATTCTTTCTGAGGATCTTTTACAGTCAGAAGGAAGGGAGATGCAGTATGAAAAACCAATTCACAGCCCGCCATAGCCTCAGCATATGAACCTACCTCCAGCAAATCGCCTTTGAAAAACAAAAGTTTGCCGTTTGAACTTACTGCGGCTTCTTTAAGGTGCCCAATTTTCTTTTCATTGCCTGGATCTCTTACTGCAGCGTGAACCGTAAGTCCTTCATCCAGGAGTTTTTTTACAAGCCAGCTGGCTACATATCCATTTGCGCCTGAAACGAAAACTGGTTTTGATTTGTCGATGGAAGTCATATTTATTTGGATGGTTTTGTAATTCAATAAAACATGAAAGTAAGCCAAAAGATTGGATTGCTTAATTAAGTTTGAATCTGGTGGCTTTTTATTGAATTACCTTGGGAAATTGGGATTGGATTTTATGCGCAGAATTTGGCGCAAGTGTCTGTCTGTGTGGCCGTAATGCACGACTAACAATCCATGAATACTTCTTCGATTGTTGGGCTCACCTTCTCGAGGAGTAAAATGGACCTTTAGATCTTTGCTGGTTTTGTTGACAAAATCAATGATATTGTCCCTGCCAAAAGTAAAATAAGTCAGATTGTCCTTGCCTTTCATGAATCCCATTGGCATAGCATTTTCTGCCGACTGATGGGCCTGACTTTCGGCCATCCATGACAGATAAATGCTGTCGGACAACGATGCTTTATAAAATTGAGGCTGAGGCGGCAGTTCAAGGGCAATCCAGGCTTCTTGTAAAAAAATCCTTTCATAAAGACCGAGGTGTTCGACAACCTGGGCAATCGACCAGGCATCAGCCGATGGTTTGAAGTGCCATTGGTCAACGGAAAGCTTGGTGGTTTCATCTATGATGGACTGTTTTGTCCTGGACAATTCTTTCAACAATGATTTTCGATCCTGCTCGGTCCAGAATTTACCCTGAACAGGGTAGTTTGGTTCAGCTTTTATGCGCTTTATTTGGTTGGTATGTCTGGTGGTATGGGTAATATAGACAACAATGTACTGATGCAAATCCCTAACTGCCCAGTCTCCCCATTCTGAAGGGCGATAGATATAATGTTTGCGAAAATCAGCGGTGGTGTTTTTTACAAGACTGATCACTTGGTTTCTGTGGTATTCAAAGTATTTTACCAGCTCATCCAACGTAGTGAACCTCCCCAAAGGAACAGCAATCGGAGGAGAATTACCCTTGGTGGTATCCGTAGCATACGCCAGCATGATGCTGTCTTTGCCTGTAACATTTTCGGTGAAGCCTTTTTGTTCAGGTGTATATTGATTGCAAAATACATCCCAATGAAGGAGTTCCTCAAAAGTCCCCAAATGTTCCAAAACTTCAGCGATCGACCATTTATTGCTGTCGGGCTTGAAGGCAATTTGGACTTCATTCAAGCCTTTTACTTCATTCAGCAAATCGGCACGTGTCTGAGCCAGTCCTTCCAGCAAAAATTGCCTGTCTTCTTCTGTCCAAAGTTTTGATGTCTGCACTTGTGAATATAAAATGGTTGAAAGGCTTATCAAGAGGATTATGGTAGTTAAATGTTTCATTTTGACCCGTATTTCAGGAAAGAGGTTTTTTATGGTTCAGGAAATTTAGACTTCTATTTTCTAATTTAAACTCAGCTTAGCAGTATGCCGGCGGATACCACAAAGCAGACTTTGAATAAAAATAAGCTTTTATTTACCAATTACAATATCCAATCTTTCAGGAATAGGGTTTTATTTTTAGTAGCTATTGAATGAATCTTATTTCCTCATGAATTGCTGCTATAAAAGCAGGAATCAAAATTCATTAAATGGTATGAAAACAATTTAACTTTTGGCAGAAAGCCCGCATATTCACCAAATGATAAGAATTAGTCTTTCAAGAAATCCACCATATATTTTAAAAGCGTTTCTGTTTCCATCATCACGCTTACATGGGTTTGGCCCGGCACAATGGCCAGGTAAGATTTAGGCATTGGACTCATATCAGCGGAGATACCACCACCAAAAAGTTGGTAGGTTTTCATCAGCTCAATTTTATCCAGTCCATCATTATCGCCTGCAATAAGCAAAACAGGAGCCTTGATTTTGGCAATTTTTGCATCTCCAATATCGAATTTTTCGCCTGCAAATTTCAACATCAATTTTAGAAAGTCGGTCCATTTTGTTTTGTCCGGAGCTACAGCCTCATACATGGTTTTCAGCGGTGAGTCATCAAAGATTTCCGGGCTTAAATCCTCAAGCCCTTCGTTTGCTACAGGCAGCCAACCGGCTGATTTATGCGTGGCAGAAATGATGATCAATTTGTTCAGGCGGTCAGGGTATTGAACAGCAAACTGATATGCCACAGATCCTCCCATGCTGTATCCGGCTACGTCTGCCTTCCCTACTTTTAAGTAATCCATGACGTCTCTGACATCTTCTGCAAGGGTTTCGATGTCCATGGCTCTGCCAAAATATGGCGAATGTCCGTGGCCCTGGAACTCGATGGCTATTACTTTTCTGGCTTTTGACAACTCATTGATCAGTGGTCCCCAATTCATTTCAATGGTAAAAAATGCTCCATGCAGGAGAACAAGGGGTTCGCCCTGACCATATATTTCGTAGTATACTTCTATTCCATTTACAGGAGCATATCCACTTTCAACAGGCTTTGTTTGCTGGCCAAAGCTGATCGATGTAGTATAAAAAACCAATGCCAGTGCCAGCCAAGGTTTGAATATGATGCTTTTCATTTCGAAAGATTTACACAATTCTTATTGATTCAAGCTTGATAAGAGCTCGTCCAGTGCGTCCAACGTAACCGTATAGCCCTCTCTGAATCCCATTTCAATCATCCTTTCCATGCGCTCCAGTGAGTCATTGTAAATGGTGACTTTCAAGGTAGTAATGCCGTCCTCTTCACTAAAAGTATAGTCCCAGTCTGACCCTGATGGTGCCGGATTTTCATCCTCGTCGGCAAATACGTTGTACAATTGGAAATTCGTTTTTGGAGTAATCGACTTGTATTCCTGAAGGATCCATCCTTCTTGTCCGTCTGGGCTAACCATAGCATAAAATCGTTTTCCGCCGACTCTGAAGTCCATGTACTTTGTCCTTGCAGTATATGGTTTGGGAGCTGTCCATCGGTCCAGCAATTCAGCTTTGGTAAAGGCATCCCAAACCAATGTTCCGGGAGCGTTGAATGCTCTTGTGATGAATACGGTTTTTGTAGCCTTGTCGACAACGAAATCAAAAAAAAGACTGGTGCTCATTTTCTTACTTTTTCAATATTAATAATAGTTTGTCAATTATTTGATTAGTGGTTCAAAAACCTTGTTTGGTCAGTGATTATAGGGAATTACTGAGTTAGAGCATTAATGAAACTAATCGGTTGCAAATATAAACGCAACTAATCGGTTTCGTATAATTTTTAGATTATTTTTTTATTTTTTTTGAAAGATGGACGATTTGATGAAAGCGCTTCTTGAAAAGGGCACCTTGAATTAACCAATTTTTAAAAGTGTTGAAATGCAAAGACAGTCACCACTAAGGAGGCATCTAAATTCAATAAAAATGCTTTTGCCAGACCTGCTGAGAAATTCCCCTTTTGTCTGAATCACTGATTTACTGGGATTGCACTGATGTCTCTGATTCTTTGATTTATAAGACTATGGAGCTGTAGGTTTTTTGTATCAGCTAAATCTTTTAAGTTAACAAACACCATAATTTTCCCGGAAAACACTTTCTATAATACCAACCTTTTGAAGGTTAAACTCTTACTTCCAAAGTTAATCAGCAAGGCAACCTCCAATTTATAGGCTTTTAGGTAATTAAGAACTTGAGCCCAATGGACATCTTCAAGTTGAATAATGGCTTTTATTTCAACCAACACTTTCCCTGCAACAACAAAATCTGCTCTGCGAGTGCCAATAGGTTCTTTAAGGTCTTTATAGAAAATATCCTGTTCAATTTCTCTTGAAAATTCCAAGCCGGCCCTACTCATTTCATAAGCCAATGCCCTTTGGTAAATTACCTCTTGAAAACCATTACCTAAAAATTTGTGTACTTCAAACGAGGCTCCAATGATCTTTTCGGTTATATCTTTATATTTTAAAGCTCCTTCCATAATCCTTTTAATCATTTAATCCCTCTAATCCGTGATTCAGACAAAAGGGGGTATTGGCCAATTATTGCGTTGTCCAGGTACTTCGTGAATAAATAAATCCAACAAAACATAGCTATTATTGATAATGACTAATATAAATAATAAAATATTTTTATTATAATTCTTTAAATTATTCCAAAAAAAAAAAGGTCCGAAAAACAGTTCCGCACCTTCCATCTTTTTTTTTAAATTGCTTTTCATTAGCGGTGTTCTCTTCTTTTTTTTTTTTTTTTTTTCCTGTTCTTTTTTCTCCTTTTTTTTTTTT
>JAGQWX010000068.1 GCA_020436935.1 Saprospiraceae bacterium
GGAGCACAAGGCCCAGCTGGTCCCCAAGGGCCCAAAGGAGATACAGGCAATAAAGGAGATACAGGTGCACAAGGTGTGGGCGTCCAGGCTGCAAATTTGGAAGGCAGCAACCTGGTGTTACAGATGACCAATGGAAACTCTATAGTAGTGCCGGGAGTAAAAGGTGACAAAGGAGATACAGGAGCACAAGGCCCTAAGGGTGATACAGGTAATCAGGGACCCACCGGACCACAGGGTCCAAAAGGCGATACTGGTGCTCAAGGTTCTATCGGAAGCCAGGGACCCAAAGGAGATACAGGAGCACAAGGCCCGGCAGGACCCCAAGGGCCAAAAGGCGATACTGGAGCTCACGGTTCTACCGGAAGCCAGGGACCCAAAGGAGATACAGGAGCACAAGGCCCAAAAGGAGATACCGGATCTCAGGGTGTGAGCATTCAAAATGCCTTCCCGGAAGGTTCTAACCTTGTACTGCAACTGTCTAATGGCAGCAATATCGTTATCCCAAATGTCAAAGGCCCCAAAGGAGACACTGGCGCAACAGGTGCCCAGGGTCCTAAAGGAGACACTGGCGCACAAGGAGCCAAAGGTAATACAGGTGCACAGGGCCCAGCAGGTGAGAGTGTCAAAAGTGCGGCAATGGAAGGCAGCAACCTTATATTGACATTGACAGATGGAACAAATATTGTTGTTGCCGGTGTAAAAGGTGATGCAGGCCCACAAGGACCCCAGGGACCGCAAGGACTGCAAGGCATGAAAGGAGATACCGGGGCAAAAGGTGCAACCGGGGCACAAGGACCAAAAGGAGATACCGGGGCAACAGGAGCTCAGGGACCGGCAGGTACTTGCTCATGCCCAATTGCTGCATACGGAGTAGTGTCTCAGGAAGGTGGTTTTTCAGGGTCAGGAGGTATGTCAGTGAGCAGGACGAATACAGGTGTATATAACACAGGCTTTAAAGGAGTAGTGCAGGTCACACCAACATCAAACAATGTTGTTGGTTATGTTACCTTCTCCAGCGGAACTGCAATAGTACATATGGTGGATCCAAAGTCAGGATCGCATGTGAATTCAGGTTTCATCATTACTGGATTGCAATAATGCATTACCAGAAACAAACCATATTATTGAGAATAATCATAGCGATGCTATGGCTGTGCTGTTTTGGAGAAAGCTTATTTTCTCAGGCCAGCGATTTCAAAGTATCAGGATTTCTCAGCCTGGGTGGGGATGCGTATAGTGTAAATGGCATCAGCAACAGAAGGAGCCCCTTTGCGTATCATGCGAACGGAGGTGCAACTTTTACATACAAAAACTTCAGTGTGCCGGTCAATCTCGCATACAGCAATCAACAATTCAGCTATGGTTATACTTTAAATAGAATTGGTTTAACTCCAACTTACAAATGGGCAAAGGCCCATTTGGGCTGGTCTTCCATTGAGTTTTCTCCATATGTCATGAACCGCAAACAATTTCTTGGGGCCGGTTTGGAGTTAAGCCCGGGCTTACTTAGGTTTTCAGCATTTGGCGGTACCATGGAAAACCCTCGTGCCGTACAGGACACTATTTTATATGGGGCAGTTTTGCTACCAAGTTTTAAGAGGAGGGCATATGGTATCAAACTCGGTGTGGGCAATGCCAAAAACTATTTTGACCTGCTTGCATTCAATGCTAGAGATGACATTGGTGCACTCAGCCAGGATGAGGTGGTTCAAACTGGAGTTTTACCAGAGGACAACCTTGTAATCGGGACAAGTTTTAAAGTGTCCATCAAACAATTTTTCACCCTGGAGTCCAATGCAGCTTTGAGTGGTTTGACCCGCAACAAGACAACTGAGCCCATACCATTTGACCAGCAAAATATCGTGGATCCATTTTTTACGGCAACAGGGAATACTCAGGCGAGTGTGGCTGGAAATATAAGATCAAGATTTATCGTCAAGGGTCAGTCATTCGGTTTGGAATACAAACGAATTGAACCCAATTTCAGGTCAATGGGCTTGCCATTTATTCAAACAGACATTCAGGCTTATCTCGCATTTGTAAATCTCAATTTCTTAAAATCTAAACTCAGCATCAATCTGCAGGGAGGACTTCAGAACAATAATTTGCGCAATACCAAGGCCATTCAATCCAATAGAAATATTGCCAATATCAATGTCATGTACCGACCAAACAAACAATGGCAATTTATGGTCCAGCACAACAACTTTACCAATGATACGGAGGGAGGCACAATAGAGCTGAGCGACACACTCAGGTTTACGCTCACGAGTGGTCAATCGGGCTTTTTTGTCAAATATACCACTGCAACCAAAGAAGACAAATGGCATGCATCTTTAAACATCAACAGACAAAATATACAGGACCTGAGCCCTATTGCAAGAATTACCGGAGATATCAAGAGCCTGAGTGCTTCGGCAAGCATTGGAAAAGATATTGATAAGCTTGACCTCACTCTGAAAGGAACATTGCTTTATACAGTATATGATGGAAGTTTTGACAATCAGCAGAGATACGGTGGAGGCATCAGCGTCAACAAAAAGTTTTTTCATAAAAAATTGAGCTCAAGACTGGATGCCAGGTATTTCAGAAATGACATCGGAGCATTCTCCAACGGTGGTGTACTTACATCGGGACTCAATCTGAGCTACTCCATCAATAAAAGCCAATCATTGGCTTTCAATACGTATTACATCAATAAAAAATCCCTTGCAAGCAGAGATTTCACTGAGCTGAGGTCTGGCCTGTCATACCAAATTCGACTATAAAATGCAGAAAAAGTGGGCCTATATCGTCATCTTGTTGTTTGTACTCTGGGCATTACATGTCAAAGCACAAAGACCATTTGAGGTTTTGGTGAATGTGCAGCCTCCTTATCCCACAGATCTCAACAGATACGAAGAAGAGTTTCAAAACTATATTTTTACCATCATCAATCACACGGAGACACGGCATGAGATATTTCTTACCGCGACTTTGTACAGTGATAATGGGGTTTCTATTGCCTTTGATCCTGGCTACAGACCACTTTTGCCTTACTCTATCGAACCACTTGAAACAATAGTCATCACCGGCAGCCAATTGCTTGAAGATTATGGTGGACTTACTACTTCCGACCTCCAGATCACCGGACTCAATATTGTAAATACAGTCATGGGCGCTCTTCCCGAGGGCAATTATTCGCTTTGTGCAAGTGCTGTCCATTATGAAACAGGGATTGTGCTCAGTTCAGGGTGTTCTTTTGAATTCACTCCCAATTTTCCGGGCATGCCCGAGATCATTTATCCTTTGAACGAGTCAACGATCAGTTATTCTCAGGATGAAATGTTCAATATCACCTGGATACCACCAAATCCTGATGCAGGAGGGCTTGCCATGTATGAATACACGCTTAAAATGATCGACATTACCAATGTGCCTATGGTGGATCTTGAGGCATTGTTCAACACAGGAGGGGTGCCTGTTGTGTTGGAGGTAGAAGTGTCAGGCTTGAGTTATCCTTACAATGGTGAAGGCAGTGACCCTTTATTGGTAGATGGAAATACCTATGCCATAAGATTGCAGGCTACGGATCCGCTTGGTACTGAAGCACTCGCCAACCAGGGTTATAGTGAAATTGTTACATTCACGGTAGGCAACAGTGAAGTAGTGGAGGATACTGAAGAAGACCCTCAAGGGCTGGTGATTCCGGAAGATTGTGAGACCAGGTGCAATATACCTGCCATCACAGACAGTGTGGCTGTAACCAGTCTTGCAGGAGTCAGCAACATCCGGATTGGTTATTTTCCCATATATGATGCGCAACTGACCATGACCGGGAATACCTTCAGTGGTACTGGAAAGATACAACTCAACTTTCTCAACAATATCAGGATAGAAGTGACACTGGACGATGTGATGATCAATGCAGGTGGAGAAATTTTTGGCGGCAGGGTCAGAGCAGTTTCCAACAACGAACCTTCTATAGCTGATGCGTTGGAGTATGTCAACCTGGGGTTTGCAGAAGACGGCCTGGAAGCTTTGGCACAAGTCATACCTCCGGAAACTTCAGCTCAACTTGGCAATTATTTGCATGAAGCGAGGTTGGTTGGAGGATTATTGGGCCTCAACAGTGTCCAGATGCCCATTGCATTTAGTGAAAACATCAAAGGCAATGAGTTTACAATCGGAATAACTGACATCTCTATCACGGAAGAAGGTGCAAAAGCAAATATTGTTGCCGGTCTGAAACTGGCCATGTTTGAAGGGCCCAACTGGGTATTGTTTACAGGCAGAGATGTTTGTCTGCACCCTGCTGGCTTTGGAGGCCAGTACACACTCGGCCTTGGCTCAGACATTGTCATCAACAATACAACAGAAAACCCCAATATGTTTGAAGTGTCCATCAAAGGAGGAGAGGAAGGTTGCCACCTGAGCATGGGCTGTGCTGGTATAGAATCTCTACAGGTCGCCGGAGAACTTGCCTTTCCCAGGAATATGCTTGTCCCTGAATTGCCGGATGGCACCATAGGAGAGGACAAGGTAAAGGCAACATTCAGCTTTCAAATCAACCCATCGGGTCAAACAGATTCTGTTGCCCAAGGTACCCATTGGATGGCAGCGCTCAGTTTTACACCTTTTCAAATCAATAAACTCGAAGGCTGGACATTCAATGTAAACACAGCATATTGGGACATGTCAGACCTTGAGAATCCTCCGGCTATGGTCTTTCCAGCCAATTACGCGAACACTGATTCTACCTTTCAAGGGGTTTACATCAAACAGGTACAGATCAAAGCGCCTGCAAAGATGGCAGTCACTGACGCAGACAGAGGCTCGGTCGCTGTAGAAAACATTCTCATTGACCCAAATCTCTATATGGATATTACAGCAACCAACCTGCTCAACATCGATCAGGGCCAGATGGACAGCTGGGCATTTGCGCTTGACACCGTTCATGTAGGTATCTGGAATAATTCCCTGGAAGGTGGTCACATTTCGGGCAAAATACACGTACCCGTGCTGGACTCAGCGACACATATCGTTTACCGCGCTATGATTGTCCAGGGACAAACAGAAAATCCACAACCCGGTGAAAATCCTGGTGACGGTACATATGGGTATGAGTTTTCGGTCACCTTTACCGAAGACGTAAAGTTTCCTATCCTAGCTGCAGATGCAACCATTGCTTCCGATAGCGAATTAAACATATTCTATGACCCTTCTAATGAAGATAATATCAATGTTTCTGCAATTTTACGCGGAGTACTGACGATAGATACAGATCGGTTGCCGGATGCACTTCCGGATTTGCCTGCTGCGGTTCAAATTCCTGGAATTGCTTTCTCCATTGGATATGACTCTGATGAAGGGATTCTGGATGAATTTACTCACATTGCCTTTGCGAGCGTGCAGAAGAACATCAGTGGTTTTGCCATCAGCTTAGACGAATTTGGCTTATCGTCAGCCGGTAATAATGAGGTGGCAGCTTTGTTTGATGTCAGTATACAATTATCAGAAGGGGAAGAAGATCTGGGTGGCGCAGGAGTGCGTTTCAGGATTATTTCAGAACTACCCGATATGCAGGAAATTCTTGCCGTAAGGAGAGCGGGACAAGCAGTTTCACTTATAAAAAGTATCAGATTAAAAAGGTTGGTCTTTGACAGTATAGGTATCAATGCCCATACAGGGGCTGTAGATATAGACGGATATATTGTGTTTTTTAATGAAACAAATGCAGAAGGAATCAGGAATAAATACATCAGGGGAGAAGTACATGTAGTTGTCAATGCCGGAGTTGGTGTAGATGGAAGACTGATGATTCTCTTTGGTACTTATGGCACAGTGCCAACAACTGAAACCTTTACTTTTGATGAGGATTTTTTCTCGTACTGGTATGTGGAAGGGCAGATCCTCATCAGTCAAGGAATACCAATAGCTACTGGAATTGGACTGTATGGTCTCATCGGAGGTGTTGGTAGAAACGTCATTCAGCGAGTTCCTGATCCCTCGCTTGGAGAATCGGGGCCGAATACGTTTGTTCCTACTTATAATTCCTATGAATTTAAGTTTGGAGTTACTTTTGGAACACTGCCCGATGCCGAGCCATTCAACGCTGATTTGATTTTTTCTGCAACCATTATAGACGGCGGTTTGGATGCCATTTCCATCATGGGCAACGGTTACATCATGGCTCCTGTTACAGACAGGGCATCCGCGAAGGTAACGGTTATGACAGACCTTACTATGCTCATGCCCAATGCAGAAAGGTCGTTCAGCTTGCAAGGTTATATTCTGGTAGCCGTCAATGTCGAAGGCGTCCTGAGGGGAAATATGGATGGGGGAACCATCGACAATCAAATGGTGAGGGCAGATTTCTATGCGGGCGAGGATACGTGGTTTTTCTACATGGGCAAACCTGAAATGAACTATGACGATGATTTTGACCCCCGGGGCAGCGCATTGCTGACGCTCGAGTTTTTGGAGGCAGATCTCAAAGGATACCTCATGATTGGGGAAGGCATACCCACACAATTGCCACCACTTCCACCTGAGGTCAAAAGAATTTTGGACAATCCCGGAGGAGATTACAGTGGTACTTCAGCTTCTGCTGCCAGACAAGCTCCGACACCAACGTCGAGTGGTTTTGCACATGGTGCGTATGTTGCCATCAGGGCGGACATTGATGCATATCTGTTGTATGCCAATCTCGCCGTATATCTCGGCTTTGATATGAATATGAGTAAAAGAGGCACTACCTGTGCTCAGACAGGAGAACTCATAGGCATCAATGGATGGTACGTTGAAGGGCAGGCTTATGTAGGTCTTGAAGGAGGCATGGGCTTGAGGATCAATATTCTTGGCGCTGAGAGAGATTTTGAATTGTTTAGACTGGCTGCTGCTGTAGCACTGGTAGGCGGCGGACCCAAACCTTTTTACTTCACAGGGAGGGCAGCGGTTGCATACAGCATTCTCGGTGGCAAAATCAAAGGCAATTCCTCATTTACTATGAATATTGGAGAACGTTGCTCTCCGCTCCCCGGAGATCCGTTCGCAGGTGTCAACTTTTTTGAAGAAATTTCTCCAGGACAAGGTGAGGATGATCAGTTTCCGGGCAGGTCCATGCGTGTCAAACTTGCATTGCCTGTTTTCGAAGACCTGATTATTCCAAATCCTACTTACGACAACAATGGCGACATAGTCGATTCATATGATTTAAGGTATGAACCACGTTTGTCCTATACGTTGAAAAGAAGAAATACCACAACCAACTTGCCTTTTCAACCCATATACTGGTTGGATCAGAATGAAAAAACACAGGGCTATATGAGCCCAACCGCAGCATTAAGGGCCAATACTACCTATGAGCTTTATCTCAAAGTGAATGCATGGGATTATCAAACGAATGCTATGTTACAAAGAAGAAATGCAGCTGGAAATGCAGTGGGAGAATGGAAACAAGATACTACCATCGTTTTTACCACCGGAGACTTGCCTGATGATTTGTATTATTTTGTCAATTATACCACTCCACTGCCCAATCAGCGCTTTTTTACACAGGATGATAACACAGGCAGGATCAATTTATCTCAGATTCTGCCGCAAAATACCTATTTCCCTACCTCTGATCTAAGTGGGAATTTTCAATACTATGTGCGATTTACAAATCTGGACACCGATGAATCAACAGAAGTCCCTTTCAGTTATTTAGTCAACCAAGGGTCCAATTACCTCAGTTTTAACATACCTGATTTACAAAATAGCGAGTATTACGTGATGCAGGTAATTCGCAAGAGGCCATTCAATCCTGTCGCTAACAGAACACGGGAAATAGTGGGATATCGAAAGATATTCGAGACATCAATGCAAGCCCAAGCCCAAAGCAGAGGTGAGGAAACAACCACGGCTCCTCCACGAGGAACTCCTCCACAATCTGAGGAGAGTAGAATGGAAGGAGTTGGCGAGCAAGAAAGTAAAAGTACGTCTGAATTGCCTTCAACTACCCTTGAGATAGAAGAAGAAGCTTCTGTCTCTCCCGAGCTTGTCCTTCAGGATGGAGAATTTTTGTTGTACCATTCTTTTTTCCGCACCAGCCAATACAACCGCATTATTGATAAACTCGAAGATGTTGAACTGGAAAGTGTCTATTGGCATGACAACGATGATCCGCTTTTTGGTAAAAAAGTGAAAGTTGACTTTGAAATTGAAGAAAAATTTGAAGAAAGAGATTTGGCAGATTTTGTCATCCAGGCACACCCTGATGTTACTCCAGTCAACTTTAAGGCGAGAATCAATATAGCCGACAGGTTTCTCAGACCTTACCACAACAATAAAGCGGAGGCTAAAGTAATGGCATTGAAGAACGCAGTTATTGATGCAGGGTATGGGAACTCCTGGCCGACATCTAATCTAAAAATCAATTGGGACGGCAATCCAATTTATAGGCTTCCAAGAGGGAAAATACAAACCCCGGTAGCGCCACAAATCTCATCTTCAGAATTTGAATATCTTTGGACAGGGGTACAAAACAATACCATTGCAGCCTTGAATGGCGGATTCTTTAATGGAGGTGGACAAATGATTGACATCAATACAGGCGCTGCCATAGGCACCCCTTTTGACATTGTTTATGACACTCATTTTAAGATTTCGCAGGACCAAAAAGTATTAAAAGACTGGTCGGCCATCACGTCCATTGGCAATATAGGTTTCGTGATTTGTTGCCTGAATCCTGGAATCAATTTAGGTAATGCCCAGCTCAAAGTCAATGACAATGGAGGGCAATATCAGCTACACTTTATGCGCAACCTTTCAAGCAACCCAAATGAAGAGTTGCTGGATTGGATTGGTGGTACCAGGGTCAAGAATTTTTATACGCCGGGATCAGAGCCAACCACACAATTTATTCAGACTACAG
Source organism: Saprospiraceae bacterium (assembly GCA_020436935.1). GTDB lineage: Bacteria > Bacteroidota > Bacteroidia > Chitinophagales > Saprospiraceae > JADKBO01. The sequence continues at coordinate 8,897 of JAGQWX010000068.1, forward strand.
GAACATTACAATTAAGAAATTGATGAGCAAGTATATATTAATAGGATGTTTTTTATGGCTTGGTCTCAAGGGCTTCGGCCAAACCGATACTATACTCATTGTGGAAGGCCTCGATACATTAAAGCCAAATATTGCTATGATAGGCAGCTACCATAATGGGAAAAACTATCTGCGTTGGGCGCCCAACAATGCATCACTTTGGTTTTCTGCCAGCTCCAAAGGATATATCATTGATCGCTATATCATGGGGAACAACTTTATGCCCGATACCAATACCAGACAAAGTATTGTGATCAAGCCCTGGGCAATAGAACAATTCAGACCATATCTGGCAAGTGATGGAGAAAATCTTTTGGCTGCAGGTCAGTGTTTGTATGGGGCATGGGAATCTACCAGAAATGCCAATGCCAATATATTTTCCAGGGCAGATGAAGCAGAAAACAGGTATAGCATAGCTATGTTGGTGGCTGATATGGATTCGCTTTCTGCCAGAGCATTGGGACTTTCCTGGATAGATGAGGACGTAAGGGTAGGTCAAAATTATTTGTATTTTCTAAAACCAGCCTCTGATTCACTTGCTGCTTTATATTCCTTCGCATTGTCCATTGAGGCAGGCTTAGAAACTTTACCAAAACTTGCCATTGATACCATCGAGGAAAAAGAAAAAGCCATAACGCTATATTGGGAAAAGTTTGAAAATGCAGAGTATTATACCGCGTACTGGGTGGAAAGAAAGGGCAAGAACGAGCCAATCTTTAAAAGGATCACAACAGACCCCATTGTGCCTGCCAGTTCATCAGATTTCGAGAGTTTTGTAGTCAGTTTTCAGGACTCCGTAGTCAATTATGTTCCCTATGAGTACAGGCTGATTGGCATTACTCCGTTTGGATTTACTTCAGCACCATCAGCTCCAGTATCAGCTATGGGCAGGGATAGGACGCCACCTCAGGTTGTTGCCGAATTTACATTGGTAGAAGAAGATGCTACCCTATTGCTTACATGGAAAGCACCAAAAGATAAAGACCTCGATCATTTTGATATTTACAGAGCTTTGAAGATTGATGGCTTTTACGAAAAAATAAACCCAAAGCCACTCGCGGTCACTGAATTGACCTTCCGCGACATCAACCCTGCTATCCTCAAAAGCCCATATTACATGGTGGCAGCAGTAGACACTGCGGACAATGCCGCTTTTAGTGTAAAACTGAGAGGTTATCTGCGTGACACCATTGCCCCGGAACCACCAATAGGATTGAAGGGGACGATCGACAGTCTTGGAATAGTAAGGCTGACGTGGGATCCTAACCAAGAGGATGATTTGGAAGGATATTATGTGTACTATGCCAATCAAATCGACCATCAATTCATCAATTTGACAGGCTTTCCGGTAAGGAAAAACTCATTCATAGATACTGTCTCATTAAAGACCTTGACAGAACATGTATATTATAAAGTTACCGCAGCGGATCAATTCAACCACATATCCAGGTTTTCTGAAGCCATAGAAATCAAAAGGCCCGACACCATTCCTCCGAGTCCGGCGCAAATTGTGGACTACTCTATAAAGGATGGAAAAATCCATTTAGATGTAGCCATTTCCAAAAGCAAGGATGTTTTATCACAGGAATTGTTCAGGAGAGAGCTGCCGGAGGGCCAATGGACAAAACTTGGCAATATTGGCAAAAGCTCTTTTACAGATACAAATGCAGAAAGTGGCAAAACATATCAATACCAATTTAAGACCATGGATGATGATGGCAATCAGGCCCACGATCATGATCCAATTACGATCACTTTGATAGACAAAACTCAGCCCGAAGCGGCCGTACTTTTACAGATCAATCGGGATACTACTACCAATTCAGTAAGCATCAGCTGGCGGCAAGATCCACGGGTAATGCAGGCAATCGTTTACCGATCTATTGACGGTGGGCCGTTTGTTACACTTGCCCGGGTAAAAAATACAGGACTTTATGTAGACAAAGACAAGATATGGCCCGGAAGGTCATACGGATATAAAATCAAACAAGTTTATCAGGACGGCAAAATATCCGGACTCAGTGAAGCACTCAGTATAAACCTAAAACCAAAGGAATGAAAGTAAGTATCTACATAAAGAAGTATGTCCATCATTCGATCTATCTATTCGTATTAATTTTATTAACCGGCTGTGCAAAGGAAGATTTCACTGTTCCAGAAATAGATAACCCCAACCCGCAAAACGCCTTTAAGTACATACTGAAAAATGGAGTCACGAAGGTGGATTCATTGGATTTGTTAAATCTGGAAACTTTCACCAGTGAACAGCTCAAATTTAGAAACGTTGGAAATGGCAATCTGGGAGCGTTGAATGTAGGCGATGTATTATTCATTCCTTCAGCAAGTGGTGAATTCCACTTATCAAAATTTGCAAGAAGAATTACTCAGGTAAGTATAGAAGGTAACTCTACCATACTTCAAACAGAAGAGCCAGAGTTGAAGGATATTTATGAATATTTCTACATTGATATCACTCAGCCAGATCAGTTACAAACGCGTGACACAGGTATGTGGATTCAAATGTCAGACAGCACAGAAGGAAAAATTATTGATTGGAATTTACTGCAATTTGAGTTTCCACTTGCCGATCAATATAAGGTCAATTTCAAGATGTCTAATCTGGTCGCGAAACTGGATATGAGATATAAGGTCACCACTGAATTTGTTGGTTCAAACAATCAGTTACAGAATTTTACCTTTAAAGCAGTAGAAGTAAAATTGAAGGATTTTACGTTTGGAGCTGAAGTTGAGGTAAAAAGAAACAATATGCCAGTCAATCCAGGTGAAACCACAGTGGTTATAGGTGGAGGTTCTTTTACAGAGGTTGATCTTGTCAGAGTTCCTGGATTTGTTATTCCAGCAGGAATTCCGATTCAGGTCAGCCTGGATTTTGGTGCAAGTTTGGAAGCAGCAGTAGCAGGTAAAGCAAGCCTGGGTATAGATTTTGGAGATTTTAATATCACAGGTGATACGTTGGAAGTCAGGTTTGCCACTATGTCATTAAACACAGCTTTATGGTCAGCATTTACCGGGAATCTTTCGAGTCAGCTTTCTGAATTAATAAATGGATACGATGTCGTATCTTATCCTTCGACGGTTGGGTTTACAGCAATGCCTTGTCTTACAGTCGGCCTGGAATTTCAAGGGTTTATAAAACCATCACTTATTGCTGGACTCAGCTTTGCTCCAGTTGGCGCAACTACGTTGGGAGTGGGAATATATATGGATGTATTTGGTGAAATGGTTGGCAAAATGACGTATATGAGCCCTTGTCTAGCCAACAATCCTCCAAATTTGGGGACCTTGCAGGCATGTGTTGAAATTAACCGTGGCTTCAAACCACCCTATTTAATGTTTACAGCAAAAGGTTCAGGGACTTCTTATTCAGCCTTAAAACTTGAAGCATTTGGAGAATTTAAAAATACCATGTATCGCTTTCCAGAGATGTGTGATCCTCTTGCATTTGTTTCATTGGGAACTTCATCAATAGCAACAGCTTGCAGTGGTATTGTCAGCAAGTTGTATTTTGGTCAAAATACTTCTACTTTAATTGCCGATAATGGATTTTTCAGAGCTAGGATTGGTAGCCAAACGTTCAATAATTTGGCTTATTCGGATGTACACTCCTTCGATTTTACCCAATTTGGTGGAAGTGTAGTCCCGGGAACTTCTTATACCTACACTTTTGAGGACATGGCAACAGGCAGAGTGGTAAAAACAGGGGTTGTTGTGGTGCCGGATTGCAATGCCGACGGTTGTACTGCAGTTCTTGACCCCAACGCTGATCTTCCTACCTATGGCGACCAAACATACTGTGATTTCCAACCAGCTATTCCAGGTTATAACAGAAGATGGATCAGGGAGAACATGTACTACACGCCTATTCACAGGACCAGTTACGACAGCGATGCTTTCACAGATGGTATTCCATTTCAAAATATGAACAACCAACAGACCAAAGATTTTGGAAGGCTGTATTCATTTTGGGCTGCAAATGCCCGCCGGCAGTTGGGAAGTTTTTCAGATTGGACAGGAGACATTTGCCCAAGAGGGTATCATATTCCTTCGAAAACAGAATGGGAAGAATTGATTTCAGCTGCTCAGGCTGATTTCAACCCTTATAAACTATTGGACGAATCCTGGTCTTCTAGTGGGAACCCGGAATTGAATGAAAGTGGTTTTTCTATAAAACCCTATGGATATTATACAGTTGGGGGCATTGGAAATGGGCCTAAGTTTATTGGAGGTGGAGAAAAAACTTATTTCTGGACAAGTACAGAAGCAGCGGGTGGACCTCCTGGGGTTAATGGCAATGCATGGGCAGTCGAAGTGACTGAAGATGATATCAAGCTGGTGACATCCATCAAAAATCAAGGGTACTTCTGTAGATGTATTAAAAATTAATCTGATTCAATGCTTCCATGCATTCTTCGTTTTTAAATGAAAATCGGCTGCTGCCATTTTTCAATTTTGCATTAAGAAATCTCAAAGATTGACGTACTGATTGCCTTACATCGCTTACATTTACTACTCAATCAAATTTTTAAAGCTTCATGAAGAGAAGGTCTTTTGTCCAGCAATCAGCACTCGGAGCTGTGGCTCTTGGAATCCAACCCATGGTAAGTGCAGGGAAACCTGGAATTGAAAACAAGAACATCAATCACCCCTTCACCTTTTGCTACAATTCCAGCACCACCCGGGGACAGAAAATTTCCCTCGAAGAAGAGATCGACCTGGTTGGGAAGGCCGGATATGACGGCATGGAATTGTGGATTCCGGTCCTGAATGCCTATAAAGAAAAAGGTGGAAAAATGTCTGACCTTCGCAAAAGAATCTCAGATCACGGCATGGTGGTTGAAGACGCCATCGGTTTTGCACAATGGATACACGACGATGACAGCGTGAGGAACAAGGCCATTGAACAACTTAAGTCTGAAATGGATATGCTGGCCGAACTGGGGTGTAAAAGAATTGCCGCACCTCCCGCAGGAGCAACGGACAAAGAAATATCTTCCTATGATGCGGTGGCAGAACGTTATGTCAACATATTGGAGTTGGGATTGAGCAAGGGAGTCGTCCCTCATTTGGAACTGTGGGGTTTTTCAAAAACGCTGTATAAATTACCCCAGCTGCTGTATGTCGCCGCTCAGACCGGACGCTCAGAAACGCGATTGCTGACCGATGTTTATCACCTGTTTAAAGGCGGATCACATACCAATGCCCTGGATCTTATTGCCCCGGAAGCCATAGAGATTTTTCACATGAATGATTATCTGTCAAGCGCAGAGAAGTCTACGATTACAGACGCTGATCGCATTTACCCAGGAGATGGTGCCGCACCATTCAAATCGATACTTCAATCACTGGCAAAAGGAAGGGACAAAGTGGTTTTGTCACTGGAGTTGTTCAATCCGGAATATTACAAAATGGATGCAGGATCTGTGATCAAAACGGGCTTGCAAAAAATGAAACAGGTGGTAAGTATGCTTTAACAAGTAGCTCTGGTTTTTCATTCAGGTTTCAAGTCGGCATGGCAGCTTGAGTACCCTGCTGTGTCTGAGATTGTTGTATCTTTGCATTAAATATTTATTATGAACAATCTTGATTTGGACAAAGAATTGGTTAAAGCCGCTCTAAAAGAATTATTAATCGAAGATCCGACACTTATCAAAAAAGCGCTTCATGAACTTTTATCTGATAACCAGGATTCAGACCAAGAACTGATTCAACATTTTCTTGATAAAAATTTCAAAAGGTTTGATAAAACCTTTAAAGCTCTAGCTTAATGAAATTTTTAACTAAGCAACAAATTGTTCAATTTAACAAAGCAACCATTGTTGCACACGGCGGAAACTTTTTACCCCCAGCCAATTTTTTGCACGAAGAAAATCTGGATTACCTATTAGAAATTGTTCAATCCCAAATGTTTGGAGAAGAAGTTTATCCTACAATTTCTGATAAAGCAGCAGTATATTGCTATAATATCATTTGTAATCACATTTTTACCGATGGCAATAAAAGAACCGGCCTTGCAGCTGCACTCGTTTTTCTTAATTTAAACAATAAAGATATAATCCTTGAAATTGATGATGAAAAAATGACAAACTTCATTATTGAAGTTGCTTCAGGGAAACTAAGTCTCGATGAATGCAGAACTTGGTTTAAAAATAATGTAGTTGATTTATCCTGAAATTACAACCGAATAACCTCCAAAGTATCAATAACCCACCTAAAGAAGACTCAATTTTATCAACAAAAACTTTTACTTCCCCATAATGTACTTGCGATGAGCACTGCCCCAATCTGCGAGTTGCCCAATCACAGTTTGTAAAGTCTGACCATACTCGGTCAATTCATAATTGACAGTTATGGGCTGGGTGTCTTCCACAGTTCTGCTGATCAACTTATTGATTTCCAATTCTTTCAATTCCTTGCTGAGCATCTTATTAGATATACCCTTTACATCTGCCAGTATATCGGAAAACCTTCTTTTGTGTTTAAAACAAAGTACTGCTATGATGGAAATTTTCCATTTCCCAGAGAGTACATCCATGGCATCATGCACCGCCATGATCTGCCCTTTACATTGTTCTTGATTCCAGTCCATGTTACTTATAAGTTACCGGGTTACATAAAGGTTATTGTATATTTTTGATACTTGGTTACAAAAGTAAACAAACTCCATATACTTTTGTTCCTACAAATAAAATAATTGGAAATGACTTTGGTAGAAAATCTGAAGTGGAGATATGCCACTAAAAAAATGAACGGGAAACAAGTACCCGAGGAAAAATTGGATTACATTCTTGAAGCTGCAAGATATGCCCCTTCATCATCTGGCCTGCAGCCATACAAAATTCTGGTTGTCTCTGACCCGGAGAAGTTGGAGCAGATCAAAAAGATCGCCTTCAACCAATCTCAGATCACTGATGGGTCCCACTTGTTGGTTTGGGCTGCGTGGAACGATTACTCTTACGAAAAAATAGACGACGTCATGTTGGCTACTTCCAGGGAAAGAGGCCTTCCCGACAATGCAACGGAGGAGTACAAAAAAATGCTTTGGAGCATGTATGAACCCAAAGGCGAAGCCTGGCGCCACAACCACGCCGCGCGACAGGCTTACATTTCATTTGCCCTGGCCATTGCTGCCGCAGCGGAACAGAAGGTGGATGCTACTCCAATGGAAGGCTTTGACAACAAGGCATTGGATGAACTGCTCGGGCTCGAAGCAATGGGTCTCAAAAGCGTAGTGATCATGCCGATCGGTTACAGAGACGAAAGCGCAGATTGGTTGGCCGGACTAAAAAAGGTGAGGACGGCTAAAGAAGATTTTGTGCTGAGAATTGCATAAAATAAAAAAGCATAGAAAATAAAAATTACTTAAATTGTAGCATGAATTTACTCCGACCTGTCAGACGGGTGTCTGACCACTTTCTGACAGGTCGGTATTATTCATTGATTTTCAGTATATTTATGAATTGATAGTAAAAATTATTTAACAAACCTGCAATTTCTCCCTCAAATCCTCTCCCTCAAAACCTTTTTCTTCTCCTCAGAAAACTTATCGAAAGTATGCACCATCATCGACAAGCGGGGGTTGGATAAGAAGAAAGTGCGGTGCACATCTATGAAATTCCAGAAAAGTGCATCCCATTTATCCGACCAGTCACCTTTTCCATAATCACTCATTTTTAAAATATAATTGCTCCCGCTGATATAAGGCTTTGTGGCCATAAGGCCGCCATCAGCAAACTGTGACATGCCGTATACATTGGGTACCATCACCCAGTCATATGCGTCGATGAACATCTCCATGAACCATTGATACACCTGATCCGGGTGATAACCAGAGAGCACGCAATAGTTGCCCAGGATCATTAATCGCTCAATGTGATGGCAGTATCCGGTATCCAATACTTTGTCCAACGTTTTATCCAAAGGGTCAATACCCATGCTGGCATCGTAAAAGCCTTTGGGAAGGTCCCTGGTAAAATTCCAGAAATTTCTCGTTCTTTCGTCAACACCTTTATATACGTAAACACCTCTGATGAACTCCCTCCAGCCAATGATTTGACGGATAAATCCCTCTAGCGAATTGAGGGGCAGGTCTTTTTTCTGGTGGTAATCCATCGTTGCCTTTAAGACTTGTTGTGGCGTGAGCAGGCCATTGTTCATAAGCGGTGACAACATGCTGTGGTAAAGCAAATTTTCCTCTCTGGCAATGGCATCCTCATAAGGTCCAAAATCCTCAAAGCGTTGTACCAAAAAATTGTCCAACCATTGCTCAGCCTCTTTGTGGGTAGTGGGTATGATGAATGTCGATGAAATTTTTCCCGGGTGATCGGGGAAGTTTGACTCCACATAGTTGATGGCTTCTTCGTACCATTCATTTTTCTTAGGAAAATCGATGGATGGCAATTGATGACCCTTGGGCAGCTTTTTCCTGTTTTCAGTGTCAAAACTCCATTTTCCACCAACGGGTGAGCCGTTGTCGTCTACCAGGATTTTCCACTTTTTCCTTTGCATGGTGTAGAAGTCTGCCTGGAAGTAACTTTTCTTTTTGCCAAAATATTCCTCAAGGTCATGCTTTGAATTGAGAAACATGGGGCTGTCCAGCGTGGTTAACGATATGCCTGTTTCTTCCATACGCTTGCGCAACCTTTTTTCGAGCCAGTCGTCCACCGGATCATAACAAGAGACGGCTTTGTATTCGTCTTTCTTCAGATCCAGATTTCTAATGTCAGCAACTGTTTGTCCGGCATCGATGTAGGTGACCGTGATGCCATTTTCCGCCAGATGGTTTGCATAATACTTCATCGAGGCCCTGTGCATGACCAGCTTTTGCTTGTGAAACTGGTACTGCCTGAAAAAAAGGAATTCTTCAACCACCAGGACTTCATCGTATTCCTTCAACGGACCAATATTCTTGAAGAGTTGGTGCGGAAATAGGATGAATGCTTTTTTCATGCTTTGTTTTTGTTTCTTTTACATTTTTCGCTGCAATATTTTACTTCATCCCAATGCTTTTCCCACTTCTTTCGCCAGGAAAATGGACGCTGGCAAACAGGGCACATCTTGGTGGGCAGATTGGATTTGGATGGTTTATTCTTGCCTGCCATCGCTGGTTATTTTTTCTGTAATAAGTCGTTGTGCAGGGTTGATGGTATGTTTTTCAATCACATCCTTGCTTTGTTTGACGACTTCTTTACTACTTTTCAAAGACCACCATTTGTCCCGCGCCTTGCTGTGTGCCTCTTTCAGGTCTACCAAAGGGAAAGGGTAATCTTTGCCGATCCTGACATTGACTTCTTCCTGCAATTCCAAAGGCATCAAATTAGGCTCATGGATATAGTCTGTGGGTACATTTTTGAGTTCCGGTACCCACTTTTTTACAAAATTGCCATCTGCATCGTGGTCATAACCTTGTTTGACCGGGTTATAGATTCTGATGGTATTGATGCCTGTGACACCGGCCTGCATTTGTATTTGAGGATAATGGATGCCGGGTTCATAATCAAGAAACATCCTTGCCAGGTGGTACTTTCCTGCTTTCCAATCCTGATCCAGATAGTGGGTCAGAAATGAAACGAGCATGGCCCTCATCCTGAAGTTGATCCAGCCCGTTGCTACCAGACATCGCATATTGGCATCGACCATCGGAATGCCAGTCATTCCCTCTTCCCAGGCTTTTATTCTGGTGAAGTCCGTTGTATAGGTCAGCGTTTCATAAGCCGCATTGATGCATGTGGTTTCATAAGAACAAGCCACTTCAAATTTTTGGATGAAGTGAGACCTCCACCACAGTCTTGTCAAAAAATTATTCAGGCCAAATTTGTACCTGGACTGTGGCAAGTTCTGCCGGGTATAATGAACCACCTCACTGATGCTGAGATTGCCCCAGGCGAGGTATGGAGAAATCCTGGAACACGATTTTCTGCTGAATTCGGGCTTGCTGATGTGGCGACTGTAAGTTTCGGCCCTCATTTTTACAAAGCTCTCCAAATATTTCCACCCATTTTTTGTGCCGGGAGGTTGAAGATGATCTGGATATGACACCAGTTCTTTGAGCAGTTCATCAGGGATAGGAAATTCACTTTTGACTTCAGGCTCACCTCTTTGGGAAAACTGATTTTTAATGGGCGGTATGTTGAGAAACTCAGCCATTTGTTTGTTCCAATGCTTCCTGTTTTTGAGTCCGCGGACGACACCGTCCTTTGCAAACTGGGTCCAAGGAATGCCGTGCTGACGAAATATCTCTGCCATGCTGATGTCTCTGTCGAAAGTGTGCTGACAGCCGCTTTCCTGATAAGAGTATACTGCAGTGATTTCAAACGAAGAGCTTAATTGGGCAAAAACCTCCATGGCTTCGGCATAGAAAATGTGGACATGTTTACCATATTTTTCCAAGCTTTGGTTCATCTCCATTATTGAGGCATATTGGAACTGAAGATGTCTCATGGAAGTGTCAGCATGACCGATAACAGAAGGTTCAAAAAGGAAAATGATCAAATAAGGCAAATCGCTTTTATCAGCTTCGAACAGGGGCAAGTGATCATTGGTCCGAAGGTCGCGCTTCAGCCATACGATGTTGATCTTCTCCTTTTGATGCCTGTTGCTCACTATAACTGTCCTTTTTTAGTAAAAATGGTTGGAATATGGCATGTGGAAAATTTTATTTCTGACCAGTACAATTACCGCTTGGCAATTTTATTGAGTGAAATGTTTTTTTGTCTTGAACATTTGAACCTCATGATGTCATCGTTTCTTTTGGCCACATGTTTTTGACTCACACCGCTGTGCACCCGCTTGCGCCAGAGTTCAAAACTCGATCGCTTGAGGTTGTTTCGCATGATGGTCCTGACCTGGTTTTCATTGATGCCAAACTGGTACTCTATCGCATCAAATGGTGTCCTGTCCTCCCAGGCCATTTCTATGATCCGATCAATTTCTGCAGGTGTAAATGCGCTCAAATGCTGATGATTTTTAATGTTGACAATAGTCGTGTGGTGAGGTATTCCTTTGTGTAAGACTTTGATTTTATTATTTTGAAAGCAAACAGCGTATGGTCGCCCGTGGTTAGAGACCATGTTTTCTGCAACAATATTCTTGCACAAACATTTTTGAGGACCTTCTGTCCCTCCCAAATCTCCAGATGATTTTTGCTACTTAGTTTTGCTTCCTTGTTGACCACTGTCCCTGATTTTTTACCCAGCAACCTCACCAGTCCATGTTGTTCTTCATGTAAGAGCTGGAGCACAGCGATGTCTGATGTTGATATGTTCTCAAGGGTTTTGGTACCTTCATAGACGGCAATGACGTACATGCCCGGAGACATGCTCACCTTCGTCACATAAGTGCATATATTCATATTGACCATTCCGTCTGCATAAGTTGCAAGACTGTATACCGGCAGGTCGGGAATGTTCCAGGGCTTTTGCATAAGGGTTCAGCTTATTTTATGGTACTCATCCCTCCGTCTACACCCAGCACCTGACCTGTTATCCAACTGCTTTCTATGCCCAGCAAAAATATGGCCGCATTGGCAACATCCTCTGCGGTACCGATTTTTTTGAGTGGATGCCTTTGTGCATTGGCCTCTCTTTTTTCCGGTGTGTTGAGCAAATGGGCAGCCAGTGGAGTATCAGTGATGGATGGTGCAATGCAATTGACCCTGATCTTTGGGGCGAGTTCTGCAGCAAGCGCCCGTGTAAGTCCTTCGATGGCTCCCTTGTGGGCACTGACCATGCTGTGGAAATTAAAACCTGTTCCAACCGCCACTGTGCTGAAGAGGACGATAGATGGGTTTTCCGAATTTTTGAGCTTAGGCAAACATTGCTGAATGGTTTTTACTGCTCCCAATACCTGAAGCTGATAATCTTCCAGAAAATCCTCAGCCTTCATTCTTGAGAAGGGCTTCAACTGAATAGATCCCGGACAATAAACCAGCCCATCTATGCTTTCAGGTAAAAAAGAAAAATCAGGATTTTCTGCCCGTACATCCAAAAAGTGGGACGATCTGGTATCAGCGATGTATTGCGGTTCATGCTGAAAATGGGTGCCAAAGACCCTGTGCTCCCTCGATAACCTTTCTGCAATTTTTCCGCCAATACCGGAAGAATGCCCAACCACCAGATAGTTTTTCATTGCCAAGTTGTTCTTTTATAGCGTAAGAACAAGAAACCAAAAAGTGCATGCTTTGTTGAAAAAAATCTATCTTGCTCATATCAAAAATTCAGGTCATTGAATGATTAAGAGACCTGGAAGTATGCTTTTCACCAGTTAATATTGAGCATATAGGATGAAAGATAGTCGTACACACCAGCCAGATTTTGGCTTACTCATGCTGAGGATCTTTTTAGGTAGTCGCCTCATTTATGGCGTAATAGACAATATAATGAGCAAGAGTAAAATGATGGAGTTTTCCTCTTTTCTCGAAAGTAATCATTTCGTTTTACCCCTGCAAAGCGCCTGGCTTTCTGTTTATGCCCAATTCATCTGCGGCATCATGATCATTCTGGGTTGGAAATTAAAGTGGGGTGCCGGAATTATGGTGGTCAATTTTTTGATCGCACTCATCTTTGTTCACGTAAGAATTGGTGATAGCATTGAAGGCATGACTCCGGCACTCTCCATGCTGATCATAAGTGCCGCTTTGTTTCTAATGGGACCTGGGAAGTATGCAATAAAACAAGAAAGACAAGTGTAGCTTTTATCAATTCATTTGTTGGATATAATATTTTGAAATAGCCACTCCATTTTGTAAAAGCTGGTCACAGTCATCTGATGGATTTCTGGAAATAAGTGTAGAAAACACAAAAAATAATCTAACTACTTGACTTTTTTGCTTCCGATTTATCTAAATTAGTCGCCTAAAATTCAATTCACATCATGAAGCACAAGATTATTATGGCAGTATTTTTCACTGCCTTATTCACATTAACAAATGCATCGGCACAGTCAGATGATGGATTTGTTACCTCTTCAACAACCCAGCAAGGCAAACAGTTTCCCAAAGTAAATGCAGAAGGCAAGGTCAAAGTACAAATATTAGCACCTGAAGCCAAGCTTGTACAACTGGACATTGGAGGTGTAAAGTACCCGTTGACCAAAGACACCAGTGGACTATGGACCGGTGAAAGCGCACCTCAGGACGAAGGATTTCATTATTATCAGCTGAATATCGACGGTGCGTCTGTTCCAGATCCGGGCAGTCTATATTTCTATGGTGCCAGCAGGTGGGGCAGTGGCATCGAAATTCCGGCGAAAGACCAGGACATCTATGCCCTGAAGAATGTGCCTCACGGACAGGTGCGGGAACACATCTATTTTTCTAAAGTAAACAATACCCTGAGACGGAACTTTGTCTATACGCCTCCGGGATACGAGCAAAATACATCCAAAAGATATCCTGTCCTTTATCTCCAGCACGGCGGTGGAGAAGACGAGACAGGCTGGGCAAGTCAGGGGCACGCCAACCTCATCATGGACAACCTTATTGCAGAAGGCAAAGCTGTGCCATTCATCATTGTGATGGACAATGGTACCTGGAGACCTACCGGCAATCAGCAAAGACCGGCGGCTCCTGCCGCAGGTGGAGGCAGACCTGCAGGTAATTGGCCACCTGATGGCTGGGCCGACAATTTCAAGAAAACACTATTTGAAGACATCATCCCGGACATCGACGCCAACTTCAGAACCATCACCGACAGCAAAGGCAGGGCCATGGCAGGTTTGTCCATGGGAGGTATGCAGACTAGAGTGATCACCCTGGCTGATTCAGATAAGTTTGATTACGTAGGTATGTTTAGCGGTGGCAGCATCAGCCCTGAAGACGTAGAGAAAAATCCCGACTTCGTAAAAAATACTGCGCTTTTGTTTGTGAGCTACGGAAGCAGAGAACTCGAAAACCGCAGACAGGGCTTTGGCGGTGATCCAAAGGAGAATACCAACATGCTTGCTCAAAAAGGCCTAAAAACAAGCTTTTACGTTTCTCCAGAAACTGCGCACGAATGGCAAAGCTGGAGAAGGAGCTTGCACCAATTCGCACAACTGGCATTTAAATAATAATATCCTTTTAAACGAATAAAAGGCTGATGGCGCCCTCTTGAAGGATACCATCAGCCTTTTTTGTTTATCTCCCGGAAGTTTTCGCAATCAGATACTTAAGAGCTATGCTTCTTATATCAGAAATAGGAATTCTTAAAGGCCCTCCGGCCTCTAATCCAATAACAATGGAGGTCCTACCACAGCCATGTCATTTTCAGCAAATATGGTTTTCATTTCTTCCGAATCGGGTTCATGGTCGAGTGATGCTACCTTTACAAAAAAGTCTTCCAGCTTCCCGGCTGGTTGAAGTATGACCAGCATTTTGCCGGATTCAGAGGCTTGTGTCCAGGCATGCGGTACACCCCTGGGCAAAAAAATACTTTCTCCTTCACTAAGATGGTATTTGTCTTTTCCGACCTGAAATCTGTAATTGCCTTTCAGTACATAAAATACCTCATCTTGCGCTCTGTGGATGTGTAAGGGAGTACCTCTCCCCTGAGAAAGAGAGCTTTGTTCAAATATGGCAAGATCGCCTTCTGTGTCGCTTCCCGATATTTTTACATCAAGGACATTGGTGTTTACACCCTTCAATTGAATATGACCGTGTATTCTACCTTCTCCGGCCGCAATCTTGAAGCCCTTGTCTGCTCTTGCCCATCTGTTATTTGAAGGAATTTTACCAAACAGCGGTACGATCATCATTGAAAAAACGGTTGCGAAAAAACTTTTTCTTTGCATTTTAATACTTTTAGTTATTGAGGAAATTATTGAATACCAGTTCGAAAGCCGGTTGTGGTAAGTTATGGAAGCTGAAGATATACAATAATTTAAGTTTCGACCGTAATTCCTGATTTACAGGCTCTATTGACCTTTATTTCCACTTTTACAGTCTAATATAATGTTACCGTCTCTTCCATTTTGTCCTGCTGACTCACTTTGGGGCCAAAGCTTCAACTTTGGTCGTTTTCAAAAGTGGATTGGTCGATATCAAAGAAAATTTATTTGACACGAAAGATTTAATATGATATATTTGTGATATCAAAATAATATCAATTTAAAGTCATGAACGAAAAATCTTTCAAACCCATTTCCGGATACATTGTACTGGTGGTAGTGCTGGCATTGATAGCGGCTTTATTTTACATGGTACATATCCAATACCATCTGATGATTGCTCTTTGTGCCCTGGGCATTTTGTTTTTGTCTGCAGGTTTCTTTTTCATCAACCCTAATGCCTCAAGGGTGCTGACGCTTTTCGGCGATTACAAAGGAACAGCCAAGGACAATGGCTTTTTCTGGGCAAACCCATTCTTCGTCAAAAGAAACATTTCTTTGCGTGCCCGCAACTTTGAAAGTGAGCGCGTGAAAGTCAACGACAAAAGAGGCAACCCAATCCTTATTTCAGTGATCACTGTCTGGAGGGTAAAGGATACCTTCAAGGCAGCATTTGAAGTGGACGATTATGAAAACTTCGTCAAATTGCAAAGTGACGCAGCCGTGAGAAATCTTGCCGGTGCTTATGCATATGACAATCTGGATGACAGCGACGAGCTCACTTTGAGGTCAGGTCGAGATGAAATCAACCATGCGCTTGAACTTGCACTCAGCGAAAGGCTTTCTATTGCAGGTATTGAAGTGATGGAAGCGCGCATTGGTTACCTGGCATACGCACAGGAAATTGCGCAAGCCATGCTCAAAAGACAACAGGCCGAGGCCATCGTTGCTGCAAGACACAAAATTGTCGAAGGTGCCGTTGGTATGGTAGAAATGGCTTTGGACCAATTGTCTCAGAAACAAATCATAGATTTGGACGAAGATAAAAAGGCCCAAATGGTCAGCAATCTGATGGTGATATTGTGCTCTGATAAAGATGCATCACCCGTTGTTAACGCAGGTACCATTTACTAATAACTCAATTGAATTATACAGTGTCTAAGAAAAAATTTGTCCTTCGCATTGATGAAAAACATTTCGACGCACTCGAGAAGTGGGCCAGCGATGAGTTTAGAAGTGTGAATGGACAGATTGAATTTTTGCTCGCTGAAGCTTTGAAAAAAGTGAAGAGGCTCAAAGAAAACGATAGGGAAGACGACGATAAAACTCCGACCTAATTGGAAGCCCATTAATCAAAGCCAGTATACACCCCAACTGCCAAATCTGCAAAATTTAAAACCCGGTGAATCTTTCATCGGGTTTTTTTACATTTGATTAAATATTCGCTATTGCATGGTCATTCCAATGTTAAGAAAGGGTAGTTGCTCTTTTCTTTGGCTTCTCTTTATCCTTTCTTCTTGTCAAAACTCATCCAATGATTCCAATATTCATTGGCAGACAGATGGCAAGGAGTGGCTATTGCATGGCCTGGATTTAAAGGATTCAAGGTGCAGCCCACTGGATCAAATCAACACTGAAAATGTCGACTCCCTGGGCCTGCTATGGTCTTACGACCTTGGGCTGAAAAGGGGCGTCGAGGCTACTCCCATTGTTTCCGAAGGCATCATGTATTTTACAGGTCCGTGGAGTAAGGTATTTGCCATTGAGGCAACAACAGGAAAAGAAGTATGGACTTTTGATCCTGAGGTACCCCGAAGTTTTGGTGAGAAAGGTTGTTGCGATGTGGTCAACAGGGGTGTAGCCCTGTCGGAAGGCAAAGTATATGTCGGAAGTTTTGACGGCAGATTGATAGCGCTCAATGCAGAAAACGGTGAAAAAATATGGGAGACACTTACAGTCGATCAATCCAAACCATATACCATCACCGGGGCACCCAGGGTCATTAAAGATTTGGTCATCATTGGGAACGGAGGTGCAGAGTTAGGAGTCAGGGGATATTTTTCTGCCTATGATAAAAATACGGGGGAGATGAGGTGGCGATTTTATACCGTGCCCGGTGACCCTTCCCAGCCTGCTGAAAACAAGGCCATGCAAAATGCACTCAGCACATGGACAGGCGAATGGTGGAAATATGGTGGTGGAGGCACAGCCTGGGATGCCATGTCGTATGACCCCGAGCTCAACTTACTGTATGTCGGTACAGGCAATGGTTCACCATGGGACCGAAATAAAAGAAGCCCCGATGGCGGTGATAACTTATACCTCTCATCTATTCTTGCATTGAATCCCGACAATGGAGAACTCAAATGGTACTACCAGACCACTCCCGGAGACTCATGGGATTTTACAGCCACCCAACACATCATGCTCGCAGATCTTGAGATCGATGGAAAGTTACAGAGAGTCTTAATGCAGGCTCCGAAAAATGGTTTTTTCTACGTGATCAATCGGGAGACTGGCAAGCTCATATCAGCCGAAAAGTTTACTTATGTCAACTGGGCTGAGAAAATTGATAAGACCTCAGGAAAGCCTGTGGAGCACCCACTGGCCAGATATGCAAGTGCCAATATGGACATCGCACCCAACTATGATGGAGCACACAACTGGCACCCCATGGCTTACAACACAAAACGTCAACTGGTTTATATTCCGGCGCGTGAAACGTATTCCAATTACGGAAAGTCTTTGGATTGGGAATACAATACCGCAGGTTTTGGTTCAGGTGCCGGATGGAACCTGGCGATCGGACACGACCCGGGTGTGCCAACAATCAAAGACAGTTTGATGAGCAAAAAAGGCAAACTTATTGCCTGGGACCCGATTGCTCAGAAAGAAGCCTGGCATATTGATCAGGAAAATGTCTGGAATGGTGGCGTACTTACCACACTGGGTGATTTGGTTTTTCAAGGGACTGCTGATGGATACATCAAAGCATACCATGCAAGCGATGGAAGCCAGCTCTGGCAAGCATATTTAGGCACAGGCATCATGGCACCGCCAGTTACCTATATGATAGATGGCCGGCAGTATCTTTCCGTGCTCACGGGATGGGGAGGGGGTTATGGCATGAAAAACAAACACACCCCGACCATTGAAACAGGAAAGGTTTTTACGTTCGTTTTGGGAGGCGACCAGAAGCTTCCCAAGCCTGATGTGGCACAGGACAGAAGACCTATAAAACCAAAGTGGGAAATTTACGACTATGAGGCGAACATAGGCGCAGGTTTGTTCAATAAGTACTGCGCGGTCTGCCATGTTTCCGGTAATGGCAGCGGGGGAGTAGCTCCCAACCTGGCCTACAGCCCACACATCGGATCACCAACCTTCGACAAAATTTTACTCGAAGG
Organism: Saprospiraceae bacterium; assembly: GCA_020436935.1. Classification (GTDB taxonomy): domain Bacteria; phylum Bacteroidota; class Bacteroidia; order Chitinophagales; family Saprospiraceae; genus JADKBO01. Next base: position 27,163 of record JAGQWX010000068.1, read on the forward strand.
TTTGCTTTTACCCAATGGAATGCCTTCTTATCAGGGAAGGATTTCTGAAGAAGAAAGCCATGCCATCCAAACCTTTATCATGGCGACAGCTCGTGTTATAAAATGATATAGGAGTGGTTAAGTATTTCAAATATAAACAGAAGTAGACGGCATTTAGCAGTTCAATTCATTATGTCAGCAGTGGTTTTGAATGACAATGCTAATATTTTGGCGACTTTATTTTTTGAGTGAGGGTGCTTTGTTTTAGCGTTAGTTCTTTTGATACCTGTGTGAAGCACTCCGTGTGACAACACCCCGTCATCTCTGTGAGATGACACCCCTCTTTTAAAGAAGGGAATTTTTTCAGTTCTTCTGCTAAAAGACATTGCAGCCTTTTGTGATTCTGATTTTATACATAAAGAAAAGTGTAACGGATTGGACATAATCACATTCCCCTCTTCCAAAGAGCAGGGCCGATCAGTTAAATTTTCAAATATTTATAAATAGCTTTATATTAGCAATTTATATAATATGAAATAATGA
>JAGQWX010000069.1 GCA_020436935.1 Saprospiraceae bacterium
AGGATTATATACTAAAAAGTGTCAACTTTTTTCAGGACAAGACAATTTCAAATCTTTCCGAATAACCAAATAACCGAATAACCAAATAACCGAATAACCAAATAATTACAGTTTTTGAACACGGCTTATTTGCCAGTCAAATGTTTTTTCCAGAACTTTCCCTGTCTGGTTGGTGCATAGGTGTCCCAGCTTTCAAACATGGGAGGAGCCCAGTTGGCATCAAATACCCAGACCACATATGACATGTTCTTCTTTTTGCAATAAGCTGTAATGGCCTCACCATAGGACTCATCGCTGATGACAGGGATGTGGGCACCGCGATCGTCAGGGCCGCAAAACCCAATTTCAGTCAGCACAACGGGATATTTATCTGCCACATATCCAAAGTCTTTTTCCCATTTATCCTCCCAAGGTTTTTCTCTTTTTTGAGGGTATGGATGACTTACATACGCGACACCCTCTGCCCTGATGGCTTGATCTTTTACCGGTGTAAGGTCATATCCCCAGTTAAATCCTGCGATCAAAGGAATGTTTTTTGCACCATTGGCCCTGGTGATGACGATCAACTCTTCCATGATTTCCCTCCATTGTTCCCAACTGCACGTGCCCAGCTGCTCGTTGATGATGGTTGGTTCATTGAAAAATTCAAAAAAGGCCACAGTGCCGTTGTTGCCATATCTGACCGCCATTTTCCTCCAGAAATCATAAGTCTCCTTGAGCGTTGTGTCGTACATGTCCATGAAAAACATCTCCGTTCTCAGGTTGCCGATGCTGTGCCAGTCGATGATGACATACAAGCCTTGTTGTTCAGCGAGTTTGATGCCTTTGTCCAACAATTCCATATAAGCCTTGGGGCCTCTTTCTCTCCACGCCGTAGGATGGACAGGAAATCTTACAAGATTGGCGCCCCAGCTTTTGATTTGTGCAAAAAATGCTTCATTCAAATGACCTGATTTTTCAAGTTTGTCAGGATCGCTGGTATTGAATCCATTGAAAAGCACCTGTTTGCCTTCCGGAGTGAGCAGCATATTTCCTTTGACACTGATCGTGGGAAGTTGGGCATTCGCATGCTGAGAAGCGGAAATAAGGAGGATCAGAAATCCTTTTACCAATAAGGATTTGAATAATTTTGGCTTTAACAGTGACATTTTTTAAGAATATGTTCAAAAAAGCAGATGTTATTTCGTTATCAACTTAGACCGAAATACACATCGTTAATGAAGAATAAAAGTAGTTTATTTGTAGCGGTCAAAATCAACTTGAACTGAAAATACCACCATTTTGAAGGATATCACAACAAAATTGGTACAATACGCCACCTTGCATGGAAAAAGAATATGGCTTTTCCATCTACTATTTCTCTTTGTGCTGGGCACTGCTTTAGCACAGATTTCCAATGACAGATTTAAAAAACTTCCTGAAGAGCTTGGACTGAGCAATACACCCATTACAGCCATTGTCCAGGACCAAAAAGGTTATTTGTGGTTTGGAACCTGGGTGGGTCTATATCGTTACGATGGCCACAATGCCAGACTCTACAAGGTCAGTCCGGGTTTTGAAAATGGCTTGAAGAGCAATAAAATTTCAACGCTATTTATCGACAGTAAGGGAAATTTGCTTGTAGGTACACTCCTGGGTGGAGCTTTTAGGTACAATTACGAAAGTGATCATTTTACCCATCTGGAAATGGATGGCAACCAGGCACTCCGCACCAACATCTGGTCATTTTATGAAGATAAAAACGGACTGCTTTGGGTAGGTACAGAGCGAGGCATTGGCATTTTGGATCCTGCCACCAGTACCGTCAAAAACAAGGATATTTTTCTGAAGAGCGAGATCAATGGCAGAAGAATTCAAAAGATATCAGACTGCGGGTCAGATTTTGTCTGGGTGGCCACCGATGAAGGGGTATTCGCTTATTTGGCAGAAGAAAATGGAAAAATCAGTCAGCTGGGCAAATTCAATTTTAATATTGAAGGAGCTTCCGGAGAAGTAAGTGATTTTGTTTCTGACATGATTCCTGAGGCTGGTAATCCTGAGAAGCTATGGATATTGTGCAAAACAGGCATAGCCACGCTGGATTTTAGCCAGGGTTTTACCAATACTCCCATCAAAAGTATTCAGGCTACCGGGAGCAACTTTATTTTTCCAAGATGCATAGCCAAAACTTCATCTTTCGACGGAAAATTGTTGTTGGGTACAGGGAATGGCTTGAGATTGATGGATACCGACGGAAGCTTATTATCTGCTCAACTCTTGCAGGGAAAAATCATCAGAACCATATTTGAAGATGCTTTCGGTACTGTATGGCTCGGCACAGAAAATGGGCTCTACAGGTACAATCCCAACGAATCCTTTGTCAATTTTGTATCTCTTTCCTCAGAAAGCGACGACCTCCAAATGGTCGAGTTCATCACCCGGTCTTCCAACAGCAATCAACTTTGGCTGGGCTGGCAAAATGGTACACTTACCAATCTGAATGCTGAAAATTTTAAAACAATCAATCACCATTTACTGGCTTACAAAGGCAATCTCGTCAAAGATCGCATTTCTCACCTTTGCATTCAGGATAATGGCGTAAGCTGGATTGCTACACAAGGATCAGGCCTATTAAAAACCACTGAAAACAATTTACAAAACTCAAAAATTGTCCCCCTCGAAAGAGTTGAAGAAGATCTGATAGAATCCTACCTCATGTCACTGATGTGTTATAAGGATGAGCTGTTGATTGGTACCTGGAACACCGGGTTGATCCAATACAATCCCAGCACCCGAGAGGTAAAAAAATACACCAAAGTCAGGGGTCTTGGCTTTGATTTGCTGGGAATTCCGGTGGTTGCTCTGGCCCATTATGAAAACGTCATCATTTTGGGCACACGTGGTGCGGGGGTTATTGTTGCTAAATTGGAGAAAAATGGCGCATTGGTTCTGATAAGACATTTGAGAGCTCAGGGAGATGGCAACCTGGCAAGTGACTTTATTACCAGCATTACATTGGATAAATCAAGGATCCTTATATGTTCAGAAGGAGGGCTAAATGCTTACGATATCAATACTTCAGAAACGATTGACTATCATCTGGAGAAGCACCTGCCAAAAGCCATTATACAGAGCCTTGTCATAGATGAAGAAGGAAAGTACTGGGTGAGTTCCTACAACAACGGTATTGTTGAGATCGAGCATAAGAAAAATAAAATTGAGTATAAGAACTATACCAAGGGTGTTTTGAGTAATATTTCGAGCAATGCAGCCTGGTTGCTTGATGAAGGTAAGGTGCTTTTTGGCGGTGCCCACGGACTGGCAATGCTCGACCTGAAAGACCGAAATACAAACAACAAGGCACCCATTCCATTTTTTACAGAATTAAAAATCAACAACAAACCCATTGGCATTAGAGATACATTCAATGGAGACGTAAAATTGAACAAAGACATCAACGAGTTGCCTGAAATCGATTTGAGCTACAAAGACAATGCCTTCTCCATCACCATCAATGCCATGCATACCTCCGAGGCACAATCTGTGAAATATGCCTACCAGCTGGAGGGTTTCAATAAAGACTGGGTGTATCTGGATGAAAACGAAAAACAAATTTCATTCACCAACCTGCCCTACAGGTCTTACCAGTTGCATTTCAAGGCAGCAAATTCCGATGGTGTTTGGTCAGAAGTAAGATCGCTGCCCATCAATATAAGTCCTCCCTGGTGGCAAAGCCTTCCTGCCTATTTCATTTATTTTTGCTGCGTTTGTGGTATCATTTTCCTGATCGTTCAGGGATTTATCATGAAGGAACAATATGCCCACCAGATGCACCTTGAAAAGTTGGAAAGGACAAAGATTGAAGAGATCAATCAAATGAAACTCAAGTTTTATACTTCGATTTCACATGAATTGAGGACTCCTTTGACCATGATCATTACTCCGACAGAACAATTGCTCAAGGACAACAACCTGGAGGAAGACTATAAGCAGACCCACAGGTTCATCTTAAAAAATGCCAGGAAGCTGTTGAATATGGTCAATCAGCTTCTCGATTTCAGAAAGCATGAAACTGAAGAGTTGAGCCTCCATCTCCAGAAAATCGATCTGCTGAAACACATTGAAGTGATAGCAGATGCCTTTAAATCGATCACAGCTTCAAAAAATATAAGCCTTCAGGTGATCAAAAATGTCGCTGCTGTTCCAATGGCATTCGATGAAGAACAAATAGAGCGTCTGTTGAATAATTTGATCAGCAACGCCATCAAGTATACGCCCAAGGGTGGCAGAATCTCAATTACTGTTTTGAAACACGAAGCAAAAGACGAGGTCCAGATCATCGTCAGAGACAACGGCAAAGGCATTCCAAGGCAGGATTTAGATAAAATTTTCGAGCGGTTTTATCAGGGCAATAATCATGAAGATGCAGGTTATGGCTTGGGACTTGCCATTGCCAAAAGCATCGTAGACATGCATAAAGGCAGGATTTGGGCTGAAAGTGAAGAAGGCCAGGGAGCGGTATTTAATGTTGTCCTGCCCACCAATTTGCAGGCTCAGCCTACAGCCCTGGAGCTGGAGCACATACAATTGTTTGAGGAGGATGCTGCAGAACAGACAGTGTCTTTTACTGAAGTTAAGGACAAAGAAGAAGATGACATCAAAACCATGTTGGTGGTGGAGGATAATGATGAAATAAGAAGTTACATCAAACAAAACTTCATCAGGGATTTCAGAATATTGGAAGCCTCAAATGGAGCCAGTGCCTACAAACTTTGTCAGGAATACATCCCCGATATCGTCATTTCTGACATCGCCATGCCGGAGATGGATGGACTTGAGCTCACCAAACTCATCAAATCCAACATAGCGACTTCTCACATTGCCATTATACTGCTCACTGCCCGAACCTCTGTTGAATTTAAGCTTTCGGGCTATGAATCGGGGGCCAATGCATACGTGACAAAACCATTCAACATGGATGTACTTAAGCAGCAGGTCAATAACTTGATGGAATACAGTCAACTCCTTAAAGATAAGTACCGCGGCAGCAGCAACAAACTTCAATACACCTACGAACCAGAAAAACCACAAGTACAATCCCTGGACGAAGAATTTATGGCTTCTCTGTCGACCATCATCGAAGAACATATGTCAGAAGCAGAATTTACCGTTGACGACATGGCCAAATTGCTGCTCATGAGCCGCATCCAGGTCTACCGCAAAATAAAGGCCCTTACCGGACAAACACCCAACAACTTTTTGCGGGAAATCAGGCTCAAAAGAGCCGCCCAATTGCTGGAACTTACGGACTACAGCATCCAGGAAGTGACCTACAAGGTTGGATTCAACGATCTCAAATATTTTAGAGAAAAATTCAAAGACGAGTTTGGAGTCAATCCATCTGAATACCGACAACACCACAAGAACATTTCTCACAATTGAAAATGGAAGAGCTGAATGGACGAATGTGATTCACATGTTGCGTATGTTGTTTTGAGGTATATGTCACATTTAAGATGATAGGGGAGCTGATTGGACGAATGTGATTCACATGTTGCGAATGAATTCAGATTACACCATTAAGACATTAAGTTTCATAAAGGTTTTAATTTCCTTTAACCTTTAACCTTTAACCCTCGTACTGACGTATATGTCACATTTACTCCACAGCTTTCTTCGGCATAACTATAATAATTGACCCTGCATTAAGGGGGACAAACGTGTCGACTTTCCTCGTACCCTAACCATCTCTCAATCTTTTAAAACGGATTTTGAAATCAACACTTCTGTGTACAATTCCCCCTCGAGTAAGCCCAAAGGATGCAACATCTTCTGGTAAAATTGTCCACTTATCCAATGGAAATTATTGCCAGGAAAAATCGTCAAATTGTCTATAAAACGGGGATTGCAGGAGGAGAAATACAAATACCACTCCTCATTGTAATAAGTCCCACTACCTTACAAGGAGGTGCCGGACTTATATTTGATCCATAAATTTTGTTAAAATCACATTAAAAGTTCCTACATGAAAAAGGTATACTTACTTCTTGCAGTCTTCTTTTCATGTCTTTCCTTTGCTGTGGGTCAAAAATCTATTACTGGTAATGTCAAAGATGCCAATGGGGAAGCCCTCATAGGTGTCAACGTATTTATCAAAGGAATGGAATCCCGCGGTACACTGACAGACATCGACGGAAATTATGTAATTTCTGCCAGGGAAGGTGAAACGCTTGTTTATTCTTACATCGGTTTTGGTGCTCAGGAATTCGTCGTTGGCTCAACCAACAACATTGACGTCACTCTGGCTCCCGATGCTGAACTCATTGATGAAGTCGTTGTCATCGGATATGGTCAGGTACGAAAATCTGATCTTACCGGCTCGGTCTCATCGGTTTCAGGAGATGAGCTGCGAACAACACTGACGACCAACCTGGATCAGGCCTTACAGGGTAGGGTAGCGGGTGTACAAGTCACTCAAAATTCAGGAGCTCCGGGTGGAGCAGCATCCATACGAATCAGAGGTGCCAACTCACTTGCATTGTCCAACGAGCCCCTTTACGTCATCGATGGTATCCAATTCCAGGGAGATGGCGGAAGCACTGCTGGCTTTGACTGGGCAGGTGGCGCCAACGGACAGAACAGAGTAAATCCACTCTCCACCATCAACCCGGCAGACATTGTGAGCATCGACGTTCTCAAGGACGCATCAGCTACAGCCATTTATGGTTCAAGAGGTGCAAATGGTGTCATCATCATTACAACCAAAAGAGGTAAAGCAGGCAGGTCTAAGATTTCATACAATTCTTATTACGGCCTCCAGGAGCTTCAAAGAAAATTGGATATGATGCCACTCAATCAATTTGCAGAATATCAGGCGCAGATTGCAAATGATCTTGAAAGGCAAATCAACCAGCGTTATGCTGACGCCAGCCTTCTGGGCGCAGGAACGGACTGGCAGGATGAAATCTTCCGCAAAGCAGGTTCTATGTCCCACCAATTATCCGTTTCGGGTGGAAATGACAAGACCACGTACGCAGTAACAGGAGGTTACTACAAACAGGATGGTATCGTTATCGGCTCAAATTTCGACCGTATATCTACCAGAATCAACGTGGATAACACCGTTACCGACTGGCTGAAATTTGGTGGTAATTTCGCATTCACCAAAACCAACGAAACCATTACCCTCAATGACGGCGGGGATGGAGTCATCATGCAATCACTAATGATGAATCCGGATGTATCCGTGAGGGACATTGACGGCAATTACGCCGGGCCCAACAGCAACGAACTAAGCGCAGGATACAACCCTGTTGCAGCTGCCCTGGAAAGAAACAATACCCTTGCAAGACAAAGATTGCTAAGCAACGTTTATGGCAACTTCAACATTTTCAAGGGACTTGAATTCAGATCAGAATTTGGATTTGACAACAACCACAGTCTTAACCACGCCTTCCAGCCTACCTATAAGTGGGGCGCTATAGAAAACAGAGAAAACAGATTAAGACAAAGAGAAGAAAACAGCTTCTTCTGGATCAATAAAAACTACTTTACATACAATACAAAGATTGCGGGCGATCACAGTGTCAACGTATTGTTGGGACACGAGGCTCAAAAGTCCAACTATAGCGGTACGGACCTCACAGTTAGGAACCTACCTTCCAATGACATTCAGATCCTGAGCCAGGGAACACCTGTTGGAAACCCGGGTGCATGGAAAGGAGCACAATCCCTGCTTTCATATTACACGCGTGTCAATTATGGATTTCGCGATAAGTTTTTGGCCACTTTCACCTACAGAGCCGATGCATCATCCAAGTTTGGCCCAGGCAACAAATGGGGTTATTTCCCTTCAGGAGCTATTGCATATCGTCTGTCTGAAGAAGCCTTCCTGAAGGACAATGATATGATAGATAACCTCAAAATCAGATTGGGTTATGGTGTTTCAGGCAACCAGTCCATTGAAAACGGAGCCTTTGGGGCTTTGATGAGAAGTGTCCAAACACCTTTTGGTCTCGGCTTCAGACCATCGAGAATTGCCAACCCCAATCTCGGATGGGAATCTACGGCTCAGCTCAACGCAGGAGTTGATGTCGCATTATTCAACAACAGAATTGATTTTACCGTAGATGTCTACAATAAGCAAACATCAGACATGTTGCTTACGCCTTCTGTGCCTTCTTACCTTGGTGGAGCGGGATACAACAACATTGAGCCTCCTATCATCAACGTAGGTCGATTGGAAAACAAAGGTTTTGACCTTTCTATCAACTCAAGAAACATCATTAAGGATAAGTTTACCTGGACAACAGGTCTGACTTTCTCAAGAAACAGAAACAAAGTGCTTGAACTGGATGACGACGCCAGAATTTACTGGCAGAACCTCTACTGGTACTCTGAATTCCAAACCGCAACCACAACAAGAGTTGGACAGCCTATTGGTATGTTCTGGGGATTTGTGACAGATGGTTTGTTTGCCAATGAAGCAGAAATCAGAAGCCATGCGGTACAGGTTTCAGACGGAGTACTTACATCAGAACATCCAAATGGACAGAACCTGGTCGATAAAAGAACAGGAGTCTGGATTGGAGATATCAGATTCAAAGACTTGAACGGCGACGGAGTGATCAATCAGGATGATCAGACTTACATAGGCAACCCGAATCCTGATTTCACTTTTGGTGTAAATAACTCACTCAGTTATGGGCCTTTTGAAGCAACCATTTATTTAAATGGATCTGTAGGTGGAGACATTCTCAACTATTCACGAGTAATTACAGAAGGTATGACCAATGTATTTAGCAATCAGGCTGCTTCTGTATTCAACAGAGCTCAGTACAAATACCTCGATCCAAATGGTTCACCTTCTGATCCGGCAAACGTGGTTTTGGCCAATCCAGGTACTGACATACCAAGACCTACCACCAATGACGTCAACAGGAATACCAGGATGTCTGACAGATTCATCGAAGATGGTACCTACCTCAGATTGCAAAACCTGCAAATGGGTTATACCCTTCCACAATCGCTCACCAGAAAGGCCAGGGTAGAACGTCTGAAGGTTTACTTCAATGCACAAAACTTGTTCCTGCTGACCAATTATAAAGGTTACGATCCTGAAATCGGTGCATTCAACCAAAGCGCAAGATTGCAGAACGCAGACATGGGAAGATACCCTACACCAAGGATGTATACCATTGGTTTTGACGTCGATTTTTAATCATTATTCCTGAAAGAATAAAAAAGAATAAAATGAAAAAATTTATAAACATATGCTTGCTTTCCGGAACACTTCTTTTCGTGACTTCATGTAACGAGGACTTTGTAGATGTTCCTGTGATTGACCAGCCATCAGTAGACAATTATTACAAATCAGAGGCAGACGTAAAAGCAGCAACAGCTACACTTTACGGTTATCCATGGTTTGAATTCAATGATAAGTTTTTCTGGGCTGCAGGAGAAGAATTGGCGGGTAACCTATACCATACCTGGGATCAGGAGGGACAATTTTTCTATTACTCTTACGGTGATGGAAACACACACATCCAGGGTGGCTGGAGAGGATTGTACAGAGTCGTTTCTTATGCCAATGCAGTCATCAACGACATGCCGGTTTTTGCAAGTGGAAAAGTACCTGATGCAGCCATCAACGAAGCCATCGCTGAAGCAAGGTTTATCAGAGCATCAGCTTACTACATGCTGACTGAGTTTTTCGGAGAAGTTCCAATTATTGAGAACTCCACCGATTTGATCACCAGCAATAACCTTTTTATCAACAAACACACCAAAAACAGTGTGTATGAGTTCATCAAAAGAGACCTTGAATTCGCTGCCGAAAACTTACCTCCTGTACAGTCACAAGCAGGTAGAGTCACTTCATGGTCAGCAAAAGGCATGCTGGCAAAAATTCACGTGACCATTGCCCAATATTTGAGCCAGACCAATGCTTCAGAAGCAACCAGTCATTTTAATGCAGCAAAATCACTTGCACAGGAAGTCATACAAAACAGTGGTTTACAATTGATGACAGACTACGGTGATCTGTTCATGATTGCCAACAACAACAATTCTGAATCTCTTTTTGCCATGCAATTCATGGGAGGAGCTTATGGCATCGGCAACAGCCGCCAGGCCAACTGGGCAAGAAGCAACATCATCACTGGTAATACAGAAGCATGGGGCGGTTACAAGTCCATGACCTACGATTTTATTGAAAACATGGTAAAAGGCGATAAGAGGATCAAACACATCATCATGCAAAACGGTGATCATTATCCGGACATCAATAAGGCTCAGGGCGGATACACTTACAAAATAGTAAACCGCGATCCAAAGGACCAGAATGTTGTACTTGAAAGTGCTTCTGCTACCTTGAACAATTTGAAAAAGTACGTCGTAGGTACTTCAGAAGACAACAATGGTAACGTTACTACAGGTCAGGCAGCAGGTATCAACCAGTATGTACTGAGGCTGGCAGATGTTTATCTTATTTATGTTGAAGCTGCCATCGGTCTTGGCGAATCTACAACTGACGCAACTGCGCTCCAATACCTCAACAGGATCAGGTCAAGGGCAGGACTTTCACCTAAGAACAGCGTGACTTTTGAAGAATTGCTCTGGGAAAGGAGAATGGAATTTGCTTTGGAAAGCCTCTATTGGTTTGACTTAAAGAGATATTATTACCGTGCTCCTTCCAAAATGGTAGCTGTAATGTCTGCTCAAAAGCGCGACTTCACCTATCAGAGAGATCAGTCAGGTACTGCAGCCGATGAAAATTCTGTAGCAGGTTATATCCTCACTGAATCCTCAGCAGGTGGAAGCATTCCTTTCCAGGAAGCAAAAATCAATTTGCCGATACCGGCTTCCGAGAAATTGGCGAATCCAAAATTTGAGGAACCTGCCGTTGAATATGAATTTAAATAGCATCTACATCATTAAAGCCTAAAAGTTAGATAAATGAACAATTTTATAAAATATACGACTTACTCGCTTCTGCTATTGATGAGCACTTTTATGGTGTACTCATGTACAGAAGAGATTACCGGTCCTGATGTTCTTGCTGAGAAGGATGGACCTGCTGTGATCGATTACGTAAGGATTACAGATCCGACAGTCAGTGATTCATTACTGGATGGTGCCTTTTTGGGTAGTCTCATAGCCATTATTGGTGACAATCTTGGTGACACCCGAGAGCTTTGGTTCAACGACCAGAAGGCGCTGTTGAATCCAACGTACATCACAGACAAAACCATTTTGGTCAATGTGCCTACTACAGTGCCAACAGAAGTGACCAATGAAATGAGACTTGTATTTTCTGATAAGTCTGAGTTGAAATATCCATTCAAGGTCAATGTGCCTGCACCAAATATCGACGGCATCAAGTCTGAATTTGTACCGGCAGGAGGAATAGCTGAGATTTATGGAGACTTTTTCTTTGAGCCTCTTGAAGTTGAATTTGTTGGTGGGGTCAAAGGAAAAAATATTTCAATTGAGAAAACAAAGTTGAGGATCGAAGTACCTGAAGGCGCAAAGCCTGGTAAGATTAAGGTGAAGACCAATTTTGGAACCAGAGAATCGGGCTTTTATTTCCGTGACGACCGCAACATTATCCTCAATTTTGATGATAAAAAATGTGAAACCTGGACCGCAGCCTACAGCGATGCCAATGGTCTTATGGCTGGCGTGCAGCCTGTTGATGGCGTGTATGCTTACTTCAGCAAAGACAACCATGGAGCCTGGTCATGGCAGAATGGTATGACCATGCAATATTGGGCACCCCGCGGAAGAGGCAATGTACCTGTAGCAAGAGGATTGGTCAATGACCTTGTTTTTAAAATGGAAGTCAATGTACCCGTTGAATGGACAGGTGTAAGAATGGAAATTTTCCCTGCACCATTCGGCGAAAGCGAAGGCAGAGGAAGTGCCAAATCAGGCATTTACAGATGGGCACCATTTACTGATGGTCCATACAAAACTGATGGTTGGGTGACTGTAGAATTCCCGCTTTCTGAGTTTGTCCACAATACGGATAACGACGAACCTACCAGGAAAATCGAGAATATTTCCGAGTTGGCGAACTTCACCATGATGTCTTTCGGACCTGCGGATGGAGAACACAATATCAAGATCGCTTTTGACAACATCAGAATTGTGCCTAAGTCCTAACCGATTCATTTTTCAACTATAAAGTAAAAGAAATGCAAAAATTATTTTCAAAAAATATACTGCTTCTACTCCTTTTTGGAATCGGCATGAGTATGCTTGTCATCTCGTGTGACAAGGACAATACCGGCGAAGAAGTAGATCCCAATAAAATTGAATTGCTAAGTTTTGGTCCATCTCCTGCATTAAGGGGTGGCGAACTTCAGTTCATTGGGCGCAATTTGGATAAGGTTACAGAAATTGTACTTCCAAGCAATGTGAGCGTTACCAACTTTAAATCAAAAACTGCTCAAAAGCTGGTCATTAATATTCCTGATGCTACAGTGGATGGTACGGTGACCTTGAAAACACCTCAGGGAGACATCGTGACCAAGTCTATGTTGACCATTTCAGAACCAATCACTATTGTTTCGATTGCACCGGCAGCAGCCAGACCAGGTTCCAAAATTACCATCACAGGTACTTACCTCAATCTGATCGAGTCTGTCATTTTCGCCGATAACAAAGTGGTCGAGAAAGCCGGTTTTATCAGCCAGAGCCGTGAGAAACTAGAACTCAATGTGCCTGCAGACGCCAAAACCGGAAAGGTGAGCATTTCCAACGGAGAAGCCATTCCTATCGTGGTGACTTCTGAAACCGACCTGGTAGTAACTTTGCCAACCATCGCTGCCCTGGCTCCTAAGCCGGTAAAAGCAGGAAGCATATTGACCATTACTGGTACTGACCTGGATCTTGTCAGAGAAGTCGTTTTTGGTGGAAATCAGAAGGTAATCGAATTTGAGGCACAGAGTGCTACAGAAATGAAAGTTGCTGTGCCTGCTGCGGCTCAGGATGGTCCGGTCAAAGTTTCCGTGGCTTCATTGGTGGAGGTAACTTCAGCAGACAATGTCGAGATGGTGGTTTCCACTATTTCTGAGATAGCTCCAAATCCAGCCAAACCAGGGACTGCATTAACAATAAGTGGAACAGACCTTGACCTGGTTACATCAGTAACTTTTGGCGGCAATAAAGTAGGAAGTATCACTCAAAAAGACGGTGGAAGTCTGACAGTTACAGTGCCTCTGGACGCTACAGAAGGGGTAGTAACAGTAGGAACTGCGGCCAATAAATCAGCTTCATCTGCAAATGTGTTGGTCTTGAAGGTGCCGCAAATTGCAGCCTTTTCTGAGACTTCACTAAAATCAAGTACTGACCTTACCATTACAGGAACAGACATGGACCTGGTGGTTGAAGTATTATTGACAGGTGGCACAAAAGGAGCAAACCTTAGAAAGACAGAAGGACAAATCATATTTACAGTGCCTCCGGGCACAAAAGATGGACCGGTTACTTTGGTGACCACCAATGGTACACAGATTGTTTCAGACCAGTCATTGACCATCCTGGTATCCAATGTTCCGACGATCACAGGATTTCCTCCAACGGCAAAACCTGGTCAAATGATTGTACTCACAGGAGAAAAAATGGACATCACTACCAATGTCATCTTCCCGGGAAATGCCGTGGCTACCAAGTTTGGTGTGAAAACAGCCAATATGATCGAAGTAGTTGTGCCTGACGATGTCAAAAAAGGACTTGGAGTCATCACGTTTGTCACTTTTGACGGAGAAACTACCACCTCACCTGCGATCAACTTCCAGGGTGTGGATGCGGTTGTTGATCCAAATCTTGTGTTCTTTGATTTTAATGGAACCGGAGCAAAAGACAGCTGGTGGGGCAATGTGAAAATTGTGAATGACAGCAGATCTGTTGATGGCACCAGTTTTGGTGAAATTGATGGAAATTACAACGGTTGGACCGACTGTTTCTGGAGAAACAGCGACAATAACTTCCCGGGAGAAGTGGTTGGAACCAACATCGCAGACTATGTAATTAAGTTCGATATCAACGTCCTGGAACCCATCACAGCAGGCGCACTTAAGCTTAGAATTCACAACAATACAGACGATTATTGGTGGAACTGGGGACCGGGTGCACCAGACCCTCAAGCCAAAGTGCCAGTCATCGAAAAAACTGACGGCTGGATCACCAAAACCGTAGGTCTGCTTGAATTTGCCAACAACTATGGCTGGAACCAGGGTCGAATAACAGACCTTACTACGGTCCAAAATGAATTCGGAATGGCCTTCGACAATGGAGCTTCCAGGGTACACATTTTGATAGACAACGTAAGACTAGAAAAGAAGTAACCAATTATCCATACGTCCGGGAAAGTGATTTTTGTTTCCTGAATGTATTTACTATGCTATGAAAATGAGCGCTATGACGTGTAGGCGGCATAGCGCTTTTTTATTGAGCCAATCCTCCATGGTTTTAATTGAGTGGCATGCAGAATTTATAAAATTTCTATCAATATCAAGTTTAAAATTATAAATTGTTTATTATTATCATCAAAAAAATATAAAAATATGTTTGTTGTAATAAACATAATATATAGAGTATGTTGATTGTGATAAACATTATATGCGTAATAATGTTGAATGAAAACAACAATATTTACCTTTGCCCAAATAATTATGATTATGAGCGATGTTAATATTCAGGATGAAATCTACAAGGACCACCAGCGGATTATCGCTGAAGCCAACTTTGCATTTCGGCGATTCTTCATTGATGAAATTGATTGGAATGAACGGTTGAACGCTATCCTTGGCCCAAGAGGTGTCGGTAAGACTTCGATCATGTTGCAATACATTAAAGAGACCTTTGGCAACGATGAAAAGGTATTGTATGTGAGTATGGATGATCTCCTCGTAGCACAAAATAGCTTGCTCAGCATAGCAGAATACCACAACCTCAGAGGCGGTACCCACTTATTTATTGACGAAATCCACAAGTATGAAAACTGGAGCCAGGAATTAAAGAACATCAATGATCGCTACAAAAAAATAAAGGTAACCGTTTCAGGTTCTAACATGCTTGGCATCAATCAAGGAAAGGCAGATCTGAGCCGAAGAATGGTGGAGTGGCAAGTGCCGGGTTTGTCTCTCAGGGAATACATCAACATTGAAATAGGCTTAAATTTGCCTGTCGTTTCTCTACAAGATATACTTCATAACCATCTGGATATTTGCAATGAAATTTTGAAATCTGTAACGCCTACAGCTTATTTTCAAAGTTATTTGCAGCACGGGTATTATCCATTTTATCTTGAGGGCAAGAAAAACTATTTGAAAAAACTCAACAATGTCCTGAACACAACCCTGGAAGTAGACATGACCAGATTACTGGGCGTAGACATCAATAAAATATCCGTTTTGAGGAAACTGGTCTACATTCTTACCACCCAAAGCCCATTTAAGCCCAACGTCAGCAAGTTGAGCCAAAGTCTTGATCTGGATAGAGCAACCTTATATAAATACCTGCACTATCTTGAAGATGCTTCTGTAGTCAATATGCTGTGGGATAAGGGCAAAACATATTCCTTGTTATCCAAGCCCGATAAACTTTATCTGCACAATTGTAACCTCTTCTATCTGAGTCAGTCCAGCGTTTCTATTGGCACCTTGAGAGAAAGTTTTTTTGTGAGCATTATGTCGTACAAATATGAACTCCGTTTGCCTCCTCAAGGTGATTTTCTTATTGATGACAAATATATTTTCGAAGTCGGAGGTAAAACCAAAGGGTTTGGACAAATTGCCAATTTGCCGGATAGTTATGTCGCCGCTGATGATTTGCTCATTGGAAGCGGCAATACCATACCATTGTGGTTGTTTGGATTTGTCTATTAATAATTGTGGCCAATCTGATGTTATTGATACAAGTCTCTTTTTATTCTTATCCTCAGGTTAAGTATTAACTTTGGCAAAATTGGGATGTTTATGCATTACAATATATGGAAGCAATTGCTTATTTTTTCCCTGCTTTGTGGAATGATTACAAAAAGCATTGGCCAGAAGTTTTCAGCGCCAAGCGGAAGAATTCATGACTTTGAAGAGAAAATCAGAATTGATACCTTTAAAATTGAAGTATTTGGTTTGCAGCAGAAATCAAATAAAAAAAGGGTGGGCCTCAATCAAGTCTGCATCAACGTTTTACACAACAGAACCACAGATTTAAAAATTAGTCTGGTCAATCCACTAGGAGTTTCAATTTGGCTAACAAACAGAAATGGCGGAGGTTCCGGAATAAATTATACATCTACTTGTTTTACAAGGTCAGGATTTTTCGGATACATCCACCAAAATGAAAATCCATTCAATGGTACCTTCATTCCTGATGGGAAATTTGATGAACTCAATAAATCAGGTTCTCCAAATGGAACATGGCTGCTTTTGGTAGAAGATTTGGCAGAAGGCGTTTCAGGCATGTTGACAAATGTTGAGCTTTCTTTCGGCGAGCTCAATTTCAAACCTTTGAAGAAAGCCTGTACTTTCGAAAATCCAAAACATTGCAAGTGCGAAAAGGGTAAGAGCACCGGTGATTTACTACCTGATATTGTTGTTTTGCCAACATTTACTGAACGGCAAATCTTTGAATTTGGAGAAGAGCCGGTGCATTACCGAAAGCAGTTGCATATTGCAGTGTCCTTGGCCAACATTGGAAATGGCCCAATGGAAATAAAAGGCGATGGCCGATGGTATTGTGATGGAAGCAGTATAGGAGTTGATAGCATGACCATTTGTGGAAATGGAAAGTATGCTCGCCAGCATATAATTCAAAAAGTTTATTATAAACCAAAGCGAAAGAAAATTAGTCACAAGGAAGTCACCACAGGTACAAATTACTATGACGCAAGACCAGGGCATACTCATTTCCATGTGGATGATTGGGTAGAATTCAGACTGTTAAAAGAGCTTGAAACTGGGGGGCTTGATACCATTTCTACCGGACAAAAAGTAAGTTATTGCCTGTTTGACAGCGGTACGTGCAACGATCAGGATGATATCTGCAAGCTCGGGGGTAAACGGTATGGAATCGGCAATCTACCCAATTATGGACTTGGTAATTATCTCAATTGTTATTCAGATTTCCAGGGTATTTCCGTAGGTGGCTACGATACATACGGCATGTTTTATGAGGGGCAGTACTTACAATTGCCTGAGGATATAACAAATGGTGATTACGTCCTTGAGGTTGTCTTTGATCCTAAAAATTTGTTTGTAGAAAGCAATAAAAGCAACAACAGCTTACGCTTTCCAGTGCACCTCGTTAAGCAATAATGAATGTTTAAAGCACTTAAATACAAGACTTTATAAATCTAATGATATTTATTTATCTAAAAATTTGTAATTTGTTTTTTTTGGAGCCATTTTTGCTGCAATATAAGTTTGATCCAAATTCAATATTATTCTTAAATCTTTCAATCATGAGTGCATTTGGCAATTTATCGAAGTTCCAAAATAATTATAAGCTAAATAGATTTATTGCCATCATCTCATTGTTGGCGATATCAGGCTTTGCATATTCCCAAACTTGCAAATCGCCATGCCCAAATGAAATCAACATAAGTGGAACTTACAATGCCACAGGAGGCTCTGATTATTATTGTATTACGGCAAGTGGACTTACTGTGAATTTCAATAATTTGGGCGCTGGCGATACCATTTGTGTGGCACCGGGTGTAACTTATACCATGCCTTCTAATCTCAATTACAATGGACTCGTAACTTTTATCATCAGCGCCGGTGCTACTGCGGAATTACCAGGAGGAGGAAGTAACGGTAATGTAAAGATCAATAACTACGGTACATTGAAGTTTACGCAAATGGGTGGCACTGTCACCTTTATTGCCAATGGCGGCTCCGTCATGAAAATTGACAATTATGCAGGAGCAACGCTCAATGCACTCATGGTATGTTCGGTTGTGTTTGGCAATGGTTCTGATTTCTTTAATGAAGGGACCATGAATTTCAATAACCTCGAATTGGCTGAGGCAGCATCTCCCTATAATGCAGTTGGAGGAAACATAAACGTCAAAAGAGCATTTTACATTCACTCCATTGGTTTCGAAGATTATGGCTTTGTAAATGTAACATGTGAACCAACGGGCCTTGCGAATTGTGATATTGCCTATTTGAATGTTGCAGCCAATGGCTGTGGACTAACTGTGGGGGATAAGGGACCAGCCAATGTTTTATTTGGTCCTAATACCTGTACCATCGTTACTGGGCAGAGCAGTTTTGCTGGTCCTGTCAATATTTTAGGTTATTATGAAGTTGTTGGGGATTTTATTGTTACTAAATTTCTGAATGGTAGCATGGCAACGGATACTGGCGTAGTAGTTGTAAAAAATGGTGTAAGTTCAACATCAGGAGATGGTACAATGCAAGGGGGACTCAAGTTTTATGACGTAAACACGGCAAATGGTTTTGGAAACACACCAGCCATTATGGTGCCCCATGGTTTGGACGCGAATAACGGTAGTCCTACTGATAATTTCATTGTACCTGCTACTCAGCCAGTTAATCCCTGGTTGACTCCCGCATGTAATATTTCTGCTGTATCTTTCGGTACTGCCGGTTCATGTAATGATAACGGCACACCTGCAAATGCTGCGGATGATTATTTCACGGCTGATATTACTGTAACATTTACCAATCCACCTGGATCTGGCACACTTGACCTAACAGGAGATGTTTTGGTAGGAGGAGGATCGCTCACAACATCAGGGCCATTTACCTCCTCGATCACATTTATGGGAGTAAGATTGAAGGCAGATGGAACAGCCAGCAGTGTGACGGCCGCATTCAGTGCTACTCCGGCTTGCACATTTACAAATGCTGCCGGGCCTAATGTAGCCAATTGCAGCACACCAGTTTGTAATATTTCGAGCATATCATTTGGTAGTCCGGGATTATGCAACGATAACAGCACTCCTGGAGATCCTTCAGATGATTATTTTACAGTAAGTGTCACAGTGTCACATACAACTGCACCGGTATCGGGAGTCCTGATTTTGTCAGGAGATGTATTGCCGGGGGGCGGTTCACTTAGTATTATGGCACCTTTCACTTCTCCTTCTACTTTCACGGGAATAAGGATGAAGGCCGATGGTACACCAAGCAGTGTGACAGCTACATTTAGTGATGCACCTTCGTGTACTTTAACAAATGCCGGAGGACCTACAGTGGCAAGCTGTAGCGTGCCTGCTTGCAATATTTCTGCGCTTACCTTTGGAGCACCAGGCCCTTGCAATGACAATGGAACACCGTCCATTTCAACGGATGATTATTTCACGGCTGATATAACAATTTCATTTACGAACCCACCCGGCTCAGGCACACTTGCCCTGACAGGTGATGTATTGGTTGGTGGGGGATCACTTTCGGCGTCTGCACCATTTACTTCTCCAATGACCTTTTCAGGAGTGAGACTTAAGGCAGATGGAACGGCAAGCAGTGTAACCGCCACATTTAGTGCTACGCCAGCTTGTTCATTTACAAATGCTGCCGGCCCCATTGTAGAGGCATGTTCGATGGTTTCGGGTACTTTCGATTTGGCCTTGACTAAATCCATTTCATCTATTCCAAATCCTGTAGGGATTGGCAGCACCGTGGTATATACACTCACTCTCATTAATCAGGGAACAGTTGATGCATCAAATGTGGCAGTATCAGATTTTATCCCAACCGGCCTGACACTCAATGACCCTGATTGGACTGCTATGGGAAATACTGCAACATTAAATACACCCATTGCTCTTTTACCAGCGATGTCTCAGACAACCGTTGACATTACATTTACCATCAACAATCAGGCAAGTGGCAACATTATCAATAATGCCGAAATCAGCAGTGCCACAGGAGGAACTGATACTGATTCAAATCCTGGAAACGGAATTGCTGGCAGCAGCGAAGACGATTTTAGTACTGCAGCTATTGAAATTTGTATTACACCTGAATTGGCTGTAATGGATGATACCATATGCAGAGGATCAAACATCGATCTAAGCACATTGGTGATTTCTCACACAGGCGATGAGCTTGAATATTATACCAATTTATCGGATGCAATGAACAGTGCCAATGCATTGCCTTCATCTACCTTCCTTCCGTCATCTGCTACAAGTTATTTTATTAAAAGTGTGTATTCACCTGAGCAAACAGGATGTGAAGCCATCAAAAAAGTAACCGTGTATTTTAAAGCAGTCAATTGTGTGGCAATTGGTGTGAGCGGGCCTGGGAATTAGGCCAAATATTATGTATTTGAATCATATTTAAAGTTTTGTAAGGCTATAAAAAATGAATCTTTACCTTGTGTATTTTATTGTATTTAACAAAGTAACTCATTCATTTTTAATGGCAAAACATATAAACATTTTAACATATAAAAATTATTAAAATTTTGGACCATTTTTTGTTCATTAGTTTGGGGATTAAAAGTCCTTATTCTATATTTACGCAAAATTTGGCTTCAAATTTTTACTACAACATTTACCAATGAGCATTTTTTACAGATGGCTAATCTCATCCAGGCGAAGTTTTACATTTCGTCTATTTAGACTTGTCCAAGTTTGGGATCAATTAAACCGGTATACGTTTTTCCCAAAATCACAATTAAAATCAGAAAACTTGCATCCAATGAATAGAATTTCTACCAACAGAAATGTCTTTAGCGCGCTCAATGTTTGGCTCTTGGCCGCAATCATGAGCATTTCAACTATCGTTTCAGCTCAGGTTCCTCCCACTTCCTCTCCTTGTATGGCAGGGCAGCTGGGTGGTGTGGCATTTATGGATATGAACTTTGATGGTACCAATGATGCCACCGGTGGTTTTGCCGGTGTGTACGTTTATTTGTACGACAATTGTTCAGCAAATCCGGGGCAGCCTATCGACTCTGTTCTTACAGACGCGACCGGAGCTTATCATTTTAGCCCGACATTTCCTGGCAACTACAGGATAGAGTTTGCACTCAAAGGGGATTGTGATCACCTGGTGTTTGGGCCGGATGGGGCATCTGGTGGTTCAGATGTTCAGTTTGTATCAGCACCTGGATGTAATTTTAATGTAGGTGTTGCTGATCCTGGGCAATACTGCCAAACCAATCCAAATCTTATTGTTCCTTGTTTTGTATCAGGAGAACCATCGTTGCCTGGTAAGCCAACAGACGCTTTAATTACCTGGGCTTCGAATCAGACTGGTACTTCGGGCACAAAAACGTCGCTTTCAAATGCTATTTTTCTTGGGTCACTTTGGGGTGTGGCATATTCGAGAAGCAGTGAATTGATTTATGCATCTCCTGTGCTCAAGACCCATGTAGGCTTAGGTTCAGGAGGTCTTGATGTCATTTATCAAATTGACCCGGCTACGAACACAGCAATAGAATGGCTGGACCTTGGAGAAGCTTTAGGCATAGAGGTAAGTGATTTCGGAACTGCTTTGAATGATGGCCAGTTTCCTCCAAATACTGGAGTAGGAGGAAGAGGCTTGGATGCTGAACCACAGTATGATGCTCAGGCACATACGCGTGTAGGAAAAGTTGGTTTGGGCGATTTGGAAATTAGTTCAGACGATAAGACATTATATTTTGTAAACCTTTTTGACAAAAGTTTATATGCTATAGATATTGCTACCAAAACAATTGTAGATGGATTTCCATTAGCGATTCCAACTCCTACATGTACAGGGGGAACCAACAGACCTTTTGCGATAGGTAAAGATGAAGGCAGGATTTATGTTGGTACTTTATGTGACGGTGGATCTTCGGGAGCAAATCCTCCTAACGCAAGCAATGATGCAGGAGTCGCAAATCTTTCAGCGACAGTTTATAGATTGCAGGGTTTAAGCTTCCAACAGGTTTTAGGACCTTTCAGTCTTGCCTATGAGCGTGAACCCATGGATGCATATAATGGGTCTGTAAATATGACAGTTGATAATTGGTTTCCATGGCAGGACAATGCTGTAATAGCTCCAAACGGCTTCGCTGGTGAAGGGGCTACAATATATCCTACACCATTGTTTACAGATATAGAGTTTGCAGACAACGACAATATGATTCTGGGGTTTAGTGATAGAACAAGTTTTCAGTTGGGTTTTCAAAACTATGGTGTGTCTCCAAGTACGACTTTGCAGTCATCGGTTGCTGGAGGGGACATTTTAAATGCATGCAAAACAAGCAGCAGTTCTACCAGCAAAAATAATACCTGGTCTATAGAAGGAGCAGGCTGTACTTCTTCAGGTGGACATGCGTTGGGTACAAATTCCAGCACATATACAGCAGCTGGTTGGCCACAAACCAATGGAGGCATTCCTGTTGGTGAATTTTTTAGTGGTGATTTTTTCCATGCTTCGGGTACAATCACAAACCCAATGGAAGCGCCAGGTCACGGCGAAATTACAATTGGCGGTTTAGTAGTGTTGCCAAAATCAGGTGAGGTAATAGCCACCTCTTTTGATCCGGTGACAGGTGCTGCAAATTACTTGACAGGTGGTACCATAAAACTTAGTACAACTACAGGTCAGAGAACATCAAACGGATTCCAGATATATGGCAACAATGCAAATACGGGGGGGAAAGGTGTAGGCTTAGGAGATCTTGAAGCTATGTGTGCAGTGCCTCCTTTTCAAATTGGTTCATATGTGTGGCAGGATACTGATAAAGATGGAATTCAGGATCCTTGTACAGAAGCACCTGTTGTTGGATTAACAGTGAGTATATATGATACTTCTGATCTTGTTAATCCAGTCGCAACGACAACAACAGGCCCAGATGGTTCATATTATTTCAACAGTACCCAAATAGATGCCGGCACACCTTATTACATTGTATTTGGTGATGGAACATCACAGCTGGTTGAAGACGGAAGTGGCTCTACTTATGTACTCACACAATCAAATACTGGTGAAGGTCTTAGCCCGGACAACAATGACTCAGATGCAGGCAGTGATCCAAATCTATTCAATGGCGCGCCATTTATATTTTTGACTTCACCGGCATCAGGGTCTGATTTTTCTTTCGACCTGGGATTGATCCCTTGTACCTATATTTCTAATCCTTCCGATACTCAGAATATTTGTGAAGGAAGTGCAGGCGCTGACATCACTGTTGAGACTGGAACTGATACTCCCGATGGCATCAGATTTGTTTTATTTAATACAGATCAAACAGCTAGTGCGGTTGCAACAGATGCTGAAGCTCAAGCCATTTACAACGGTACAACTATCGGAGCACCAGTTACTCCAACAGGAGGATCTGATCCATATACAGCAACACTTACAGCTTTGGCTGCCAATTGGACTTCAAGGGCTCCAGGTACATACTATGTATATGCTGTATTGAATGATGTTTATGACCCGTTGTGTCACCCTGTTCAGGAAATAGTCATCACGATTGTAGATCAACCCGATGTGGTTGGGAATGACCTCATCGTTTGCGAATCTGGTCCGGTAATGGGCGCAACCATCAACCTGAATGATTTGGTTCAAAATCCTGATGGTGCAACTTTGGCCTTTACAGAAGGGGGAAATCCAGTTGTTCAGCCGTTAGATGTTGGATTACACACCATAGATATAACAGCAACATCTCCTTTACTCGCAGGATGTGACACCATGTTGTCCGTTATCGTAGAAGTATTGCCCTATCCAGAAGCAGATACGATTTGCCCGGGACAAACTTACACATTGACAGCAGCAGCTGGACTAACAGACGTAACATGGTACCGGATTGCTGGCGTTGATACAACAACAGTAGGTACGGGCCCTTCGTATATGGTAACTATACCAGGCATATATTATTATGAAGCTGCTGACGAAGAAGGCTGCGACATAAATTCTTGTTGTCCGGCAGTATTTGTAGAAGGAGCATGTATGAGCATAGGCTCTACGGTTTGGTTTGACAACAACAACGACGGCGTTTACGATGAAGCGAATGAAAACCCGATTCCCGGTGTTACATTGGCTTTATTGAATGGTGCTGGTTTACCAGTGGATGATCCGAATCAAGCAGGTTTTCAGCCATATGTAACCACTACAAATTCAAATGGCGATTATTTGTTTGATAACTTACCAGAAGGTATGTATCAAATTCAAATTGGAGGATTAAACTTCATTGGCCCGGGAGCATTGGTGAACACCATATCCAGTACACCAACAGACCCGGCCGATAACCAAACAGAAAACAACGACAATGGTGCCCAAACGACATTCGGAGCACCTGTCTTGAGCCCAATAATCATTTTAATGATTGCAACCGAACCAACGCTTAATTCAGAATTTGGTTCGGGCGGTACTCAGGATGAAGTCCCTGTACCAACAGGTTTTGCTGATACCAACAAAGACGACGATGGTGATATGACCATTGATTTTGGCTTTGTTCCTTTGATGAGTGTAGGTAGTACTGTATTCCAGGATTTGGACAACAGTGGTTCTCAGGGTGGGGGTGAGGCAGGAATTCCTGGTGTAAGCCTTCAATTGTTCAATGAGAATGGTACACCATATGATTTAAATCCATATACGCCTGGGCTTGAGCCTTATATAATATTGACCGATGTAAATGGAAATTATTTGTTCGATTCATTGATACCAGGTAATTATTATATACAAATATCAACTCCCCCGGCAGGCTTCCCGTTATCCAGTAGCCCTGCGGTTACAGATACCGATGCAGAAAACCAATTGGATGCCAACGATAATGGCGAGCAAACTACACCCGGAGGAGTTGTTACCTCGCCGATTTTCTCGTTGATTCCGGACAGTGAGTCAGATACAGAAGTTGGCACTGGAGGTGCTCAGGATAATGGTTTTGACGACAATGATGGAGACATGACCATAGACTTTGGCTTTACTCCTGCGATGTCATTGGGGTCTACAGTATTTTATGATCCAAATGACAATGGTGCACAGGATGCTGACGAAGATGGTATAAGCGGAATAGTGATAGAATTGTACTATGACGAAGATCAAAACCCTGTGACACCGATGACCTTATTCGCAACCACAATTACGAATGCAAATGGTGTTTATTTATTTGATAGCCTATTCCCCGGTGATTACCAGGTCCTTATTCCAACGGCTCCAGCAGCTGCAAATACCAACTCTAGTGGTCAGGACTTAGCAGACATGGAAAATCTAGAAAATGGTAACCAATTGAATCCTGGGGATGCAACAAGTTCAGGAGTTATTACCCTTGCGTACAACACTGAGCCGACAGAATCTGGTGCCCTGGATGGAGATGATCAGGACGATGCAGATGATGCTAATGGCAACATGACCATTGACTTTGGTTTCATCCCGATGATGAGCCTTGGCTCTACAGTGTTCTACGATGTAGACGATGATGGAATACAGGATCCAAACAATCCATTGGAAACAGGTATTGCAGGGGTAATTGTAAATTTATATGATGAAACAGGAACTACATTAATAGGGACTACGACAACTGATTCAGACGGCAACTACTTGTTTGATAGTCTTGCTCCAGGGACCTACATAGTTGCTATACCAACAGCACCACTTGATGCTCCGACCAGTTCGACAGGCCAGGATGGAGATACTCCAATAGATGGCAATGACAATGGTGCTTCAGGACCTTTAGGAATTCAATCGCAGCCAATTGTGTTGACACCTGGTGGTGAATCTACGAATGAACCAGGTCAGGGCGGAACACAAGACGATGGCAGTGATTCAAATGGTAATATGACGGTAGACTTCGGGTTCATACCAAATATGTCAATAGGCTCTACAGTTTGGTATGACTCCAATGCTGATGGTGACCATGATGTTGACGGAACGGAGCCAGGTATTCCAGGAGCAATAGTTGAATTATTATATGATTTAAATGGAGATGGAAATATAGACCCAAGTGAAATAATTGCTACAAGTGTCACAGATGTGAATGGCAATTATTTGTTTGACAGTCTTCCTTCAGGTGAATATGTAGTAGCTGTTACACCCGTACCTGATGCAAATACAAGTGCAGTACAACTGGTGGCGGCAGATGACAATGGAGGTGACGGATTGAGCAATGGATCTCAATTAGATGGCCCTGGTAGCAAAGCAATTTCACCGGTCATTACCTTAAGTCCTGGAACAGAGCCATTTGGAGCTGCAGAGGAGGCCCTTCTTGGAGAAGTATTGGGTGGTCAGCAGGACAATGCAAATGATACCAACGGAGATATGACCGTAGACTTTGGCTTCATTCCGATGATGAGCCTTGGATCGACAGTATTCTATGATGTGGATGATGATGGAGTTCAGGATCCAAACAATCCATTGGAGACGGGTATAGCAGGTGTAACGGTGTACTTATACGATGCAACAGGCACCAGTATCCTTGACAGCACAATCACAGACGCCGATGGCAACTACCTGTTTGACAGCTTGTCACCAGGCACCTATGTTGTAGGAGTAGTAGCACCTGATGATGCACAGACATCGAGCACAGGAGCAGGAGGAGATGATGATGTTGATGGCAACGACAATGGAGGAGATGTAGGAGCAGTAGTAGCGGGAGTATCACAATCAGGACCGATCGTATTGACGGCAGGAGGTGAGACCGCAAATGAAGACGCACAGGGTGGTACCCAGGATGACGGAAGTGACACGAATGGCAACATGACGGTAGACTTCGGCTTCATCCCGACCATGAGCATCGGTAGTACAGTATACTACGACAACAACAACAACGGCGCCCACGATACATTGGAGACAGGCATTCAGGGAGCAGTAGTAGAATTGCTGACAGACTTGAATGGCGACGGAACGATAGATCCAAGCGAAGTAATAGCCACAACGGTAACAGATGTGAACGGAACATACTTGTTCGACACCTTACCAGCGGGCCAATACATAGTAAAAGTAACACCGACAGCCGAAGCGAACACGAGTTCATTAACAGCAGTAGCAGCTGATGACAATGGTGGCGATGGTTTAAACAACGGTACACAAATAGACGGACCTGGTAGTGCAGCGTACTCACCGGTGATCACGTTGACACCGGGCATGGAGCCTGATGCAGCGGGAGAAAACAATCCGTATGAGACAG
>JAGQWX010000006.1 GCA_020436935.1 Saprospiraceae bacterium
GAAATCAAAAAACTCGTTGATTCTTGCGTTTTGGCCTGGATGGCCACAGCAGATGACCATGGCATACCCAACGTCTCACCTAAGGAAGTTTTTGCTATCATGGAAAGGGACCTCATTGTGGTAGCCAATATTGCATCACCAATAACGGAGAGCAATATCAGAAAAAATCCACAGGTGGCCATCAGCATGGTGGATATCTGGACCCAGCAGGGATATCAATTCAAAGGAGATGGGGCGATTCTGAGTCGCGGGGAATCATCCTTTGATAAGGCAGCACTGCTTCTGAATGAGATCACCAGAGGGCTTTTTAAATTTGATACCATTTTTAGCATCAGAGTATCACGTATCAAAGCAATTGTTGCACCTTCATATTACATGTTGGGAAGGAATGCAGCTGATTGTATTACGGATTCAGAGAGAAGTTACCTTAGTATTCTGGAAGACCAGAAAAAAAACTGGGAGTAACCCTTAGAACTAATGATAAACGATTGGCCATATTTGTGGAATTAATCCACAATTGACCCTGCCATGCGTTTATTTTTGTTTGTATTCCTATGCTTTGCTTACCCATCTTTGGCCACCACTTACTACGTGTCCAATATAGGCAACAACTCCAACTCCGGAACTTCAATTGCTTCATCCTTCCTCACCATTCAAAAGGGTGCCGATGTTGCAATAAGAGGGGACTCCGTCATAGTGGTTAATGGAACTTATGCGGGATTTGATTACTGGCAGAAAAGCGGAGTTTTCAGGGATTCCGTGGTCTTTTATGCCTCCGGATCCCAAGTGGTCATCAATTCATCAGGTCCATTGAGGAGCGACGGCATCAATATTGAAGGAACCTCGGGCAATGAATTGAAAGCCATTGAAGTCAACGGATTTAAAGTCCTTAATCTTGGGTTTGTAGGCAATGGCATCAGGCTGGTATATGTTGACCATTGTATCGTGAGAAACTGTACTTCTTCAGGCAATGAACGTGGCATTTTCACTGGATTTACCGACAATTTGCTCCTCGAATACAATATATGCACCAATGCCCTGGATGAACACGGCATCTATTTGTCCAACAGTAGCGATGACGCGCTCATCCGCTATAACGTCTCTTACGACAACAACAACATAGGCATCCACATGAATGGCGATCTTTCACAGGGGGAAGATGGCATTATTCACAGGCCGGTGCTTTATGGCAATACCATTTTTGAAAATAACATGGCTTCGGGCATCAATATGGATGGTGTAGACAGTGCCGTGATTTTCAATAATTTGATATACAACAACCACAAGGCGCAGGGCATCGTGATGTTCAAAGGGGACGGCGCCATAATGAGTAAAAGCGCCTTGATTTACAACAATACGATCGTTGTGCCATCTGACGGCAGATGGGGGATTTTGCTTCAGGCAGGTGCTGAAAACGGCACAAAAATTTACAACAATATCATTCATTCCTACCATAGTTTCAGAGGTGTACTTGGCATTGACGGAACGACCAATTTTACCAGTGACTACAATATTCTTCAGGAGAACAGGCTTGGTGTGGACGCGGATAATTCTACTACATCTTTTGCCAACTGGAAAAGTCAGGGCCTTGACCAGCATTCTTTTTTGGTAACCAGTCATACAGATTTTGTAAAACTCTTTGTAAATAATGATACTACCAATTTTCACCTCGCAGCCAATTCGCTTGCCAGAGATACCGGTACACAGCTCGTAAGTGCATGGGTGACAGATGACCTGGATGGCAATCCAAGACCTTCAGGCACAAAGTACGATTTAGGCGCTTTTGAATACCAGACAGCGCTGGCTGTAAATGATTTGCAGGGGTTTGGAGGGCGCCAACTTGGCGAGCAGATCTTATTGGAATGGTTCCATAAAGTCACCGATGAAAATGCTACGATTGCCGTAGAGCGAAGTATGGATGGCATTCATTTTGAAAAACTTGGCGAAGTCATTCAAAATGGACAAGCCAGACTTATGCTATTTGACCCGAAACCAAATTCAGGCACCAATTACTACAGGTTGAGGTTCAATAAAAACGATGAGATTGAATACTCTAAAGTCATCCAGGTGTTATATAGACCAAAGGCTACATTGGTTTACCCAAATCCGTCAGAAGGCATTTTGCATTTTTCCAACGCCGGCAAAAAGCAGCTGTGGGTATTTTTGAGCGATGGGCGATTGGTGCAGGAATATGACGATGTTTATCAGGAACTCCACACCATGCTTGAACCTGGAACTTATTTTATTCAGATCAAAACGGAAGAATCTACGAATACAGAAGTATTGATCGTGCGGTAGTGCTGGATCTATCTAAAGGTCAATGAAGTCTCCAAGACTCAACGTCCAGTCATAAGTATCTGTCAATATATCTTTGTCACCTACTTCAATGCCTGCATATTGTTTGATGATGTCTCTGATGCCATCACCCCCGCCAAAATCTCCTTTAAACCATCTAAAAAGAGTTGTGGTGTGGACCGCACTATCTTTGACATATGTCTTTGATTTTAAATACTTTGTGGTGCCTTTTCTCAATTGGTCGTTTAAAGTAGTGTCATCGTAGATGGCCACGGGAGGACAGTCTTTTGCTCCGCAATTCAGGGCAAAGTGAATCCTGAAATCCCTGTTGTCTACCCTCATTTTACGCTCAAAAGCATCCGGAAAGGGATTGGTAATGTATCCCAGAAAGTATTCAAATTGAGAATGCCTGATGATGCCATGCTCTATATCTGCGAATGCCAGTTTTTGTCCGGCAATGTTGATCATTTCATTTTTGAAAAAACTGCCGCGATCCTCATAAAGTTCGGGATTTTTTCCAAGGATGACCTGGATAAAACCATTGTAAGTATTGAGCCAGAAAGCAAGTTTTTCCTTGTCAGTTTTGAGATTAGCCTCAAGTTCCTCTACAGTCAATTGCGCATATTTGTCTACCAATGCTGCGGTGTTTTTGCCCTCTTTCACAGTTTGAAGCAACTCTTTGCTCAGCGCAACAAGAGGATTTGTTGTCGCCATTGCTAAGTGGACAGTGCAAAGAAACAATAGTATGAATGTATATCTCATTGGATGATTTTGATATAAGAACGGTCAGATGTGCCCGCATGTTTAAAATTCGAAGTGAATATACATCCGACTTGAAATGAATTCACGTAATTTGTAATATGGGCGACAAAATATCCATCATCATTCCAACTTTCAATGAAGGTCGCAGGATCAACGATCTCATTGAAGCATTGATTGAAAGAAGCAAACAACACCTTTGTGAAATCATAGTTTGCGATTCCAGTGCATCTACCGATCATGCTGTACTTGATGGGAGCTTTAGTGCTGTCGCAAGATATTACAGGTGTAAAGGGAAGGGTAGAGCTGCCCAGATGAATGAAGGAGCTGCTCTTGCAAAAGGGGACATACTCATGTTTTGCCATGCTGATGTATTGCCCCCGACAGGTTTTGACGAGTGTATCGTTGATGCCATACTCGATCAACATGAAATGGGCTTTTTTGCATATCGCTTTGATCCTACAAACCTTTGGTTGGACCTGAATGCTACTCAAAACAAACGTGACGGAATTTTCACCGGCGGTGGTGATCAGTGCCATTTTGTATTGAAATCTACCTTCCTCAGGCTTGGAGGTTACGATGAGAAGTATGTCATCATGGAAGACTTTGCTTTCTTCAGAAAAGTGAGAAAGTTGAAAATACCTTACAAAATCATCCAAAACAAGGCCGTGGTATCTTCAAGGAAGTACAATAAAAATTCTTACCTCAGGGTCAATCTCGCAAATCTTGTCGCATTTACCATGTTTTTGATTGGAGCTTGTCCCAAGCGGATCAAGTCCTTTTACAGCAAAGCCATCCGGACGTAGGATTACTCCAGCCAATCATTTTCAAAATCTAAATCAGGCTGTGTTTTATTTGCGTCTGGCAATGACTGTTCTGTTGCCAATAGATTTCTGCTCCAGCGAAACTTCTATCTGGTAGGTATCAGGTATAAAAAGGTCAACTCTTGAACCCAGTTTTATAAAGCCCATATCCTGGCCCTGCACAGCTTTGTCACCGGTATTTATATACCATACGATTCTTTTCGCCAATGCTCCGGCGATTTGCCTCATCAAAATCAGTTGGCCGTTTGTTTCGTAGACTGTCGTAGTTCTTTCATTTTCCGTACTCGCCTTGGGTTCCCACGCAGGCATAAATTTGCCGGGATGGTATTTGAAGTATTTTACAATACCGGAAACCGGATTTCTGTTCACGTGTACATTCAGCGGATTCATAAAAATCGAAACCTGGGTCAATTCACTGTTGAGGTATTCTGTTTCTGTGGTTCTTTCTATGACCACTACTTTACCGTCTGCGGGTGCCAGTATGACGTCATCATCTATAGATGCAATAGACCTGTCCGGGTTTTTGAAAAAATTGAGATAAAGTAAAAACAAGACCAGGCACAAAGCCAATACATAAGGAAAGAGTATTGGAATGAATTGTTGCACTATGAGAACCAGGATACCCAGTACGATAATGGAAGATATCAGTGGTTTTTTTCCCTCTTTATGAATCATTGTTGTTTTTTTTTATGATTGGCAAAGGTAAAATTATGACATGTATTCAGGTTCAAAATTGGAATATAATTAAAACAAGTATACATTTATATTGGCTTATTAAATGTTGTCATTCGACCATTAAAGAGGTGTTTGAACAAAATAGCCTTCGTTTATGGTCATAAAATACAAAGATTTTGAATAAATATCAGTCTGGCGTCAAATGGGGAATCATTGGCGTAGGAAATGTATGTGAGGTAAAAAGCGGGCCGCCACTATACAAAGTAGAGGGTAGTCAGCTCATTCAGGTCATGCGAAGAGACCTCACTCTTGCTAAAGATTTTGCAGAACGGCACCACATTGCGTCCTGGACAGACGATGCAGAAACGCTCATCAACAATGAAGAAATCAATGCCATCTATATCGCTACTCCTCCCGATTCGCATCTCCATTATACGAAATTGGCAGCCAAGGCAGGAAAGGCAGTATATGTTGAAAAACCCATGGCGCGCAATGCGGCGGAGTGTGAAGCAATGATCAGGGTGTGTGAGGAAGCAGGCGTACCACTTTTTGTGGCATATTACAGGAGGTATCTGCCAATGTTTCAGCACGTAAAAAACTTCATTGACCAGGGCTTTATTGGTAAAGTACATTTTGTTGACATCAAAGTCCACAAATCCAAGGCCCCTGATATAGTATGGGCGGCTAAAAATGAATACAACTGGAGGGTTGTTCCTGAAATTTCAGGAGGTGGATATTTCATAGATCTTGCTTCTCATCAACTGGATTTTTTGGACCTTATCCTCGGACCTGTCAAAAAAGCCTATGGCCTCACCTCCAACCACGCCGGGCTCTACCTGGCTGAAGATCAGGTGCTGGCATTGCTGGAATTTGAGAATGGTGTAGCTGGAAAAGGTAGTTGGGCATTCAATCTTGATAATGATACAGACGAAGAAGTTACTACCATATACGGCAGCGAAGGGAAGTTGTCATTCAGCTTTTTTTCTGACTTTCATATACAACTCGACCTTGAAGGAGAAGAGAGCCAAAGGATAGACTATCAGATGCCTGAACACGTACAGCAACCGCTCATGGAAGCCATAGTCGCGGACTTGAGAGGGGAGGGGACCTGTATTTCTACCGGCATTTCTGCTACAAGAACGGCAAAAGTCGTCGATGCTATTACCTCAATTAAATAATACCAAATATGGATGTTTCAAGTGTGATCAAAACCTGGAAAACGACAAGATTCTGGTTCCTGGATCTGGCCAACCGATATGACAATGATCAGCTCAATGTGATTCCTCACGGATTCAACAATAACCTGATTTGGCACTTGGGTCATGTAATATCTGTGCAGGACTCACTGATTTATAAATCTACTGGTGTCTCATCTACTTTGCCTGATGAATTAAGACTCAAATACAAGCCAGGCAGCAGACCGGAAAACGTAGCGGATGGAACAGAAATTGATTTGATCAAGTCATTGCTTTTGGCGCAAATCGATTGGACTGAGAAAGACATGGCTCAACAGTTGTTCGGCCCATTCCAGGAAAGGACATTGTCAACAGGTTACCATCTTGGAAGTCTTGAAGATGCCTTTGTTTTTAACAATTTTCATGAAGGTCTCCACATGGGATACTTTATGGGGATTAAAAAATTCGTCTGATTTACAAGGGCCTAATTGGAATGCAAATCCTCTGTTTGGCGTCCTCATCTTGTCTCTTCATTGGTAAAATGATGTCAAAGTGTGGTCGATCATCGATCTCAAAAGGGGCACTTGGGAACCATTCTGAAAAGATATAATCAAAAGCAGAATTTGCCTCTTTTGCACCGTTGTATTCAAAAATAGCATAAAGTCCTTCTGGTATTTCAAACGTATCGAATTCAGCGGGCATTTGATAACCTTCTGCCAATCTGATCATGGCTGCCTTTTTATATTCTTTTTTAGGATTGAAGTTGGTGTAAAATCCAGCCGGGTATGACCGAATGTCAAAAACCTCAACTGGCATTGGCAAGCCTATGCGCATCATCAACGGCATGAACTTAGAAAACAGATAACCTGTCATGTCGTTTTCGAGAGACATGTTTATACTTAGACCTGTGAGTTTGGTTGCAGGCCATATTTTTATGTCAGGAATCTTTTTCATGAAATGATTTTTGTTGATGAATGTTTGAATTGAGGCAATGGCTAAAAACAAATCTAAAATAGGGTAAATAAAAAAGGCAACTGATTTTTTCAGCTGCCTTTTTTATAATTTATAGCAAAGATTATGCTATTACTCTTTTCACTATGTCTGCTGCTTCCTGGAGTTGGATGGCACTGTGTACTTCCAAACCACTTTCATCAATGATTTGTTTGGCCAATTCTGCGTTGGTACCTTGCAATCTCACAATGATTGGAACATTGATATTGCCCATATTTTTATAGGCGTCAACGATACCATTGGCGACTCTGTCACATCTTACGATTCCCCCAAAGATGTTGACCAAAATAGCCTTTACATTTTTGTCCTGGAGAATGATTCTGAAGGCCTGCTCAACCCTTGCGGCATCTGCAGTACCTCCGACATCTAAGAAGTTTGCCGGAGAACCTCCTGATAGTTTGATGATGTCCATGGTAGCCATCGCCAGTCCGGCACCATTGACCATACAGCCTACATTACCGTCGAGTTTTACATAATTTAGGCCATAACTTTTGGCTTCAACTTCTGTCGGGTCTTCTTCAGATGTGTCTCTCAACGCTTCCAGATCAGGGTGTCTGAATAAAGCATTTTCATCCAAAGTGACTTTACAATCAACAGCTACTATTCTATCGTCGCCAGTTTTCAAGCAAGGGTTTATTTCAAATAGAGAGGCATCTGATCCGACAAAAGCAGCGTACAATTTGGTGATAAACTGAGTCATCTCCTTTAATGCTTTTCCACTAAGACCCAGGTTAAATGCTACTTTTCTTGCCTCAAAAGGCTGAAGACCAAGGGTAGGGTCGATGTACTCCTTATGGACAAGATGGGGTGTTTTTTCAGCTACCTCCTCAATATTCATTCCACCTTCCGTACTATAAATGATGACGTTTCTTTTCTTTTCTCTATCCATGAGAATCGAAACATAAAACTCTTTACAAGCATCAAAATCAGGTGCGTAAGTATCCTCGGCGATAATAAT
This sequence comes from Saprospiraceae bacterium, assembly GCA_020436935.1. Classification (GTDB taxonomy): domain Bacteria; phylum Bacteroidota; class Bacteroidia; order Chitinophagales; family Saprospiraceae; genus JADKBO01. The sequence continues at coordinate 7,698 of JAGQWX010000006.1, forward strand.
TTTCCTTACCAGTTTCCCTGGACCTTCCATACCTCCGGGAGTCTGAGGAGTTTTCAGCATCATGCCCAGGATGTTGTTTGCATGCTCCTGTACTTCGCTTTCATTTTTGGCCAACTTTACTCCGCCGCCTTTTCCTCTTCCACCTGCATGAATCTGAGCTTTGATGACTCCAAACTTCGTTCCGGTTTGTTCCTGCAATTTTCTGAACGCATCGAGTGCATCATCTGCATTTTCTACCAATACACTTCTTTGTATGGCTACGCCATAGGAAGACAATAAATCTTTTCCCTGGTATTCATGTAAATTCATATATCTCTTGATTTTTAAATGTCGCGGTAAAAATATGTAATTCTGATATAACCTTAGTCAGCAATGATGAATTTCTGAGTAAGATCATGCTTATTACCACGAATTCTCACAAAATGAACTCCAGCTTGTGTTTTTATATCATTCAGTAAAATGGTGTTCTTTCCATAATCCAGATTTACACTCTTCGAACTGAGCAATTGGCCCATCATGTTGAAGACTTCTACCAAATGATCACCATTTCCACCCGCATCTACTTCAATTTTGATATTGTTTCCATTTTGAACGGGGTTTGGAACCACTTTCAAGTATCGGTTTGCACCCGTAATTTCAGTAGTTGCAGTCATTAGATTTCCGGTCCTGAAAGTTGTAATTCTGTTTTTTGTATCAGTAAATCCTTCGCTGTAAGGTCTGATTTTAACAATGTAAGATTTGTTGGCTTTCAGCGTAGTGAAGGTGTAAGAGGTGCCTGAAGCAATGGCCTTGGTCAATTCTCTGCCATCTGTGATTTCGATGTAATATCTTGTTGCGTTGGTGACTGGCAGCCATTCAAGCGTTACATAGTTGTAGGTCTCTATTTTTTGATTGGTTGTTGGACTTAGAAGTGTTACCAATTCAGAAATAGTATCCATTAGAGGCACATAGTCATACCTTAAGTAATTGCGTGAAGGAAGAGCAAAATTGTTGCGCATTGCATTGTGTTGTCCTTCAGTAAACTGAAAATCGGAGCAGTTTGCAAAATATGACATGTAATTGTTTTCCATGATGGGGATGACTTCACCATTAGGATCTTTGATCACTGTATTGTAGGTACATCCGCTTCTCGCAGCTCCAAAGTTGTAATCCGGTGGTGTGTCGCAAATCTTGTCTCCAGCTTTTGTGCAATTGGTTTTATTGACCAATTCTACGGGTACCCCGTAACTCGGAGCCTGAGTAATCGTCACAGGATTGCCGTGTTTGGCTAAATCATAAGGTTCGTCTTCCCAGCCAAAAAAGGTATGTGGTAAGCTGAAAAAATGACCCAACTCATGGGCCAGGGTTTCACCATCATTTATGTATGAAGCATCCATGGCTACAAAATCCTTTGCCGATGTATAATAGCCTGCTACCTGACGACCGCTACTAACAAATAAATCTTTCGATATGAAAACGTTAAGTGCGATATCATTTCTGATGGCATCGATAATCTCGTCATAACCACTCGGACCTCCAGTTAGTGCAGTATTACTTATGGTAGGTATATCTCCTCCGTTGGCCAGATAAAAATAAAAGCCTACGGTATCATAAATTTCATTGATTGCTTTCAACTCATTCAAAACAGTTCCGACATCAAGTGCACCTGTTCCATCATCATCTGCAAAAAGATGAAACTGAATGGGGATATAAGTTTTTGCTGATCTTGGGCCAATCATTGGTCTGTCATCGGGTTGCAGATACAGTTGGTCAGCAGTGGTCATTCCACATTGGAGCTGAGCCTTTATCTTTGTTGTGCCAAATGATAAGACCAGCACCAACATAAAAATTAATTTTCTCAAGCTAAATAATTTTTTTGACTGTGATTGCATTCAATTAGTTCTGCAATATTACATGAATTCAAAGAAAAAAGCATCTTTTTTTCGTCACTTAAAAGTCAAAAGCCATGCCAATGATGGGCAACAATGTTCCAGAATCGTTTGGTATTTCAATTAAAGATTTAGGAATTGCAATTTCTCCATTGGGTTCTCTTCTGAGGCCATAAGAAGGCGGTGAAGGTAAAGTCTGTCCAAAAGCATTTTGTATTTCCAGGTATAGGTTGAAGGCCAGTTTCCTGAAATTCCATTTTTTATCTACTCTGAAGTCCAGCTGACTAAAAGCGTCCAGTCGGCTTGAATTTAAAGTCGAATAAACCAAAATGATAATGGGGTAGGTATCGACGGTTTTGTTTTGGTCTACCTTTGCATACGGTGTTTTTCCGGCATATCTGTATCGTAGATTGAACTCAAAATTTCTTTTTGCCTTATAGCCACCGGTAAAGGAGACAAGTGATCTGCTGTCCCAGACTGATGGTCTGAAGATGCCGTCTTTTCCTGAAAACTCACTACCAAATATGGTTACGGCGAGGATTCCGTAAAAGTTTTTGACCAATTTTTGCTGGTATAAAAACTCGACACCATAAGTCTTACCGTTGCCGGTACTAACTATTTCTTCATTTCCAAGCACGGAAAAGTCACCGCCTTTATTGGCCAGCGAAATCCCTTCTCCTAAGGAAACAGGATATCTTTCATAATATTTATAAAAGGCTTCAGTGCTGATTTTGGCATTTTTACCCAACCTTTTTTCCAATCCTAGTACAGCGTGATTGCTTGCAATGTATCTGGCATCTCTGTTCGTAAATCCCAAAGGGCCGTTTTGAAATCCAAGGATGGTATAAGGTGGAATCTTGAAATACCTGCCGGCTGTTGCATTCAACCTCCAGGTATCGGCTTTATCAATGCGATAACTTAGTGCCAATCGAGGGGACAGGGTCGAAAGCAAATTGTCTTCAGTAGTAAAACTATTACCATCGGTTCTCAAGCCAAATGTGAAATCCAACTTGCCCTCAAAGAATGACTTTGAAGCTTGTGAAAATAATCCATACTTCCAGAACCCAAGCGTTGTATTGTACTCATTGTCAAGCAAAAACTCCTGGGTTTCATTGGTGTAGTCCGCCCAGGTAATATTCGTCCCAATACTAAGCGACCAATCGTTCACAAAGCGTGTGAGGCTGTATCTCAGCCTGCGCTCCGACTCTCTGGAATCATTTCTAAACAACAAGCCTGTTTGATTTTCATTGTCATCAAATCTTCGGAAGTTGTTGTTCAGAATATTTACGCTGAAGCTGGCATTCATTACCCCTTTTCCGTCTTTCATCCTATTTTTCCAGCCTAGCCCTGATGTGGTGCTCCATTGATCAATGATCGGCACTTGTTCCAGGGTTGAGATCTGGTCCAGGTCAAATTCTTCAGGTGCTTTCACCTTATATTGATCTATAGATCCGATGCCCGTCAGATAAATAGAATTTCTGTCATTCAGTTCATGGTTGATTTTGTATTGATAATCCCAGTAATCAGGTCTGATGGGTAATTGCAGTAATTGAAACAACAACTGCAGGTAACTCCTTCTTACTGAGACGATATAAGTCGTTTTGGCCTTATCAGCACCTCTTCTAAATAGAGGCCCCTCGGTGGTCAAGGCGGTTTCACTCGCTGAAACTCTGAAATTGGTTTGTGCCTTCCTTGGATTTCCAATCCTCTGATCAAATTGCAAAACACCGCTCAGTACGTTGTCGTATTGAGCACCAAAAGAAGAAGCAGATAGTGTGACCCCTTCCACGAAGTTCACATTGAGCAATCCCACCGGACCACCAGCGCTGCCCTGGGTAGAAAAGTGGTTGATATTTGGTATTTCTATGCCGTCGAGGTAGTAGACATTTTCGTTGGGTGCACCACCACGAATGATGACGTCATTTCTGAAACCACCCACCGACCCCGAAACACCGGGAAGACTTTGTACCACTTTGGCAATGTCATTGTTGCCTCCCGGATATGATTTGATTTCTTCCGGTGACAGACTTTGGATGGACATGGGCGTTGTCAAAGTATTTCTGAAAGGACTGGCAGTTACTTCTACAGCAGTGAGTTCTGTTGCAGCCTCCATCAATTCAAATACCAAATCATAGTTTCCAACTGACTGAATAATGACATTGTCCTTGGTGAGTGGTTTGTAACCGAGATACGATGCCGTAAAATTATAAGATGCCGGAACTACGCCCTGGAGCTCAAATGCACCTTCAAAATCTGTGGTTGTGCCCAGATTGGTACCATCAATGGTTATAGTAGCCCCAATCAATGGTTCTTTGGTATTGGCATCCAGCACTTTACCAAAAACAGAGACGGTAGTTTGTGCGTTTACGCTCGTGCTAAATAAGCTGAGCAATATCAGGAAAATTGTCGTGTACTTCACTGGAATAATTAAGGTGTTGATAAAGTTTTAGATTTAACAGAGGCAAAACAAAGTGGTTGAAAAATAGATCATAAATATGAAAAAAAAAAGGAGGCATTGCCTCCTTTTTATACAAGTTGATGTCATTTCATTATGGAAATACTCCCATCGTCATATAGTCGTTTGCTACTTTGTTGATGGCTACTACAAATGCAGCAGTCCTTAGGTCGTCAACGTCTTTCATTTTGAGATAGGCGTCTTTGATAGAGTGGTAGGAACTGATCATGGTTTCTTCCAATCCCGATCTTACCAGGTCGATTTCATCACCACCGTGAGAAAGCGCCATTTTTTGATCAGCATCGATCGATCTGCCAGTCAATCTTTCTACCTCAGATAGGATGTTTAGGAATGAATTTTGGTTGAATCTCTTGTCCAAGCGGCCGAACCTCACATGCGAAAGGTTTTTCAACCATTCAAAATATGAAACAGTTACACCACCGGCATTGAGCCACATATCCGGAAGGATGACGATGCCTTTTTTCAGTAAGATAACTTCTGCGTCTGCGGTTATCGGACCGTTGGCGGCCTCTGCAATAATCCTTGCATTCACGCCTTCAGCATTTAATTCCGTGATTTGAGACTCCAATGCAGCCGGCACCAAAATGTCGCATTGTATTTTGGTCCATTCTTTTTGATTCTCCAGTGCTGTTGTTCCGGGAAAGCCTACGATTGATCCGGTTTTCTTTCGGAAGGCGACCAGTTTTTCGATGTCGATGTTATCGTTGCTGACAATGGTACCTTCTTTCTCAGCAATGCCAATGACTTTGATTCCCCCTTCTTTCTGAGAAATCATGCCAGTATGTGATCCTACATTTCCTAAACCCTGGATGACCATGGTTTTATTTTGGGTGCCCAGCGGAAGGTCAACTTTTTGCATCATTTTGACATCGTTGCAAAGTTCTCGGATGCCATAAAATACGCCACGGCCTGTAGCTTCCGTTCTTCCTCTGATACCATATTGGTTGACAGGTTTTCCGGTGACACAACCGGCAGCGTCAATGACGTCACCCCCCTTGAAGGTTTGATAAGTATCCAGGATCCACGCCATTTCTCTTTCACCTGTTCCATAATCCGGAGCTGGTACATCCATAGATGGCCCGATGAAGTTTTTCCTGATCAGCTCAGAGGTATACCTTCTGGTAATTCTTTCCAGCTGGTCCGGTGTATAGTTGGAAGTACTGATTTTGACTCCACCTTTTGCTCCACCGAAAGGAACGTCTACGATGGCGCACTTGTAAGTCATAAGGGCTGCAAGTGCCATTACTTCCTCCTGGGTCACCATGTTGGAAAAACGAATACCACCTTTGGTGGGCAGGCGGTGATGACTGTGCTGTACTCTGTAGGCTTCTATTACCTCATATCCTTGTCCGATTTTCACAGGAAAATTCATCTGATAAATAGAGTTACAGACCTTGATCTGATCTAAAAGTCCTTTGGGATGTCTGGTGTTGGCAGCAGCTTTGTCAAAGTTGCGCTGAACACTCTCGTAAAAATTAGCTTGTTTTGTGCTCATCTCTAATTTGAATTTCTATTTTGTTTAGTTTATTATCCAATCTCCATAGGTATAATATAATACCTAAAAATAAAATTACCACAACGGCGATTACCGAATAGTATTTTCCGTTGCTCTGAAGAAGTGATGTGATTAGGGATATATTTGAAAATAATGTGGTCATAATGTTGAAATTTAACAAATGGATTAAATTATTGATCGCCGGAAGTCAAAATATATTCTTCCACTTTTTTGATTCTATAAAATACAGATGAAATCCATACTCCGATCAAAATCATGGCAATAATGCTGGGGTAAAAAAACATCCTCAGGGTATTGTCCAGGTCTTCACCTCCCAAAGCCGGATTACCTCCATTGCCTGGATGCAATGAGTCGTACATGCGCGGAATGACAAAGATCAAAGGGATCAGGGCAACGAATCCAAAAATCGAATATGCCGCCGAAAACCTCGCTCGTTTGTCAAAGTCGTTGATCGAAGATCTCAATATGAAATAGGCCAGATAGATCAGCATGGCAATAGCTGCCATATTTAGTTTTACATCGGTGGTCCACCAGGTGCCCCACGTAAATCTGGCCCATATGGATCCTGTTGCCAGACCCAGCAAACCGTAAACAATTGCTGTTGTATTATAAGCTGCGCTCAATTTGTCGTTGCGCATGTTTTTTGTTCTTAAATATGCAATGGCGTGGTACAGTCCCGCAATAAGTATAATGACCATAGCAAGCCAGAGTGCTACATGGAAAAAGGTATTCCTGATGGTCTCGTGCAGAATATTTCGGTAAGGAAATAAAATTCCGGATTTTGGTGTCAGTGTGGAGTTGATTTGATCCTGCCATTGTGTGAAGGCAGCTGTGTCGCTTTGAGCAGTTACAGGACTCAGACTGATGGCGTCTGGCAGAACCGTTGGTCCATCAATCTCATTGTACATGATCAGAGTGAGAGGAACATAGTCTTCTTTGTTGGAGGCAGGGGGCAGGAGGAAGTTGACGATTATACGCTCGTTATCAATGACTTGGTTCCTGAGCGACGAGGTGTAGTGACCGTCGTCCAGCTTAAGCCACGCTTCTACTTTTTCTGCTTTGGCATAAGTGCTGTTGTACCCGGTTACCTTAATAGAAACATATTCACCTGGTTTTGCTGAAGTTGGTGCGTCCAGTTGATATATGCCCGGCTTGAGAGGAGTGCCCAAACCACCTATTAAAACATAGATGAACAGAAGTACACCCAATATCTTCCAATAGCTGCGGTACATCCACTTGTCTTTTTTTATCATTTCCATAGCCATGTTTAGATTAAGCCTTCCATAATTGATTGAATAATAGAAATACCATAGATAGCAACAATAAGTCAATGCCGCCCAAAATCATTAAATCCTGATACACGCTGGAATCTACCATCAAACCCAGGGCGACAGATGAGATTTTGATCATCACCAGCATGCAGGGTAGGGTGAGGGGTAGCGCCAGTACAGCCATCAACAACACCATACCATTTTCCTGTGATGCGATAATGGCACTTACAAAACTGAATGTTACTGAAATGCCCAGTATTCCAAGAAGTGCCCCCGAAGTGAACAAGGCATGGTCGCGCACGTGATTCTCCAGGAGAAAACTAAAAGCCAGATAAATCAGACTGAACACAAAAAGACTCAGGAAGTAATTGTAGACAATCTTTGCAAGTATAACTTCTGTTGGATGGTAGAGAGAGTAGTAAAATATCCCCGTCTTTGCAGCATCGCCATTGAAGGATTTTACCAGGCTGTTGAGCAGGCTGAACAGGGTGACAATCCACAACATCACATTCCACGATTGGGCTTGCAATACATTGAAGCTTTTGTATACTATAAATGAAACTGTAAAAGTGAACAAAATGATCGCAGAGATGGTTTGGGCATTCCTTATCTCAAGGATGAAGTCTTTCCTAATTAGTTCCAATATCCTGGTCAGTTGCATCCATTTGCAATTAGTGGCGCAAATATACACCAAGTTATTTGAGATAGGTAATGACAGAAGTCTTCCCTGCTCAATCACTGTGATTTTTATGAGACCTGGAACTTTTTAATCCCCATTAACCCAAAAATCCACTTCGTTGGCATACTTTTTCAAAACTATTAATATAACTATATAAAAACTTGTTTAACAGATACAATACAGATTATAAAAATAAATTATATAAAAAACATATTACAAATTTTCGTAATATGTAATCATGGTTATACATTAGCGAAACGAAACAAGAAAGGATCTCATTTACAAAATTGTACGCTCATGGCTTCTAAGAATAAAAAAGAAAAGCCGGCGTCCAAGCCAAAAACCGATAGATCAGTTAAAATTGATAGGGCACGTAAATTCGTGGGCTTGGCACTGGTATTGGGTGCTGTATATTTAGCAATAGCATTCACCTCCTATATGTATACATGGAAGTATGACCAGGACGTTGTACTCCAGTTTACTTGGTCGAGCTTTTTCAAATCAGACCTCATAGTAGAGAACTGGTTGGGCCGATTTGGAGCGTATATCTCTAATGCGTTTTTTTACTGGGGCTTTGGATTGCCTTCTATCCTCTTTGTACTCGTCTTGTTGAGACTTGGCATCGACATGCTCAAAAGAAAATCTCTGGTTAGTTGGCTAATTCTGACCAGAAACATCATAGTGCTCACTGCATTCCTTTCTTTACTGCTCGAATTTACTTTTAGAAACTCTTCATTTACATGGGGTGGAGCATTCGGAGAGAGTACTTGTTTTTGGTTGACCAATTTTATGGGCACTATAGGTTTGTTTTTCCTTTTGTTCTTTACCATAGGAGCATTTTTTGTTTGGAAATACAACTTTAGTTTTGATCAGATCCCTGCATTGAATATGAGCGTGCCTGGTATGTCATTTATCGCTAACCTTACAGAAAAAGTTGCTGGTAGCATAACAGACAGTGATATCGATGCTGACGAAGAGGAAGTCGCCAAAGAGCCTAAAGCCAAAGGTGAAAAGGCAAAAGCCGAAAGTCTGAAACCTACGGGCGCAACATTGGAACTTAACAGAGAAGATATTAAAGATAAAGGTGGCTCAATTCTGGATTTTGTGTTGCCTGAGCCTGTAAAAAGGCCTGTATTTGACAGAAATAGTTTAGAGATGGAAATAGACAATACTGTAGAGGCTGTCCCGAAAACCGATGCGGACGAATTCGTAGTATTGGATGATTTGAGCGATGATGATATCAACATCGCTCAAAATCCATCCCTTAACGACGTCATCAGAGAGAAAACAGTTGAAGATGTGCTCGATGGAGAACCTTACGACCCGACACTCGATCTTAGAAACTACAAGTTTCCAACTCTGGAAATGTTGGAAGATTACAACGACGGCAACGTAGAGATCGACAGAGAAGAGCTGGAAGGCAACAAAGATCAGATCATCTCTACCTTGCTCAACTATAAGATTGAGATCATTAAGATCAGAGCTACGATCGGACCTACCGTTACCTTGTATGAAATCGTTCCTGCTCCAGGTGTGAAAATCAGTAAAATCAAAAACCTGGAAGACGACATTGCATTGTCTTTGTCGGCTCTTGGTATCAGGATCATCGCTCCTATTCCAGGTAAAGGAACCATCGGTATTGAAGTACCCAACAAAAACAAACAGACGGTTTCTTTGAAAGAAGTACTGTCTTCAGAAAAATTCCAGACTACTAACATGGCTTTGCCCATCGCTTTGGGTAAGACGATCTCCAATGAAGTTTTTGTTGCTGATCTTGCTAAGATGCCTCACTTGCTCATAGCAGGAGCCACAGGCCAGGGTAAGTCAGTGGGCATCAATACCGTATTGATGAGCTTGTTGTACAAGAAGCACCCATCACAAGTAAAGTTGGTATTGGTTGATCCGAAGAAGGTAGAATTGTTCCCTTATGCAGCATTGGAGCAGCACTTCCTTAGCTTCCTGCCCAATGAAGAGGAGCCGATTTTGACAGAAACGAGTAAGGTGATTTACACCCTCAATTCACTTTGTATTGAAATGGATTCCCGCTACGACCTGCTCAAGGCAGCTAAAGTGAGGAACCTCAAAGAATACAACGAGAAGTTTACAGAAAGAAGGCTCAATCCAAGAGATGGCCATAAATTCATGCCATACATCGTATTGGTGATAGATGAGTTTGCCGACCTGATCATGACGGCTGGTAAAGAAGTAGAAATGCCTATTGCGAGATTGGCCCAGCTGGCTAGAGCCGTGGGTATCCACCTTATCATTGCTACTCAAAGACCTTCTGTCAACATCATCACGGGTATCATCAAAGCCAACTTCCCTGCGAGAATAGCCTTCAAGGTGACTTCAAAAATTGACTCCAGAACCATCCTCGATGCAGGAGGAGCTGACCAGTTGATTGGTAGAGGAGATATGCTTCTGAGCATTGGCAGCAGCGCTGTCAGATTGCAGTGTGCCTTTGTCGATACACCGGAAGTTGAAAAAGTCATAGACTTCATCAGTTCACAGCCTGGCTTCCCAGAGCCGTTTTATCTGCCTGAATATAAAGGCGATGAAAATGGCGGAAATGATGGATCAGTTTCGCTGGATGACCTTGATGACATGTTTGAAGAAGCTGCCAAGATCATCGTTTCCAACCAGCACGGATCGACTTCCATGATACAGCGCAAGCTGCAATTGGGATACAATAGAGCAGGCAGAATTATGGATCAGATGGAGAAGCTTGGCATAGTAGGCCCGGCACAGGGATCCAAACCAAGAGAAGTACTTTTTTACAGCGTTGACGAGTTGCAAAACTTTATGGATACGCTGAGAGGCTAAGATAAACCTATTTTTTTGAGAGGCTTTCCCAAAGCCGACCCGATAATGATTGAAGGCGTGGACTTGTCCACGCCTTATTTTGTTTATATGATGTTTGGACACTTTCAGAGTTTATGGAAATGATCCCAATATTTTGTTAGGTTGCCGTTGATATAAGTTTATACTTTTTGGGTAATCATAAAAATTTCAGATATTTATGGATCTAAAATTTATCAGTATAATGTTAAAAGGATTGTCAAAAAATTGTTCTTTTATTAACATATGGAGGAAATTTCTTCGAAATTGGCATTTTCAATTTGAGAAATTTATCATTCTTTCACTCCTAATTCTTATTATTCTAGTATTTGACAAGAAAGCTCTAACTGATTTTGTAGATAAATATTTTGTTTATCCTTTCACTTCTAAAATTTCTGATGATTTTTTTGGGATTTTTGGGTTATGTATAGGAATTGTATTAGTTGCTTGGATTTCTATTATAAGAAGGAATTACATATTATTTATAGCATATTCATAAGCTTGGGCATTAGTACTATTATTTATTATTTAACCGATAACAACTGGGTAGTAAGCAATAGATTTCGTCTACCTATTATTCTTTTTTTTATTGTAATGCTTATAGCTTTAATATTTGAATTTTGTGATTGTTTTAAATTTAAAGTTAATTACTACGAAATTGACGATGCTTTTGAAAGAAAATTTCTTGTAAAAAATGTTTATCGACATTCTCAAAATACTAACGCCAACGAATCGCTAAACTATGCTATAATTGGAAGATGGGGGTCTGGAAAGTCATACTTCCTGAAATTTTTCATCCAAGAACTGAAGGAAAGCAATATTAAGAGTAATGCTAATATTATAGTTGATTTAACTGATATTAATCTAGGAATTATTAAAGATCCTGTTAAGACAATACTTGATAGCTTTGATTCCAAAAGTCAATTGGGTTTGTTAATTGCTGATCTTAAAGGTCTTTTTTATAGTGATAATGAGTTCTTCTTATCAAAGTTCATTGTTTATTTTTTGCCATCGTTTAAATTAAGTGAAAGAGAAATAAAAAGTAAACTGCAACAACACCTCATAAACAAACATGTCTATATTATCTTAGATGATATGGACAGAATGAATCAAGATGAAATATTATCAGTCTTCTCTTTAATGAAAAGTCTTCTTAATTACAAAAACATCCATTTTGTTGTAGGTGTTGATATGGTATCACTTTCGGGTATTTTAAAAGATATACCTCAATTAGGAGAATTAAATTCTGAAAATTCTATTGATAAAGTTTATGAATATATTTCAAAATATTTCCAAATACTAATTCATTTACCTGACAACGATTTTTTAGGAGCATACTTCAATAATAAATTGAAAGAAATATTTGGTCTTGGTTATTTTGATGATAACACATTAAATATATTAATGGAGCATAAAATAGGTAAACTATTATCAACTCCAAGAGATATTAATAGTGTATTAACAATGACAAGACTGCTATGCTTGGATCATGATCAATATTTTGATTTAACTATTTTAATTTTTTTGGAAACTTTAAAAATCAAAAAACCAATTTCCTATAAAACATTAAGGGAATTGTCGCGTGATAATCATGTGAGCTATAATTTAGAGAGAACGGATGATGAATATGCTAATTTGCTAATTGATTTCAGTATATTTAAAGGGAATGACATAACCTCTCCTATTTATTATGATTATTTATTTAATTATAAATTGGGCGAAAAATTACCAAATTATGATATGTTGCTTTCTGCCATGAATGATTCAAGTAAATTGTCCGAATATAGGAAAAAGTTTGACGCTAATAATTTTTTTATTGTATTATACAAGTTTGTGAAAGAAAACCTTATCAGTTTGAATGAGGGAACACTACCTAAAATATTAAATTTATACACAGATTGTTATTCCTTGTCATATTTTTCAGAAATTTTAATACACTTAAACCAAATTGAAGAAAATGAGCTTTTACAAAACTGTTTACATGATATTAAATTAAACTATTTGTATGAATATTATATATATGCTAAAAGTGAAATAGAGATCTTGTTAAATAAGTTTGAAGAACTATTTATTAAATTAATTGATGAGCACGGTTCTACATATAATAGATACTTATATGGTTTTATGTTTCAATGTGCTGCTATATCTAGCAATTTAGAGAAACTTAAGGGTGGTGATCATCAAAAATTAGTAGATAAGATCAATCAATGCTTCAAAAGTAAATTTGTAGATAAACCGCAATATTTACTTTTTAATATTATTGTTCCGACTTCAATACAAGATAAATTTATTATTTTTAACAATATTGTTCCGAGTATTATATCTGTAAATGATTGTATTGCTTCAATTAACAACAGTCTTGAGAATTTATATTCTATTCAACAGTTAGCAGAAATGAGCACTTTCATGGAATTTCTTGGAGATGTGGACAGTAATAACCCCTTTATTGATTTTCCCTTTTCAACCTTTTCATTTGAATATAATTAATACACATATTCCCTAACCACTCTCGGAGCTATCCTCGAAATGATTTCATAAGGAATGGTCTGGCATGCTTTGGCCAATTCTTCAATGGATGGTTGCTGCCCAAAAATGGTGACGAGACTGCCTTCTTTTGCATCGGGAATGTCTGTAATGTCTATGATGGTGAGGTCCATGCATACATTGCCCAGGATAGGGGCTCTTTGCCCTTCTACGCCCAAAGCATATCTGCCGTTTCCGGCGTTTCTTAGAAATCCATCGGCATAACCTATATTGACAACGGCTATTCGTGAATCTCTGGAGACCATGCCTCTTCTGTTGTAACCTACAAAATCTCCGGCTTTTATGTTTTTGACCTGGATGATACTTGCTGTAAGCTCATGAGCTTTTTCGAGTTTTCCTTCATGAATAGAAGTAGCATCAATTCCGTAAAGACCCAGCCCTATCCTTACGAGATTGTCGTTTCTTTCGCCAAATCTTGCAATGCCGGCAGTATTGAGGATGTGTTTGATGGGCCGGAATCCCAGTTGGCCACTGATGATTTCATAATAGCTGTCAAAAAGTTCGAACTGTTTTTGGGTGTAAACATCATCATCGGGGTCTTCACTCGAGGTCAGGTGGGAGAAAATACTTTCGACGTAGATGCTTTCCATATTGTTTTTAAGCAAATGGATCAGGCTTTCAAAATCATCTGGCATCATGCCAAGCCTGTGCATGCCTGTATCCAACTTGAGGTGGATTTTTACTTTTCCATTGAGGCTGTACAATTCTGAAATCAGGTTTTCCAGTTGGAGTATGGAGTAAATTTCTACCTGCAGATCGTGCTGTATGAGCTCCTCTGCAAACAGGCCGTCGGGATTGAGGATGATCAGCGGCATGGTGATGCCTGCAGACCTGAGCTGTTTGCCTTCATCAATGTTGGCCACAGACAGGTAATTGACGCCTTTGTGCTGGAGTACGTGAGCTATGGCTTCCGCTCCGCTGCCATAGGCGCTACCTTTTATGACAGCCATCATTTGGGTATCTGGTTTGGTCAATTGTTTGTAATAGGCCACATTGTGTTCGATAGCCGGAAGGGATATGGTCAGTTTTGCCGTATGGCTTTTTTGCTTCAGCATGTAAAAAATGCTTTCCAGGCCATATTTTCTTGCTCCCTTAATGAGGACAACAGCGTCTTTGATTTGTACATTGCTGATGGCCTTTTTGAGCTTATCGAGTTGAGAAAAATGAATAAGGCCTTCATGCTCCTGAAGTATTGAACCGGTATCGTTTTCTGCAAGGTAATACACAGTGTCAACATCGTATGAAGTGAGCAATTGCGACAAAGATTTTTCCAGGTTTTGCTGGTCGAGGCCACTTTCAGCAATATCTGATAATACCAATACCATTTTGCGCTGGCTTCGGTATCTACCGGCGAAGTCTAGGGCGATTTTCAGACCTGACAAATCGTTGATATACGCATCATTGATGACAGTGACATTGCCTGCTATATTTGATACCTCCAGTCTAAGCGGTACAGATTTTAATTGGAGAATGTTTTCATGGATAAAATTTGCTTCCTCACCCAGATAAAGCATTGTCGTCAGGACGTGATAGACATTTTCAAGCGAGGCTTCATCCGTAAAAGGAAGATGGATTTCGTGTTTTTTTCCTCCGCATTTGTACATCACCTGCGTAACAGATGAACTTTTGTTCTCCGTCTCGATAAACACAAAAGCCGATTCATAGATTTTTGACCAGGCAACCAGGTATATACCGCTGAGGTGCTTTCTGACCTCGTCTATAAAGTCTGCGTCCCCGTTCAATATCAAAGCCCTGCAACCGGTAAAGAGTTGCAGTTTTTCTTCGAGTTTTTTTGCACGGTCTTTAAATCCGGCATCGTGTGCACTGCCGATATTGGTCAGAATGCCAATCTCCGGTTGAATCACAAGCCGCAAATTTTCCATTTCTCCGGGCCTGGAAATTCCTGCTTCAAAAATGCCAATCTGATGGTAGGGTTGCATGTTCCATACTGACAGAGGAACCCCTATCTGTGAATTATAACTTTTAGGGCTTTGGACTGTGGCATACTTAGCCGAAAGACATTGAGTCAGCCATTCTTTTACGATGGTTTTTCCTGCGCTGCCTGTAATGCTGATCACCTTGGTATGCGCACAATAAATGCGTTTGTACCTCGCCAGCATTTGCAGGGTTTTTACAGCATCTTTAACTACGAAAACGGTGCTGTCTTCCAGTTGGTCAATTTGCTTGGTCGAAGATAAAACAAAGGTCCTGATGCCTTTTTTATGGGCTGTAAGTGCAAAGTCATTGCCATCAGACATATTGCCTTTGAGTGCAATGAAAAGTGACTTTGGGCCATCAAAGGCAGTGCGGGTGTCGATGACAATTTCACTGATCCACTGCCAGGAGCTGCTCCTTTTGATGGGTTTTACTCCAATAGCCCTCGTAATTTCTTCGGTCGAAAACTGAATGGCAGCCTGCTGATGATCCACTATGCTTCCTCCTTTTTTATTGCATCTGCGGCTTCCTGAACATCTTTAGCAGCCTTCTCCAGTTTTTTCGCGGCATCTTCTCTTTTTTCAACCTGTTTTGCCTCTATTTTGGGCATGTCTTCTGATTCAGGCTTTGTCTTACTGAAGGTAAATCCTGTTTTATTGGTTCCGACATAAATGGTATCACCAGCTGCATAATCACCACCGAGAATTTCCCTTGCCAGTACGTTGACCAGCTCTTTGTCAATCACACGCTTCAGCGGCCTTGCTCCAAATTGTGGATCATAGCCCATTTCTGTGAGCAAGTCCATGGCCTTTTCAGTGAATTCGATCTGGATGTCTTGCCGACCGAGGTTCTTTTTGACCTTTTTCAGCATTAGACTTCCAATCTTTTTGATTTCTACCTTGGTAAGCGGCAGGAACATGATTTTTTCATCGATCCTGTTGAGGAATTCCGGCCTGAGGTTTTGCTTGAGCAATTCAAATACTTCCTCCTTAGTAGATTCAAGGATGTCGTCTCTGTGGTCATCACCCACAGCCTCAAGGTCTTCAAAGTTTTCAAGGATAACTTCTGCGCCCATATTGGAGGTCATGATCACAATTGTATTCCTGAAGTTGGCGATCCGACCTTTATTGTCAGTCAGACGGCCATCATCCAAAAGCTGCAGCAGGATGTTGAAAGTATCCGGATGTGCTTTTTCTATCTCATCCAGCAGTACGATGGTATAGGGTCTTCTTCTCACCGCTTCCGTCAGCTGGCCTCCTTCATCGTAGCCTACGTATCCCGGAGGCGCTCCAACCAATCTGGCAACGCTGTGTTTCTCCTGATATTCGCTCATGTCTATCCTTGTGATGGCATTTTCGTCGTCAAAGAGCACTTCAGCCAATGCCTTTGCCAATTCTGTTTTTCCGACACCTGTCGGGCCCAGAAAAATAAAAGATCCCACAGGTTTATTGGGGTCCTGAAGGCCTGCACGGCTCCTGCGTACGGCATCGCATACGGCTTTGACTGCCTCGGATTGTCCAATAAGCCTTTTGCCAATCTCTTCTTCCAGCATCAACAACCTTTGTTTGTCTGACTGGAGCATTTTACTTACTGGGATGCCTGTCCATCTGGAGACTACATCGGCAACATCGTCAGCAGATACTTCTTCGCTTGTCAATCTTTGTTCGGCTGGAATGGAGGCCAACTTTTCCTGAAGGCTCTGGAGTTGTTCTTCCAGCTTTTTGCCCGATTCAAATTTTAATTGGGCGGCTTTTTGGTTGTCGCCTTCGCGATCTGCTATGTCGAGCTGTCTATGAATTTCCTCAAGCTCTGCTTTGATGGATTGAATCTTTGAAATCAGCTCTTTCTCTGTCTTCCAGCCTGCTTTTTTGGAATCCAGAGATTCTTTGAGGTTGGAGATCAGCGCATTGATCTCCTGGAGCTTTTTATCGTTTTGTTCCTTTCTGAGAAACTCTTTTTCGATTTCGTATTGTTTTATTTTGCGCTCAAGTTCATCAATTTCGTCGGGGACAGAATCAAGTTCCATCCTGAGTTTGGAAGCAGCCTCATCGATGAGATCCATTGCCTTATCAGGCAATTTCCTGTCAATGATATACCTCGATGAAAGCTCAGCTGCTGCAACAAGAGCGTCATCCTTGATGCCTATCTTATGGAAGACTTCATATTTTTCCTGAACCCCTCTCAGAATAGAAACCGCTTCTTCAATGGTAGGTTCTTCAATGTATACATTTTGAAATCTCCTTACGAGGGCCTTGTCTTGCTCGAAATATTTTTGGTACTCATCGGGTGTAGTGGCACCTATGATCTGCATTTCTCCCCTTGCCAAAGCAGGCTTGAGGATGTTTGCTGCATCCATGGCACCGTTTCCACCTCCGGCACCAATGAGGGTGTGTATTTCATCAATGAACAAAATGACCTCTCCATTGCTGGACTTGACTTCATCGACCACACCTTTGATCCTTTCTTCAAATTCGCCTTTAAACTTTGCTCCAGCTACGATTGAGGTCAGGTCAAGGGCAAAAATCTGCTTGGTCTTCAAATTTTCAGGCACATCCTGCTTTACAATCCTCCAGGCCAGACCCTCAACAATGGCTGTCTTGCCAACCCCTGCATCGCCAACAAGTATGGGATTGTTTTTTCCCCGCCTAGAGAGAATGTGCAGTATCCTGCGGATCTCATCATCTCTCCCTATAATGGGGTCAAGACTACCTTCCAGAGCCTTTTCATTGAGGTTGATGGCGTAGTTGCGCAATGCGTTGTATTGAGTATCTGTATTTTGTTTGGTGATTTTTTTACCATTTCTCAGTTCTTTGATGGCATTTTTTGTCTTTTCAATTTCGCCTCCAAGAGTGGTGAAAAGTTTGCCAACAATGTCTTCACCACTGATCAGGCTCAGAAACATCAATTCAAGAGAGATGAATTCATCTCCCCATTCAGGCAATGATTTTTTAGCTCTTAGCAAAGCACTGTTGGCGTCTTTGCTCAATACTTGTTTATCTGCGCCCTCAAGTTTTGGGTATTTTTCAATGATTTTGAACAGTTCCCTCTTAAACATTGCCAGTGAAACATCATTTTTCTGGTAGATAAACTCCATCAGTTTGGGGTCTTGTTCCATCACACCATATAAAATATGGCAGGTGCCAACACCCATTTGATCCAATGAAGCCGCAAGTCGCTGGCCCTTTAAAATGGCATCCTGTGCATTGGCTGTGAAATTATCGTAGGTCATATTTTAGCTTCAGTTTAAAAGCTAAAAATACTATCAAAATGCATATTTCCTAAATAAAACATATGTATCCCATTTACCAGCCGATGAATGAACGTCATCTCCCTATGAATCAGGTTTATTCCAATTTAACTGCATTATTTTATTTCAAAGTAAAAGCTAGAAAACTGCAATATTGAAATTTTGCGCCGCTCCCGATTCTGGTGAAGTAGGGAAAGTAATGATTGCGCTGCCACCTGAAAAAGTGACGGCAGGTGTTCCCGTTCCATTTCCTGTCACAACGACGGCTGATGATGATCCAGACAGTGAAGTTCCTGAAACGCTGATGGTGTAGGTAGGTCTTCCATTACTGAGTATAAAACTGGCATTCAGATTTCCCATTTTATCATAAAGCACAGAACCATTTGACGAAATCCTGCCCGCTGCGACAACACCTCCATTACCACCTGTATCTTGTTTTGGTATAGGAGCATAAATCCATTTTGAGCCATTATAAGTCAGGACATGCCCGGGCTGTGGTGCTTCAGTATTGAAAATTTCCCTACCGTTGATGCCGGTTACTGTAAGCTTGGTAAAAGTGCCATTGACATCGCCGTCGAAGGTTGAATTTGTTGTGAGGTCATTTGCTCCATTGGTATCACCCGTGTTGGTGATGGTTCCATTTTCAATTTTAATGCCTTCGCCGGCCTTGAATGTCCCTGCAGGTCCCGGCTCTCCTTGTTCACCTTTGTCACCCTTGTCCCCTTTGCTGCCTTTTTCGCCTGTCGGCCCCTGTGGCCCTACCACTCTCCCTACATTTATGCTTGTTCCTGAGGAGAGTTGTAATATGAGGTCGTTGCCATCAAGACTTGCATTGTTTATGCCAATTCCATTTTCTCCTTTTTCACCTCTGGCTCCTTTCTCACCCTGGATGCCTTGGTTTCCATTATCGCCTTTGGGACCTCTTTCACCCATTTCTCCCTGATCGCCCTTGGGCCCTCTTTCACCTTGTGGTCCTTGAATTTTTCCTACATTGATCCAATTGCTTCCATCCCAAACAAATGCATTTCCTCCATTTGTCGTAAATATCAAATCTCCCGCATTTCCAGTGTAGGGGCGTGGCAAGTCACTTTCATTGGGTACGGAACCAGCTACTTTGATGCTTGTGCCAGGCTCTCCTTTAAGGTCAACCCAAGGTCCAAAACCTCCATTGGCTTCTTCAAAGCGCAATTTCGTACCGTCCCATTCATGCGCAGGTATAGGCCCTGGTATGGACGAACCCGAAGTTTCTGCATAAAAAGCATATGGCACAGCTGATATGTCCGAAGAATTGAATTCTATGCTATTGTTACCTAGTGCAATAGATGATTGAATTTTAGCACCCCCTTTATCCCAATGCAAAGTTTTTAGGTCCATGCCGCTGCCAAAAGGTAGGTTTATGATACCATTTTTGTCAGTTACGGTTTCCATTTGAGTAGTAACTGTCTCGCCTCCTACATCAAGGGCTAAGGTTACTGTAACAGTCTGATTTGGGATAGTATTGCCGTCTTTATCTTTGACTATAGCTTGATAATTTATGGTTTCGGGGGTTTGGCCAAACATTGGCAAAATGTACATCATCAAAATGATCGTAAATATGTTTTTCATGTTTTATTAGATTTTAAGGATTATTCCAAGGGAAATTGGTTTTGGATTGTTTTTGAGAACTCCGCGTATAAAATAGGAGCCGGGATCAAGACCACTAAGATTTATCGAGCCAGAGATTTCAGGTTTGGTCACCTTTAAGCATTGGCCGGTCATGTCAAAAATTTGGATTTCAGATATTTCGATTTCGGATTTTATGAGTAGTTGTTCTGATACAGGATTTGGATATAAGGAGATGTATGTTGTAAGACCATTGTCAACAATTCGGGTGATGATTTTTTGCGTCGTACCGGAGATAAAGCCAATAGCTGAGGCGTCGTTTTTGGCATTTCCTAAGAAAATTTCGCCAAGACTGAAACTTGCAAGAGATTTTGCTCCACCTCCGGAATTGATCGCAAAAGACTGACCTTCTAATCGGACAAAGAAACAGCAGGTAATTACAAATAGAGAAAGCAAGTGCCTCATGAACTTCAGGATTTAATGTCTTGCAAAGTTGTTGCAGAGCTGGTCTGGTTTGCTCACCCGAAAGTGTGATTGTTTCCTTTAGTATATTATTTCTATAAAAATGGTATAATAAGAATGTGCCCAGTGGGGATAATCATGAAAATAATTTATAGCTTTGGCAACTACTTTTTATTCAAATTGAAAGAAATTAAAAAATGAACTTCGAAACGCTACAGCTACACGCAGGTCAGGAAATTGATCCGGCCACACAATCCAGAGCAGTTCCCATCTATCAGACCACTGCCTATCAGTTTAAAGATTCACAACACGGCGCCAATCTATTTGCGCTAAAGGAATTTGGAAACATTTATAGCAGAATCATGAATCCTACCAATGATGTCTTTGAAAAAAGAATGGCAGCATTGGAGGGTGGGGTGGCAGCCCTTGCAACTGCCTCAGGACATTCAGCACAGTTCCTTGCCATCAACAACGTTACCACTGTTGGAGATAATTTCGTGACAAGCTCTTACTTGTATGGCGGTTCATACAATCAGTTTAAAAACTCATTCAAAAACATCGGTGTTGAGGCCCGATTTGCGAAAGGCAATGATTTGGCCAGCTTTGAGGCCCTGATCGACGATAAAACCAAGTTGCTTTACCTGGAAACCATCGGCAATCCTGGACTTAACGTTCCCGATTTTGAAGCATTTGCAAAACTTGCAGCAAAGTATGATTTGCCGATTTTTGTAGACAATACTTTTGGTGCAGGTGGTGCTATATGTCAGCCCATCAAACATGGCGCTCACATAGTTGTTGAATCAGCTACCAAGTGGATTGGCGGACATGGAACAACCATGGGAGGGGTGATTGTAGATGCAGGAACCTTCGATTGGGGCAATGGAAAATATCCTCAATTTACATCGCCTTCGCCATCATACAATGGTTTGGTCCTTAATGATGTTTTTGGTAAAAATGGGCCATTCGGCAATATCCAATTCATCATCAGGTGCAGGGTAGAAGGCTTGAGAGACTGGGGTCCGAGTCAATCTCCTTTCAATTCATTTTTGTTGATCCAGGGCCTCGAGACCTTATCTTTAAGGGTTGAGCGCACTTGTGAAAACGCACTGGCTTTGGCAAAATGGTTGGAAACTCTTCCACAAGTAGAATCTGTATCGTATCCGGGACTTGCCAGCCATGCTGACCATGGTACAGCAAAAAAATACCTCAACAGAGGATTTGGTGGAGTGCTTTCATTCAAACTTAAAGGCAGCAGGGCCGACGCAGAGAAATTTGTCAACTCATTGAAATTGATTTCGCACCTTGCCAACGTTGGGGATGCCAAAACACTCATCATTCACCCAGCCTCTACAACACATTCTCAGCTTTCTGATGCTGAGCAAATTTCGGCGGGAGTTGATCCCAACCTTCTCAGAATCTCCGCAGGAATCGAGCATCTGGATGATATTAAAGCAGACATTACCCAGGCTTTGGGATAATTTATGAGGAAATAATAAAAGATAGGCCCGAAATGAATTTGATTTATTTCGGGCCTTTCATTTTGTTTTAATTTCAGGGTTTACCCATAAAGGAAGCATCTCTTTTAAATAGAAATTTGTAATTTAAACGATGCTTATTGTTAAGTTTGAATCGTTTTGCCAAATTAGTAATGACCAAACATTTACTCTTTTTCGTATGGTTTGCTGTAATTTTCAACTGCTCGGCGGTAAGTGGTCAACTGATTGCAGACTTCAGTGCGAATAAAACAGAAGGTTGCGGGAGTGTTGAGGTGGTATTCAGCAATACGACTATGGGTGCTGATGCAGGGACGACTTACTCCTGGGACCTTGGAGGTGTCACATCAGACAGAGTGGACCCCGGTCGAATTTTTGAGACTCCGGGCAAGTATAAAATTTGTCTTACCGCTACTTCTTCGACAGGAGTCAAAAACACCAAATGCAAAGACGATTTTATTACTGTATTCGCTCTACCTGAGGTTGATTTCAGTGTAGACAGAACCAAAGGATGTTCACCGGTTACGGTTGCATTTAAGAATCTTTCAAAGTCACAGAACAAATTGGTCTCTCTTACATGGGATCTTGGTGGTACGGGCAATGTGATCAAAACAAATAACCTGGATTCATTGGTGACTTCGGTATATTCCAAAGGTGGAAAATATACAGCATCACTGACTGTGATCGATGACAAGAATTGCATTAATACCCTACTAAGAAAAGACATCATTGAAGTTCTGGCTCCCGCAGAAGTAATACCTACAAAGGCATTTTTGAAAACATGCGGTTTGCCATGGGAAGTGGAGATCAAAAACAACAATATTGATCCGGATGCTGAATACACCTGGGACTTTGGGAATGGCACTACTTTTAAAGGTGATAATCCGCCCATTGTTGTCTATCAAAATGCCGGTAGTTTTGATTTGAAAGTTGACGCTCAAAAAGGTCAATGCAAACAACAATATGTTTTCCCATCATTTGTAAATACAGAAGAATCTGCCATCATCAAAACAAGCAATGACTCCCCATGCGCGGAGGAAAAAGTCACCTTTGAAGACATCACCACACTTGGTGCTGACAGCCTGGTTTGGTCCATTGACGGTGCCATTGTTTCCCGGTCAAAAGCCTTTGTCTTCGTTTTTTCTTCGGGTGGATGCCACACCATTACATTAAAACGTTATCGAAAAGAGTGCACTGATTCGACCAGAATGGCGTGTTTTGAAGTGAAAACTAAGCCGGATATAGCTTACGAAATCAAAAACCAGTTCACCTGTGAGACTCCCGCGGTACTTGAATTTGTTGCTCCGGGCGACTTTAAGGTCACCTGGGAATTCAACAATAAAGGCAAAAAAGAAATCCTCGCAGGAAACCGGATTACCCATATGGTCAATGCAATTGGCGATTACAGTGTAGATCTGATCTACACGGATAGGCAGTCTTGTACATACAGGATACCCAATATTCCGGTCAAAATTGAAAAATTTGAAGTGAAACTACCTTCCCTGGGCCCTGGAGGATGCGTGGGCAGCAGTATTTTATTATTGGACAGCATCTCTTCTGTACTTCCCATAGTCTATCAAAAGTGGGAAGTTTTTACTCAACCTCCGCAGACATTTGTCAATCAAAGACCAGAGGTGATGGCAGATTCTGTCGGTGTATTTGATGTTTTGCTGACTGTAGAGAATTCCATCGGTTGCCGAGATACCATAAAGCGAAATGCCTATCTCAGGGTTGGAAGAGCACCTGCCGTCAATTTTGATGCCGATCCTAAAGAGGATTGCCTCAGTGTTGACCGTCAGTTCACTGATTTATCCTCTGGACCGGTCAACGAATGGATCTGGGACTTTGGAGATAGTACAAGATCGGTTTTGAAGGACCCGCTACACAATTACAATGGATTTGGTGTCTTCGACGTGTCTTTGATCGCTGGATACAACGGATGTTATGCTTCCAAACAGAACAAAAACTTTATCACTGTCCATCCGCCAAAGGCATCATTCAAACTTGTCGTGGATTGCGAAGACCCAAGAAACGTACAAATCAACAATACTACAGCATTAGGGGATGAGTTCTTTTGGACCCTGACAGATCCATCAGGATCAATCTTTACTACAAGAGACTCCACTATTGGAGACTACAATTTTAATAGACTCGGGCAGATAGCCATTTCTTTGCTGACTAAAAATGACTCCACAGGATGTGAACATTTTACAACTGATACCTTTCTTTTGGAATTACCGGTAGCTGCTTACGATCTGGATACTTTATTTGGCTGTGCTCCATTTAGAATTAGCATAGACACTTTTCCCGTCAACGCTGACAGCACTTTTCTTTATTTCCTTGGCAAACCTTTGCAGAATAACATCCTCAATATTGATACAGGAGGGACCTATGAGAGCCCATTATATATTGTCAAAGACAAAAATGGCTGCCTGGATTCTTTTCAACTTCAAGATAAGATATTATCCAATGTCATACGACCTGCACCTGAATTCAATCCTATCGTATGTGCGCCGGATGATCTTTTTTTGACAGACTCCTCGACTTCTGCTTTTGGAACTATAGAAGAAATCTTATGGGATGTAGGCGGAAAAATGGCAACAGGAACATCGGATACCCTTTTTTTTGACTCGAAAGGCGTATTTGATGTTAACGTCTCCTATAAAGATTCCTGGGGGTGTGCAGCAGAAGCTGATTTGCCTCAGAGTCTGACTGTGGTGGATTTGAAACCTGATTTTCGGGCAGACTCCCTGGGTTGTACGGGTGTTTCAATTCGTTTTATTCCTACAGGTAATGATGTAAATACCGATGCATTTTCCTGGGAATTTGGTGATGGAA
Organism: Saprospiraceae bacterium; assembly: GCA_020436935.1. Taxonomy (GTDB): domain Bacteria; phylum Bacteroidota; class Bacteroidia; order Chitinophagales; family Saprospiraceae; genus JADKBO01. The sequence continues at coordinate 32,467 of JAGQWX010000006.1, forward strand.
AATCCTCTACCGAACAAGTAAGCAACAATCAATATGATAGCGAGGGTAACTTTGATGTCTGTCTGAACATGCACGACTCAAGGGGATGTGAAAATAAAATTTGCAAGACAGAATATGTTAAGATCAGGGATCCACATGCCCTCTTTATTGCTGATCCTGTTGCTTCGCCGTGTCCACCGCTGATCACCAATTTCCTTAATCAAAGTACGAATGCCATAGCTTTTGAGTGGGATTTTGGGGATGATAGTGGAGTTTCCCGCAACGAGAACCCTTCTCACGTTTACAGCGAACCTGATACTTTTTCGGTTCGGCTCATAGCCATTCGTTCATCGACCTGCGCGGACACCTTTCAAATAAAAGACCTCATTAAACTAGAAGGTCCAAGGGCCAATATATCTTACGAAATCAGTGGCAACTGTCTGCCAATCGACTTGACCATGTCTGCAACCTCGGACAAGGATTATGCCTATTTCTGGGACTTTGGAAATGGAGATGTGGATACAACTGCAGGGCTGGTCCGGTTTGACACGGTGAGGTATCAGTTTACTGAACCGGGTATTTATCTTCCAAAACTGGTGGTACAGGATGCGAAGGGATGCAAACGCATTTTTTCTGGCGAGGACATTGAAGTCAATAAGGTGGATGCTTTGTTTAAGATGGAAACAGACACCATTTGTGGGATTGATAGCGAAATCAGATTGATCAATGAATCAAGCACTACTTCGTCAGTAGTGGGATATGAATGGACATTGAAAAATGAGGCTTTTGAGGATTTTTCTTTTGAAAAGGACCCGGTATTTATAACCGGACATAGTGGGTTTTATGATGCGACACTTATCACCTCATCACCCAATTGCAAAGATACTTTTGAATTGGCACAAGCTGTCGAAGTATTTTATCTTCCAATTGCAGATTTTTCAACAGACCCATCGACATTGTGCGAGATGAATAGTGCCCTTTTCAGGGATTCGACAACATTGTCGGAAGGCACCATTGTTCGATTCGAGTGGAAGGTGAATGGAAACATCTTTGGAGATTCAAGCCTCGAATATTATGTATTTGACCAAGCTGGAATGTATGATGTTGGATTGAAGACCACCACTCAGGCAGGCTGTGTAGACAGCATAATGAAATCTGTTGAAATAAAGGATGGCATCGGAATTCAAACGCCAAATGACAGTACCATCTGCCTGGACAGGTCATTAAAATTAACAGCCGCAATCACCAATCCGGAAAGAGTATCAGCATTTTACTGGGCCCTGCCTGACGGCACCAATTGCGATGCCTGCCTTTCTGTGAATACTGCTCCTGATGTAAGCAATATGTACTATTTTTATGCCAACACGCAGGAAGGATGTATTTATAAAGACAGCGTTGAGATAACTGTAGCCCAGGTTCCATATCCAGATCCATCCCTTCAATTTGACGATACCATATGCGACGGGGCGATGGTCGAAATAAGAATTGCGAACCTGGAAGACGATTGGTTGACCGCCTGGTCTTCAGATGCTGTTCCAGGGATTTGTGATACTTGCTCATCTGTCGAATTTGCATTGAATGGCGATGCCCTGGTAATGCTATCAATTACCAATCAATTTGGCTGTAAGAGTGATACATCTGTGCAGGTAAGTGTAGAAAAGAGCATTGCTGATTTTTTGATTGAATCCAGGGCAGCTTGTAAAGACTCTTACACTAGCCTGGAGTTGAATGGACAAGTAACGGGCCTCAAATGGACTTCCACAAATGGGAAAGAGTTATGCAATTTATGTAATCAATTGCAGTTTTTGGCTGAAACCAATACCCTTATTGAAGTTGAAGTCATGTCAGAGGAAGGTTGCATTTATAAGGATACCGTAGAGGTAGTGGCTGTCAGTCCTGAGGATTTGACAATGCCGGACGACACTTTGGTGTGTTCAGGCCAGTCCTTGATTCTAAATGCTTTTGGACCTGGAATACCGACATGGCAAAATGACGAACAGCTTACCAATACAAGCACACTTTCACCCCAGGTTATAGCCCAAAAGCCGACAGTTTTTATCCTGAATTTGGAATACGACGAATGTTTGCTTACTGACTCAGTTTTTGTGGATGTCATTGATTCTCTTACGGCATCTGTAAATGGAGATACCGTATGCTTTGGCGATATGGCTATTTTAGAGATTGAAGGTGATGCATACGAATATTGGTGGTACAAAAACGATGTATTTTTGACAAAAGAAGAATCAATCAGTTTGATTGGAAACACAGCAGATGTGTATCATGTGGTGGCCAAACGCAATGGATGCGCTGATCTTGAGCTCCCATCCAAACTTTTGGTTCATCCAAAAATTGAGTACGAAGTCACCAAAAAACAATATCTGATGGATTTGAATGAAAAAGTTCAAGTGGAAAGTACATCAGATAATGTTGATCGATACACCTATAACTGGTCACCATCGGAAGGCCTTTCATGCTCTGATTGTCCTTCTCCTTATGTATATGGAACTGAGGTCAACACAACTTTTTTAGTAAATGTTGCTGATATTATTTCAAATTGTTCTATTGAGGACAGTCTTAGAGTTCGAGTTTCCAACAAATGTTCTGATAAAGGTTTTTACAGGCCCAATATTCTGGCCCGATTTGCTCAAAACAGCGAGAACCACTTTTTTACGGTCATAGCGCTCGATCAAAGCGAATTCAGACAATTGGATATTTTTGACAGGTGGGGCACCAAAGTTTTTACCACGAAAGATGCTGACACCAGGTGGGATGGCACATTTAATGGAGCTCCACTTTCAGAAGGTGTATATTCATACAGAGTCGAAGCATTTTGTCCGGAAACATCTGAGGTATATAACTTTTATGGGAATGTCACTATTATCAATTGATCTTAATCCAATAACTTTTTGGCTTGTTCACTTAAAGTCTTTGGTGCCACTTCAACATAAGCTGAAACCACAAGTTGATGAAGCATTTCGGCATCGACTTCTGTGTATTCTACAATGGTCCATCCTTGATTACCCCACTTGTTGGGTAAGGGATAGATTTTTTTTGAAGGATGGAGCGAAAAGGCGTCCTGATCAGCCGGAGATAATTTGATCGTTATTTTTGATCCATCAGCATGGAGCGTCATAAAGATTTTGTTTTTGACCTTGAATGCCTTTTTTTCAAAATGATCTCCTGTGGTGAACTCAGGTAATAACACCAAGGTGTCTTCTAATAATTTCATATCGATGCCATTGTTTAATATCGGTGAGGTTAATGTCTGATTTGTCCCTTTATTTCTTCAAGCAATTTGGTCTGATACTCTTGAATTTCCAAAAGGCTTTGCAATTGCTCCTCCATCAGTAAATTTAATTTTTCATGAAGGTTCCTGATTTCAATCTCCGATTTGAGGTTGATGAGATAATCGTTTTCTGCTCTCTGCCTGTCTTTTTCTTCCTGCCTGTTTTGCGACATCATGATGACTGGCGCTTGTAGTGCTGCCAGGCAGGAAAGCAGTAGATTCAAAAGAATAAATGGGAATGGATCAAAGGCTTTTTGAACAAACAATATATTGATTGTTATCCAAATCAAAATGATCACGGAAAATAATATGATGAACTTCCAGGAACCACCGAAGCTTGCCACTTTATCAGCTATTCTTTGTCCAAGAGCCGGTCTGTCTTGTTGGCTGTTTAAAAGATTTTGTGACAGCAACTCCTGCTCTTTCATAGAAGCAGCAACTAGACCATGGAGCTTCTGTAGATGCTGATCTTCAGTTTGTAAAATTTGCTGGATATAATTGGTTTTATGTTTCATATCATCTTTTTTAAAGAATCATTTAATTAAGCAGTGATGAAAAATATAAAAATAAGTAACAATAGAATAGAATCGAAGAAGTCAAATCACAAGAAGAAGAAAAATTGAGCTTTACTTTGGCCAATAAGCGTTTACAAACGTTTATAAACGTTTATAAACGTTTAAATCTTGATCGGTAAATTGAATTCACTATACATTTGGAAGATTCAATAACGATTAAAAAATGAAAACATGAGAAATTCTGTCAGACTTATTGGTTACATCGGAAACGAGCTCAAATTTATGGAGTTTACAGGGGGCTCAAAAAAAGCCCAATGCACACTGGCAACAACAACAAGTTACAAAAGTGCGAGTGGAGAATTGGTCAGAGAAACCCAATGGCATAACATCATTGCCTGGGGCAGCCTTGCTGAAAACATGAAAAAGCTAATATCCAAAGGCAGTCAGATTCTGGTCGAAGGGAGTATTACCTATAGAAACTATAAAGATGCTGCAGGTGTAGAAAGGTACATTACAGAAATTAAGGCCGACAATTTTTTGATGCTGGACAAGTCAAAAGCAAGCGAAAGCATTCAGGATTCTGGTAAAAAAGAATTGGCTGGTGCACCCCTTGATTTTTAGAAATCAATAGATTCAGAGTTTACTTCAGGAGGGGTCTTACTCAGGATTTCATTTGAATGAAATTGCTCAATTGTTTGAAAACTTTTGGAATAGAATAGGTTTTGCTGACAAAATAACTGTCAATTTTTTCTTCTTTAAAACATAGTATGTAAATGACTTGGCATAAGTTTGCAGCAAAACTTATATTTTGAATCTGGAATTTATTTTGAGCATTCTCCCCGAAAATATCGAGGGCATCATTTTTGATTTGGACGGCACTTTGGCAGACACCATGCCGTTGCACATTATGGCCTGGGAAGATACAGGCAGAAGTCTGAGTATTCCCATCACGGCCCAATTGATCAATGAATACGCAGGTGCTCCATCGCATGTAGTACTCCAAAGGATGAAGGAAAGGTTTGGTTGGACTGTTGATCCTGAAGTGGGACGTAAAATGAAATCTGAGAAATACTATGAAATTCTGGACAAAAACGGTGGGGTAGGACCTGTTGGACCTGTTTTTGATTTTATGGTAAGCATGTCCGGGAAAATGCCCATGTCAATTGGTACCGGCAGCAATGCATACAGCGCTGGTAAAGTGATGAAGTTGATCGGTGCAGATGAATACATTGACATCGTTGTATCCGCTGATGATGTAAGTGACCATAAACCTCACCCTGAAACGTTTTTAAAATGTGCCGAAAAAATGGGAATTGCACCTGAAAAATGTCTGGTATTCGAAGATGGTGCTATGGGCATTCTTGCCGCAAAAAATGCAAATATGCCCGCCATTCTCGTACCAGAGTATACACTGGTGACACATGATTAAAATAAAAATCAAGGTGATCCTTTCTGATCATCCTTGATTTTTACAGCTTCTTACCAAGATGATTATGAGGTTAATATAGCTTCAATGGCCTCTAGTTCTTCTCCTGAAAATTTAAAGTTTCCTACGATTCCTAAATTTTGATTGAGTTGTTCCACTGAGCTGGCACCAATGAGTACAGAAGTAATCCTGTGGTCTTTCAGTAACCATGATAAAGCCATCTGCGACAGTGTTTGTCCTCTGCTTGCAGCAATTTCGTTCAAATTCCTGACCTTTTGGATCTTGTCTTCAGAGACCTCATTCAATTGCAAAAAACCATGGGCTTTTGCAGCTCTGGAATCACTTGGAATTCCGTGTAAGTATTTGTCTGTAAGAAGCCCCTGAGCCAGTGGGGAAAAAGGTATGCAGCCAACTCCGTTTTCTTCGAGTATGTCCAGTAAACCATCTTCCACCCATCTGACAAACATGGAATATTTTGGCTGATGAATCAAACAAGGAGTACCCAGTTCTTTCAATATGCTGATGGCTTCGGCAGCTTCTTTATTTTCATAATTGGACAATCCAACGTACAATGCTTTTCCGCTTCGAACAATTTGATCCAGGGCCATCATGGTCTCTTCTAAAGGGGTGTTTGGATCTGGTCTATGCGAATAAAAAATGTCAACATATTCCAGTCCCATTCTTTTGAGGCTTTGATCACATGAAGAGATCAAATATTTTCTTGAGCCCCATTCCCCATAAGGTCCTGGCCACATCAAATAACCGGCTTTTGATGAAATGATGAGTTCGTCTCTTAGATATCCTGTAAAATCCTGCTTTAAGATCCTTCCAAAATTTTCTTCGGCGGAGCCCGGTGGCGGCCCGTAATTGTTGGCAAGGTCAAAATGGGTAATGCCATGATCAAAGGCATGATGGATCATTTTCCTTGCATTTTCTAAGGTATCAACCCCTCCGAAATTGTGCCAAAGACCCAAAGAAAGGATGGGAAGTTGTATTCCGCTTCTACCACATCTCTGGTAGTGCATGTGATCGTAACGACCCGAATTTGGTGTATACATATCCTATTGTATTAAATCGCATTATTTTAAAAAGCCTCGCAATGTAGATAAATATAAAAAAACGGCAAAATGAGATCAATACATCCACAACTATATTCGTTAAACTAAGAATACCTCATGATTAAGGTCATTTGTTTGGCATAAATAACCAATCATTTGATTTCCTTTAATCATATGTATTATCTTTGCACCAACTTTCTAAATGAAATAAACATATGGATATTAAAGTCATTCAAACGCAGAACTCAAAAATCGATCAACTGGATTTTAACAATATTCCTTTTGGGAAAGTATTTACTGATCACATGTTGGTCGCAGACTACATCAACGGAGAGTGGACCAATGTGGTCATCAAGCCATTCGAAAACGTATCACTCCATCCGGGAAATGCAGCACTACACTATGGGCAGTCAATTTTTGAGGGAATGAAGGCAAACCGTACGCCTGACGGCAATCCTATTCTTTTTAGAGCTGACAAACATTTGGAAAGGATCAATGCTTCAGCACGCAGGATGTGCATGCCCGAAGTACCTGAAGAGCTGTTCATGGAAGGTCTAAAAAAATTGGTTTATGTCGACAGGGAATGGATACCTTCATTGGAAGGATGCTCATTATACATCAGACCTTTTATGTTTGCAACAGATGAATTTCTGGGCGTAAAAGCATCTGATACCTATAAGTTTATGATCCTGCTTCTTCCTGTAGGTAGATATTATACCGCTCCTGTAAAACTTAAAGCAGAAGACAAATATGTTAGAGCCGTTCAAGGAGGAGTAGGTGAGGCAAAAACCTCAGGAAATTATGCAGCCTCGCTCAAACCGGCTTTGGATGCAAAAAAGCAAGGTTATGATCAGGTGATGTGGCTCGATGGCAAGGAGTTCAAATACATTCAGGAAGTTGGTACTATGAATATCTTCTTCGTTATTGGTGATAAAATAATTACCCCTGAAACAGATGGGGCAATTCTCAAAGGGATAACCAGAGATTCCATCATTACCATTCTCAAAGACAAGGGCTACAACCTAGAAATCAGACCAGTTACCATACAGGAAATTGTTGCTGCAGGAGAAAGTGGAGAATTGAAAGAAGTATTTGGTACCGGAACAGCAGCAGTAGTTTCAAATGTTTGTGAGATCAGTTATATGGATAAAACCATCAAGCTGGATACCAGTAAGTCGGGAATATCAGAAATGTTGTATGATACCATTGACGGCATCAAAAAACTGACCATCGAGGACAAATACGGTTGGGTTGAAGTTGTAACTGCAGAAGAATTAGATTTGGTTGCCCAATAATTTTGGTCAAAAGGCCAAAACCAAGAGCAAAGCAAACGGCATATAGAAGAGAAAACTGTCAAAGCGGTCCCAGATGCCTCCATGTCCAGGCATGATGTTTCCGGAATCTTTGACATTGTTTTCTCTTTTTATTTTTGACTCAACCAGGTCACCCATAGTACCCAATATTGCTGCAAGCAAGCCTGCCAAAAACCAATTGGTTTCGATGCCCCATTTCGTGAAGTGAATCCCTACGGCAGTCAACATTGTAAAAACCAATCCACCGGCAAACCCTTCCCATGTCTTCTTTGGTGAAATGATTTCATAAAGCTTATGTTTTCCCCATCTTCTTCCAACAAGATAAGCACCGGTATCATTTGCCCATAGCAGGCATAAAACCAACAACAAAACAATATTCATTTGAGGCTCAAGGTCCAGCATTTTTATCCATAAAGCCGCGCCAACAACAGGATAAAAATATGCTGTATTTGATACCCAGGATGTCAGGGGTATTCTTGGCAATAAAATAAACAAGCCCGTCATCAGATAAGAAGCCGAGGCTATGATGGCAACAGAATTGAATTCACTCCCTCTAAAATCAGCAAAATAAAGAAATGCTATCACAGCCAATCCCCATAAAACAGGCAGCCACAATGCCGGCCCTTCTTTTTTTTGCATTTTACCAAACTCGTATAAGCTTGCCGGTACAATGGCAGCGAGCAATGCCATAGCCCCAAAATTTCCCGAACAAAACAAGCCGACCACCACAACAACGAATATAAATGCAGAAATTGCCCTCTGCTTCAATATGCTTTCCAATATCTGTATAATTTTGCAGACGAAAGTAATTATAATAAACTACTATGGTAAGATTAAGTGTCAATATTAATAAGATTGCTTTGATCAGAAATTCACGTGGCGCAAACATGCCGGATATTCTCAAAGTAGCCGGGGATATTGAAGAATTTGGTGGTCAAGGTATTACAGTACACCCACGTCCTGATGAAAGACACATCAGATTTGATGACTTGAGTCCATTAAAAGCTTTAGTGAAGACGGAATTCAATATTGAAGGATTCCCAAGCAAACATTTCATCGATGACGTTTGCAGAGTTTTGCCGCACCAGGTGACTTTAGTGCCAGATGCTCCGGACGCACTTACTTCTAATGCCGGATGGAATACCGTTGACAAGTATGAACAATTAAAAGAGGTAGTCGAAGTATTCAAGTCAAATGGAATAAGGACAAGCTTGTTTGTTGATCCTATATCAGAAATGTTGGAGGGCGCAGCCAAAGCTGGCGCAGACCGCATCGAGTTTTATACAGGACCATATGCGCATTATTACCACATAAACCGGGAAAAAGCGGTTCAGCCATTTAAAAAGGCTGCAGAAATTGCCCATCAACTCGGTTTGGGGATCAATGCAGGACATGACCTCAATCTTGACAATCTGGCATACTTCAAACAGGAGGTTAACCACCTACAGGAAGTATCCATAGGTCATGCCCTCGTTTGTGATGCCCTTTATTTTGGCCTCAAAAACACCATTCAACTTTATTTGCGGGAGTTGTCCTAAAAACCGTGTGAAGAAATGTTTAAAAATTCTGAAAAATATAAAAAACGGAAATTCAACAATTACTTTGATGATATTCTATCTTATATAGCTGTTTTCTGAATATAATTTCCTAAACAGGCTGATTGCATGGAAAAAAGCAAATGAAATCCTGAAATATTAATGACTGATTTTTATTTATTTTTAACTTAATATTAATTTTTCTGAAAAAAATCGTCATTTTTGGCAGCGAAACTATTAAATAAAAAGTTAAGTATCTGTAGTCATTAACCCTAACTGACTTTGACTATTAATAGTATTTATTTCTTTTAACCAAATTATTTATTTACATGAAGAAATTCTCTTTACTAATTCTGCTTTTGTTGGGCACCCTCACGATTGCAGTAGGGCAGCGCACTGTTACCGGAAATGTTTCCGACAGTGATGGCGTGCCTCTGATCGGGGCCAATGTATTGGTCGCAGGATCAACAGTTGGTACTGTGACTGACTTAGATGGAAACTTTTCAATAGATGTTCCATCAAACATTAACTCCTTGGTTGTCTCCTATGTAGGTTTTACAGAAAAAATTGTAGACATCACTGGTCAAACATCTGTAAACATTACACTCAGTGAAGGACAACTGCTTGACGAAGTTGTAGTAACTGCCGCTGGTGTTAGTAGAAACGCCAGAGAAACGGTTTATGCAAACCAAACGGTCAACGCCGACGATTTGATGTCTGTAACCAATAAAAATACACTTGAGGCCTTAAGAGGTAAAACTGCAGGTGTAAGACTTTCAACAGGTTCAGGTTCCGTCGGTGCTTCAACGAGGATCGTATTGCGCGGTGAAGGTTCTCTTACAGGGGACAACAACGCGCTCATTGTTGTTGATGGTATTCCAATTGACAACTCGTCTACATCTGGTGGTGCCGGTTCATCAACTACTGGTTACGCTGACCACGGAAACCGATTCAACGATATCAACCCAGATGATATTGAATCAGTAACCATCCTGAAAGGACCATCTGCAACTTCATTATATGGTTCAAGAGGTGCTTCCGGTGTTGTTTTGATCAAAACGAAAAAAGGAAACAAAGGCACTTCAATGAGAATTGATCTAAACTCCTCATACTCAGCTGAAGAGGCTTATGTTTTGTTGCAAAGACAAGACAGATTCGGACAAGGTTATGACAATGCACACTTTGACTCTGGTGAAAACTGGTCATGGGGTCCTGCATTTGACGGTGTTGTAAGACCTTGGACTTCTCCAGTTGATACAGATGGTGATGGTGCTGTTGAAGCATTGACAAGACCATACAGTGCTGTACCTAATCAGCTCCAGGAATTCTTCAACAGAGGAAACACTGCTACAAACAGCATTGGCTTCTCTGGTGGATCAAATGGATTTACTTATCGTGCATCATATTCTAATGTTTCACAAAATGGTATTCTTGAAAATACCTACTATAAGAGAAATACAGTTTCTTTAAGCGCAGCTGCTCAGTTGAGTGAAAAGCTTAAATCAGATTTCTCTATTTCTTATGCGAACACCAATCAAAACACAGCTCAGGAAGGTTCAAGGGCTTTCGAAGGAAACAACGCATATGCAATGGCTGTGCAGTCGCCTGTAAATATTCCTTTTGGTGAATTGAGAGATTATACCAACCCATTCCACGGTATTGACGGGTACTGGGGTTCTTACTCTTCTGTAAACCCATACTTCATTTTGAATGAATATGGTAACGAAGGTAAAATCAACAACTTCCTTGGAAATGCTTCATTGACTTACAATTTGCTTCCAGGATTGAATCTGGTAGGTAGGTTTGGTTCAAATGTTGTTACAACTGAGGTTGAAACATGGACTCCAACTTTCCAACCTGCAGTTCAACAAGTTTGGACAGATGATCTCGCATTGAGCTCAAGAGAAACCAAGCACTCATCAGTTGGTGATTATACCAATTTTTTCAGACAAAATACCAACCTCGACTTCACAGCTCAGGCAGTGTATAATAAAGCCTTGAACCAAGATTTCAGCCTGGATGTAACTGCTGGTTACAACTGGTTCCAAAGAGAATCAAGATCAATCACCGGTGAAACATCTGGAGGTTTAGTTGTACCGGGATGGTATAATTTAAGCAACTCAACTGCATCTGCAAGATCTTCACAATTCAATACACTTTACAGACTTTATGGTTTATTGGGTAATGCAAGATTGGGATACAAAAACTATGCATTCCTTGAATATTCTGCAAGAAATGACTGGTCATCTACACTTCCAGCGGCCAACAATTCATTCTTCTACAATGCATTCGGAGCATCATTGGTGATAACCGACATGTTGAAATTGGATTCTGACGTTTTGAATTTTGCTAAATTCAGAACCAGTTATGGTACATCTGGTAAAGATGCAGGTCTTTACTTGTTGCAATCTACATATGTAGGTAACCCAACAATTGCAGCTTTAGGTGATTATGCAATTTTCTTCCCATTGAATGGTCAGCCTGGTTTTACAACAGGTAATAGAATTGGTAACCCTGATTTGAAACCGGAATTGACTACAACGTTTGAAGTTGGAGCTGATGTAGGATTGTTTAATGACAGGCTTAATGTTGCTTACACTTATTACTCAGCTGACCACTCTAACCAGATTGTTCAAATTTCACTTCCAAGGTCAACTGGTTTTACATCTACTGTTGCCAACATCGGTAGAATGACCAATAAGGGTCATGAATTAACTGTGAATGTGAAGCCAATTGTTGGTTTGGTAAAAGGATTGCATTGGGAACTTTTCGCAACATATGCGAAAAACGTGAACAATGTTGAGAAGATCACAGATGATATCGATGAATTGGTTGTCGGTGGTCCTTATACTCCTGGTGTTTCTATAGTAGCTAAAGAGGGTTATCCATTCGGTACTTTTAAAGCTTTGGCAGAAAAAACTACTCCTGATGGTAAAGTTATCGTAGATGGCGTGACTGGTTATCCATTGCTTACTGACGAAGAGCAGTACCTCGGATCTTATATTCCAGATTACACTGCAAGTTTTGGTACAACCATCAACTTTAAAGGTCTTGGATTCAACATGTTGTTTGATATGAAGAAAGGAGGATCTTTTGTTTCTCAGACCAAGTTCATGACAGAATTTAACGGTACTGCACTTCACACTGCTAATTACAACAGAGAAGAATACATTTATCCAAATTCTGTAATCGACAACGGTGATGGTACATTTTCAGAGAATGACATTGCAATCACTGAGCAAGGATTTTTCACTGAGTATGACCCTGCTAACTCAACTTTCCTCATCGATGCTTCTTATTTGAAATTGAGAGAGATGGGAGTTTCTTATGATATACCTAAGAAAGTATTGAGTAAAGCATCCATCAGCAGTGCAACTTTGTCTGTATTTGCTAGAAACGTAAAATTCTGGTTGCCAGCAGAAAACACTTTTGCTGACCCTGAAATCAACGGACCAGCATTGACAGGTAATGCCAGTGGTATCGAAACAACGCAAACACCTCCTTCAAGAAGTATTGGTGTTAACTTGAAATTGTCATTCTAATCATTATTAAATTGAGTATAAATATGAAATATATATTTAGATCGTTGATCGTTCTTGCATTTTTTGGCATGATGTCATGCGAACAAAGCATTGAGGAAATCAACGTAGATCCAAACAACTCTCCTTCTGCGAGTGATAGCCAGATTTTGGCAGCGGCATTGGGAAATCTGGGTTACATGCAGGATGTAGACCTAAACGCAGCTTCATTTCTTTGGGCTCAATACTATACCTGGGGTATCGGTGTTTCTCTTGGAAATCAAGAAAGGTTCGTTTCAGAACCAGACGATTTTGACGGATATTGGGGGACAGCATATGCTGATATCCTTATTGACCTAAAATTCTTAACTAAAAGTGAAAGTCTTGCCTATAAAGGTGTCGGAAAAGCTTTGACAGCTTATGTATTCCAGGGATTAGTAGACCACTTTGGCGATGTGCCTTTCAATGAAGCACTTTCAGGTGAAATCAATGACGGGGCAATTTTGTCTCCTAAATTTGATCAGGCCTCTGCGATCTACCCTTCATTGGTAACACTTATCGATGAAGCCATCAATGACTTAAGTGCTGCTTCTTCAGATGATATTGGAGATGATGACTTTGTATATCATGGAAATGTTGGTGAATGGATTAAATTTGCCAACTCATTGAAATTGAGAATTTTGATGAGAACTTCTGAAGTGGCTCCAAATGCAGATGCAGTAAAATCATTGATCGCTAATGGTACTTTTATTGAAACAGCTGACGATGTTGCTGCGATTCCTTTCTCTGGTGATGCCGGAGGACAGAATCCAATGTATGCTAGATTCGAGTGGGGTGTAGGTGATTTTTACTTTGCCAGCAACGCTACTTTGAATGTATTGGAACAATTGAATGACCCAAGAGGTACAGCATTTTATAGCCCTGCAACTTCAGGTACTTTTAAAGGTACATTGAGGGGTATCGATCAGGGCACAGTTGACAGAGATGTACCTTTTACAGATCCTTCTTCTGATTACAGTGGTTCATCTGATATTGCATATGGAGAAGCTAACTCAGTAATTCTGATGTCTGATTGGGAGGTTTGGTTCTTGAGAGCTGAAGCTGCTGCAAGATATGGAACAGCTGACAATGATGCTGTTGCGTTCGCTAACGCTGTTGCAAGTAATTTTGAATATCTGGGAGTTGATGGAGCAGACGATTATATCGCAAGTTTAAATTATGGTGGCTCTTTGGACAACAAATTGGACAAAATTGCTGTTCAAAAATGGATAGCAATGAACGGAACTCAAGAAGATGAAGGTTGGATTGAGACCAGAAGGTTTGATAGACCAGCCAGCAGATTGTTTACAGCTGGTATTTTCCAGACCCCTCCATACTCTGTATTGGGAGCTGGTAAATTTCCTTCTGTTTGGTTGTTTCCTGCTATCGAAAGGAGTTTGAATCCTAATGCTCCTGGTCAGAGAACAATCACTGACAAAATATTTTGGGATAATTAATTCACTATAAATTAGATTTGGAATGAAAAAAATTGGATTTTTTATAGCGGGAGCTTTAGCAGTTGGTACTTTAGTGACCAGTTGCGAAACAGTTGTCAATAGCGCAGAACCTTCTGGAGTAACTTATTTGCCAAAACTTACCATGCATGGAGATGCATATATCGAACTTCCTTGTACAGCAACAAGCTATGTAGATGAAGGTTTGACTGCACTTGAAGGTGGTAATGAGATTCAGGTAAACACTGATATTACAGGCTCTTACTTTTCTTCTTCAACTGTAAATGGACCAGATGTTTACAGCATTGTTTACAGTGCTTCGAACAAAGATGGAATTCCGGGTGCAGCAGAAAGAACAGTGGTGTGGAATGTTTGCCCTGGTGACTTTACAACAAGCATAGCAGGTATGTATAAGGCGGATGTGAAAAGAAATGGAAGCATCACTCCGCAATATCAAAACCTGGGACCTATCATGATAGTTGATAAGGGAAATGGTGTTTTTGCCATTTCTGATGCAATTGGAGGTTACTATGATTTTGGAAGAAAATATGGCTACCACTATGCAGCCAGAGGGTTCACTGTAAAGGCTGTTGATATTCCTGGCAATAAATTTGAGTACGCAGGTCAAACTATTGAAGTTGGTGACTTCGGCGGTGCTCTTGTAATGACAGATTTCAAAATTGATCCGGCAGCAAAGACCATCAAGTTTACAACTGATTGGGACGCAGGATTTTTGTTTGAAGTAACTTTGACTCAATTATAGTCAAACGGATAAATTTTTTTTGGAAGAGCGCTCTTGTTTAAGGGCGCTCTTCTTTTTTTTTTGCAATGGTTACTGTAGATTTTTAATTACAAATCCAAATTTATTGGAACAATCATTACTCATTATGTAGTCATTTTACGACAGTTCTGTTATTGTGCAAATACTAAGTAACTTCTGTTTCCATATGAATTTTGACAAAATTGTATACCACTTTCGAATCGAAAGATCTTCAAATTAGAATTTTTAAAAATATGTGTTATCATTGCATATTAAAATATTGCATTGGAAAAGGTAGTTTTACATTTGGGATCCAATAAGGCCGATAGAGTAGCTTTTCTCAATAGGGCTATTGAACTCATTAAACAGCATATAGGGTCTGTTGTGCGTAAATCTATGCTTTATGAGACTGAACCCTGGGGAGTCAAAGACCAACAGGATTTCATCAATATGACAGTGATTATTGAAACCAGACTATCTCCTGAACAGATCATCAATAAAACCAAAGAGATAGAAGAAATCATTGGTCGTGATAAGACGGCTAAATGGGGCCCAAGAAATATTGACATCGACATCTTATTGGTGGGTAAAAAGCAAGTCAAACTTACAGACCTTATCATACCACACCCAAAAATTGCAGAAAGAAACTTTGTATTGATACCGCTTATGGAACTCCTACCTGATTTGGTTATGCCAGGCTTTGATCTTTCAGTGGAAGAGTTATATGATCAGTGCAAGGATGATTGCGAGGTAAGAATTTATGAATCAGAATAACAAGAATCATTTGTTCCCTTATAAATACATATGCGTTGAAGGCAACATTGGTGCAGGGAAGACCTCATTCTGCAATCTGATCAAATCAGAATACAACTGTAAGCTTATTCTCGAAGAGTTTGCTGACAACCCTTTTCTTCCTTTGTTTTACAGTGACCCAGAGAGATATGCATTTACAGTAGAGTTGTTTTTTATGACAGAAAGATATAAACAACTTCAGCAAGAGCTTTCAACAGACTTGTTTTATGATTTTGCAATTTCTGACTATTCATTTATCAAGACTCTGCTTTTTGCAAGGCAAAACCTCAAAGACCAGGAATTTCGCCTTTTTCAAAAAATGTTTACTGTTCTCAATCAATCTTTCCCAACTCCGGATCTTTATGTCTACTTCCATCGCAACCCGGACATCTTGCAGAAAAACATCAATAAGAGAGGTAGAGACTATGAAAACAAAATCAGTGATTCATATCTGTCCGGCATCCAAAACTCATACTTTGAATATTTTAGAAATGTGCTCACCTTCCCTTTGCTGATCATAGATCTTAATGAAATAGACTTCGTCAAAAACAGATCGCATTATGACGAAATCAAATCCTACCTTTCTCGTACTTATCGCCCCGGAGTGCATAGACTCAGCCTAAGTCTTTAATCAGGCTGCATTTTGTCGGCTCTGGTTACTATCTTATCTATTTATTTCTTCAATCAGCTAACAAAACAATAGATTTGTTTGTTAAAAAATCGATCAGGCTGATTTAAATAATAATTGAATGAATTTTTTGAAGAATATCTTAAGCTCCTGTTTGGGAACTATTGTTGCCATATTCGTTGTAGTTGGAATCTTTTCTGTGATAGGTTCAATGGCCATGATGAGTTCTGATGATAAAGCCAGTACCGGTATATTGAGGATCAGACTGGATGAATACATACCTGAGTTGACAGACAATATTGAAACACAGGCATTTACCCTCGAGTCAACGCCCAAAAATCTCGGTTTGCAAAGAGTGAAGGATCTCATTGAATACGCAAAGACTGACGATAAAATTAAAGCTATGGCCCTTGAAGTCTCTAACCCCGCCAATGGAGGTGCTACGTTGCTGGATGTTTTAGCGTCTATCAACTCTTTCAAAGAAAGCGGTAAACCTGTTGTATCATACATTGAATCAAGCTCACAGAACGGATATATGATCAATAGCGCCGCAGACCACGTCATCATCAACCCCAACGGAGAGATAGCTATGAGGGGCTATGGGGTCATGATACCATTTGTAAAAGATGCCGCTCAAAAGCTTGGTGTCGATTTTAAAATATTTTATGCAGGAAATTTTAAAAGCGCTACTGAACCTTTGCGAAGAACTGATATGAGTCCGGAAAATAAAACCCAGACCAGAGAATTTTTAAATGAAAATTTGAGCATACTCAAAAGAGTACTTGCGGATAACCGCAAACTCAACTCAATCGCCATTGACAAGATCATGAATGAACTGTCAGGCAGATCGGCTAAGCATGCGAAAGAAGCCGGTCTGGTGGATGCCATTGGTTATCGCGATGAATATTTTGACTACTTGTCTCAGAAAACCGGATTTGAAGCAGATGATCTTCCTTTTGTTGACTTGGGCGATTATGATGATAAGGTGACGCTGTCTAAAAAAGGATCGTTTTCCAATAAGGTAGCTGTAGTTTATCTTGAGGGCGACGTCATGGACGGAACAAAGCAAAAAGGAGTCATCTCTGATGCCAAATACTTGAATATTTTCCAAAAAATCAGGAATGATGACAAAATAAAAGCAGTAGTCCTCAGGGTAAACAGTGGGGGAGGAAGTGCATACTCTTCCGATTTGATTTGGCACGAAATCGAACTCATTAAGAAAGCTGGAAAACCTGTAGTTGCTTCATTTGGTGATTACGCAGCAAGTGGCGGTTATTATCTTGCCTGTGGTGCCGACCAGATTTTTGCTCAGCCCAATACCTTGACTGGATCGATTGGTGTATTTTCCATACTATTGAAGACCAAAGAATTGATGAATGAAAAATTGGGTATTCAGTTTGATACGGTAAAAACGCACGACAATACGGTCTTTTTAAGTTCGAATTATGATTTGTCATCCAAAGAAGAACAGTACATGACTGAGATGACTCAGGATGTTTATAATCAATTCATTGGGAAAGTAGCAAAGGGAAGAAAGCTGCCTGTGAGTGAGGTGGAAGGCATAGCTCAAGGAAGAGTCTGGACAGGTAACAAAGCCTTACAGATAGGTTTGGTTGATTCTCTTGGAAATTTGCAAGATGCTATTGTAAGTGCTGCAAAAATGGCGGATGTTGAAGACTACAGGATCAGTGAATATCCATACATTAAAAAAGAATTCTGGCAAGAATTACTAGAGGGATTTGCAGCGGCTGAAGACGCTGAGAGCAGAATTACAGCCTGGCTGAAAGTAAATGCTCCAGGTACAACATCTACACTCAAAGCCCTTAAGACTATAACTACATGCAATGGAGTTCAGGCCAAATTGCCTTTTATTTTGACTGAATAAGCCATTAAAAGAACACTTTTGCAAACTTTAAGTATAATTTAACTTGATTTTAAGCACAAAAGTAGGTCTGTGTGCGTATATAATGTAGTTGGTTAACATATCTCATTGGTAATGTTGGTTTACCTCGCATTCTTCTCGTTTTGGGTGCGAGGTTTTTTTATGAGGTTCTATATTTATATATAAAAAGAAGGGCCGATCAAAAATCTTGATCGGCCCTTTCCTTTTTGCCTTTAAGCCTAGAGTTTTGGAATCCTCAACACCTGGCCCGGGTAAATTTTCTCCGGATCAGAAAGCATAGGTTTATTTGCCTCGAAGATGGTTGGATATTTCATAGCATCTCCGTAATAAGCTTTTGCTATTTTTGAAAGAGAATCACCAGATTTGACTTCATAAAAATCTGATTCGGGCTCCTGTACTGCTACAGACATTCTATCGTCAACGGATGCTACACCCTCAACATTGCCCAACATCAAAACTACTTTTTCTTTATCAGCTACAGAAGGTGCCTGACCATATACAGTTACAGTTTCTCCATCAAAATCAACACTCAGACCATCCACGGATATACCACTACTTTCTACAACAGTCTTCAGTAAGTTGGCTTTTGCAGCATTGTTCGCAGCTTTTGTTTCAGCAGTTTCAACAGCTTCTGCGGCATCATTTTTTTCTGCCTCTCTTCCAAGCAGCTTTTGTCCTGCGCTTTTCAAAAATGAAAATAATCCCATAATAATTTTCTATTTAAAATTTGTTAATAAATGTGATTGCCAAGGTAATTATTAAAAACAAACGAGTCAAGTAGTAACGTTTATTTTTTATGGCTTGTTCGATGACATTCGGCATCACGTTTGTATCACTCCTACATTAAAAGGTTCGATGGGAGCATGATTGGCCATTTCAATGCCTGAGGAAATCCAACTTCTTGTTTTTCTTGGATCAATGACCGCATCTACCCACAATCTTGCAGCGGCGTAAACAGGGCTTGTTTGCTCCTCGTATCTGGCTTTTATTTCATTGGTCAAAGCCAATTCCTCCTCAGGTGAATAAGTTTTGCCTTTTGCCTTTTGAGAAGATACTTGTATTTGGGTCAATACACTGGCGGCCTGGTTTCCGCCCATAACGGCAATCTTCGCTGTTGGCCATGCTAAAATCAATCTTGGGTCATAGGCCTTGCCGCACATCGCATAATTACCCGCACCAAATGAGTTTCCTATGACTACAGTAAATTTGGGCACGGTTGAATTGGCAACCGCATTGACCATCTTTGCACCATCCTTGATGATGCCTCCATGTTCTGACCTGGAACCCACCATGAATCCGGTGACATCGTGCATGAATACCAGGGGTATTTTTTTCTGATTGCAATTCATGATAAACCTTGTGGCTTTATCCGCAGAGTCGGAATAAATCACTCCACCAAACTGCATTTCGCCTTTTCCATTTTTGGTGATGGTTCTCTGATTGGCTACGATCCCTACAGACCAACCATCTATACGCGCGTAAGTGCATACTATGCTTTGGCCGTATTCCTTTTTGTATTCATTGAGTGAATCTGCATCCACAATGGCCTCCAGCAATTCCCGGATGTCATATGGTTTTAGCCCTTTTTCAGGGAAAATTCCAAAGAGGTCGTCGGCATTTCTGGAAGGCTTTACTGATTTGATTCTATTGATGCCTGCAAGAGTAGGTTGTCCAATTGCTCCGATGAGCTCCCGTATTTTTTTCAGGCACGCTTCATCATTCGGCATTTTGTAATCCGTCACTCCTGATATGGATGCGTGGGTATTTGCACCACCCAAAGTTTCCGCGTCTACGTCTTCACCAATCGCTGCCTTAACAAGATAAGGGCCGGCCAGGAAGATGGAACCAGAACCTTCAACGATCAAGGCTTCGTCCGACATGATAGGCAAGTAAGCGCCACCTGCAACACATGAACCCATCACAGCCGCTATTTGTGGTATGCCCATGCTGCTCATTTTGGCATTGTTCCTGAAAATTCTGCCAAAGTGCTCTTTATCGGCGAATATTTCGCCCTGCAAGGGAAGATAAATGCCCGCACTGTCAACAAGGTAAATAATAGGAATTCGATTCTCCATGGCTATTTCCTGCGCCCTGAGGTTCTTTTTTCCTGTAATCGGAAACCACGCGCCAGCTTTTACACTTGCGTCGTTGGCAACCACAATGCATAATCTTCCGGTAATATAACCCATGACGACTACAACACCGGCCGAAGGACAGCCTCCTTCCTCTTCGTACATGCCATAGCCTGCCAAAGCGCCTATTTCAAAACGATCGGTCTGAGGATCCAACAGGAAATCAATGCGTTCTCTGGCTGTCATTTTTCCTTGCGACCGGATTTTATCAAGGCGTTTGCTTCCTCCACCTTGATAGACTTTATCCAGGGTCATGTTGATTTGTCCAAGGAGTAGTTTGTTGTAGTCTTCGTTTTTATTAAAACTTAGGTCTGTCTCTTTCACGGATAAGAATTTGATTCAAAAAGTACATTACTGTTTTCAAGGGCTTACCATTGGCGGTAATGGCCCCGATGAAATGTGAGTAATTTGGCAGCCAAAGATAGTAAGAAAAAAACTCCCCACCACTTCCTGGCTGACCAGCTTCATCTGTTAATTTATTGAACTAAAAAAGGCCATCAGTGTTTACCGATGGCCTTCTATTATTTAGAATAATATACAACTATTCTTCCTCGCTGCTTGCAACTTCCGGTGCCGCTGCTGCTGGAGCTGCTGCTACTGGAGTCGCTGCCTTTGGAGCTGGAGCTGCTTTTGGAGTATCTACTACTTCATCAACAGTCTCGAATGCATCGATAGAAACAAATTTTTTGTTGTCTTTAGTCGTTCTGAAAACAACTTTACCGTCAACACCTGCATGAAGCGTAAAGTCTTTGCCCATGTAAACATTTTTACCTGGGTGAAACTTTGTACCTTTTTGTCTTACAAGAATGTTTCCTGCGGTAGCAACCTGGCCTCCGAACAACTTCACACCAAGTCTTTTACTTTTACTATCCCGTCCGTTATCTGAACTACCAACACCTTTTTTGTGTGCCATGACTTTTTTCTTTTTTTAGTGTGATTTAATTAAGCTGTAATTGAGTCGATTTTGATCTTGGTGAAAGACTGTCTGTGACCGTTTTTCTTTCTGTATCCTTTTCTTCTCTTTTTCTTGAAGACAATCACTTTGTCTCCTTTTTGGTGGCCAAGAACTGTAGCACCTACAGCTGCACCACTGATGCTCGGCGTGCCTACTTTGGTAGAAGCGTCAGAAATGATCATATTTACATGATCAAATTTGACTGCATCTCCCTCTTGGGCTTCTAGCTGGTGGACGAAGATCTCCTGACCTTCAGACACTTTAAACTGCTGACCAGCGATTGTTACGATTGCAATCATTGATTTATTAATTTAAGTATTTCAAAATGAGGCGCAAAGATATTTATAATTTGAAATAAAACAAAGATATTAGGGGTAGAATTATATATTAAGCAGGACTTTTATATGGATAAAGCATCTGGAATTAGCTTATCTGCTCAAAAAAGGGTTTTTATTTTCCATTTTTGAGGAATTCAAGACCATATTCTTGTGTTTCAAATAAAGAAATCAGCGAGGAATGAATGAAAATTGCCATTCGATCATTGCTCCGCTGTCAAGTAATATCTGTCATTCAAATGAAACATGCGCATTTTTACTGGTACATGAGGGGTCATCAGATTAGCCAGGGGAGATTAGCCTCTGAAACTCTTCATTGGCTCAATTACAGGCAAGCTTTAGAGCAAACGGTGTTTTTTGAATCCATCAGAGAACTTCAGCAAAAATCCTCTCACCCTTTAGTCATGTACTTTCATGGATATATGGCTGATTTTATACCCGTAAATCTGGAAATCACCAGGGCGCTCGATCAATTTATTTTACCTGAGGACTCATCAGTTGTTTGCGTTCATATACAATGGCAGGCGTTTTCATTTTACCCATACGTGCACGATTGGATGCAGAAGACTTGCATCCCATGTTTGAATGAAGTCATCACTGAGCTGATGGGCCTTTCTGCAAAGGTGGACGTACTGGGACACTCCATGGGGTCTTCACTTTTGCACTACAGCCTCGAGAATCAGGATTGGTCAAGCCATATCCACAAGTGCGTTTTGGCTGCACCTGAATTGTCATTCGATGCCTTCACGAGTTCCGAGCATTGGATTAAAATGATGGATAGAGTACAGGTTTTCGCCACCAATGGAGATTTAACCCTTACCCTCGCCAGCTGGATCAAAAGAGATTTGAAGCTTGGCCTTGCTACGACAGCTGTGGATGAAGAAAATTTTCCCGGAGAAGTCGTGAGGGATTTCAGCAAAGATGAATTATGGGCCGGAAAGTATTTTCGTCACCGTTATTTTTATACCCATCCGGAGGTGAGGAGTAAGATACATGCCTTCTACTACGGCTAATATTGAGAGATCTGCGCCGGGACCTGTTTTAAATTTGTAAAATTTTTCCTTGTTTTTTGTAAAAATAATGGAGTGATCAGCTTATTTTTGCTTAGTGTCATTTTGACTCTAAGTTAGTTCAAATTTCAAAGCCACTCTACATGAAACTCAAATTGCCATTCCTAGGCTTGCTGACATTTTTATTTTTCATCCATACCTCATCAGCACAATCAGTACGCTTAAAAAAGACCGTACTTCAGGCATTTTGGTGGGATTACAGACACGACAACTTTCCCGGAAGTTGGGCAGATTACCTCACAAAACTGGCTCCCAGGCTCAAATCCATGGGCATAGACGCGATTTGGATTCCTCCTTCTTATAAGAATCAGTCACCGACATGGGTAGGCTATGGCCCCATGGACCATTATGATCTGGGCGATAAATATCAAAAAGGCAGTCCCAATGTCAATACAGCACTGGGCACCAAAGATGAATTGTTGAGAATGATTGCCGTTATGCACGCCAATGGTATCGAGGTAATTCAGGACATTGTACTCAATCATGTTGATGGAGCAGGATCGCAACAAGGGATTGGGGGAATCGATAACCACAGCTTGTCCCTTCAATCCAACAGTGGATACAAAAATTTCAGATACGTTTCCTACCAGACTCCGGCAATAGATGAGTCTCAGGATGATTACTTTACCCGCAGTGGCAGATGGCCCAAAAATTATACAAATTTTTACCCCAATGCCCAAAACGCTTGCTGCAATAATGAGATCAATTCGCCCTACTTTGGTCCGGATATTTCCTATGAATCGAATGGTATTGGACAAAGTTCTGTTGTACCGACCTCCGGCTTTCCTGCTTCACTTGGGCCCGGTCGGCCCTATATAAATCCAACCCAGCCTTCTGATTACATGAGGACAGAAGCAAGAAATTGGATATTATGGTTCAAAAAACAAAGTGGGGTGGATGGATTCAGATGGGATGCGGTGAAACATTTCCCGATTTACGTGCAGGAAGACCTTATTTATAATCTCAAATACTCCCTACCTGCATGGGCTAAGGGTGGTCAGACCATGCTCAATATTGGAGAATGGATTGGGTCCAAGGGAGATATCGATGGTTATGTGAATGCTGTTGCGACAGGATGCGCACCCACAGGTGATACCAACAATGGCTGTCCTGCCGGACAGGGAAGAGAGGAGCACACCGGCACCTTTGACTTCAGCTTGAGAGGGTATGGGAGTTTCGGTGGTCTTTACAGCATGATTCGCGGAGGTGGAGGGTTTGATGTTTCTGTCTTACCGGGTGAACAGCAAAACAAAAGGTATTTTGATTATGGATCGTTTGATACCAGAGTACACCGCAGTTTTTCATTTGTCAACAGTCACGATACATATAGACCGATACTCACAGCCAACGGAGACTTTACGGTTACGTTGAGCAATTCATACTCTTCAGGCTGGAATTTTGGAAATGAATTGGGAGGAAATGGTGGACATCTGGATCCAAGAGAACCGCGAATGGCCGCAGCATATGCTGTTACTATGGCTGTAGATGGCAATCCGGTCATTTTTTTTTAAGACTTATTTGATATTTGGTCAACAGGCGAGCGGTACACACACGATCCTTTGAGTGCTGCAGCCTTGCCTGTAGTCAATGACCTGGATAATCTCATCCAGGCCCATGGTCGTCTCAATTTTAAAGGTGGTGATTACAGGGTAAGAACTGCTGAAACCACGCCGGCTGAGCCCTTCTTTCCTGCGGGAAAAGGAAACAAAACAGACCATCTCGTTTTTGAAAGAGCAGGTAAAGTCATTATTGGAGTAACCGACGTCTATGCCGCTGTGAGTGACAACAGCATGGACCAGGAGGTTTGGGTCAATACTGATTTCCCCATTGGAACAGTGTTGTACGATTACAGTGGTGCCCATGGCATCAGCACAACCACGGTTACAGATCACCTGGGAAATCCCAGCATCCACAGAGTCCTCGTGAAAACAGCACCTGCGGGTCATTCCATTGCCGGAGCACACGGCCATGGTTATTCTCTTTGGGCTCCAGCGCCGCCTGGTATCACCGTCAATTCAGTCACAGATTTATACAACTATTTGTCTACGTATGCACCGACAAGGAATGGTCCAACCATCCAGGAGTGGGAAATGGAGAATGACCTTGGGGACAGCCATTGTGCATCATTGGGGCAAGGTGGCAGATTGCCTGTATCATCATTCGGACAAAGAGTCGCCGGCAAAGTTTTTGCAAAAGGTGGAAGTGTTTTACAATTGGAAATAACGCCGACTGACAGTCAGCAAAGCATTACAGCATATATCGCCGACAGAAATGGGGTAATCCTCAAAAAGGTGGCTGGCACAGGTATTCTGAACACCAGCTTTAATGTTCCTGCAGATGATTGGTATGTTTTAAAAGTCAGGAATACAGAAAATACAGCAGCAGGCCAAAAATGCTTCGTAAAAGTCACTTATATTGGGGTTGCTGAGATATCGGACCCTGTTCTTTCCGATGCCGCCAATACTGGTTTTATATGGACAGGAAACAATGGGACCGAAGATTGGAATGATTGTGCCAATTGGGAGGAAGGTAGGGTGCCTTCAGCAAATGACGACATTCATATTCCTGAACAAGTGGACCAATATCCAAGACTTCCTCAAAATTTTACAGGACAAATTCTAATTGAACCTGGTTCTGTTCCGCTCGCCATTGCAATGCCCAGACTTCATGCTCATCCCCGGGAGGCTAAGATCAAATTGGAGTGGGAGCATCTGCCAACTCTTGAAGAAGGCCAATGGATTTTAGAAAAATCATCTGACGGCAAAAGCTTTGTCAGTGTGTGTGGCAGTGATTTGGTGCGGCAGGATTGCAAGGGGCAATATGAAGACTTTGATGTCACTGCAGGTGTAATCTATTATTATCGATTGAAATTTTTGGGTCATTTGGAGGAGGAAAGTTTTTCCAATGTTGTTGCTGTACAATTGAGCAATGCAGATGAAGGACTGAATGTAAATATCAGGCCTAATCCCGTCACTGATCGACTAGAAGTGATAATCTCCAATGACTGTTGTGCTTCCATTGCGGATATACTAGATGTCAGTGGAAAATTGGTGAAAAGTGTGCAACTCAATTCTTCTGTTGAAATTTTGGATGTAAGCCACTTGCCAAAAGGTTGGTATATGATCAAAATTAAAGTGGAAAGTCATTCAAAACTTTTGAAATTCATCAAAATTTAATGCTATGAAAATGAAGAGCTTATTGTTGTTACTAAGTTTTTTTTGTGTCAAATTTATGATGGCGCAGGGCTATTATGGCGTATTCAACAGTCAGGTATATGCCAGAATCAATGGGCAAACTTTTAAAGTGGATGGTACAAAAATTTCTGTAAACGGTGCCGGGCCTTTTGTATTACAGGCCATCTTTGTGCAGACAGAAAAATGGGTTCAGAATGGAGGCAGCTCCAATGTATGTGGTGGAAGTGTAGACTTCGCTGCAGCCGGCGGAAATAGTGGCGCTGCAAACCTATCGTACAACAGCGGCTTTACGGAATTTAATGCAGGTAATAATGTTGTCCAGGAATGGCAGGCCATCAATATCAATCAGGTATTGTCCAATGACGACGGGGTGATTAGCCTGACCTTGGATTTTCATATTTTAGGCAGTGAAAGTTCATTTTCAAGCTGTTCCCAAAACAAAGACTTTACCTTTTCATCGCTTTTACCGTTGACCATTACGCATATCAGAGCCATTGCTAAAGAGGATGAAAACTTGATCGAATGGTCGACTCATGGTACAAATGCAAACAACCGATTTGAAATTATGGGAAGTAAGGATGGAAAGGTCTGGGAAAGTAGGGGGGAATTGAACCCATCTGAGTTATTCCATGAAAGAGACAATGATTTTAGCTTTTCAGACATAGGGATTCAATACAAGGGCATACGTTATTACAAAATCATTGAGATAGACGCGAATGATCAAAAATTTGAGTCACCCATCGTAGTCTTGAGGAAAGATCATCTGGATGTTACCTCTTCTTTGGTGTATCCAAATCCGTCCTCAGGAGAAGAGGTCGTTGTGTATTATCAAAATGCAGGCGCTGCAAATGCTGCCCTTTTGACCGTTTTTGATTTTTCTGGTAAAGCCCTGGAAACTAGGACGATCTCCCTTGTAGAAGGTGAAAATAATTTTATTTTACCTACCTCTGGATGGAAAACCGGTCCTGTATCAGTAATCATCCAGGATAGTGATGGATTGAAGTTAAGGGAAACAGTTTTTCGGTTATAGGCCCAGACTGATTTTGGCATACTGAAGCAGGATGATCGTTTTGCAATCCTGTATCATTCCAGTGCCAATACCCTCGTATGCATTTTCGAAAGGTATTTCGTGGATGATGATGTCCTCCTGTTCGTGATCCAGGCCTGTGTTTTTACCTGACTCTATGATTTCGTCATAGGTAGCTGTGAAAAAAGAGATTTTCTCTGTTTTAGCACCAGGAGTGGCGTAAGCGCTGAACAGATATTTTACATCAGAAGCCATCACGCCTGTTTCCTCAAGGATTTCCCGTTTGATGGTGGCTTCAGCGTCTCCATCTTCCACCAGACCTGCAGGTACTTCGTAAAGGATGCCGCTCTCATTGCCGTTGACCATACTCGCCAGACGAAACTGCTGAATCAATATCACGGTCTTGCGAACCGGGTGGTACAGTAAAACGGCTGCACCATTGCCATTGTCCTGGATTTCTCTGACCTGGTGTTCTACTTTGCCGTCAGTTCTCGTGTAGGTGATGTGGTATTCTGCATATTCTCCCCATTTGTTGGAAAGAATCTTTTTTTCGTTGATGATTGCCTTCATGATGAGTTGGTTTTAGAATCCAAGACCGCTGTTCCCAAAGAGCACTTGTGGATTCCGTTGTCCGTAATCGTATTTGATAAAGTTGAGCGCATTGGAGGATACGCCTATGAAAAAGCTGTATACATCTCTGGAAGGATACCAGGCAAAACTCATGTTCCAGCAATGCAAATCTCTTGCAAAAGAGAAAGATGGGTAAATGAATTTTTTGGATTGAAAGTCATAGGAAAAGTTGCCTACCTGGATGCTCCACTTTTCTGATAAAGGAATGCTGCCTGTAAATTGAATGCCGTGTGTAGAAATGGTCAATGTATCGCGTCCTGTAAACCTGCTGGGTTCAATGGCTACAGCCAGGTTGTGAGATATCCTGAAGTTTTCAAACATATCGGTAAACGACCTCATTTTTTTGGTCGGATTGCCTGTAACAGCATCGCCCCTTTGCTCAGACTCATTTCTTTCTTTCCCTTCAAATATGTTTTTTATCTCTTTGAAAGTGATGCCTGTGTTGAAGTTGGCCCTGAAATAGACGAGGTCTACCAACTTTCTTTGAGACTTTATCAGAAGCGTATTTGTCCGTCTGTTGTTGGCATCCAATTCATAAGGCGTCATCAACGCACTGATGTTGAGGTTGCTCAAACCTTTGAAAATTCTTGTGGTACCATTGATGGAAATATCACTCCATTGCAGCGAATCTGCCGCAAAATTGTAATTTCCACCAATGGCGACATTTTCAAAAAACTTAAATTTTTTCTCCAGTGTGTCCTTCTTGCTGAAATATTTTCCTTCAAATACATTGTTGATCGACCAGGAAAGGGCCATCGCTTCCTGATTTAAAGACGCATTATACAATCTACCTTGAAACGGGTTGTAGGCAATCGGGTTGTTGAATTCGTCCCGAAAATCACTATCCACATACTCTGTATAAATGCTTCTCGTATCCGGAGAATAACCAAAATTTACAGAAGGCTTGGCAATATGCCTCAATCCCCGGATAAAACCTTTGGAGAAAGTTTTTGTCAGGAACAACTGTGTATTGGCGCTTATGCCAACGTTGAAATTCCTGTAAGGCCTGAAACTGGTCACATATTTATCTTCAATCACACCAAATGTAGTGTCAATTCTGGTGATCTCACTCCCATCAGCTGCCCTGCCGACAACAGTAGTGTCAAAAACCAAATCATTGTTCAGCGTGCGTTCAAATGTTCTTAGGAAATATGTTTCCTCGTAATTAACGCTCGGAGAAACATTGATGTAATTCAAAGCTCTGAAGTTGGTGCTGAGATTTGCGGCATGGTTGAGTCCTGCCTGAATATTGTCGAGCGTTTCTGTAGTAAATAAGGTAGTATCTGTAGTTTCGACATAGTTTTTCATGGATGCACCATAGCCCAGGACTATGCGCTCATACCATCGTTCTTCACCGCTGGAATTTTTCCTCTTGAAGGGGTTGATAGAATTCATGGTGAGAGCCGCTCTTGGCAGGGTGATGTTCATCCTTCTGGTTTGCGTGTTCTGGCTGTGTTCCATCGCCACACTCAGTTTGAAGGGTGAGTCAGGCCATCTGTAATTAAAACTAAAGTTGGAGTTGGTTGTACTGTTGAGCACCGATGTCGCATCATTGTAGGTACGCTGGTCATACAGGTTTGTAGACAAATTGATAGAACCTCCTATTGTTCTGTAAGGATGAGCTTTTGCATCCTGATTGTGGCTGATGCCAAGAGAAAAACTTTTGGCACTTTGCGGGTCGCCTTCTGCATTTTCTAAAATATTGTTGTTGTAGCCAATACGAATGTTTCCGGTATAGGCATATTTTTTCCTATAGTTGGAGGTGACCCTGATGGCGTGCGTTCCTCTGGTGTATATGTCGCCAGTAACACGGGCATCCATGTAGTCGTTGAGTGGGAAGTAATATCCGATCTCTCTGAATCCAAAACCGAGCTGCGCATTGTAATCATAACTTTTTGGGAAAATAAGACCTGAGGATTGGCCTTTGACCAGTGGAAAAAAGCCAAAAGGCAAAACCAGTGGGGTAGGGACGCCAAATATTTCGAGTTGTGATGGACCCACTACTGCGAGTTCGTTTGGGATAATTTTTAGCTTCAGCGCCCTTATGCCAAAATGGGGATGCGGAGCATTGCAGGTGGTGATGAGGGCATCCTTGTTGTAAAATATATCAGAACTGAGGGTCGAATCAGCGTCGGCATTCACGTACTTGGATTGGTCTCCCAAGAGAAAAAATTCTCCTTCCTGAGTCCGCACCTGGTTGACGAATGCTTTTTTGGTTTTAAAGTTGAATGCCAGCTTATTGTACGCCGCTTCGGTCTCTCCACTTTTGAACTTGGGATATTCCTCCGACCGTTTGTACTGACTGATGTCCACGTATGCGTAGGCCATATCCTTGTCAAAATCGACCATGACAGAGTCTCCGTCTATAGAGAAATCCTGGTATTTAATATTTGCCTTACCATACAACCGGATCTGATTGAGGGTGATGGAGGTCCAGTTGCTGTCTGCTGCACCGTAGTTGACGGTCTCTGTCACTGCGTCTTTAGAGATCTTTACTCCAAG
This sequence comes from Saprospiraceae bacterium, assembly GCA_020436935.1. Lineage (GTDB taxonomy): Bacteria > Bacteroidota > Bacteroidia > Chitinophagales > Saprospiraceae > JADKBO01. Next base: position 62,518 of record JAGQWX010000006.1, read on the forward strand.
TCCCTGATCCACAAAAGAAGAGTCATTCTTCAAAGAATCTGTGAAGGATATAATACGCAGGCTATCCGTTTGCGTTATGGTCTGGATAGAATCAACAACCTGGGCTTGAACTTTTGTGCTAAAGTAAAAGGTCAAAATTAGCGTGAAAAATATGCAAATTGTTGATTTCAAATAGAATACTTATTATAAAAATGTTTTATATTTGTCTTTTATTAAGAAAACGCAAAGGTCTCAAATGCAAGCTAATTTTAAAACTTTATTTATAACGATTTTAATATTGCTTTCGGCTACCATTTCTAATGCCACTGACATTAAAGATATGTTAAGTGATTTTGAGGAAGGAAGCAACGCCGAGCTGACCATCAAGCCATTGAAAAGCGGTGAGATTACCAAAGTGGTGATTGATGCCGGCCACGGCGGACATGATGGAGGTTGCCATGGGAAAAAATTCAATGAGAAAGACCTGGCATTGAAGATGGCACTCAAACTGGGTGCAATGATCAGCGAGAATTTTCCCGACGTGGAGGTGATTTACACCAGAAAGACTGATGTATTCATTCCCTTACACGAGCGCATTGGACTGGCCAATAAAAAAGACGCTGATCTTTTTATTTCGATCCATTGCAATTGGATCTCGAATTCAAAAACCAGGGGCACAGAAACTTTTGTCATGGGACTACACAGGGCTGAAGACAACCTCGAGGTGGCAAAGAGAGAAAACTCATCGATACTGCTTGAATCAGACTTCGATAAAAATTATGAAGGCTACGACCCCAACTCTCCGGTAGGTCACATCATGCTGACCATGTACCAGGACGCATATTTATCACAAAGTATAGAATTTGCCTCACACGTCGAAGCGGCATTAAAAGCAAGAAATTATACCTCCAGCCGAGGAGTGAAACAGGCAGGGTTTGCAGTCTTGCGCAGAGCTACCATGCCCAGTGTATTGATTGAGACAGGATTTTTATCCAATGAGGACGAAGAAGCTTTTTTGTCCAGTGATGAAGGGCAGACTGAAGTGGCAATGAGCATCTTTAAGGCGTTTAAGACCATCAAAGAAAATAGCAGTAAGCTTCCAAAAAACTATGCTGCAGCACAGGAAACCAAACAAAAGCCAAGTCCAGAACCTGCCAGGACTACCGATGTTGTGCAAGCAAGTCCACAAAAGATTTCTTCTGCAGCAGCATCTGATGTTGAAAAATCTGTAACTGAAGTCACCAGCCAAAAATACAGGGTCCAGATTGCGGCCTTAAAGAGAGACATCAAAAGAGAGCTCGAAGGCAATAAAAAAATCACCCAGCTTGGTCAAGTCATCGTATTTCAGAAAGACGACCTGTTTAAATACCAGATTGGGGAATTTGACTCTTTGATTGCTGCATCCAAGGCCAAGGAACAACTGATCGCCCTTGGGTACACCAATGCCTTCCTTACTACCAACTATTAGGCCCGTCAATCGCGAACATTTTCACTGATTCATACGTCAATATATCTGTCACACAGGTCGTTGACGTTTAATAGTCAGGTGGTCCGGCAGATTTGTATATATTTTAAATAAACAAATACGCCAGAATACTACCTTTGCGGTCTGTTTTATCATCAGAATAATTTCGGAATGTCAAAAGAAGTCAAGCTAGGTATACTCGCAGCAGTGTCAATTTTTTTAGCTGTTTGGGGCTATAGATACATCAAAGGACAAAATCTTTTTGAAGAAAACAATACCTACTACACATCCTTTCCGGATGTTACAGGCATTGGCGTGAGTACTGAAGTGACCCTCAATGGTTATAAAATTGGTGCTATCCAGGCCATTTCCATCAATCCCCAGGATCCTAAGAAGATGGACATAGCTTTCAATATTGTAGGCAACTATAAGTTTCCCAAGGATACCAAAATATTGCTGAAGTCTTCAGGCATTGTTTCCGGCAAAATTTTGGCTGTTTCTTACGGCAAACCTTGTCAGTCTGATTGTGCCGAATCTGGTGCATATTTTGATGGAGTACCGGTAGGCCTTTTGGGTTCGATGGTTTCTCCCGAGGAAATCAGCAATTATGTGTCTTCTGCATCAGGAGAACTCAAAGACCTGATCAACAACCTTGGTGCTGAAGGCGAGCCCGGTGCGGTCAATCACGCCATCAGACAGCTCGATGAGGTGATCACCAATCTCAATGCACTTACAGGCAACCTCAATAAAATCGCAACTACTTCGTCCAATAATATCAGTGCGACGATGTCCAACCTCAACGCCATCACCAAAAACATCGCAGCAAACAACAACCAGATCACTTCGATGCTGAACAATCTCAACAAAACCTCAGAAGAAATTTCCAAAATCAAATTGTCCAATTCTATGGACACCATCAATACCTTTGTAGTAGAATCTACCAAAGCCGTAGAACTGCTTCAGAACACATTGACCTCCACCAACAAGTCGCTCAAAGAACTCGAAGGGGTAATGGGCAAACTCAACGACAAAAACAGCACGGCAGGCAAGTTGCTCAACGACGATGCCTTGTACAAAGACCTTGACAAAACACTCGATAACCTGTCTTTGCTTTTGCAAGATTTCCGTCTCAATCCCAAGCGATACGTCAACATTTCTGTCTTTGGCAAAAACAGACCTTACACATATCCGGAAGGCGATCCTGCTCTTGATGCAGACATTTTGCTGGACAGTTTGAGGAATTAGAATAAGTCTTACTTCTTATTTTGAAAAGAAGTTTTTTAGCGTAAATTTGCACACGATTTTCCAGGCCCTGTAGTTCAATGGATAGAATAGAAGTTTCCTAAACTTTAGATATGGGTTCGATCCCCGTCGGGGCTACTGATAAAAAGAGCGAAGGCTGTGAGTCTTCGCTCTTTTTTTATGGCGTTTCTAATATCTTTTTGATCCGGTTGAATTCACCCCTTGGGCTAAAATCAATGCTGACCAGTTTCCCGCTGAAGGGATGGGTAAAGCTGAGGTTTTTGGCGTGGAGCAGCATATCATTCAGCTGGAATTGATTCAGGAAAAAGCGATTTTGTTTGTTGCAACCGTGGGGGCGATCGCCCAGAATGGGGTGGAAAATGTGGGACATGTGTTTGCGCAGCTGGTGTTGCCTGCCTGTCTGAGGATAGAGTTCGACCAAGCTGTATCTAGAGGTAGGATGTTTTCCTGATGAAATGGGTATTTCGTATTGGGCAATGCTTTTGCCAAGTGTCAGTGCTTCCTGGAGTTTTCCGCGGTCGTTTTCTATGGCGTAGTCGATTTCGAAGCTTTCGGGTGCCCAGCCGCGCACCAATGCGAGGTATGTCTTTTTTACGCTTCCCGCCATAAACATGTCGTTGAATGCCTTCTGACTTTCCTCATCCTTAGCCATGAGGAGCAGGCCCGCTGTTTTCCGGTCGAGTCTGTGGACAGGATAAACCTTCTGTCCTATCTGGTCCCTGAGCAGGGGCATCACGAGGGTCTCAGCCTGATAGTCGAGCTTCGTGCGATGGACAAAGTAGCCAGCCGGCTTATAGATGGCCAGAATGTGATCGTCTTCAAAAAGGATGTCAAATGTCATCAATTAATATTTGAGTGTGGTTACCATTAATGTGCTGTCCTTCAGGCGTATTTTGAGCCATTGACTGAGGCGATCTATTTCTTCTTCGCTGAGTTTGTTGGTTTCTTCGATGGTTGCAATTACCATGGATCGGATGGTGTCACTGCCATTCATAAAGGCATGTCTTCCAAGAGACAGGCTCCCCAATTCCGGGAAAATGGCCCTTGCTTCTTCATACAAAACAGGGTCTTCTAGGCTGTGGTATTGGTCGAGCTCATCCTGATACGCTTTGATGGCGAGGTCTTTTTCATTCAGATTGATTTCGGCATTGTCCATCTCATTGAGGATGTCCTTTTTGAGCAGGTCCAGGTTTTGATCCTGCCTGAGCACAATCTCCGTATTGAACAAATCGTAATAGGCCAGTTTGTCATTCAGCGCATTGATTTCCTGCTCAGTAAATTTATGGCCATAACAGGCAAGGTCAATGGTATGGGGCTTGCTTTTGAAATCGAGTTTTTTGAAAATTATGGTTTCCCCGTCCAATTCATTGTTGATGAACTTATTGGCGTTGTCGATGAATTTTTGTTCTTTGTACAGCTGGAATGCAAACCAGATACTTGGAGTCATTACGATAAGTGTGATGGCGATGATCGACCACCTGACCCTGGCTTGTTGCCGGGCGTCGACCTGAGATTTTGCCGGAAAGTTGAGGTACTTTACAATGGCGAAAGTCGACATGGCAATGAATACACAATTGATCGTATACAAAAACATAGCCCCAAAAAAGTATTTAAAATTTCCTGTGGCCAGTCCATAACCCGCTGTACAAAGCGGAGGCATGAGGGCAGTAGCAATGGCAACGCCTGGAATGGGGTTTCCTTTTTCCACTCTGGTTACTGCTATGACTCCCACAAGCCCACCGAAAAAGGCGATGAGCACATCGTATATTGTAGGGGAAGTCCTGTTGAGGATTTCTGATTGAGCTTGCTTGAATGGGCTCAGGTAAAAATAAACTGCGGAGACGATCAGCGAAGTCAGTGTGGCTACAAAAAGATTGCGCATCGATCGTTTCAAAAGTTCGAAATCATAGATGCCCAATGCAAAGCCACTGCCAAGGATGGGCCCCATGAGCGGAGAAATCAACATGGCCCCAATGATTACAGCTGTAGAGTTGACATTTAAGCCAACAGATGCGACCAGGATGGCGCAGGCCAAAATCCAAAGGTTGGCCCCACGAAAACTGATGTTATTCCTGACCGACTCCAGGATTTTTTCATTGTCATCCTGACCGATGTGCAGGTTGAAAATTTCTCTGAAAAACTGGTTCATTATTTGCGGTTTAAAACGGCTTCTTATGTGCTTTTGGCACCTTCAATAGCCTGTAAAAATGCATGAAATGTGTTCGGCGGGTAAGATATGCAAATTATATTTAATGGATTGTGTTCATGGATTTCGTTGTTCGGCTTGATAATTTCAAATCACTTGTGACCATAGTTAAGCTGTAAATTTTGATCTTTTACACAAAGGAAGGTGCGCAATTCTCATTCCGGCTAGTATATCTCTATGTCTTAGTTTATATTTGTCCTTCTTCTGCACAAGCAGGCAAAAGTATATGATAGAAGCTAAGGGTATAATAAAATCTTATGGCAATCTCCAGGTGCTGAAAGGCGTAGATCTGGAAATAGAACAAGGTAAGATCGTGTCGATTCTCGGAAAAAGTGGAGCTGGTAAAAGCACACTTCTGCACATATTGGGTACCTTGGATAAGCCCGATGGTGGTGTATTGACCATTGGCAATACCAAAGTCTCAGAAATGTCAGAAAGGCAGTTGGCGGGTTTTAGGAATGTCAACCTGGGTTTTGTTTTTCAGTTTCATCACCTTTTGGACGAATTCACAGCGCTGGAAAATGTTTGTATCCCGGCTTATATCGGAAAAAATGACGAAAAGAAGACCCAAACCAGGGCAAAAGAACTCCTTTCTTATCTGGGATTGGGTGACCGGATGGAACACAAACCCACACAGCTGTCAGGAGGAGAACAACAACGCGTTGCTGTAGCCAGGGCATTGATCAATACTCCACAGGTAGTCCTCGCAGACGAACCCACCGGCAATCTGGACAATACCAATTCCAGAGAGATGCACGAACTATTCTTGCAATTGAAGAAAGATTTTAATCAAACTTTTGTCATAGTAACCCATAACGAAGAATTGGCAGAAATGAGTGACAAACGCTACTTTATGGTAGATGGTCGCATTGACGCAGTCTCATAACCCAAGTAAAAAAAATGCTCAGGACCTTATACGTAAAAAATTATGCTTTGATGGACGAAGTAGAAATCAGCTTCGCACCCGGCCTCAACACCATCACCGGTGAAACAGGGGCAGGCAAATCCATTATGCTTGGTGCACTCGGTCTCGTCATGGGCAAAAGATCCGACGTCAAAGCGCTGGCAGATGAGTCCTCAAAGTGTGTCGTAGAAGCAAAGTACGACGTAAAGAGTCTGAGCTTAAATGCATATTTTGAGCAGAACGACCTCGACTACAGTGATGAACTGATCGTTAGGAGGGAGGTTTTACCCAGTGGAAAATCCAGGGCCTTCATCAACGATAGTCCGGTCACCTTGGATGTATTACAGGACTTGAGTGAAATATTGCTGGACATCCACCAACAATTTGATACCCTTGAATTGTACAAGGCCAGTTTCCAGATCAATGTATTGGATGCTTTGGCAGGTAATAAAGAATTGCTTGACGGCTACCACCGACTTTTGGGGTCTTATAAAGCACAGCAAAAAAAACTGGATACACTGGAAGCAGCCCAAAGTCAGGCGTCGAAAGAATATGACTTTGTAAAGTACCAACTCGAAGAGATCAAAGCGATCCAGCTAGAGGACGGAGAATATGAGCAGCTAGAAGAAGAGCTGGAAATTCTCCTGAGCGCTGAAGACATCAAGGCTACTGCTTCCGCCATCTTCAGAGCCGTCGATGCAGACGAACAATCTATCAGTGGTACGCTGGCAGACCTGATCAGACAAGCTCAGCACCTGGCGTCAAAAGACAAAAGGTTTGATCAACTGGGCAACCGCCTTGAATCGGTTCGGGAAGAGCTCAAAGACATTGCCGGAGAAGCAGAAGATATTTTTGAAAAAACAGAATTTGACGAAGCAAGGATCAATTTCGTACAGGAAAGAATAGGCGTCATCCACAAGCTGCTGAAAAAACACCAGATGCAAAGTACGGAAGAACTTCTGCAACTGGAGCAATCCTTGTCCCGAAAGTTGGGTGAGTTTGACAATCTGGATGAAGAAATCGCCGGCGTGAAAAAGGAGACAGCACGACTGTATGGGGAAGTTTTGGAGGTGGCAGGCCAATTGTCAGAACGTAGAAAAGCAATGGTACCTAAGCTGAGATCTTCTTTATTGACTATTCTTTCGGATCTCGCCATGCCTTCAGCAGATTTTGAAGTGAAGTTTACCCACCTGGAAGTGCCAGGAGAATATGGAACAGACCAGGCAGAATTTTACTTTTCAGCCAATAAGGGAGGAAAATTACAAGCCCTCAAACAGGTTGCATCCGGGGGTGAAACCTCTCGCTTTGCCCTTGCATTGAAGTCCATCATTGCCCACTCGATGGCATTGAGTACGATGTTGTTTGACGAAATTGACACAGGTGTGTCGGGAGAAGTCGCCCACAAAATGGGTTTGATACTGAAAAATATGAGTACTTCGCGGCAAATCATCACCATCACCCATTCTCCTCAGATAGCTTCAAAAGGAGAGCATCATCTTTTTGTGTATAAAGAAGAAGGCGTAGAGAAAACGAGTTCGAAAATTAAAGTCTTGAATCGGGAAGAACGTATCCTTGAGATTGCCAAGATGATGAGCGGCGACAAGCCCGGAGAGGCGGCAATGGAAAATGCCAGAGTTCTGTTACAAGGCTAAACGTTTTAAAATATTACTATAAGACGTATTCAGTGCCTGCGTACGAATAGATGTGACCCGAAATATTGGGTACCGACTTGACAGCATAAACAAAAGGTTCAAGGTTGATGCCCTTTAGCTTGAAAGCAAAACTTACAAACTTGCCTGTCGCGTTGAGTGAATTGAGGTTTACCTTATTGTTGATCACTTTAAAATAGGTATAATCCCCATTTTGGAAACTGAAAGTTTGATCTTCATATTGGTTAAGCAGCTGATCTATTTTCTTGAATACTTCTTCAGGGTTGGTTTCACCGGGTTTTATTTCTATGTATCCCCAATACATACCCGGAACAATCCTGCGCACAACATTATTTCTGGAAAAAAAGCCTTTTTGTGACTCCATATTCAGAGCATATTCTTCATTGACCTTATTGACCACGCCCCCTAATTTACCAGCTCCGGTTATGGATATAAAAAAGCTCTGGTAAGCTGGTTCCATTTGTAAAGGCAAATTGATCCTTGGTTTGGATTTTCCTTCTTCGCAACTTCCCCCATTGTATCCAAATCCTTCAATGACTATTTCAGCAATGGTGGCCCACGAAAAAACTTTGTTCTTGATGATGGCATTCGAACAGTTGACTTCATCTGTTGTCCAAATGTCAATAGAAGGCATTCCTCCATTAGGTGTAAGTGTCTGTGTCAGCTCAAGACTAAGCCCTGTATCTATGTTGAGTACAGCCAATGGATCTTCCTGCTTTTCACAAGCAGGCACCAAAATGCCCAGCAATACGACAAATAGAATGCTGCGAGTGATATTTTTAATATCCCGATTCATATGGCAATAACGCCTGAATGAGCTCATTACGCTGCCTGTATAATTTTAAAAATTTTGCAACGATAATATTTTAAAGGTAAAATCGGAAGTAAAATAAGTTTGCATACATAAACAAGTGTATTAATTCTTTGTTTTCTCGGATTCGCTATATTTTATATGGTTGTTGAGAATGAATTATTTTCTAAAATGTAATAGAAACTTGAATATGTAAAGTCTTCATAATAACTACCTTTGCACAAAAATAATTTATGACGTTTACGGAGTTGGGCTTGTCTGAGGGGATTTTAGAGGGATTGTCGCATATGAATTTTGATAAAGCGACACCCATACAGGAGCAAGCTATACCCATCATCATGTCGGGATCAGACCTGATAGCATGCGCACAAACTGGTACAGGAAAAACCGCAGCATATATTTTGCCAACGCTGGATGCCTTGAGCAAGAAGCCAGGAAAAGGAACTAAGGTATTGATCGTCTGTCCGACGAGAGAATTGGCGGTGCAGATCGACCAGCAGATCATGGGTTTTGCATATTTCATGGGAATACACAGCATACCCATATATGGTGGGGGCGATGGTTCTGAATGGGAGCAGCAAAAAACTGCACTCACCAATGGGGCGGACATCATTGTGGCTACCCCGGGTAAATTGATTTCATACATCAATCTTGGTCACTTTGATTTTTCAAACATCACCCATTTTATATTGGATGAAGCGGACAGGATGATGGACATGGGATTCAGAGATGATATTACCAAGATAGCCAAAGTCTTGCCTGCCAAACGCCAAAACCTCATGTTTTCGGCTACTATGCCCGAAAAGATCAGGAAATTGATCAAAGAAATCATGCACGAGCCCAAGCAGGTCAATCTTGCCTTGTCAAAACCTGCAGAAGGCGTACTTCAGGCTGCTTACCTGGTGAATGACCAACAAAAGTCAGCCTTACTGGTGCATCTCTTGAAGGAAAAACCATTCCTAGATAAGGTGATTGTTTTTACCTCTACCAAAAGTAAAGTCCATGACATCGAGCGGGCCCTCAGGGTACAGAAGTTCAACAGCGGTGCCATCTCCTCTGATTTTGCCCAAAATGAAAGGGAAGAAGTCATGATGAAGTTTGCTTCAGGTAAAATCAACATACTTGTAGCAACAGATGTGATCAGCAGGGGCATTGACATCAAAAACATCAATCTCATCATCAATTATGACGTACCACCCAACGCAGAAGATTATGTGCACAGGGTAGGGCGCACAGCACGGGCGGATGCCTCGGGGCTTGCCATTACATTCATCAATGAAAAGGACATGCGTTCATTTGCAAGCATAGAAAGTCTCATAGATTCTGAAATTTACAAGATGAATATTCCCTAAAATCTTGGCCAAAGCCCTGCATGGAATCCATCAGGTCACAGCCACCGACAAGGTGGTGAACGAAGACCATCCAACGACAGAAAATTCAAAAAACCGTTTAGGAAGCCGAAAAGAAAAGAAAAATAGCATTGCCATACTGTTTGAATTTAGTGTAATTGGTCTTACATTTGGATTCTTACCCTCCCCACCAGACCAAATACATCAGCTATTAAACGATAATTTATGCGAGCACTTCCTGATCTGAGCCTGTACCTGGTGACCGATAGTCGCCTCATTGGGCAGAAAAATCTTTTATCAGTGGTTGAACCAGCGTTGAAAGGGGGCGTTAAAGTCGTTCAATTCAGAGAGAAAAGCATGGAGGCCAAAGAAATTTTTGATGTGGCCATGGAATTGAGGGCATTGACCAGCAAATACAATGTACCCCTGATCATCAATGACAGGCTAGACATTGCTCAGGCAGTTGATGCTGATGGAGTGCATCTTGGCCAGTTGGATTTGCCGGTTGAAAAAGTGCGCAAAATATTGGGTGCCAATAAACTGATAGGGTTTACAGTCCACAATGAAGCGCAAGCCAAAGCTGCCAACCAGATGGATGTCGATTATGTTGTTGCGGCACCTGTCTTCAGAACCAATACGAAACTGGACACCAGAGGTTTGCTGGGTTTTGACGGCCTCAGGAGCATTCTGAAAGTGTCGAAAAAGCCTGTAATTGCTGCCGGAGGCATCAGTCTTAAGAATATTGCTGAAGTAGTGGATATGGATGTTGATGGAGTCGTGGTAGTAAACCCTATAATGACTTCCGATGATCCTCAGCTGTCGGCTGAGAAGTTCGTGAACATGCTGACACCAATGAAAATCTGATTTCATTTGATAATGTTCATATGTTTGAACAGTTGGTGTCAGGTTTCCATGGAATATGATCATTCCTCATAAAGCCTGGTGCTATATATTCATTGAGTTTTGAGCTTCATTTTAAAAAATCATAACACAAGCGTTAATTATCTGCTAAGGTCTGGCTGAAGACTAGTTAACATAACAGTTTTAAAATATATTTGAATCATATTCGTTAACAGTTAACTTAATCACACTACTGATGAAAAAAATTGGATTCTTATTATTCTTTGTTCTACTTGGTTTAGGAGTGTCTGCACAAAAGTTTGCAGGACTGGACAAAAGTCCGATGGACCTTACCATGTTGAGAAAAGACCGCAACGCAAAACCAATTGCGAAAATATTTTACTCAAGACCTCAATTGGCAGGTAGAAAATTGGCTGATTTAGCACCTGATGGTAAAGTTTGGAGACTTGGTGCAAATGAGGCTACAGAATTGATCATTAATGAGCCAATCAAAGTAGGAGGAACTAAACTGGCAGCTGGTAGTTATACCATGTATGCTGTTCCATCTGCAAGCAAATGGACCATCGTAATCAGCAAAGACACAGATGTTTGGGGTGCTTATTCATACAATGAGTCAAACGACATTTTAAGAGTAGATGCTCCAACTATGAAAGCAAAGGAGACCATTGACGCATTTTCTATAGACTTCAATTATGGCGACAAAGCCATTTATTTTGGTTGGGGTGATGTCATAGCAAAACTTCCAATAGAGCTTTAGTTTTTTATCGATATATTGTTTTAAAGTTGGCCGTTCCGCAAGGGAGGGCCAACTTTTTTTTTGCCCTTTTGGTTTTTTAAAATCTATGAAAACCAAATTGATCTTTTAAAAAGGTAAGCAAACATTAGTTTTCTGGTGAAAATTTATGATGAATGTATAAATGGTCAATGCATATTCCGCTTATACCAATAGGAATATGGATTTTTAACATCAATAATTTGGTCAAATCTATTTCCGTTTGGTATAGTATATTACTTTTGCAGCCGAATTATAAAAACAAGCAATATGTATCGTACACACAATTGTGGTCAGTTGAGAATGTCGGATGTAGGGGCAAATGTTACCCTCAGCGGTTGGGTCCAGAAGGCCAGGGATCTTGGAGGAATGACGTTCCTTGACTTGCGAGATCGTTATGGCATTACTCAGGTGGTTTTCAATATGGACGATAATGCAGCACTCTGTGAAGAAGCAAGAAAGCTGGGAAGGGAATTCGTCATTCAGGTCGAAGGAAAAGTGAGAGAGCGTTCTTCAAAAAACCTCAACAGAGCTACCGGAGAAATAGAAATAGAAGCTACCGTTTTAAAGGTTTTGAATGCTGCCAAAACACCTCCTTTTACCATTGAAGAAACGACAGATGGTGGAGATGACCTCAGGATGAAATACAGGTACCTTGACCTTAGAAGACCATTGCAACAAAGCAATATCATATTCAGGTCTAAGTTGGCCATAGAAACGAGAAAGTACATGGATTCTCAGGGGTTCATTGAGATAGAAACACCTTTTTTGATCAAAAGTACACCTGAAGGAGCACGCGATTTTGTCGTTCCATCAAGGCTAAACCCGGGAGAGTTTTATGCGTTGCCACAGTCTCCGCAGACGTTCAAGCAAATTTTGATGGTTTCCGGAATGGACAAATATTTCCAGATTGTAAAGTGTTTCAGAGATGAAGACCTCAGAGCCGACAGACAGCCTGAGTTTACCCAGATCGACTGTGAAATGTCTTTCATTCACATTGAAGACATCCTCAATACTTTCGAAGGCCTGGCCAAACACTTGTTCAAACAAATGATTGGGGTAGAACTTCATGAGTTTCCAAGAATGACCTATGACGAGGCAATGACCAGATATGGTTCTGATAAGCCGGACCTCCGATTTGGAATGGAATTCGTAGAGTTGAACGACCTTGCCAAAGACAAAGGTTTTAGCGTGTTTGACAGTGCAGAACTTGTAGTGGGAATATGTGCAAAGGGAATTGCAGAGACCTATTCCAATAAGGACATGAAAGACCTTACTGAATGGATGCAACGTCCTCAAATTGGGGCTAAAGGGCTCGTGTACGTGAAGTATCAGCAGGATGGCATCAAATCAACAGTGGGTAAGTTTTTCTCTGATGATGACTTAAAGGCCTGGGGAGAAAAGTTTGGTGCTGAAGAGGGTGATGTCTTATTTATCCTGAGCGGAGAAGCTGAGAAAACTAGAAAACAACTCAATGAACTGAGACTTGAAATGGGCAAACGTCTCGGCTTGATGAAGGCCGGAGACTTCAAACCATTGTGGGTTATTGATTTCCCACTTTTGGAATGGGACGATGAAACCAACAGATTCTACGCCATGCACCACCCATTCACTTCGCCAAAGATTGCCGACATACCAAGGATGCTAAATGGAGACCACGAGACGATGAAGTCGTTGAGGGCTGATGCATATGACCTGGTCATCAACGGTGCAGAAATCGGTGGAGGTTCGATCAGAATTCACGACAGAGAATTGCAGAGTAAAAACTTTGATCTTCTTGGCTTTACAAAAGAGGAAGCAGAAGACCAGTTTGGCTTCCTTTTGGGAGCTTTTGAATATGGAGCACCACCACACGGAGGTATTGCCTTTGGTTTTGACCGATTGTGTGCCGTGATGAATGGCCAGAGCTCTATCAGAGACTTCATTGCCTTCCCAAAAAACAATATGGGTAGAGATATGATGATCGATGCGCCTTCACACATCGCAAAGGCGCAGTTGAAAGAATTGAATCTCGATGTAACAGTTAAACCTGAGTAATCGGTTAAGATTATTCAAGTAAGATATTCCAAATTGTATTTGGATAAGAGAGGGGCGCTGAGCCCCTTTTTTATTGCGCTTTATATCAAAATATAAAGGTACCTGATTTGAAGCTATACTTCAAAGACCATTGATGGAGTCGGGTGCCTGCCAGAAATCTTTATTTGTTGAAATTCTCCCAAATACAGGCATAGGCCAACAAGGATAGACCAAGGCCTGCTACACTGATCAGCGTCGCTATTAAGCCGAATGAGACCAGACTCGCGATCAATAAAGACAGAAACAGAATCAGAGCCAGAAATAGCGCCGATGCAAATGTGATAGGTGATTTGAACTCGATCTTTTTGACCAATCTTTTCTGAAGAGTAAGTCCTACGAATCTTGGCACAGACATAAACAGATAACCTGGTGCTGCAAGGGGCATGAGCATGGCTGACCATATGTTGCGCTTACCTGAGATGTAATTGGTTTCTTTCACCATTACTTCAGGCGATTGTCCAGAACTAATGTTTTGTTGCAACTGACTGAAAAAATCGGTACCTCTTTCGACGCGTTTCAGAAATCCTTCATTCCTTTTTATGGTAAGACTTTTCCAATGCCCTCTGATGAATGGTCTCGTCACTTCCTGCGTTTCGGAAATTACGAGTTCGCGCATGGCTTCTTCTGTTTTGCGCAATAATGGAGTCAATGCTGCCGGTTGATCTTTTGCCTCCGGAGTATAAAACTCATTTGCGGGAAAAGGCTTTCCAACATTCAACATCACATCAGAACTGATTTTGCCCACCTGACTGAAAGTGATGCCAACAGGTAAAATTTGAAGGTCGAGCTCTGGATATTTTTCTAGTGCCTGAAAAGTAATTCTACCCAGGCCTTTCTGCAATGGTCTTATGCCAAAAGTGTCGAGGGTACTGCCTTCAGCAAATATCATGACCGCCTTTTTATCCGCCAGCGTGTCAATGACTTTGTCAATGGTTTGCTGATTTTGCCTCAGGCTTGAGAATCCGTCTCTGAACCTGAAGATGGGCAGCTGGTGTGTGCCTACAAGTATTGGCTTGAGCAACTTGTTTTCAAAAAGATCTCCTCTCACTAAAAAGTACAAATCTATTGGAGACATACATGCCATGATAAGTGGCTCCATAAATCCTGCAGGGTGATTGCAAGCGATGAGATATGCCTTGTCCTTTTCTATATTTTCCATACCGGTGACATAAATACGGCGATAGAAAAACCTTAAGCCTAAGTTGACGAGATAATAAAAGGACCTGTAAAGCATGAGCCAATAGCTTTGTGAATTTTATTTGTACCTGTTTTGCTGAATCCAGATTTGATCAAAAATGTCCTGCATTTTGGATGCAAAAGCGAATAGCTGAATAGTTACTTTTATTTTTGTTGATAATATTGCAGCAATAAGACTGCAAACTTATTACTTCTTTTAAATAAGCACGCATTATTAAGCACTTAATAGTAATATCAGGACCAACTGCATCCGGAAAAACTGCGCTGGCCATAGCTGTAGCTCAGGCACTGCATTGCGAAATAGTTTCTGCTGACAGCCGGCAGGTCTACAAAGAACTCAACATCGGTGTGGCCAGGCCAAGTGAAGAGGAACTCACAAGTGTCCAACATCATTTCATCGCCAGCCACTCCGTAAATCATGAACTGGATGTAGCTTCTTATGAAAAGGAGGCCATCGAAAAAATCACAAGCCTTTTTCTGTCCAACGATTATATAGTTGTGGCTGGAGGAAGCGGACTCTACATTGATGCCATTTTGTATGGTATTGATGAAATGCCTCAAAATGATGAAGAAATTGCAGCAGAATTGAAAGCCATTTGGGAAAGTCAGGGCTTGATGCCGCTGCTGGAAGAACTGGAGCGGTCAGATCCTGAGTATTGCCAAACGGTAGACCGGTCCAATCCTGTCCGCATATTGAGGGCATTGAATGTGATCAGATCATCAGGTAAACCCTTCTCGGGATTCAGAAAAAAACAAGTCGTCAAAAGAGACTTTAAGGCTCATTTTTTTTACATCGATATCCCGAGGGCCATACTGTATGATAGAATCAATAGCAGGGTGGACATCATGTTGGAGAGTGGACTTGAAAAAGAAGTGGAGAAGGTAAAAATTTACCGCGGCAGCCGCGCCCTGAATACTGTTGGATATTCCGAATGGCCCGTAGATGGAGTGAAAGATGAAAAGCAAAGGGCGGAAATCATTGAAAAAATCAAACAGTTTTCCCGCAATTATGCCAAAAGACAAGTGACCTGGTTTAAGAAAAAGCCCGTCATCGAAATACAATGGCACGAGAATGTTTATGTCATGAAAGATCGCGTTCTTGAGATACTGAGAATGGATTGAATGTGTACATTTGCTGAAACTTAGAACTGAATCATTGAATTTTGAATCATTCATAGCCGGGAGACTGGCACTTTCAAGAGGAAAATCTTTTACGAAAACCATAGTAGGCATCGCTATTGCAGCAATTGCCATCAGCCTTGCAGTAATGCTTTTGGCCAATGCCATGATCACAGGATTTAAAAAAGAGATTCACAGCAAAATATTCGGTTTCTGGGGGCATATTCACATTTCTGATACCAATTACAACCGGGACTTTGAATTGCGTCCTATCAGCATCGCTGATAAATATTACCAGGAATTAAAAAAGGTAAAATCGATAGACTATCAGAAGCCTGTAAAGTTCCTTGGATTCGAACTGCCTGAAAAATACAGAACAGTCAAAACCAAAGGTGGAGTAGAACACATCCAGCCCTTCATCATTATGCCTGGGCTCATTGAGTCATCCTCAGAATTTCAGGCAATACTTTTTAAAGGTATCAATGAAGAATTTGACTGGAAAAAAATGCAGCGTTTCATTGTAATGGGCAGGGGGCTCAACCCGGGCACCGAAGATGAGATTGTTGTCAGCAAAATCATAGCAGATAAACTTGGGCTAGAAGTTGATAAAGACGTCATTGTTTCCTTTGTCAAGAATAAAAACAAAATTCGTCGTAAGCTGCACATTGTTGGCGTGTTTAATACCGGTCTCGAAGAATATGACAAGCGATTTGTCATGGGCAATATGAACAAGGTCAGAGAATTACTGGGATGGAATGAGTCGCAGGTAGCAGGTATAGAAGTATTTCTGGATGACATCGATGACAGTGAAGTCATTACCGAATACATCTACAATTACATACTTCCCAATAACCTGTATGCGGAGCGGATTCAACAAAAATTTCCTTCGATTTTTGAATGGCTAAAACTTCAGGACATCAATGAAAAAGTCATCCTCCAACTGATGGCCATAGTTGCCATCATCAACATGGTCACTGTTCTCCTGATACTGATTTTGGAAAGAACGAATATGATCGGTGTTGTTAAAGCGCTTGGAGCTAAAAACTGGCAAGTGCAAAAAATATTCCTGTATTACGCAGCCATCATCATTTTCAGCGGGCAGCTCCTGGGCAATGTCCTGGGATTGGGCCTTGCCTGGCTACAAAAAACCTACAAGTTTTTAAAGTTGGATGAGCAAAATTATTACCTGGATACTGCACCAATTTATATCTCCTGGCCGACGGTACTCTGGATCAATCTGGGAGCTTTTCTGGTGGTTTTAACTTTTTTGGTACTTCCGACGTTTACCATCAATAAGATAAGGCCAATTCAGGCATTAAGATTTAAATAGGCATGCTGACACAGTTGTCGAAAATATGGAAGTTTGGGGTAAGCCAGACCATCATCAGGTGGAAAAGGTTGTTCAGACACCTTGCTGTTCTGTTTCATTGGAAGTCCCTGATCCCCGCTTCTGATTTTTTCGACTGGCCCATCGACCTGCTCTTTTATCTTGGGGACCTCGTTTACTTGCCCGAAATCCATATGTCGATCATTCTCATCATCAAACCGTCTATACGGCCTTTGACAGACAATGAAAAAATCCTTGTTGAGGAGTGGTTTGAAGATACCATCGAGCCGGATGCAGTGTTGATCAACGATCATGCTTCCGTATTTGTGCGAAAATACGCTTATGCGTTTGTGGGTTACAACATCATCAACTACCGTGACAGGATCGAGACGGCAATTCTTGTGCATGAGCTGGTGCATGTTTTCCAATTCCAAAAGTTTGGCAGTGTCTACATTTATAGGGCTTTAAAAGCACAAAACAGCAAACACAAGTACGATTATGGCGGAGTGACCAGATTGGTCAATGGCCTCAACCAGGGCAAATCTTTGTTCCACTACAATTTTGAACAACAAGCCATGATCATCGAAGACTATTATAGGATGAATCACGAATTTCAGATGTTTTCAGACCGCTATTCCAGAGAAGTATTTCATACCTATTACAACGATCTGAAATCGCTGGCTTAGATTTCTTCCTCTTCTTCATCCCACCAGTCGAACGGGTTGTCTGAATCTTTAAAATCGTCTATTTCTCTGCGTTCTTTTTTGGTAGGTCTTCCGGTACCTCTCTCACGGAGCTCCGGCTGAGCTTTGCCCATGAACCAGTTTTTGTATTTATTCATTTCTTCTTGTGGAGTGATGTTTTCATAACATTCCACGGCGATAGCTGCACCTACTCTGGACTTGAGGAGTTTGATGACCTTAAATTCAAGGTTGAAGCCATTTTTTTTGACTTCGATTTTGTCATTTTCAGCGACCAGTGCTGAAGGTTTGGCAACGTTGCCATTCAATCTGATCTTCCCACTTTTGCAGGCATCGGCGGCAATGGTCCTGGATTTGTAAATGCGCACTGCCCAGACCCATTTGTCAATTCTCATCTTTTCCATATTCACAAAACTAAGTTGAATAGACCAAATGATGGTGTTGAGTACGTAACAAATTTCACATTTGCACCCTGTTAATTTTTAGAAAATGCCAACTTTATAAGCCCTAACCCAGGCACACAGATAAGTCCGCAACTTCTCTCAGATAGAGTTAAATATTCTTACCTGCCCCAAACCTATCGAATCTAAAACCTAAAACCTCTTCCTAAAGGCCAATCCCAAGATGCCAAAACGCAAAAACGCCAACATCCTCAAAAAGCCAAAGACCAACCCCCAAAGACCAACGACTTTCTTGATTTCCCGCAGATAAATGCAGAAAAACCCGCAGATTCCCGCAGATAGAGTTAAATATTCATACTATCCTAGAAACTATCGATTCTAAAACCTAAAACCTCTTCCCAAAGACCAAAGACTATAGTCTAAAGACCAAAGACTAAAGACCAAAGACCAAAGACCAAAGACCAAAGACCAAAGACCAAAGACCAAAGACACACCTTGTGAAAGCGAGAATAATTTTTACATTTACGTAAAATATGTATTTATGGGTAAGATAAAACTGAAAGATATTTCTACAAAAGCTCCTACGAATTTAAAGAAAAAGGACACCAAGGAGGATGTCAAAAAACTGGCACGAAAAATCGGAGAACTCCAACACAAGCTTTATGCTGAAAAAAAACATTCCCTACTCATTATCATCCAGGGAATGGATGCCAGTGGTAAAGACGGAGCTACGAAAAATGTTTTTGCCTCATGTAACCCTT
This sequence comes from Saprospiraceae bacterium, assembly GCA_020436935.1. Taxonomy (GTDB): domain Bacteria; phylum Bacteroidota; class Bacteroidia; order Chitinophagales; family Saprospiraceae; genus JADKBO01. The sequence continues at coordinate 81,380 of JAGQWX010000006.1, forward strand.
CAGGAATCGATGCTTATTCTTTCAAAAAGCCAACTGAATTGGAATTCGCTCACGACTTTCTTTGGAGATGTCATAAACTCGCTCCGGCCAAAGGCAACATCATGATTTTTGTAAGGTCTCATTATGAAGACATATTGATCCAGAGGGTACACAATTGGATTGACATGGAGCGGGTAGAGAAACGTATGAATGCCATCAATGCATTTGAGGAATTGATTGCTTTTGACAACAATACAACTGTCTTGAAATTTTATATGCATATTTCACCAGAAAGGCAATTGGAAAAACTCCAGGAGAGAATTGACGAACCTGAAAAGCAATGGAAACACAATCCCGGGGACTGGGAAGAAAGAAAGTTGTGGGACCAATACATGGAAGCTTATGAGTACGCCATCAATGAATCCACTACACCGTGGCATATAGTGCCATGTGACTCCCGCTGGTACAGGAACTATTTCATGGCAAATATCGTCCTTGAAACCCTGGAAAAACTAAACCCACAACTGCCTCATTTAGAAGCCAAGGAAGACTAGAAGTCGGCAGGACAGTGTATGTTAATACGCTCGTTCGTTCCAGGGTGATTAAAGCTGATTTTTTCTGCATGCAGATGGAGTCTCCCGGCTTTTGAACCATATAAGTCATCACCGACTATTGGCGTATTGAGGCCCAGTTGATGAGCAGCGTGCACCCTCAACTGGTGTGTCCTTCCTGTGTGAGGGAAAAACCTGATCCTTGTTTTGCCATGCTCAATGCCTATTACCTGGTAATAGGTGACTGCCTCTTTTCCATATTCATAACACACCATCTGGCGAGGCCTGTCATCCAGGTCGACCCTCAATGGTAAGTTGATCTTGCCATTTGCGGTTTCAACGACCCCATCCAGTACGGCCAGGTAAGTCTTCTGAATGGTCCTGTCCTCAAACTGTTTTTGGAGTATTTTATGTGCTTCAGCATTTTTAGCAATCAATAATATTCCCGAAGTAGACATATCGAGGCGATGGACAACCACCGGCCCTTCAATTTCAGGATATCTTTTTTCGACCCTGGTCTTGACGGAGTCAGTGATTTCCTTACCGGGTACAGAAAGTAAATTGTCCGGCTTGTTGATGATAATGAGTTCGTCATCTTCATATAAGACTTTGAGCTCAAGGGCGGAGGAGAATTCCGGGTCTGCGAGTGGGTCGGGATCTACAGACAATCCTTGGAGCATGTGGCCCAGTATTGGCTCACACTTTCCGCGGCATGCCGGGTAATACAGCAGATGCCTCCTTACCTCTGAAGAGGGAGATCTTCCAAACCAAAATTCTGCCATGGCTATTGGCTTCAGGCCATGCGTAAAGGCATACTGAAACAATTTTGGCGCAGCACACTCTCCTGCACCGGAAGGTGGCTGCAGATCAAAAAGGTCAAGCAATGATTTGGATTCACCCAGGTAATTGGTGAAAGCATAGGAATCAAACAATCTCGCCTGCAATTGATTGGACATGGATTTCCTTTTGATTTTGAGTGCATTTACCTTTTCCTCCAATATCGCTTTTTGAGCATAGAGTAAGTCGATTCTTTCTTTCCATTGCCTTTTCAAATCTTTGAGTTGAAAGTGCTCACGCGCGCTTTGATGATCAAGACTTGTGAGGCTTTCTTCATCCTTCGCACCCGAGTTTCTGGAAAGCTTACGCGTCAGTTTATTGGTAGAAATCAAATCTTTTAGTTCTTTGATTTCAATTGAAGATTGCTCTTCTGCGGATTGAATTGCGGCTTTGATATCAAGGTATTCCGTGCTGTTTTCAAGACTCAAAATTGCTTCATTGACTTTTACGATTTCAGCTTCTCCGTCCAGATAAAATTGTTCGGGATGAAGGGTGTCAAAAACCGGGGGTACAAAGCCGGCTGCATGGTTGCCTGAATCGAGTTTACCGGAAAATGCAGCGAGATAAGAAAGTTTTCCTTCTTCATCTTCCACTACCAGTATACCAAACATTTTACCCAGACCCGTGCCGTCTCCGTTCAGTCCAAAATTGTGCAATGGACTTAAGATCTGTTCAATCTTTGGGATCAAATCCTCAGCTGCCTTAAGAGCAATGGGGTGGGGGGTATAATTGTGTGGATAATTGATGGAAAGAGGCAAAGGGTCAGGTCCTGACCAAATCAATGCGTGCTGGTATGTATTTTCTTTCTCCATCCTGCGCAAAAATACAATATGCTCCAGTGAGGCAGTGGCTAAGTTTGTCAATTATTTTATAAAATATTATTTGACGACGGGGTATCAAACCGTATATTTGCAAAACATAATTTTGTTCATGGAAAGAAAATTCAAAGCGCATCCCTGGCATGGCATCGATCCGGGAGACGCAGCTCCGGATATCATCACAGCATTTATTGAAATTATTCCCAGTGACACCGTTAAGTATGAAATTGACAAGGAGTCCGGTTATCTGAAAGTTGACAGGCCGCAGAAGTTTAGCAACATCGTTCCTGCACTTTATGGTTTTATTCCAAGAACCTACTGTGACGATCATGTTGCAGATTTATGCAAGGACGCATCAGGTCTCAAAAACATCATAGGAGACGAAGACCCTTTGGACATCTGTGTACTTACAGAAAGAGAAATTACCCACGGCGATATCATTGTGAGAGCGGTGCCTATTGGTGGTTTCAGAATGATTGACAATGGAGAGGCCGACGATAAAATCATTGCGACCTTGATGAATGACGAGGTATACAATACTTTTACAGATATAACGCAAGTGCCGGCAGGTGTCATCAACCGTTTGAAGCATTACTTCCTCACGTACAAACAATTGCCTGATGTGCCATCAAAAACGGAAATTGTCGAAGTTTACGGTAAGGAAAAAGCCCACGAGGTAATCAAGGCTTCTATGATGGACTATAAAATCAAGTTTCATAAATCAAGAAGCGAAGAATAATTCCAGAATTAGACCTGGTAGGAGGATTTTATTTCCTCGGTGATGAATGCCCTGATTTTGAAACTGTCTTCTCTTGTACTCAGCGTATCAACATTGATGAGCTTGTATCCGGCAGTTTGCAATGCCTGGATGGTAACCAATTGAGTAAACAATCTGTTGGTATTGCCAACATTCAAAAGTCCGTCCCTGCAGATCAGGTATTGTGGTTTGTCAGTGGTGATGAGGCTTTCTATCAGTCTTTCTTCTCCATAATGGTCCAGGCCAAATTCTTTGAGTCCAAATTTTTTCATTTCACCAACAAAAAGGTGGGGTAGAATACCATCGTCTACACAAAGCACATTGGCTTTTTGCATATGATATACCTTGAATTTCCGGGATATACTCATCACTGCTCTGGCAATAGATTTAGCCACACTGATTTGATCTGTCAGGTGGGTTTCAGCTATCGGTTTTTCTATCTTGAGCGGTAACTCCTCTTTGAAAAATTCTTCACTGTCAGTTTCATTAATGAAACCCGATTGGTTGAAAACAATCATAGAAGCACCCTGCCATGCTGAGGTCTTAAAATCGCTGCCACTGTTTATAAATTGCTTAAGCCTTTTTGCTCCATCCATCATTGCAGCATAATCCTGGTCAGTGAACTTGTCGATTTTCAAAAGCTCATGTTCACAATAAGTGTTGATGTAGTTGGTCTCAAAAATCTCCTGCCACTCTTCTTTCTCATGGTTTTGTAATGAAGTAAGTATGTGTTTGGTCAGTGGCGATTGAGCGTCAAAAAAGTGTTTCCATTTGAAGTATTCCGGAATCCTCTTGAGGTCTTCAATTTCCTTTCGCAGGGTAAAAATAGCTTCATCTAGGTATTCCAGTTGTTTAAGTGAACTCCTGGCATTGCACTCAAAGTATTTGGCATAGATGCCCTTTGCAGTCATTGAACGCAGGATCTCACTCAATTCACTAAACAACTCCTGAAAAACAGGGTTGAATAAATTGATGTGGTTGATCCGCTTGAGCTGGTCATCTACTTCTTTGTCAATTTTGTCCCAAAACTTGGTGATCTTCATTTGGAGGGCAGACATGGTCAAACGTATGTCAGCAATGGACTGTACATTGTTCTGAATGTAAGGTTCAGGCACTGTTATGTTTTGGGCGTCAATTTCTTTGTTGATAACTTCAAGCAATGATGTCCAATCTTCATATTGAAGCTTTAACGCCTTATTCAAACTCAGCAAACCTGGCTTTTGTGCGTCAGCATTACCGTGTTTGAACATGTACTGCTCCAAGGCAAATTCCATGTTTTCCAAGGCCGTTTTTAGTGCTTGTAGCTTATGACCAGACTGCTCAATGATGTGTGATTTTTCCTGAAGGAAAGCACGGTTGTACCTTTGGTGAAGATTTTCAAGTCGTTCGATGTCATTCTCGTATTCCCGAATGACTTCTTCAATGTTTTGCTCGTGTTTGATGGAAAGATGCTGAAGACCGTGTTTGTCAATGACAGAAAATTCCGATTTGTATAAAGCTATTGCTTTTTCGATCAGCGTTTTGAATTTGCTGAGTTCCTCCTTATCAAAAGCAAATTGATTCGTAATGGTAAAGCTGAGGCTTTTATGGCCTGCCAATTTTCTTTTGCTGAGTATTTCCTGAAGGGTATATGGGCCAAGCAATTGGTTAGAAAGGTTCTTGTGGTGGTGCCTGAACCTTTCTACCAATCTGTGTATGTTGCTGATTTCTGGACTAAGCTTTGGAGTATCCTGGGGCATGTCAATGACGTATGGAATTTTTGCTTGTCCCAGAGCAGAAATCAATTCCTGGTGTTCGTGCATATTGATGGAAAGATGCAAAGGCTTCCCTTCAAATACGGCATTATAAAAACCATTGATGACTGCTTGTTTGGTGATGTCTTCCATTACCGCCGGGTGTTCTTGAATGTTTTCCATACGGAATCAAAATTATTCAGGAACAAAGATACTACATATTTGATTTTTAATTATATGTATTACTGTATTTATTGAAATTATATTCTGAAACACAGCTTTCTGGCAAACGTTGCTTAGTGGTTTTGGGCGTTTTAATTATGATTACCACACCAGGGTTCAATCCGCCGGATGCCTATTTGTCCAGTATTTTTAATGCACTAAGTTCTTCGAAATTGACTGAAGAAGCAATCTTTGACAATTCTGCCAGCAATACGCTGCCTTTGAGCATGGCATAAATTGACATGTCCTCCGCTTTTAATTCTATGTAAACGTTGGTCAGTTTGTCTGCACTGCTGATGCCCATAACCTTGGCTTTTCCTTCTTTGCTTTTCACATCAATTAATGTTTCATAAGCCTGGGTCTGGAGCAATGTATTGATCTTGGCCTTGTCTTTTGTGGAGATGCCAGTATCCTTTTTAAATACCATGACATCTATGAATTCCACAGAGCTTTTTATGTTTTCGTTTTGCTTCAGGTATTTTTTCAGGTTATCACCTTCATACATGATGGACGTTACATTGTCATCGTTGCGGTATTTGCGAAGTACTCCTTCTACAGTACTTTGGCCGAAAGCCACCGACGAAAGAATTATAGAAAATATAGTGAGAAGAATATAGTTTTTCATTTTTACTTTTTAGACTTGGTGAAAGATTTGCTGAGTTTTGAAAAATCAGCCATACTGATGTCGGTTTCTACATGCACCAGAGCAGTTTCCTCGTCACTGTTGACATAGACAAACAGATCATTCAGACGATCGCCTTTTTCTTTTGCCCAAACAGAGACCCGTGCGTCTTCATCTCTTACATAGATGTATGGGTTGAAATCATATCTTTCGAGACCACTTACGCTTTTGTCCAGATGGGTCCTCAGAGAAGGATTGTTCATAGACTCCGCAAAAAGGACTCTTACTTTTTTGATGCCACCGGCAACACTATTGATGGCAGCAATATCATTTTCCAGGGCATCATTTTTGAGTCCGATTTGAACTCCTTTTTTGATCAGCCATCCGGGAATGGTGACTGCAAATACATGGTCCTGGTTGTCTTTTACATCTTCAAAGATGGAATTGATGGGGTTTCTGTTGCATGCGGTAAAAGATACCCCTATTGCCATAAGGCAAATGATGGTGAGTGATTGTAAGTATTTCATTTGGAAAGGGAATTTAAAAAAACAAAGAGATCTATTTCAGAAACAGACCTCTTTGCCATTACCGATATTAATGTTTTTCGATCTTTTCAAGGTGTTCTATACCGTCCACGTTGAATTTTTTGGCCAGTTTGGATATTTTGTTGATATCGATTTTGCCAACAAAGCTCATCAATACAAACTCATCTTTACCTCCGACAAGCAACAATAGCTCGTTTACAATGTCACCGGTACCTTTGGTGAGGAACCTTACGTTTTCGCCCTTGTCGCGAACAGTGACCAAAGTCTCGTATTCACCAACAGGTATTTTTTTGATCGCCTCAGAGTAATACTTAGCAGCATTAACGTCAGTAGTCAGGATTTTCAAGCCTTTGATGCCGTTGATCAGTTCTTTTAATTCAGGATCCTCCATGTCTTGAGTAGCCTTGGCAGCCATCTGGAACATTTTTGGGCTCACAAATACTACTGTGAAGTCCTGATTTTCCTGGTATTGGTTGAAGAATTTGTCTATGGCGTCGACCTGAGCATACGATGCCACCGTAAAAAATAGAGCAAGCGCTAGGGAAGTAAGCTGTTTCATTACTTAGTTTTAAAATAGTTATTATTAATATATTGTTTTCTGTTCTTATTGAGCCCCGATCACTGGCGTATTGTCTATACGCTCCATGCCGGACTCGAGTTGTTTTTCGCTGGTCTTGAATACCTGGGCCAAAATCCTGATGGCATCTTCAGTATATTCAATGGCTTCTTCTGGATCTTGTACTTCCACATAGTTGGCAGCAGTAGTTTGGGATAGGTTGGTGCTTTCTTCCTGTGGGATCATATATTTGACCACCAGAAAACTTGCCAAAAATATCGCACTGGCAGCTGCTGCCATCTGGACCCATCTTCTCATGGAAATCACCTTGGAGCTTCCACTGGCCTGAGTATGAGTCTGGCTGTCCAACCCTTTGAGGAAATCTTTTTCTGTGGTAATAGCGGCTTCCTGCGCAAAGTATCCGAACATTGAAGCATAAGGCTTCAATTCTGCGTCTACATCACCACCAGCAAAGTATTGCCTCAACGTTTTTTCTTCTTCAAGGCTGGTTTCAGCCTCAAAATATCTGTCCAGCAATGCTTTAATATCTTTTGTGTTCATCTTGATTTTAAATTATCAATATGTAAAATTTCGTAATTCATGTTTCAATTTCTGCCGGGCACGGAAAAGGTTCACTTTTACCTGATCCTCTGAGTATCCTGTGATATCGGCAATCTCTTTATAAGTATATCCTTCTACATCTCTGAGATGGATGATTTCTTTTTGGTGTTCTGGCAATCCGTCCAAAGTCTTCATGACGATGGAAAGATTTTCACGATCTTCAGTAATGATGTCTGGTGTAGGATTCTTGTCTGAAATGAAGTGGTAGTCATCTACGCTTCCCGACATCACCGCTTTTCTACCGCGAATTTTGTCGATGGCAAGATTTCTTGTCACTGTCATACACCAGGCTTGTTTATTGTCAATGGCATCGAGCTGATCACTTTTTTGCCAGACCTTGACAAACACCTCCTGAACAACATCTTCTGCATCCAGGTCATTTCCCAGAAGCTTCAAAGCAAATCGGTACAATTTGTCCTTGTACTTCATTACTTCTTTTATGATTTTATCGTTTTGCATATTCCTTAACTGTGACGATGGCTAATTGTGAATGTTACAGAAATAATAATTTTTTTCTGAGCAACATATGTTAAAAATTAATTTGATGGGTAAATGGCTGAAATATCCTATTTAAAAACAAAGTGTTTGAACATTTGATAATTGACCAAAACGCCTACCAGAACAGTGACTATAATTCTTTCTACAACAAAGGGTAGATCGGTCCAAATGGTAAATAAGTAAACGCCAAGTGCGTTGAGTCCTATGGACAGTCCCAGCGCTATCAGATATTTGATGGCCTGGTGCCTCAGCTTGCCGTCTCTGGATTTAAATGCCCAAATCCTATTCATGAAAAAACTGACAAAAGCACCCAGACAAGATCCGATGGTGGTAGAGAAAACTTCTTTAAAGGACATCAGGTGGTACATGGCTAGCGATAATCCATAATCAGAAATAGTCGCTAACCCACTTACAATGAGTGATCTTACAAATGTGTGCTTACGCAACTTGTGTACAAAGGGAATAGAAAGGATTTTTTCAATCAATAAGATCATAATTTATCTTCCCGGTCAAAGGGAGAACGTAAGTGCTTTATAATGCAAATAAAATAATTTCATTTCTACTTCATCTTATTGTTGAAGCTTTTTTGAGTAAATCCTGTAATTTTTATACAAACGACCATTGAGCTTTTCTGCACTGACGCACATTTCCTTGTTGCTTTCCAGGATCCAGCTTGCCTCGCCACCTGTTATTCCAAACTTCCGCGCCTGTTGGATGATTTTGGAAAAAAATACAGCTTCAATGCCCAGTTTTCTGTAGGGCTCCAGCACACCGAGCAAAATAACCCTTAGGTTTTTGATTTTATTTTTCCGGAATAAGATGTTGAAAATGATGCCTGGAGAGAGTTTTCCGTTTTTGGAATTCACCATGAACTCATTGATGTCGGGAATGGCCAACAAAAATCCAATGGCTTTGCCATCCTGTTCTGCTATGAAGGCGAATCTTTCATCGACTACCAGTTTGAGTTCTCCGGCAAGGAAGTCAAACTCTTCTGCAGTTGGAGGAACGAATCCCCAGTTTTTTTGCCAGGCATATTGATAGATAGAGCGCACTTTGGCCACTTCTTGCTTCCAGTCTGATTTCCGGATTTGGCGGACTGAGATGTTTTTTTTGGCCAATCGGTCTGCCAGATTATGCTCCAAAGCCAGCGATCGATCGTTGACCGAAGCTGTTGCAATGTAATAGGCCCCCATATTCATTTCAATCCTGAAACCTTCATTCAGCAACAATGCTTCATAATAGGGAAAATTGTATGTCATTTGGATGACGGGAGGGGTTTCATATCCTTCAACCAGTAATGCAGCAGTGTCATTGGTTGTAAAATTAGCAGGACCCAGCAGGCTTCCTACATCATTGGCTTTGCAATAATTGGTGACGGCATCAAAGAGCAATTGGCAAACATTTTGGTCGTCGATGCAATCAAAAAAGCCAAACCACGCCACCCGCGTTTCATGATACGTATTGTAATTATTGTTGATGGTTACTGCAATTCTGCCAAGGATTTGGTGAGCCTCATCTTCAACAAGAAATAGTTTAGCATCTGAATGCCTGAAATAAGGATTCTTTTTTGGATCTAATTTTTCTGCAACCGCAATATTGAATTCAGGGGTATATTGATCATCTCCCTTGTATAAAGAGTGCGGAAAACGGATAAATTTTTTTAATAAGGTGGCATTTTCGACAGCAAGCAATTTCATTATTTCAACTCAAAGCTATAAGGGTAGGTTCCCGGATAATTTTCGTAAAATCCCTCAAATATGATTTTTCCCTGATGACTTTCCAAATAATTGATCAATTGCTGAGCGTCTGTCACTATTTTGTCGTTGACCTTTGTGATGATGTACCCTGGCTCTACGTTGGTTAATCCCAGGAGACTGCCATTTTCTACAGATATCACAATGACACCCCTCACTTTGAATTTAGTTTTTTCATAGCTGTCCAGATCTCGAATTTCAATACCAAGCTTTCTAAGTATCGGGTCTCTTCTTATAGCTACAAAATCTGTTGAATTGAGTTGGTTTTTAAGCGTTATAACAGCAAGTTTTCTGGAGCTGCCTCTGATGTATTCTACACTCACCTTATCTCCGGGCCTGAACTGGGCCAGGTTTTCCATAAACTCAGGAACAGTGTTCATTTCCTTTCCATTGAGTTTTAATATGATGTCTCCATTCAACATTCCGCCATCAGCTGCTGCTCCGTCTTTAACTACCGAAGTAATGTATACCCCTTTCACGTCTGTCAATTTCTGATCCGAAGCGATGGCATTGTCCACATTTTGTAGTTCAACACCCATCCAGCCACGTTGTACCACTCCATATTCCTTCAGGTCAGTGATGACTTTTTTTGCCAGGTTGACAGGTATGGCGAAGGAGAAACCTTCATAACCTCCTGATGAAGAAATGATGGCTGTATTGATTCCCACCAGTAAACCCATAGAGTTGAGTAGTGCACCTCCGCTGTTACCGGGATTGACGGCAGCATCTGTCTGTATGAAAGATTCTATACCACTATTTTCCAGGATATTGATGTTTCGTCCTTTGGCAGAAACAATGCCGGCAGTAACTGTCGACTGGAGTTTAAATGGATTGCCAACTGCAATGACCCATTCTCCCACCCGAAGACTATCAGAGTTGCCAAGAACAACATAGGGCAGCATGTGAGCGTCAATTTTGAGCAGCGCAAGGTCAGTATAAGGATCTCCGCCGATAAATTTAGCTTTCAACTCGCGGTTATCGTTGAGCACCACCTCAATTTCGTCGCCATCACCTACCACATGGTTGTTGGTAATGATGTAACCATCACTGCTTACTATAACCCCGGATCCACTGTTGGTGCTGTATGTTTTTGAAAAAACATTGTCTTTGCCAAGAGATTCGTATGACCTTATATAGACTACCGATTGTACGCCTTGGGCTGCTGCTGCAGTAAAATCAGTAGGAGTGGATGAATTAAAAAGGCTGTTGAGTTTATCGGTGAACAATAAGTCATGTTCTGCTGCTTGCCTGGCCTTTATACTCTCTTCTATATATATTTTTTTAACCGGGTTGATCCAGGTGGCATAGATAAATACACTTGCAAAAGATGAACTCAGGCACAGTGCAGCAAGCCAGATCATGGTTTTACCAGTCAATTTCATGGAATCATTAAAATTATATGACCAAATATACAAAGCTTTTCATTCAAGTAAATGTACCCATGATGAATAGATTTGTTGAAGTTATTGTTGTGACTATCAAGAAGGCTTTTCTTGCCAATGGGTTCTTTGCTTATCCCATACCCCAAAATGGCCATCAGTATTTATGAATTTCCAAACTAAAGGGGTGGCTCCAATAATTAATTCAATTTTTTATCACAACAACGTCTACCAGTTAAAACGATATTTTGCAAGAAAATTTTACAATTCGCCAGTTTTTATGAATTCAGGGCAACAAAAAGTCGTTACAGCAGGTATCTGGAGGAATATTAATCTTTGGAATTAACCAACACAGATTTGTTTTATTCATTGCTTGTAAATATTATTGTGGTAATATCGAAAGCTTTGAAACATGCCAAGCCTTCAGATAGTGTTTTATCGTTAACCGCGTTGGTCATTTCCCCAAATGCTTGCAATAATGCGCTGCCACATTGATAAAAATTGAAATTCAGCACAATGATCAGAACCTCGATTCTTTCTTTTGGGATGAGCGGAAAAGTTTTCCATGCTCCATTTATAAACGCACACCCTGATTTCAAACTTAAAATCATTTGCGAGCGAAGTAAAAATACAGCCCATGATCTATACCCCGATGTGACCATAGTCAGGACCGTTGAAGAAGCCATCCAATCAGAAGAAATTGATCTTGTCATTGTAAACACACCCAGTATCACACATTATGACTATGCTAAAATGGCTTTGAAAGCTGGAAAGCACGTCATTGTAGAGAAACCATTTACAGCTACATTGCAGGAGGCAGAGGAGTTGACTTCCATCGCAAAAGAGCAGAATGTTGTTTTGGCAGTTTACCACAACAGAAGAAATGATGGTGAATTATTGACGCTAAAAGACGTCATCGATAGCGGCAAACTTGGAAAATTGGTAGATATTGAAATGCACTTTGACCGGTTTGCGCCTGACCTGAGTTATAAAACACACAAGGAACAAGACGTAAAAGGGGTAGGGGTCATTTATGATTTGGGATCACATCTGATAGACAGCGCGCTTTATTTGTTTGGTTTACCGGAGGAAGTTTATGCAGATGCTTCACGAACAAGGTTGGTGACCTCTGTGGACGACATGTTTGAAATCATTTTTTATTATGCTGACTTCAAGGTTGTCCTCAAGGCCAGTTCATTTGCATTACAACCCATTCCGTCATTTATTGCTCATGGTCAAAATGGTAGTTTTTTGTGTTACAGAAACAACATTCAGGAGGAACGACTCATGGCGGGTATCAAGCCTGCTGAAGAAGCTTATCTGAATCCGACCATTGATGTTGCAGATTTGGTATACATGCACAACGGAGAAAAGGTGACTGCGAAGCTGCCTTTAAAAATTGGTAATTATATGGAGTTTTTCAATCAGGTTTCACGGGCAATTATAGCAGATGAGTCAGGTTATGTCACTGGTGAAGAAGGGAAGAATGTCATCCAGGTGATAGAGAAAGCCTATGAGAGCATCAAGGAAAAACGGAGAATTCGCTTATAATACAGATACAAAACAAAAAAGGGAATCGTTGTAAAACAATTCCCCTTTTTTTGTGGTACCTCCCAGATTTGAACTGGGGACACACGGATTTTCAGTCCGATGCTCTACCAACTGAGCTAAGGTACCTTTTACTTCCTTTCAAAAGCGGTGCAAAGATAGATCAATTTTCAAGCTGAGCAAATCTTTTTCCGAATTAATAAGCAAAATTTGTCAATTGTTTGTGAGGGAATGCGCGTGCTATTTCAGAAGTCTTTGACTATCATATGGTTTTGATGTCAAGTGCTCATTTAGGCGATTTTCATTTTTAGTTGATATGGTGGATTATTTATGATTTATAGCATGAATTGGGGATGATTATTCTTGAAACCCAAAGACCTCAAAGTGAAAATCGGAACATCTGAGGTGGTTCAATTTTAATCAACCCAAAGCGTGCTTTATCATTAAACGAGTATATTATGGACAGAAGACATGTTTTATTCGCCTTCCTTTAATTTGGAATTTGAGACCTTTTGTATGAAAAAATTGTTAATTCATCTATTTTTCATGATTTAACTCAACATTTATTCTGACATTTGTGTTAACCAACTGGTTAGTTATAATTGGTTGATTAAAATGATTGAATGACTCAGAATAAAGTATCGACAGAAGAGATTATCAAGAACGCAGCCATGGAGGTTTTCGTGGAAGATGGCTTTGATGGCGCAAGAATGCAAAAGATTGCAGATAAGGCGCAGGTCAATAAGGCCATGCTCCATTATTACTTTTCAAGCAAAGAGGTGCTTTTTGAAAAAATCCTCATAGAGGCTTGTGGAGAAATGTTGCCCGAACTTACAGCAATAATAAAAGGGGAACAAGCTTTTATAGACAAACTGAAGGCATTTGTAAGAATTCATATCAGACAACAACTCAAAAATCCCAAGCTTGTTTCTTTCATTTTCCGCGAGCTCAATAAAAACCCTGAGCGCATGGCGTCACAACTGAATAATTTGGAGGTCATGAAAACTGCTTATACAGATTTTATGAACAGTTACAAATTGGAGGTTGAAGCAGGTAAAATGCACGCCTATTCTCCTGCACATCTGTTCATTATGATACAAGGTCTGGTCGACTATTATCCACTCAGCAAGCCTTTTTATTGTGCTTTTATGAAGTATATGGATGAAGCAGTAGAAGAGTTGACTTTTGAGGAAAAGCTGATTGATCAGACTTGTTTGCTTTTAGAAAACGCATTGAAGAAATAGAAAGACTAAATGGAAAAGAACATGACCAGGTATTTGCAAATAAAATGTTCAAAGCATTTTCCATTTGCCATAAAAGACTTAAAAACAGGTAATTATTAAAAGTATGAAACAATTTTTGTTATGGATCACTGTTTTGTCCCTCAGTACCGGATTAAGGGCACAGAGCATGGATTTGTCGTTAAAAGATGCTGTAAGTAAAGCTCTGGCAGTGAGTCCTGAACTCAAGAAGCTGGCATTGAATGATGAAAAAAACAGCCACGAACTTGCTTCCAACAGGGCAACATTTTTGCCCGATGTTGCCGCCTCAGTCCAGTTGGGCTTCAACCCTTATTTGCCAACGCAAAGGATTCCCAACTTTTTTGGTGGCAATCCGGATGAAACGATCGGAGTCCAATTCGGTACATTCCAAAGCCATCAGGCTGTTGTTCAGCTCAATCAGCTGATTTATTCTAAGGCAGCTAAGTTGGGGAGAGAAGCGCTGAAGAAGTCATTTGAACTCAATGATTTGAGTGAAGAGCTTAAAACGGAAGAGTTGACTTACAACATCTCAAAGCTCTATTTTCAGATCCAGGGCTTGCAGTTCAACCGAAAGAACCTCGAGGCCAATCTCACCAATCTGAAGAAATTGTATGATGTGAGCAAAGCAAGACAAGATGCAGGATTGGGGTTGGCCATTGATACGGACAGGATATCCATCAATGTAAGCAATTTGAACTCACAGCTTGAAATCCTCAATGCCCAGGAACAAAGTCTGATGGATATACTCAATATCCTTACAGGCAATCCGACGGGAACAAAACTCAACCTTACCACAACTGAAATCGCCTCTGAATCCGCATTGCCTTTGAATGAAATTGGCAATTTCAAAACCAAAACATTGGAGTTGATGGATATGCAAAAAGATTTAATTGCGCTCCAGGCTGACGCTACAAGAGCGCAATTCAAGCCAACCATAGCTGGTAATCTACAGGTGGGAGGTCAGTTACAAGGCAACCCTATTGACATATTTGTCATGAAAGAAAACTACTCACTCTTTACAGGATTTGGTTTTCAAATCAGTGTTCCATTGTACAATGGAAACAAATTCGATTACAAAGCCAAGTCGCAGATGGTTGATGTCATGCAGATTGAACAAGACAAAAACTTCCTCAAGCAAGGACTTGAGCAACAATATGTCAACGCCTACCAGACCTACTTTTCAAATCTGAAACAACAGACAGAACAGGCAGCAAACATAGCATTGGCTAAAAGAATTTATAACGTAAGTCAAGACAGATACAACCAGGGCGTTGCTCCGCTGATTGACGTAATTGATGCACAAAAATCATTGACTGAGGCAGAAAACCTGGCCATGATCACAGCGCTTCAAATTAAAATGGCTCTGATCGACCTAATGAACATTCAGGGCAATATCAAAGAAATAATTAGATAAAAACACTACATCAATAAATAACATGAGTACAAAACGAATAGTCGTAACAATCATTGCCATAGTTGGCTTATTGGCATTGGTTTTCATCATCAACTCTAAGTTGAAGGCCAACAAAGAAATATTGAACGAAAATGCTGAACTTTCTCAGCAGGTGAATGATGCAATTCCGGTAACGGTCGACGTTACAAAAGAGCGCTCATTCTCTAACGGATTTGTTACGGACGGAAGCTTTAATCCTGTGCAAAAAGTCAACGTGACCTCAGATGCTGCCGGCAAAATCACCAAACTCAATTTCGATGACGGAACATTTGTTTCCAGAGGTGCTGTCATTGCAGTGCTCGATAATACCTTGATGAGGAATCAGGCGCAGTCCATTCAACTCAATATTGAAAAATCAAAAAAAGACCTCGAGAGATTCCAGACATTGCTGGCATCAGGAGGAGCTACCAGTGCTCAAATCGATGATTTGAAAAATGGTATAGCACAATATGAGATCCAATTGGCGAGCATCAACAAACAGATCAGCGACAGTTATCTCAAAGCACCCATTTCAGGTACTGTAGTTAATAAAAGAGTTGAACAGGGAGTTTATGTTAGTCCAGGAATGATATTGGCTGAAATTGTCAATATTTCCAGCCTTGATTTTCAGACCTATCTTACTGAAAGTCAAGTATTTAAAGTGAAAAAAGGTCAGGAAGTCAGACTTGGAACCGGAGTATATGAAGGGAAGGATTACATGGGTAAAATCAAATTTATTGATGTAGCTTCTACACCATCCAAAACATACCTTGTGGAGATCTCTACGGCCAACTCAAATACACATCCGCTCAAAGCAGGATTGACAGGTAAGGCATATTTTGACAATGCAGGAAGTACGCAGGGGCTTTCGATCCCAAGAACAGCAGTTGTTGGATCATTCAGCGATGGTAAGGTCTATGTTGTACAGGACAGCATCGTACATCTGATGCCTGTGACCATAGGTACCTTCGAAGGAGATGAGGTACAAGTGACCTCAGGGCTTTCCAAAGGAGATGTCGTTGTGACTTCAGGACAGATCAATCTGAAAGAAGGAAGTAAAGTAATCATAGCCAACAAGCCGGTGGCTGGTAACTAATCAAAAGAAATACATCATGACTATTACAGAATTATCAATAAAACGGCCATCGCTCATCGTGGTGATATTCTCCACGCTGGCATTTCTTGGGGCCATCAGTTATTCATATTTGAATTATGAATTGATACCCAAGTTCACAGCGCCAATTGTATTTGTGAGTACAATTTATCCGGGAGCAAGTCCGAGTGAAGTAGAGTCTTCAGTAACAAAGCCTTTGGAAGATCAGTTGTCTTCACTGGGAGGTATCAACTTGATTCAGAGTTCATCTGCTGAAGGATTTAGTTCGATTGTTATCGAATTTTCTCAGGCTACGGTCATTGAAGACGCCCTCGACGAAGCTTCCAGAAAGCTACAACAGGTCGCGCCATTGTTGCCTCCCGATGCCAAAACACCGGTGATTTCCAAGTTTTCAACGGACGAATTTCCAGTGCTCAACATTGGTGCAACAGCCCAGATGTCTCCTACAGATTTTTACGACTTGATGAAAAATAGGGTGCAACCTGCCATTTCTCAGGTGCCCGGCGTTGGCCAGGTGACACTTGTTGGTGGAATTGAACGGGAAATTAAAGTGAGTCTGGACAGAGATAAACTTGAATCCTATCAATTGCCTGCATCCGCAGTTTTGGGAAAAATCAGGGCTTCGAACCTGGATTTCCCAACGGGTAAAATTAAAAACGACGAACAAAACTTACTTATCAGGCTCGCGGGTAAATATACTTCTGTCGAACAGTTGAGCAACACCATTATTGCTTCAACCAACGGTCAGAACATTTATCTGAGGGATGTCGCTCAGGTAGAGGACCTGTCCAAAGAACAAGCTACAATAAACAGGGTAAATGGTAAGGAATCCATCGGTATCATAGTTGTGAAACAAACAGACGCCAACGCTGTGGCGGTTTCAGAACAGGTGAGGGCACAATTGACAGCCCTGGAAACAAACTTCAAAGCGGAAGGCCTCTTATTTGATGTAGCCAATGATACCAGTACTTTCACACTCGAAGCGGTAGAAGCAGTAAACCATGACTTGTTGCTTGCAGTGCTGCTAGTAGCGCTGGTTTGTTTGGTTTTCCTCCACAGTTTGAGAAATGCGCTCATTGTGATGATAGCCATTCCCACCTCGCTTGTGGTAGCATTCATAGGAATGTACATTTTTGACTTTACCCTCAACCTGATGACACTTTTGGCGATGTCTCTGGTAGTAGGTATCCTGGTGGATGACTCCATTGTGGTACTTGAGAACATATACAGGCACCTTGAGATGGGCAAAGATTCCAGAAAGGCAGCCATTGATGGACGAAATGAAATTGGATTTACGGCGCTGAGTATTACCCTCGTTGACGTCGTGGTATTTGTACCTATTGCACTCACGGGTGGATTGATTGGCAACATCATGAAACAATTTGCATGGGTGGTGGTCATAAGTACACTGATGAGTTTGTTTGTATCATTCACCGTGACGCCGCTTCTTGCTTCGCGCTTCAGTAAGCTGACCCATTTCAGGAAAGGATCTTTTGCTGATATCACACTGGGCTCATTCGAACGGGGTTTGACAGGACTCACCAATCTATATGCAGACGGTCTCAAATGGTTGCTCAAGCGATGGTACCTTGCTTTGTTTGTGGTGATCGGAGGTTGTGGTACTTTCATAGCTTCGAGTGCACTATTGACCAATGGCTATGTAGGTACAGACTTTATTTCCCAAAGTGACAGAGGAGAGTTTATCCTTACATTGGAACTCAGTAAAGATGCTTCTTTAAGAGAAACAAACCTTGCTGCGCTCAAGGCAGAGGAATATTTGAGAGAAAACAAAGACGTCGTGAAAATATTTTCTGCTGTGGGTAGAACTACGGGTGTAGTGCAAACAACCACAGCGAACAAGGCTGAAATCAATGTGAAACTAGTGCCCAAAGATGTTAGGAAGGGCAACCTTGCCTCAGATGTCTATGCTAAAAATTTAAGAAATGAGTTGGAAATGGTCTTGCCGGGCGTAAAGGTAAGGTATACGCCGGTGAGTTTCTTCGGCGGTGCTGACGATGACCCGATCCAGGTAGTTGTTGCATCAGCGGATTACGACGAAGCTTTGAAATACGGCAAGCAAGTGCGTGATGAATTGGCCAAGATCAAGGGTACAGCAGAAGTAAGGCTGAGTGTTGATGATGCCAATCCCGAGGTTAGGGTGAATCTTGACCGAAGGAAAGTAGCTGAACTTGGCCTTGACGTAGCAACCATAGGTCAAACCATGCAGATTGCTTTCTCCGGTAATACGGATATAAAGTACCGAGATGGAGCTTATGAGTACGATATCAATGTACAATTCGATGAGTTTGACCGTAAAAACATCAATGACGTGTCACAGATATCTTTCATCAACAATAAGGGAGAAAAAATTTACCTTTATCAGGTAGCGGAAATTACGCAAGGTGCCGGACCGACTGTCCTTGAAAGAAGGGACAGAGTACCAGCAACTGTTGTAAAGTCACAATTGTTGGGTAGGCCTCTGGGTGAAATAGGTGAGGAGCTCAAGGCGACAGTAGAAGCCATGAATCTGCCTCCGACTATAAGTGTGTTTTATGAAGGAAACATGAAACAGCAGAGCGAAGGTTTTACCACCTTGTTGATTGCACTTGGCGCTGCGATTTTGTTCATGTATCTGATTATGGTGGCTTTATATGATGATTACATTTATCCGTTTGTGGTGATGTTTTCACTGCCATTGGCGATAGGTGGCGCATTTTTGGCTCTGGCATTGAGCATGAAGGTTTTGGATATCTTCACCATGTTGGGTCTGATCATGTTGATGGGACTTGTGGGTAAAAATGCGATACTTTTGGTCGACTTTGCCAACCATGCCAAAGAAAGAGGCCTTTCTACGATTGATGCACTTATGGAATCTGGAAGGACGAGATTAAGGCCTATTCTGATGACCACCATTGCCATGGTATTCGGTATGATGCCTATTGCGCTGGCAGAAGGTGCTGGTGCTGAGTGGAAAAATGGATTGGCCTGGGCCATCATCGGAGGTTTGACATCCAGTATGATTCTGACCTTGGTCGTTGTTCCATGCGTATACTTATTGGTGGACGACGTTGGAATGTTATTTGAAAAACTCTTCAAAAAAATTGGTATTCCAATTCGGAAGAAACATAAGGAAGTTCCTGTTCTGGAATAGGGTAGAACTACGAGAATTACAAAGTATTAAGAGAGGGCAGCCGTTGGTTGTCCTCTCTTATTAAGTGATATCCCCATCATTACATTTTCAAAACATAATAGGGATTAGAGAATTATATTATTTTCGCGCTCCAAATTTTTATTCATGATCAGTGTTGACGGCCTAACGGTTGAATTTAGTGGAAGAACCCTTTTTGCTGATATCAGTTTTGTTATCAATGAAAATGACAAAATAGCCCTGATGGGCAAGAATGGTGCAGGTAAATCTACGATGATGAAAATTATCGCGGGAGTAGGTAAGCCATCCAGAGGACATGTACGGGCACCAAAAGATGCCGTCATTGCATACCTCCCACAACATTTGCTCACCAAAGATGATTGCACAGTTTTTGAAGAAGCCAGCAAGGCTTTTCAACGCATATTTTTTATGCGGGATGAGATTGACAGGCTCAACCATGAGATGGCAACCAGGACGGACTACGATTCTGATGACTATATGAAGCTGATAGAAAAAGCATCAGAGCTTGGAGAACAATTTTATGCCATTGAAGAGATCAATTATGACGCTGAAGTCGAGAAAGCATTGCTGGGCCTGGGCTTTGAGCGCGCTGATTTTCAACGCAATACATCTGAATTTAGCGGTGGCTGGAGGATGAGGATAGAGCTGGCCAAAATCCTGCTTCAGAAACCAGATCTGATTTTGCTGGATGAGCCCACCAACCACATTGATATTGAGTCTGTAGTTTGGCTTGAAACTTTCCTGAAAGAAAAGGCAAAGGCGGTCATGGTCATCTCCCACGATAAAGCTTTTATCGACAACATCACCAACAGAACGGTGGAGCTCACCATGGGAAAGATGTATGATTATAAAGCCAATTACAGCCATTACCTACAGCTCCGTGAAGACAGGAGGGCGCAACAAATGAGGGCATACAAAGAACAGCAGAAGCTCATTGCAGACAGCAAGCTCTTTATTGAAAGATTTAAAGGCACCTACTCAAAGGCCAATCAGGTAAATTCTACCGAAAGGATGCTGGAGAAGCTGGAGATCATTCAAATTGATGAAGTAGATACTTCTGCGTTGAAACTGCGTTTTCCTCCTTGTTCGAGGTCCGGCGATTATCCTCTGGTCGTAGAACATCTCACCAAGACTTATGGGGACCACCTGGTATTTAAAGAGGCGCAAATGTCCATCAAAAGGGGAGAGAAGGTAGCCTTTGTAGGGAGGAATGGCGAAGGTAAATCCACAATGATCAAGGCCATCATGGCAGAAATCGAGTTTCAAGGCAAATGCCAGGTAGGACACAATGCCAAAATCGGATATTTTGCACAGGATGCAGCATCAAGGCTTGATCCGGGTAAAAGTGTTTTTGAAACGGTTGATGAAGTGGCAGAAGGAGAAGTAAGAACTCAGCTCAAAAATATTTTGGGATGCTTCATGTTTTCTGGTGATGACATTGATAAAAAAGTGGGTTTCCTCTCTGGTGGTGAACGGACCAGGTTGGCCATGGTGAAATTACTCCTGGAGCCGGTCAACTTTTTGATTCTGGACGAACCTACAAATCACCTGGACATCAAGTCTAAAGATGTTTTGAAAGAAGCCTTGCTCGCGTTTGACGGCACACTGATATTGGTATCGCACGACAGAGATTTCCTCAAGGGTCTGGCCCATAAAGTGTTTGAATTCAAAGACAAAAGGGTTTTGGAGCATTTTGAAACCATAGATGAGTTCCTCGAAAGAAACCAGATGGAAAGCATGCGGGAAATAGAACTAAACAAGTAGCTTAATTCTATAGACATTTAAGAGTGATGTCAGAGGTCTGCACTTCGTTGCTTTTATTGCCTGCCCGGTCGATCATATAAATCTTAAGGTTCATCTCATTGATTGGGTATCTGGAGGTGGTGTCGCAAGGTATGATGTTCTCCTCTTTTGGATAGACACAGCAAACACTGTAAATCTTGATGACCATCGTGCCCTCTACTCCGTTGTTTGAACCTTGTTCAGGAATTTGGGGCAATTTGTAAGCGTCGTAAACATTGTTGGTTCGCGAATCTATGATGAAAAGGTTGGGATTCAGATTTGTCGTTTCCGCTCCAATGTCCCCATCTCCGTCAGTAAAATCTACATAAACCTCAAGGCTATCACTGAACAATGCTCCCTGCTTCATGATGTTTTTGCTGATGCCCATAAACTTGAGTTCAGGTACATTGCTGTAATCCGGAGTGATGGCGCATGTGGAAATAGTGAAACAAGCTGCTAATAAAGCCAGTAAGAAAAGGCTTTGTTTCATATTACTGATATATTTGTATTATTATCGTAACGCTTAATTGTGCATAAAGTTATAGATTTTTCTCCAGAAGAACTCAGAAATATTCTCAGCTCGAAGCTGGATTATGACTTTGATTTGATTTGTGCGCAGGTGTTTGCATATCAACACAAAACGAACCCCCTTTATCGCCAATATATTGAAAGTACCTATCAGGAAAATCTACCAATGTCCAGATTTTTACCGATTGAAGCCTTCAAAAAAGAAGTCATCAAATCTGGCAAATGGCGAGAGGTCTGCACATTTGAAAGCAGTGGGACGACTGGAATGATCAATGCGAAACACGCTGTAAGAAATCTTAATTTCTATCATCAGAATGCCATTCGGGATTTTGAAAGCACATTTGGAAGCCTGGAAGGAAGTTGTGTACTTGCACTTTTGCCGCATTATCTGGAAAGGGGCAATAGCTCTTTGGTCTCCATGGTGTCAGCATTCATAGAACGGTCGGGCCATGCTTCGAGTGGTTTTTATTTACGGGAGTTTGATCTGTTATACAATCGGCTTAAGGAAAATCAACAGCTCGGAGTTAAAACCATTTTATTTGGGGTGACCTATGCATTGCTTTCATTCCTGGACAAGTTGAATGCAAGTGATGCATTTGATGGGTTGCTAATTATCGAAACCGGTGGCATGAAGGGTTTTGGTCCTGAAATTACACGTGAAGAACTACATGACCGATTGAAGAGTGGGTTTAGAAATGCAACCATAAGCTCAGAATATGGCATGACAGAACTGCTCTCTCAAGCCTATATGGCTGAAGATGGTTACTTTTACCCGGGCCAAAATATGAGGGTGTCGATCTCGGAAATCAACGATCCATTCTCAGAAGAAAAAACAGGTAAAACCGGCATAATCAATGTCATCGATTTATCCAATTTGGACACTTGTTCGTTCATCAAAACCCAGGATCTGGGTAGGAGCAATGACGATGGAGGTTTTCAGGTTTTGGGAAGACTGGATCATTCTGACCTTCGTGGTTGTAACCTGATGGTACAGGATATTTGATCTTATGCTTCCATTTAAGCGACTTCAACTATCTTCTGCAATGATGTTTCGGCAATTTCAATCCAATATGTAATTGGGGCAATAATTGGCAAAAGACTTTAAACCAAAAGGCTTTCCCGGACTCTAAGAACAAAACCAGGTCATGAAATATCCCTACTTAGCACTTTCAATTTTATACTTCCTTTTTTTCTCACTACAACCCCATCTAACAGGGCAATATTTTCCTCCAGCCAGTGATATTGCCTGGGAAAAAGTTGATCCGCAAGCATTAGGATGGGACAAAACAAGTTTGGATGAGCTCAGAGATTATCTTGAAGAAGCGCATACCAAGGCATTTGTCATCATCAAAGACGGAAAGATTGCGGTAGAATGGTACTTGAATGGGCACGCCAGAACAACGCCATGGTATTGGGCAAGCGCAGGGAAAACTTTGACGGCCGGCTTGGTAGGCATCGCTGCTCAGGAAGGAAAACTCCAGCTCACAGATCCTACTTCAAAATATCTAGGCCGATGGACGTCCTGTAGTTTAGAGGACGAGTCAAAAATTCAGATCATACATCAATTGACCATGACCTCAGGACTCAATGAGTTTCTGGGATTTGACTGCTTAGAGCCAGCATGTCTTAAATGCCTTGCAATGCCGGGAACCAGGTGGACATATCACAATGGTCCCTACACACTGCTTGATGGTGTTATTGAAAATGCAACCGGCAAGAACCTGACCGAATATTTTAGAAGCAGGATAGGTGACAAAATTGACATGCAGGGCACTTTCATCAGCCTCAACAATGTCAATGTGTTTTATTCTACCGCATTGGACGCAGCCAGATACGGCTATTTATTGCTCAATCAAGGTAAATGGAAGGGGAGTGTTATCATCAACGAACCATTTGTTTACGACCTCTCACACCCATCACAACAGCTCAACCAGTCTTATGGCCTGCTGACATGGCTCAATGGTCAAGCGTCCCATAAGTTGCCTGGAGAAGTAGGTACTTTTCAAGGGCCAATAATTCCTGAAGGTCCTGATGATTTGTACGCCGCATTGGGTAAAAATGATCAAAAAATCCACGTGGTGCCTTCCTTGAATCTGGTATTAATTAGGTTTGGTGATGCGGCAATTACGGGGAGTGAAGAATATGTGCCGGTAAACCTCGATAATGAAATTTGGAAGCATCTCAACCGCGCTTTTGGTACAAATACAGGTACGCTTGAAATCAACAATAAGCTTGAATCTTCAACCGGTGAATCTTCTGTTATTGTAAGGAAAATGGACAAATCGAGCTCAAATCAGTTATTTGATGTCTCAGGTAGAATGATAAATTACTCCTATGGATCTCATTTTGAAGCATTTGGTCTGACCCCGGGAATTTATTTTTTCCGAGGGATAAAAGAAAATAAAAGGGTAGTGGAAAAATTATTGGTCTATTGATGGTGAGGCAGCTATTTTTCTCTACTGACCAAAAAATCTGCAAACTTTACCAATTCCTCTTTGCCTTCTGAGTTGAGAGCCGTGGTTTGATTCAAGTGAGAGATGGAAAGATCTTTATAAGCTTCTTTGAGCTGATTGGCATATTCTTCAACCACAAGGGTGGTGAATATCGATTTTACTCCACTGATTTTTTCTTCTTCCTCTGCTAAGCCTATGGGCTTGAAGTCGGTCCAATCCAACAGTTGCTTTTTTAATACGGGGTCACTAAGTTCCAATGATTTCAGATATAGGTATGTTTTTTTATTGTTGAGGATATCGCCACCTACGCGTTTGCCGGTTTGCTCTTCAGACCCAAAAGTGTCCAGAATGTCGTCTTGAATCTGGAATGCAATGCCAATATTTTTACCAAATTCATAAAGATGAAACTGCTCCTCAGCATTCGCTCCGCCCAGTATACCACCAAACTGCATACATGCCCCCAATAAAACAGAGGTCTTATTGGTAATCATTTTGATATACTCGCCAATACTGACGTCGCTTCTGTTTTCAAAATCCATGTCCAGCCTTTGGCCTTCACACAATTCAAGCCCCATTTTTGTAAATACTTTGACCAGGCCGAGGGCCGTTGTGTCGTTGTATTTGCACAAATGATCATAGGCCATCATCATCATGGCGTCACCACTTAAAATCGCAGCATTTACATCAAATTTTTGGTGTACAGTTTTTTGGCCACGCCTCGTTTCAGCGCCATCCATAATGTCATCATGCATCAGGGAGAAGTTGTGAAAAAGTTCACATGCCATTGCGGCATTATAAGACGTTGAAAAAGGGACGCCATAGTAGGCCGCAGTGGCTATAATCAAAGCCGGCCTGATGCGTTTGCCCCCCAGGGCTAGGATATAATCTACCGGTTCGTATAAGTGCACATAACCGTCATGGGTGAT
This sequence comes from Saprospiraceae bacterium, assembly GCA_020436935.1. Lineage (GTDB taxonomy): Bacteria > Bacteroidota > Bacteroidia > Chitinophagales > Saprospiraceae > JADKBO01. Next base: position 106,466 of record JAGQWX010000006.1, read on the forward strand.
TGCAAACTTTTTTTGTCCCGATTCCTTTTCGAAGTATTCAATACTTTCAAATATTTTCTGCATGAAAATGCGTTCTTATTTAGTGGAAGAAATACTCCATTCCAAGGAAGATCAATGCCCCTGAAATAAACCCTAAAAAGGCCAGCCAGCTGATTTTTTTGAAGTACCAGATAAAATCGATGCGCTCCATACCCATTGCTGCAACTCCGGCTGCGGAGCCAATGATGAGCATACTTCCACCGGTACCTGCTGAGTAGGCAATAAAGTGCCACAATTTGGCATCTATCGGTTCAGTATACATGCCCATTGTAGCCGCCACCAATGGTACATTGTCAATGATTGCACTACCAACCCCTAGCAATAATACCACGAAATCTTTGTCAGGTATGGCATTTTCCATGCCCATGGCGGCGTATTTTAAAGTTCCTACTCCGCCTGCTACAAGTGTTTCTAAAACGGCTACTGCCATCAGAATGCCCAGGAAGAATAGTATGCTTGACAATTCAATTCGGGAAAGTGCTCTATGCGCAGAAAACAAATGTTTCCTTTCTTTATCAAAGTTTTCTTCAGGGTGAATGTATTCTGAAACCAGCCAAACAACACTCAGAGAAAGAATCATACCGAGATATGGGGGTAAATGTGTAATCGTCTTGAAAAGGGGAACAAATACAATTCCACCTAATCCGAGATATAGCATCGTCTTACTCGACAAAAGTCTTTCGTCTTCTTCTGTGTCATCCCCCTCCATTTCCAAGGAACCCTGGAAAGGCTTCATGTATGAGGCAATCAAAAATGGTATAGCAAAACAAGCTATTGCTGGTAAAACTATCCATTCAATCAAGCCCATGCTACTTACTTTTTTGCCTATCCACAGCATAGTTGTTGTGACATCACCGATTGGCGACCATGCACCACCAGCATTTGCGGCTATGATAATCAGAGAGGCGTACCAAAGCCTGTCGGTGTCATTTTTGATAAGTTTTCTAAGTAAGGTCACCAGTACAATTGTAGCTGTAAGGTTGTCGATAATAGCAGACAAAATAAAGCCCAGAATACCTACAATCCACAGTAATTTCCTTTTACTTCTGGTTTTAACCCAGCCTTTTAATACCTCAAATCCGCGGTGTAGATCTATCAACTCTACGATGGTCATCGCGCCAATCAGAAAGATCAAAATTTCAGCGACTTTACCCAGGTGATGCAATAAAGTATTGGCAAAAACTTCGTGTCCTTCTTCAGCACTTTCAAGCTCTGTCATACTATACACATGGTCGTGTCCATCTATGATAGAAAGCCAGCCATTGTTGAATCCGATAGCCATGGCTGCCCACATCAAAGCTGCCATCATGAGGGCAGGAACGGTTTTGTCTAGTTTGAGGGGGTGTTCGAGGACTATTGTGATGTACCCTAAAATAAAGAGTAGAATAATCAATGCTGACATATTTGAATTTTAGTGAGTAGACACAAAAATAGAAAAGTCATCTAAAACTCATAGGAAATCGACTTTATTATAAAGATAAGTTTCGAGAATGCATGAATTGATCGTTCAAAAGGATGGTTTTGTCTATTAGATACGATGTCTTTCGTACTTGTTTTGAATTTTTGTAGCACCAAATCAAACAAATGAATCCAAAGACACTATTCGCAATGCTGATAATCTTGTCTGCAATGCAAGAAATCTCGTTTGCCCAGTCTTTTTTAAAAGGAATGCTTACCGAAAGTGATGGAAGTCCAATCGAATTTGCAACCGTTGCCCTAAAGAAATTGCAAGACAGCACAGTCGTAAAAGTAGAAATGACCGATGAATCCGGATCATTCGAAATGCAAGGTATAGCCCCGGATCTTTACCAGGTTGAATTTGACCTTCTGGGTTATTCGAGTGTAAAAAAGTCGATAAGTGTAACAGCTCAAGGCCTGGACATGGGCGCGATTGTTATGGCAAAACAATCAGAATTGATCGATGAAGTAACCGTTACGGCAAAACGTTCGCTTGTTGAAGCCAAAAGTGACCGGATGGTCTTCAATGTACAAGGTACCATCAATAGTGCCGGAGAAAACCTGCTCAATTTACTTAGAAAAGCTCCTGGTGTCTTGGTGGATAACAATGATAATATCACAGTCCTCAGCAGGTCCGGCGTACTAGTTTATGTAGACGGTAAAAGACTACCACTCAGCGGGGAAGAATTATCTGCTTATCTGCAGTCTATACCATCAGAACAAATTGACAGAATAGACATCATTACCAATCCCGGTGCAAAGTATGAGGCCCAGGGTAATGCGGGAATCATAGACATCATCATGAAACGTGACCAGAATCTTGGCGCCAACGGATCTCTGAGTTCAAATATTTCTCAGGGGCGTTACACTACCGGAAACGTTTCTGGTACAGGGAATTACAGAAATAATAAAATGAATGTTTTTGCTTCTGCAGGTCTGAATGGCGGTAAGAATTATAATAAGATTTTCTTTGAGAATGACCAGAACGGTTTCCTGATCGTGGAAGATGATAATTTTTACAGGAATTTCAGGAACTTCAATTACAGGCTGGGAGCCGACTATTTTTTAAGTCCCAAAAGTACCATTGGTATACTGGCGACTGGTCAGCAAGCAGCAATAGATATCACTTCCAGCAATCGCAGTGAGATTTCAAGAAAAGGATTTGCGATAGACAGTGTTCTCCGGTCAGACAACGTTTCCGATATTTCAAGAAGCCAGCAGGCGTATAACCTCAACTATGCCTATAGATCGGGCTCTACCACCTTGAATGCTGATGTTGACTATGGCATTTTTCAGGTTGAAACAGATAATTTTCAACCAAACTTATACTACAATCCTGAGGAGACTATGGTGTTGAGTGAGCGCATCAATCAATATTATACACCGGTTGATATAGGTATCGCAACAGCAAAACTGGATTTTGAGACGAACCTGCTTGGTGGAAAATTTGGGACAGGTTTTAAGGTCAGCCATGTAAGCACTGACAATACTTTCTTATTCTATAATGTGTTTGGAGAAAACGAAGTCCTCAACAACAGGAGATCCAACAATTTTAAATATCTGGAAAAAGTCAATGCGCTTTATGCCAACTACAATAAATCATTCAATCAGGCATTCTCGTTTAATGCCGGGCTAAGGATGGAACACACGGATTCAAAAGGAGATTTGCAGGCATTTGCTTCTGACCTTCAGGAAGACCCTGTCACCTTCAACTATGTGAGCCTGTTTCCAACTGCAGGAATTACCTGGCAAAAAAATCCGGAGCACGTATATGCTTTGAGGTATGGCAGAAGGATCAACAGACCAGACTACAATGTACTCAATCCATTCAGAGAACAAATCACAGAATTGTCATTCAGTAAAGGAAACCCTTTTCTCAACCCGGAAATTGTCAACAATGTAGAGCTTTCTTACACGTTGAAATACAGAATGAACTTTACACTTGCTTACTCTCAGACATCTAATCAGATCACCAGGTTGATAGGGCCGGATGATTCAGACCCAAGAGCAGGCTTTATAACCTTTGCCAATCTGGCTACACAAAAAGTATACAGCCTCAATGCGTCTTTGCCATTTGACATTACAAAATGGTGGAGCTCATATTGGAATGCGAGTTTTTCTCAAATCGACAATCAGGCTGATTATGGAAATGGCGCAGTCGTTGATGTCCAGGTATTCAACTATAATTTTTACCAATCACAAACTTTTAGTCTCCCTAAAGGGTGGAAGTTTGAGTTTTCAGGCTGGTACAGCGGTCCGGGTGTTTGGGGAGGAGTATTTCTTTATGAAAAGCAATACAGCCTCGATGTAGGCTTGCAGAAAAGATTTTTGGACGAAAAGTTGAATGTGAAATTATCCGGTACTGACCTTGCTTTCACGTCCAACTGGAGCGGAGTTTCGAACTTCAATGGCTTGAAAGGAACAGGATATGGCCTCAGGGATTCCCGAAGAGTAAGCCTTGCATTGTCCTATGAATTTGGCAATCAGAATGTGAAGTCAAGAAGAAGACAAACAGGAATTGAGGCAGAAGCTGGAAGAGCAGGATCTGCGCAATAGAAGAGCAACATACACAATTCATTTAGTAGTTTAGCGAGGAAGTATAAAGATATCTCCTCGCTTTAACTTTTATATAGGACGTGAATATGTAACTCAAAATGGTCAGGGATTTTTTTAAAGAATATCCAAGCCCCATCCAATAATTACAACTTTGTTTCTTTCAAATATTTGATGCTTTCGGGAAGTTGGTCAAAAATCCTGCTGCTTTCATCTTCAATAAAATAATGTTCTATACCGGTTTCAGCTGCTGTTTTTAATATGGCTTTTATGTCCAGTTGACCTGTGCCCAGTGCTACATCGTGTTCAGGGTCAGTGAGTCCGGTCAGATCTTTTTTGATGTCTTTTTTCATGTCTTTGACGTGCATCAGTTTCCACCGGCCTTGGTACTTTTTCAATAAGTCCACGGGATCGCCCCCGCCAAAATGAATCCAGAAGATATCCATTTCAAATGAAACGTATTCAGGCTTTGTATTGGCCATCATGTAATCCAATAGGGTAGTGCCGTCGTCCTGTTTTTTGAATTCATAACCGTGGGCGTGATAGCAAAGGGTAATCCCATTTTCTGCCAACACTTTACCGGCTGCGTTGAAGTCAGCGCAAGCTTTTATGGCATTGGCAAGTCCAAAGTTGCCTGTATTGTGAGGGATCCATGCCACCATTACATATTTGGATCCGTAGGTTTTTGCAATCTTTACCACAGACATCGGGTCATCCACGAGATTTTGATATCCCGTGCCCATGGAAGGAATCTTCAGCCCTCTGTCATCGCACAATCTTTTATACTCCTCTGCATCCATGCCGGCACCTCCTCCTTCAATGGAAGAAAAACCCATGGACTTGATGATGTCTAGCGTTGCTGGTACGCCAAATTTCATAACCTTCCTGAAGGTATAGGGCGCAATGCCTATTTCTCCTTTGAATAAAAGCTCTCCACCGGACTGCGCCGATAAATTCTCAGTTCTGAAACCGAGCATAACTAGAAATGAGAGCAACAAAGACAGCTGTGAAAATTTCATTTTGGAAAGTTTATAAGTTTTGTTTGTTCAACTCTTCAATGGCAAAATTGGCAGCCCTGGCTGTCAATGCCATGAAGTTCAATGTAGGGTTTTGTGTTCCGGTAGATGTCATACAAGCTCCATCCGTTACGAACACATTTTTGGCAAGGTGCATTTGGTTCCACGCATTCAACAGACTTGTCTTTGGATCCTTGCCCATGCGCACACCACCCATTTCGTGTATGTCCGATCCTGGAGGAGATGCTGTATCCCGCGCATCAATATCAATAAAACCGGCTTTTTCAAACATCTCTGTACATTGTTCTACATAGTCTTTGGCCATTTTTACGTCATTATCGGTCCATTCACATGAAATCACCAACTGAGGAATTCCGTACTTGTCCTCGAGACTTTCGTGCAATCGGACGTGGTTTGAAGGCACAGGAACACATTCGCCCATCATCCAGGTGGACAGCTGCCAGTAATCATTATCAACAGGATAAAGCAGGCTGCGAGTAAGATCTAAACCTAGTCCATCCGTATCAGAATGATCTCCTCGGCCACCTGCAACACCGATGGCATATCCTCTGAGAAAGTCAGTTTCCTGCTTATAGAGGTTTCTAAATCGCGGCATATAGGAGTTCGTTGGAGTCCTTCCTGAAGTCTTTTTATCCAGTAGCCCTTCGTATTTTGCATTGGCTTTTCCTCTGTAGTTGTGCCACGAAATAGAGGTGCCCAGAAGTTCATTGTCATTGCCAAGCCCATTGGGAAACCTTTTTGATTTCGAGTTTAGTAAAATCAAATTGCTGTTCAGCGTAGAGGCATTCAGAAAGATAACTTTTGCATAAAACTCAAACATCTCAAAGTGCTCAGGGTCAATAACCCGAACGCCTGTCACTTTTTCTTTTTTATCATCATAAATGAGGGAATGCACCACACTATTGGGCCTCAAGGTCATATTACCGGTCTTGGCAGCCCAAGGTAGGGTGCTGGAATTGCTGCTGAAATATCCACCATATACACACCCTCTGTTGCACATGGTCTGGTTTTGACATTTGGTGCGTCCCTGTTGGATATGAATCTCCTGTGGATCGGTCAGATGCGCACATCTGGCGCTGATGAGCTGCCTTGAGTCTCCATAATTTTTGGCTAAAGATTCTTTGAAGAATTTCTCCAGGCAACTTACATCAAAGGCAGGCTGTACGATGCTGTCTGGTAAGTGGGGTAGGCCATCGGCATCACCGGCAATGCCAATGAATTTCTCAACATGGTCATACCACGGCGCTATGTCTTTGTAGCGGATGGGCCAATCGACGGCAAACCCATCTCTTACCGGGCCTTCAAAGTCAAGGTCACTCCATCTTTGTGTTTGTCTCGCCCACAACAATGACTTACCTCCAACGTGATAACCCCGAAACCACCTAAAAGGTTTTTCGTAGACAACAGGTTGTTCGTCGTCCTTCAATGAAAAATTGATATTGGTTTCATTGACAAATCTTCCTGCACCATAGCCCATTCTTTTCTCAGGTGGTAAGGTTCCCCTGAATTCAAATTGCCACGGAGCTTTTGAAGCAGCAGGGTAATCCTTGATGTGTTTTACATCCTTCCCTCTCTCCAGTACCAGAGTGCTTAAGCCCTTTTCACAAAATTCTTTGGCAGCCCAGCCACCACTTGCACCTGAACCTACCACTATGACATCGTAGGTGTTTTGCTGATTTACTTTTATATTTAGATTGGCCATTTTCTTTATTTTTTATGCATCCACACAGCCATGATAATGTCCGGGAGCAACTTCGTATTTTAAATATTTGGTCATAACAAGTTCACAAGTCGTGAATCCTCTGATGGTCTCAGATTTGAAAAGATTAAAGAATCTCTTGTCTGTTGGATCTTCACTTTTACCCATATTTTGGAATTTTTCAAGCAAAGCGTTTTTAGCAGAGTCGCCGGTTGATAAACTGTTGAGCTTTGATTTGAACACTTCCTGTACATCTGCTTCATAACAATTGGATACCAAAGCGATGATGTACTTATCAGTACCTGTTGATATGCCGCCTACGCCTTCATGCGCCGGCAATATCAGGTTGACCAATTCTGTGATCAAAGCTTCTTGCTTTGAATCAAAAATAGATTTTTTTGTTGCAAGTGTTCTTGAGCTCCAATTCACTGCCCAAGAAGGAAGCGGGGTAAGCGCCAAACCAGACAATGACAATAGTTGAAGGGCCTTTCTTCTTTCCATGATAAAAATGTGACTTTTAAATAATCTTTTTAAGGCTCAGCGGTGGTTCCGTAAAATTATAAAAATGTTGTATTAATACACGACAATATTTGATTTTTCAATTAAAGTTCGGGAGATCTGTGGTCGATGTCTGTACCGCCGTACTTGTGTCCCAATTTTGCTTTTTGAGGACTAGTCTTCTAGTTGAAAGCTGATAATACAGCTTATAAATTCATCAGGTGTGATAAAATGAGTCCATATCATCGTGTCACAAATACACTAACTCTTTTTATATTTGCTGCTTATGAAGAAAATGGATATAAAAGGGGTAATATTTGACCTGGATGGTGTGCTCGTAGATACGGCAAGATTCCATTACCTCGCCTGGCGTAAACTCGCCAATCAATTGGGTTTTGACTTTTCTGAAATAGAAAATGAAGCTTTGAAAGGAGTCAGCAGAAAAGCTTCGCTGGAGTACTTATTGAAACTAGGCGGTCTGGAGAAGAACGATGAGGAAAAATCAGAGCTCGCTTCATTGAAAAATGATTGGTACATCTCACTTATTTCTAATCTTGATGAAAGTGTTTTGTTGCCTGGAGTAATGCCTTTGATCAAGGCTTTGAAAGAGGAGGGGTTTGCACTTGCTCTTGGAAGCGCCAGTAAAAATGCCATGCCTGTTTTGGAATCAACCGGGCTCATCCATTATCTGGATTATATAGCAGATGGCAACAGCACGGAAAAATCAAAACCCGATCCGGAAGTTTTTTATATAGCCGCAAGAGGAATTGGTCTCAGCCCCGGCGAATGTTTGGTGGTGGAAGACTCTGAAAAGGGTATTGCCGCAGCTGTGGAGGGTGGTTTTCATTCATTGGGCATCGGAGACCAGGAAGTTTTAGGAGAAGCTGATTTTGTTTTGGCGAGCCTTGAAAACATTACAGTTTCAGAATTGATGGAGAAATTTACTGTTAACAACATTTAGAAACATTCTTGCTTTATGAAGCATTACATAAAAGAACATGCCTGGATCATTGAAGAAACAGATTTCGACGATCAGGTCAATGAAATATCAGAAAGCATCTTTTCCATTGGAAACGGAAAAATGGGACTTCGGGCTAATTTTGAAGAATCTTACAGTGGGAAAAGTTTGGAAGGGCATTATGTTGGAGGAGTTTACTATCCTGATAAGACCAGAGTGGGGTGGTGGAAAAATGGATACCCCGAGTACTTTGCCAAGGTGATCAATGCTCCAAAGTGGATTGGACTTGACATCAAAATAGACGGTAAGCCCCTTGACCTCTATTTGGCTAAGGAAATAATGGAATTCAGAAGAGTGTTGGATATGCGTTCTGGGTTGCTTTTAAGGTCCTTTAAAATAAAAATGGATGAAAATCTGACAGTCCAGGTAGTTGCGGAACGATTTGTAAGCATGGCGGATGGTGAGTTGGGAGCGCTGAAATACACCCTTTCGAGCAATATGCCGGCAAGGCTTGATTTGAGTTCATATTTGACAACAGATGTTGCCAACAGAGATTCCAACTATGATGAAAAATTTTGGATTCCAGGACAAAATTATGCATCTCCATCATTAACGTATGTAGAGGCAACCACCAAAAAAACGAATTACAAACTTGGTGTTGCAGCAACAACAAAGGTCATTTCTGAAGGCCAGGAAGTCGTGTGCGAACAGCATGGCCAGGACGAATTCACCGCATCTCAGAAATATACCATGACCTTGACACAAGATCCCGTTGTCATCACAAAGGTCGCAGCTGTTGTTTCTTCATTTGATCATGGACAGGCTGACTTAAAACACCTTTCACAAAAGAAGCTTACAGAAGTTTCGGGAAAAAGTTTTGAAGATCTAAAAAAGGACCACTCTGAAGTCTGGGAACACCTCTGGAATGACTGTGACATAGAAATCGAAGGCGACATTGCTGCACAGCAGGGCATTCGTTTTAATATTTTTCATTTATTACAAACCTACACTGGAAAAGATGCCCGTCTCAATATTGGACCAAAGGGCTTTACCGGCGAAAAATACGGCGGAGTGACCTACTGGGACACAGAGGCATATTGTATCCCGTTTTACCTGTTTACCGCAGGTGAAGAAGTTGCCAGGAATCTGCTGGTGTATAGATACAATCACCTGGAGAAAGCCATTGAAAATGCGGCGAAGATTGGTTTTAAGAATGGTGCAGCTTTGTATCCAATGGTGACCATGAATGGCGAAGAATGCCACAATGAATGGGAGATCACATTCGAAGAAATACACAGAAACGGAGCCATCGCCTATGCCATTTATGATTATATCAGAGTTACCGGTGATAAAATGTATCTCGTTTCACACGGTCTTGAAGTACTGATTGCAATATCCAGATTCTGGGCGCAAAGAGTCAATTGGTCGGCAGCAAAAAATGCCTATGTCATGCTTGGTGTGACCGGTCCCAATGAATATGAGAACAATGTAAACAACAACTGGTATACCAATTATATTGCAAAATGGTGTTTGAAGTATACCTCATCCATGATTAAGGAGGTCTCAAGGGATCACAAAAGTACATGGAATTCGATCAGTACTAAGCTCGGATTTCAGGCTGAAGAAATAGAACATTGGCACGAAATCATCAATAAAATATACCTGCCTTACGACGAAGAAAAACAAGTGTTTTTGCAGCAGGATGGCTTCCTCGACAAAGACCTGGCACCGGCGTCGGCGATTCCGGTACAAGAAAGACCCATCAATCAGCATTGGTCCTGGGACAGAATCCTGAGGTCGTGCTATATCAAGCAAGCAGACGTTTTGCAAGGGCTGCACTTTTTTGAAAATCATTTTGACGATGAGACCGTCGCAAGAAATTTTGATTTTTACGAACCCATGACAGTCCATGAATCATCGCTCAGCCCATGTGTACACGTCATTCTTGCTTCCAGGATAGGGCGTTTGGGAAAAGCTTATGAATTGTACCAACGAACGGCAAGACTGGATTTGAATGATTACAACAATGATACAGAAGATGGTTTGCACATTACCAGTATGGCTGGAACGTGGATGTCAATCGTCAAAGGATTTGGCGGACTAAAAGTAGTGGACGGTCAACTGCATATCCAACCGGCCCTTCCTGAAAACTGGAAGTCATATTCCTTTAAGGTAAAGTTTAGAAACAACGTTGTCGCTGTGAAGGTGAGTCCTGAAGAGGTAGAAATTTCAAATCTTAAGGGAAATAATTTAGATATATGGCTCAATAATCATAAGTTTGAAGTTCCTCAGGAATCGACAATAGTTAGCGCAGTGTCGCAATTTTCCAACATCAAATCGTCAGCTTCATGAAACCGGGTAAAGTACTTTTATTTTTATCCCTAATTTTACTTTTGGCTTGTAAAAACGAAAAGGATATGACCAACGATATGGAGCAGGACACAAATACATTTTCACTGCCTGAATGGGCAAAAAACGCGGTGATTTACGAAGTAAACATCAGACAGTACACACCTGAAGGAACCATCAATGCATTTTCAGACCATTTGCCGAGACTTAAGGAAATGGGGGTTGATATTTTATGGATCATGCCGGTTTTTCCAATTTCAACGACGAGGAAAAAAGGAGAATTGGGCAGCTACTATGCAGTATCCGATTTTACTGAAATCAATCCTGCCTTTGGGACTAAAGAAGACTTTATCAATCTGATAGACAAGATACATGCCTATGACATGAAAATCATCATGGACTGGGTGCCGAATCATACCGGATGGGACCATACGTGGATATCCGAACATCCTGATTTCTACAAAAAAGACAGCAGCGGGAACATCACCGACCCCATAGATGATCAAGGAAATTCATTTGGATGGGAAGACGTTGCTGCTCTTGATTACAGCAATCCTAAAATGAGAGATGCGATCATTGCTGACCTGGTCCATTGGGTAAAAGATCACAATGTCGATGGATATAGAATGGATATAGCTTTCGGTCCTCCTCATGACTTTTGGACACAGTTTGCCGATACCATCACTAAAGTTAAAAAGGACATTTTCCTATTGGCAGAAGCAGAAGATCCCTGGTTGCTCAACGAGAATACTTTCCATGCAATGTATGGTTGGAGCTTTCATCACCTGATGAACCACATTGCCAAAAGAGAGAAAAAAGCCTATGATATTCAAATATGGAGGGATAGTACACTCTCACAAGTTGTCAAGGGCAATTATATGCATTTTACATCCAATCATGATGAAAATTCCTGGAATGGAACAGAATTCGAGCGTATGGGTGATTTGCATAAAACCTTTGCCATTTTGGTCCACACCTTTGATGGAATACCTTTGATTTATTCAGGCCAGGAAGAACCTCTTATGAAAAGACTTGAGTTTTTCCAAAAGGATGATATTGGATTTTCAAAATACGAGTATGCAGACTTTTATTTAAAACTCAATAAGCTGAAACATGAAAATGAGGCACTTTGGAATATGCCTTACGGTGGTGAGTTGATCAGGATTGGGGATGCTGAGGACATCTATGCATTTAAGAGAGAGAAGAATGGGAATAAAGTGGTAGTAATGCTCAACTTTACCAATCAGCCCAGGTTTGTAACCTTGCTTGAAGATGTCAATGGTGTTCAGGATATTTATACAAGAAATCTTTTGGACTTTAAAAAAGGAGAAAGAGTAAGGCTTGAACCCGGCGCACCCATCGTTGCCACCAATAATTACAAATAAACATTAGCAAAAGAAGGGCATCAAAAGCCACATGTGGTGCTCTGTGATATAACATTCAAATCGTTAATACAATGAGTAAACCTAGGCTCAGTACCGCTGAGATTTGGAACATGAGTGTCGGATTTCTTGGCATTCAAATGGGATTTGCGTTACAGAATGGCAACGCATCGAGGATACTACAAACTTTTGGTGCAGACGTTCATGAACTCTCATGGTTCTGGATAGTTGCCCCATTGACGGGTATGATCATTCAACCCATTATTGGGCATTACAGCGATAAGACGTGGACAAAACTTGGAAGACGAAGGCCTTTCTTTTTAGCCGGAGCTATTGTTGCATGTTTGGGATTATTGTTCATGCCCAATGCAGCCTCATTCACGAAATACCTTCCATCTCTATGGGTTGGGGCAGGAATGCTGATGATCATGGATGCATCTTTTAATGTGTCAATGGAACCCTTTAGGGCGCTGGTTGGAGATAAATTGCCAAGTGATCAGAGGACAGCAGGCTTTAGTGTTCAAACCATCCTCATTGGAATTGGCGCAGTAATAGGATCGTGGTTGCCGTATTTTTTGGGCGAATGGTTTGGGGTTGAAACAGAAGCAGCCGAGGGAGTTGTACCCAAAAACGTAATCTATTCATTCAGTTTTGGTGCTTTGGTTTTGATCTCTTCGATATTGTGGACGATATTCACCACTAAAGAATACAGCCCTGATGAGGTAAAGACCTTTGGTGAGGAAGAGTCTGAACACGGCGGTGGTTTTTTCCAAAATCTGGTCGTAAGTCTAAAAGATATGCCTAAGACAATGAAGCAATTGGGGTGGGTTCAGTTCTTTTCTTGGTTTGGACTTTTTGGCATGTGGGTATTTACAACACCTGCAATTGCAACACACATCTATGGTCTTGAAAACAACGACACATCTTCTCCAGCCTTTCAGGAGGCGGGCAACTGGGTTGGAATTATATTTGGAGTTTATAATGGAGTCTCCGCTTTATATGCCTTTCTTCTTCCTGCCATCGCAAGGAAACTTGGCAGAAAAAAAACACACATGGTTTCACTGGTACTTGGGGGACTTGGCTTGATTTCAATGTATTTCTTTACGACGCCCAATGCACTTCTCATTTCTATGGTGGGTGTTGGGTTTGCATGGGCAAGCATTCTGGCCATGCCTTATGCAATTCTTGCAGGATCTATACCTGCGAGAAAAATGGGTATTTATATGGGCATTTTCAACCTTTTTATTACCATTCCTCAGATCACCAATGCGATCTTTGGAGGTCCCATTATTCACTACCTTTTTGGAGACAGGGCCATTTACGCACTCGTGCTTTCGGGAGTATGTTTTTTCATTGCAGCCGCAGCCACAGCTCTTGTGGATGATGTAGATGAGGTGGTTGTCAAATGAAATGATGCGCTATGATGCAATGCTATCCTCGCCATCCATCACTAGCATACCGTTGTAATCGTATTTTATAGAAACCATTTCGGTGGCAATAGTTTCGTTCCTGCGATGTTTGCAGATATAGTCGGCATTATCTTTTAGTACAGAAGGCAATTCTGCATAAGATTTTGTAAGCATTTCATCTGTTATCGATGCGTTTACCAGCACAAGCGGTTCTCCTAGAAGTTCGATTACCTTTCGCAGAAATTCATCTTTGGAAAGTGATAAATTTATTTCTTGAGTTGAATTGTCAATCAAATGTTGAGGCACATTTTTATGGTTTGACTCAACGATATTGATTGGCCTCTCATAAAAACAAAGCAGCGTTTCGATTCTGGGGTGCAAAAGAGGTGCATATTTTTTTAGCATCCGTATGGAATCTGTGCACAAGAAAAATTCTGGATGAATATTGACGATAGATCTGATCTTTCGATAACCAAATTCGCTCTTACTGCTGCAAGCCATGGACCAGGATGTATCACCAGGTATCAATATAACTCCATGGTTTTCAAGCACGTTGATAATTTCAATGATTTTGTCTTCAAATAGCATATTTCTCTTTGGAAGTTCAGGTTTGCTATCTAACGACGTATGGCAATGCCATCTTATATGAAATCAAAAAAAATAAAGTATAAAAATTATTTACTTAGCCGGGCGAGGTCAGGATTCTTAAAGTAATCCATAGCCGCAATGACGAACCTATCGTCCAGGCTTTTAAGACTGAGTTCTGTATCTTCATCAGAAATGATGTATCGATAATCACTGAGCAAGGCACTTTTTACCTTCTCTTTTTCGCTGTCTGTGATTTTTACATTTCTCAATTCCGGATAGGTTTTTCTTGCATAACTGATGAAGTTATCCACAAAAGCCTTGCTGCTGATGAGGTCACTGGTCACACCTTTGGTATTGCGCATTTTTTGAAAAACATAACCAAGGCTTAGATACCTCATTTTACCAAAAGTGGTTTCATAATCCAACGAATCTGCCGGTATGAAAATATCAGGTTCAACACCACTTGCATCCTTGAGTTTTCTGCCCAGTTGCAAAGAAGTGTATTTCAAATTTATGGTGTCTGAAGGATCGATCTTCTCAGAAAAAATATCTCCGTTTTCAATGCGCCTTTCCAACTCTTCATCATAATAATCAAGATCAGAATAGTCTTTTTGGATGTTTCTTCCGGAAGGAAGATAGTACCTGGAGGTTGTTAGCCTCAAAGCACCGCCATTGCTCAACGGGTATTGTTCCTGTACTAAACCTTTACCATATGTTCTTCTTCCAATGATAACCCCTCTATCCCAATCCTGGATGGTGCCGGCAATAATCTCTGCTCCGGAAGCAGATTCTTCATTGACAAGAACAGCAATGTTATCGACATTGAAAAATGATTTTCCATTGGTTTTGTATTCTCTTCTTACCCCATTCTTTCCGACGGTGTACAAAATGACCTTGTCTTTGTCCTTTGTGAGCTGATTCAGGATTTTTGTTGCTTCCGGAAGGAATCCTCCAGGATTGTTACGTAGATCTATGATCAGATTTTTGATCTGGTGCTTTTCATACAATTGCTCGTATGATTCCATAAATTCTTTATATGTGTTGGAGGTAAATTGCTCAATTTTGATGATACCGGTCTCATTGTCGAGCATGGCTCCGGCACTTGCTGTATGTGCAAATATTTGAGTAGGGCTTACCTCGATTTCTATAGGGTCTTTATGTTCTTTCCTTTTTACAGTCAGAACAATCGAACCTTCATTGCCGTGAAGTTTTTCTCTGATTTCTTCATATGAAAGCTTCTGACCTGCAATTTTTGAAGTATCAATGGTTAAAATTTGGTCGAATTGCTTCAGACCTGCGACATCAGCAGGAGAATCAGCCATGACTTTTACAATTCCAACGGTATCATCTGCAAATATGGTTTCAATGCCAAGTCCGTTGAAATATCCCTCCATACTTTCAGTAAATGCCTCAATTTGTTCAGGAGAAATGTATGCCGAATGTGGGTCCAGGTGGTCCATGATGGCATAAATCGCAGATTCCATCAATTCATTCTGATCCTTGTTGTCCACATACTTTGTATCAATGTATTTGAGCAACTCTTCGACACGACCAATCTGAACTGTTCCTTCCTGATCTGATATTTGGGAGATCATAGGGGAATCAGTCTTTTCATTCATGTGAAAGCCCATAAAGATTCCGAGTGCCAACACACCCGCCAGCAGTAAAGGCTGAATGATCTGATATGTAGAGTTTTGACCTTCTTTTTTCAAAAGAATAAAAGCTAAAGTTTCAAATTAATGCTACAAAGTTAGGAATAAGTTAGGTATAAAAGGGGACGGACAAAATATTTATTTAGAATTGGCACTCCGATGCTGAATGAATTCTTTTTATCATAACAAGTTTAATGTGTTTCGCATGAAAGCACGTGCCGCATATGTCAGATCTTTTTCTGAGCGCGCAAATAGCTCAAGGCTTCTCTGAGTGCCTCTAAATCTTCCTGAGAATTATATCCGTTGTAGGAATACCGGATGTAAACATTTCCATTTTGAGTGAATACAGGTAACTCCAATTTGAATTGATCGAGCAGGATTTCTTTGACCTCACCCGGCTTTTCACAGGATACTGGAATGCTACCCATTTGCAATATGAAGTCATCATCAACGGGCGCGAGAGGGGAGGAGCCAAGCATTTCACAGGCTTCGAGCAGGAATTGTTGGGTATCCTTCCTGCAGTTTTGTGCTACTTTGGGCCAGTCAAAATCTTCCATAAATTTTATTGAAGCAGGAATGGTCAAAAACGCTGTAAAGTCTCTTGTGCCAATAAAGGTGTGGTAATCAATATAGGTGGAGCCAGACGAACTCACCGGCTTATACCCCCAGCTTAATACAAATGGAAGCATCATGGACTGAAAATTTTTAGCAGTATAAATGAACGAGCTGCCCTTGGGCGTCATCATCCATTTGTGACAGGCACCCACATAAAAATCGCAGTCTAGAGCAATGATATCCAGGGGGATGTGTCCGGGAACGTGAGCTCCGTCTATGACTGTGATCAGACCTCTGCGCCTGGCTTCTGCACAAATTTCTTCAACAGGAAGCCTCAATGCAGTCATACTGGTAATGTGACTTAGAAAAATAACCTTGGTTTTTTCACTGTAACCTTTCCAAAATGAATCTAAAAAATGCTCTTTAGAAAGGATTGGCAATTCAATGGCTTGTTTGATGTAATGCAATCCTTTCTGCTCACAAAAGTAGTCCCAGGTTCTATCACAGGCTCCGTATTCCAGATTGGTTGAAAGCACTTCATCTCCAGGTGACAACCGTAGACTATTGGCGATGATATTGACCCCGAAGGTAGGGTTTGTAATATAAATCAAATCCTCGGGCGCAGCATTGATGTAAGTTGACAATGCCATTTTGCTCGACTCCAAAAGTTCTGGACCCGTTTTAGTTATAAATGCAGTTGGCTGCCTCTCAAGAAGAAATTGAAGTCGCTGATATTCTTCAAAAATTGGTCTTGCACACGCCCCGAAAGCTCCAAAATTGAGATAGTGTACTTGAGGGTCTAGCAGAAATTGGTCTTTAATAGATGACATATAAGTTTTTTAAGTGGTGGTTTGCCATTCATTTTTCGGGCCTCAAATATTATAAAATTTTGAATACAACTCAGTAATTCATATGTATTTATTGAGATGATTTTAATGCAAAATTTAAACCTAATCCATGTTCGCCCGTTATAAACATACATTACCAAAATAGTATTCATGACTATTGCGAAGAAGATAAATTGGCTTTCGCTTACGATCTGCTTATTGATCCCTGTAGTTGTTGGGATAATCAGTGGGTTTGCCACTGCCAAGGGAGTTTCCGGCTGGTATGTATCCGCTGAAAAGCCGTCATTCAATCCACCGAACAATCTCTTCGCTCCTGTTTGGACTGTTCTTTACCTGGCCATGGGGCTTGCATTATATATTATATGGAATAGCCCTCCGACAGAAAGCAGAAAAAGAGCCCTTATATTCTTTGGTATTCAACTTTTTTTTAACTTTTTATGGAGTTTCCTGTTCTTTAATTTTCAACTTCTGGATGTGGCCTTCTTTTGGATATTCACACTATGGTTGTTGATCCTTGCAACGATATATTATACATATGACATCAGCTTATGGGCAACGGCATTACTCATTCCTTATGTCTTGTGGGTAGGTTTTGCAAGTGTTTTAAATTTTTCTATCTGGCAATTAAATTTATAGGCTAAATGAAAAAACTGGAATGCAAACAATTTCTTCCGCTGAGTTTAGAGGAGGCTTGGGCATATTTTTCCTCCCCTGCTAATCTCAATGAAATTACTCCCGACGATATGTCATTCGAAATCACATCCGGCAATGAACATCAGTTTTATGAAGGAATGTTTATTACTTACAAAGTAGCTCCTTTATTGGGGATCAAGCTCAATTGGGTAACAGAGATCACTAAAATCAAACCAGGCTCTTTTTTTATTGACGAACAGAGAATGGGGCCTTACAACATTTGGCATCACGAACATCACTTTGTAGAAAAAGACGGCGGAGTGGAAATGACAGACTTATTGTGGTACGACGTAGGAATGGGCCCGATCGGCAAGTTGGCAGAAGCTGTTTTCGTTGATCAGAAAGTCAAATCGATATTTGATTACAGGTACAAAAAATTGGAGCAACTGTTTGGAACTTCCCACAAAATGGATCAGTCACTTGTGCATTAAGTTATGCGCTCATATATAGGACCAATTTTGCGTCTAATTCTTCATATAAATCATTGATTTTCAAAAATTATTTCTACCTTTGCGGCTCGAAATTAATTTTATAACACCTCTTGTCGTGAAGATGGCAAGATACAAATTTGATAATCAATATGTTAGAAGAGGAAAAGGATATCCTCCCACAAGGTGTGGAAGACGTATCTGAGGACGATTCATCTTTAGATGATGTAGATTTAGGGCTTGATCAGGATTCAAATTCCACAGCTCACGATGACTTTGACTGGTCAATCGGAAAAAGAAACACCATTGCTTACACTGCAGAGCAAAAATCAGATTACTTAGATAAATACGACAAAACACTTAAGAGTGTTGAAGAGTATGAGGTAGTAAAAGCCAGAGTATCAGGTATTTATGGTGGTGATGTAATTCTTGACATCAACTACAAATCTGATGGTATGGTATCACTTTCAGAATTCAGGGACATTCCTGATTTGAAAGTTGGTGACTACGTCGATGTTTATGTAGAAAACAAAGAAGACCTCAATGGTCAGTTGGTTCTTTCAAGAAGAAAGGCTAAGTTGATCAAAGCATGGGATCTTTTGGTTGATTCTTACAAAAACGGTACTATCATCAAAGGTAGCGTTGTCAGTAAGACCAAAGGCGGTTTGATCGTTGAATGTAATGGATTGGAAACATTCCTTCCTGGTTCACAGATCGACGTTAAGCCTATCGTTGATTATGATGCATACGTGGGTAAGACCATGGAATTCAAAGTTGTTAAAATCAACGAAGCCATCAAAAACGCAGTTGTTTCTCACAAAGCCCTCATCGAGAGCGATCTTGCTGAGCAAAGAGAAGCAATCATTTCTGGTCTTGAAAAAGGTCAGGTTCTTGAAGGTGTGGTTAAAAACATCACTGACTTCGGTGCATTTATGGACCTTGGAGGTGTTGACGGTCTGTTGTACATCACAGATATTTCTTGGGGTAGAATCAATCACCCTAACGAAGTACTTGAACTCAACCAGAAACTCAATGTGGTCGTTCTTGACTTTGATGAAGACAAGAAAAGAATTTCACTTGGTCTCAAACAATTGTTGCCTCACCCATGGGAAGTACTTCAACAAGAGATTGCTGAGGGTAGCATCGTGAAAGGTAAGATTGTAAATATTGAGGACTACGGTGCTTTCCTTGAAATCATCCCTGGTGTTGAAGGATTGATCCACGTTTCAGAAGTTTCATGGAGCAATCAACCGGTGAATGCCCGTGAATTCTTCAAGTTGGGTCAGGAGTTTGAAGCTAAAGTGGTAACACTAGATAGAGAAGAAAGAAAAATGTCTTTGAGCTTGAAACAACTTTCTCAGGATCCTTGGAATCAGGTGGCTGAAAAATATGCCCCTGGTACAAGACACGAAGGTGAAGTCAAAAACCTTACTCCGTACGGTGTATTCGTAGAACTGCAAGAAGGTATTGGTGGTATGATCCACATTTCTGATTTGTCATGGACCAAGAGATATGCTCACCCAAGTGAGTTCACAAGAGTTGGTGACAAGATGGATGTAATGGTCATGGAACTTGATTCTGACAGCAGAAAATTGTCTTTGGGTCACAAGCAATTGGAAGAAAACCCATGGGATACTTTTGAAAATGTATTCCCTGTAGGTTCATACCATGAAGCAACAGTGGTCAGAAAAGATGACAGAGGAGCAACAGTTCAATTGCCATATGGTCTTGAAGCTTATGCACCAATCAAGCACATCAGAAAAGAAGATGGCAATACTGCAGAATTGGAAGAGCATTTGACTGTAAAAGTTATCGAATTCAACCGCGATGATAAAAAGATCATGGTTTCACACTCAAGATATCTTGAAGATATCAGAAGAGAAGCTGATGATATGGTTAAACAAGAGCAGGAGAAGGAGAAAACTGATACCAGAAAAGCAGTTCAAAGCAATAATTCAAGAGTAGAGATGGCAACTTTGGGTGACCTTGATGCATTCTCACAATTGAAAGAGCAATTGGAAGACGCTAAACCTGCTGCTCCAAAGGCACCAGCTCCAAAAGCTGAGGCTCCTAAGGCAGAAACAGCTAAAGCGGACGACCTTAAAATTGTAGAAGGTATTGGTCCTAAGATTGCTGAGCACCTCATCGAGGCTGGTATTGTTAGCTTTGCTGACCTTGCTGCAACTTCTGTTGAGAAACTTCAGGAAGTTCTTGAAAATGCAGGTCCTGCGTTCAAAATGCACGATCCTTCAACATGGGCACAACAAGCTGAACTTGCAGCTGCAGGTAAGTTTGATGAGCTGAAGGCTTGGCAAGATGAGCTCAATGGCGGTAAAGAAGCTTAATTGTAGCACAACAATTTGCTGAAAAATAGGAAGGGAGTGACTTGTGTCGCTCCCTTTTTTTATGTCATATCCTTAATGGCATGCATTTATTTCATCTGGTTTTATTTTGTACGAGAGCAAAGGAACTTTTCATGCGCTTTTGTATTATTACACTTGTAAATTTTGCTTATCTCATTCTCAAAATCACTTATGACAAAAGTAAATGTTGGGTTGGTACAAATGAGCTGTGTTGCAGACAAGGCTGCCAATCTTTCAAAAGCCGTTGAAAAGGTAAATGAAGCTGCAGACAAGGGGGCTCAAATCGTTTGTCTTCAGGAGTTATTCACATCATTGTACTTTTGCGATGTCGAAGACTATGATCATTTTCAATTGGCAGAACCCATTCCTGGCCCATCTACCGATGCAATGCAAAAAGTTGCCAAAGAAAGAGGAGTGGTCATCATCGCATCACTTTTTGAAAAAAGAGCCCAGGGCTTATATCATAATACAACAGCTGTTATTGATGCAGATGGAACTTATCTTGGCAAATACAGGAAAATGCACATTCCGGACGATCCTGCATTTTATGAGAAGTTCTATTTTACTCCGGGTGATCTGGGATACAAGGTGTTCAAAACAAAATTTGCTACTTTGGGTGTCTTGATCTGCTGGGATCAATGGTATCCTGAAGCGGCAAGAATCACCGCACTCATGGGTGCAGAGATATTGTTTTACCCTACGGCAATTGGCTGGGCCACTTCTCAGGATGAAGCCACCAATAAGGAACAATACAATGCATGGCAAACCATACAAAGAAGTCATGCCGTTGCAAACGGTGTGCATGTTGTAAGCGTCAATAGAGTAGGATTTGAGCAGGATGGTGCTATGAAGTTCTGGGGAGGTTCATTTGTTTCTAATCCTTTTGGCAACCTGCTTTACCTGGCATCTCACGAAGATGAAGTGGTACATGTTCAGGAGATAGATCTTGCCAAGTCGGATGCTTACAGAACGCATTGGCCATTCCTCAGAGATAGAAGAATAGACTCCTACCAGCCGATTACCAAAAGATTTATTGACGAAGATTAAGACTTATATATGTCTGTAGATGTATCAAAGACTCCCCGGGAGCAAGGTTATTTTTTTCCTGCTGAGTTCGCGCCACAGGTAGCTATTTGGTTGAGTTGGCCGCATAAGGAAGAGAGCTGGCCAGGTAAAATTGCCAGTATTTATCCACCATATTGTGCCTTTGTCAAAGAAATAACAAGGGGGCAATATGTCAACATCAATGTGTCAGGTCCAGAGATGGAATTATTCGCCAGACAATTGTTGGAGGACGCAGGAGTCAACATGAAGGCTGTCAGGTTTTATCATCACCCGACCAATGATGCCTGGTGCAGAGACCATGGTCCGGCCTTTTTGATCAATCCTGAGAAACAATCCAAAGTCATTGTCGACTGGGATTATAATGCCTGGGGAGGGAAATATCCTCCATTTGACCTGGACGATGTCATTCCTACGCTCATTGGTGAGAAGCTGGGTATTCCGGTATTCCATCCGGGCATCATCATGGAAGGCGGCTCTGTAGAGTTCAATGGCAAAGGTAGTTTGATGACCTCGAGGTCCTGTTTGCTCAACCCCAACAGAAATCCTCATTTGTCCCAGGATAAAATAGAACAATACCTTAGAGATTATTACGGTGTTGAACAAATTTTGTGGGTAAGTGATGGCATTGTTGGTGATGATACTGACGGGCACATCGACGATACAGTCAGATTCGTCAACGAGGATACAGTCATTACCGTCATTGAAGAAGACAAGTCTGACGACAATTACCAATTGCTCCATGACAACCTTCAAGAGCTAAAAGAAATGCGCTTGCTCAATGGTAAGCAACTCAATATCATAGAGTTGCCTATGCCTGCTGAAATCATTTATGAAGATCAGCGCCTTCCCGCATCCTATGCCAACTTTCTGATTACCAATCTGTCTGTGATTGTTCCCACATTCAGATCAGATCGTGACAGTAAAGCTCTTGACATCATACAACAGTGTTTTCCTGACAGAAAAGTAGTGGGAATCGATAGTCTCGATATCATTTGGGGCCTCGGAAGTTTTCATTGCCTGAGCCAACAGGAACCACTGGTGTGAAATATACTTATCAGAAATAGAATTGTCCACTTCCATGCTGCTAAAATGAGCCATATCTTCGTTACAAATACTCGCTGGAGGCACCACTCCAGCTGCGTTTTGTGCCTTGATCTGATTCATTTTATCACCACATGTAAAATGGACATTCCATTTTCCGATAAGTATAGCAAATGAGCTCTATCATATTTTGTGAATTGGCTTTCTCCTCAAATGCATTTGTGAAATAAACACCATTTATTGTAGTCAATCCATATTTCATTTTGATGTGACCTCGTAATTGCTTTTTTTTGTGGCTTAAATTTTAAGAGAATTATGAGACAAAAAATCGCAGCAGGAAACTGGAAAATGAACAACACTTTGGAGGAATCAGTTGCACTGGCTCAAGCGCTGGTGGATGCAGGAAGTCCTTCAGGTGTACTTACCATACTAGGAGTGCCTTATGTTTACCTGGATAAAATCAATCAGATTGTTGCCGGTGCAGAAAACATTGAAGTTGCAGCACAGAATGCTCATCAGGAACTGAGTGGTGCTTTTACTGGTGAAATTTCAGTCAAAATGTTGAATTCCATTGGTGTAAAATACGTCATCCTCGGTCACTCTGAAAGAAGAGAATACTTTGGTGAAACAGATGAATTGTTGTTGGCGAAAACCAATACCGTTCTTGGTGCCGGTCAAATTCCGATTTTTTGCTGCGGTGAGCCTTTGGCCATCAGAAAAGCTGGAACCCACATCACTTATGTCATTGATCAGTTGAAGAATTCTATCTTCAAATTGAGCGCAGAAGACTTTTCAAAAATCATCATAGCTTACGAACCAATTTGGGCCATTGGTACCGGTGAAACTGCTTCTCCTGCTCAGGCACAAGAAATGCATGAAGAAATCAGGAAGGCAATAGCTGAGGTATTCGGTAACGAAATAGCGGAGGGTACATCCATTCTTTATGGAGGTTCAGTAAATGCAGCCAACGCCAAAGATTTGTTCTCCAACAAAGACGTAGATGGAGGATTAGTCGGCGGTGCTTCCCTAAAAGCCGATGTTTTCGTGCAAGTGATGAACGGCTTCTAAGAAGATTGCCTTAGGTATAGCAGATTTCCTTAATAATTACTTAATTTTGGAAATGAACGCTTAATCTAAATTTCACTCTAGTTTAGCGGCAGCTAAATGAAAAAGTTATCATGGCGAATAAAACCAGAATACTCATTGTCGACGACGAGGAAGACATCACGGAATTTCTCCGCTATAACCTTGAGAAAGAAGATTATGAAGTAGAAGTAGCTATGGACGGTGAGTCTGCACTTAAGATTGCCCCCAGATTTGATCCACATCTTGTAATTCTGGACATCATGATGCCAGGCATGGATGGGATAGAAGTGTGTGACAGGATGCGATCTATGCCTGAATTCAACAATACTATAATCGTATTTTTGACGGCTAGAAGCGAATCCTTTACCCAGATTACAGCATTGGAAACGGGTGGTGATGACTACATTCAGAAGCCAATCAAACCCAATGTTTTTAAATCCAGGATCAAGGCCATATTGCGTAGACATCCGGGCTTAAATCAGGAAGGGCAAACGAGTTCGGTTTCCAAGTTTGGTGATTTGGAGATCAACTTCGAGAAGTTTATGGTATTCGTAAAAGGCGAGGAAGTACAACTGGCTCGCAAAGAGTTTGAGCTGCTGGCTCTGCTGGCATCAAAACCAGGCAAAGTGTTTAAAAGAAATGAAATCCTCAGCAAGGTTTGGGGTGAGGAAGTGATTGTAGGCGACCGTACCATTGATGTTCATATCAGGAAACTCCGGGAGAAGATTGGTGGTGAGTACATTGCAACCCTTAAAGGCGTAGGATATAAGTTGGACTATTAATATTGTATAAAAACCTGACCATAAGGCAATTGACATTTTATGTCACCGCCATTATCACATTGATCAATGGAGCAATGTTTATGGTTTTGTATTCGTACATTTCAGATTTCAAAATCACTGTGCCTGAAATCCTGATCTTGTCGTCAGGTGCATTGCTCAACTTTTTTTTCATTGCCATTTTGCTGGAACGCGTTGTTTTTAGGAAGATCAAGATCATTTACAAGATGATCAAAGCACAGAAACTGACCCGGGACGAGAAGACACAAATAGATGCTGGCATTACGGCCATTTCCAAGGTCAGCGACGATGTAGAAGAATGGGCAAAAAATACCACTGACGAGATCAAGTACCTCAAATCTCTCGAAAAATACAGGAAGGATTATGTGGGAAACATTTCTCATGAATTGAAGACTCCGATTTTTAGCATTCAGGGATATCTGCACACATTGGTGGAGGGTGGACTATATGACAACAGGGTCAATATGTCTTACCTCAAGAGGGCCATCAGTAATGTGGATCGATTGAGAAATATTGTTGATGATCTCGAAATCATCAGCCGTTTGGAATCTGAAGAGACCATCGTAGCTCCTGAAAAATTTGATTTGAAGGCCCTGGTCAAAGAGGTCATTGACGACTGCGAAATGATGGCGACTGGCAAACAGATCAAAATTCTATTTAAGGAAGGTGCAAGTCAGAGCTATAATGTGTCGGCAGACCGGGAAATGATCCGTCAGGTCATGAACAACCTCGTGGTCAATGCGATAAAATATGGTAAAGAAGATGGAAAAATCACCATCTCGTTCTACGACCTTGAAGGTACCATTCTTACTGAAGTATCTGATGATGGCATCGGAATTGAAGAGCAGCATCTCAAACACCTTTTCGATCGGTTCTATCGGGTAGAATCCAGCCGTTCCAGAAAAATTGGAGGTTCAGGTTTGGGCCTGTCTATTGTAAAACACATCATTGAAGCCCATGAACAAAACCTCAATGTCAGAAGTACGCCAGGTATAGGGACAACATTTGGATTTACCCTGAACAAAGCCTAAACCACCGAATAGAAACCTGGAATCTACAACATAAGGTTAAATATATCATATTTTATTAATGTATTGTTTCGATTGTGCTTAGCTTTGAGCCTCAGTTGATATGTCTATTTTTCAGTTATACATAAAATCCTTTTCAGGCCTCAACAGATATGTTTGGCTATTGGCGTTGGTCAATCTCATCAACAGGACCGGGTCTATGGTTTTGCCTTTTATGACCCTGTATTTGACAAAAGAATTGGGAATCCCTCTGAGCAATGCCGGCTATGCCATGTCGGCATATGGTCTGGGAAGCATTATAGGCAGTTATCTTGGCGGAAAACTTGCTGATAAATACCATTACAAAGACATCCAGGTGGCGTCTTTGTTGTTTGGGGGTATCATGTTGCTACCGCTGATTTTTATTCGATCATTTCCATTGATTGTGGTCAACGTGTTTCTGTTCAGCATAGTAGCTGAGTCTTTCAGACCTGCAAATACGGTTTCCATTGCAGCATTTTCTAAGCCTGAAAATAGAACAAGGTCGTTTTCACTCATGCGATTGGCATTCAACCTCGGGTTTACGCTCGGTCCGGCTATAGGAGGAATTGTAGCTGGTCTCCTGGGCTATAAGTGGCTGTTTTTGATAGATAGCCTTACGTGTATAGCTGCTGCATTTGTATTGATATACGCTTTGCCTAAAAAGGAGCGAACACAGGAAGAAAGCAAAAATAC
Source organism: Saprospiraceae bacterium (assembly GCA_020436935.1). Taxonomy (GTDB): domain Bacteria; phylum Bacteroidota; class Bacteroidia; order Chitinophagales; family Saprospiraceae; genus JADKBO01. The sequence continues at coordinate 132,709 of JAGQWX010000006.1, forward strand.
CTTGGACGAACGGGAGAAAAGCCCTTCTGTATATAAGGATAAAAAGTTCCTGCTTTTTGCCCTTCTTGTAGCTTTTTACGCCATCAGCTTTTTCCAATTATTCAATACGGTGCCCGTATTCTTTGCCAGAGATCTTGGATATTCAGAACCGCTGATAGGATTATTGCTCGCCCTCAATGGTGCTTTTGTAGTTCTCCTCGAAATGCCCATTGTGGCCAAACTGGAGAGTTACAGTAGATTTATGATTCTCATTATGTCTGGATGCCTGTCGATGGCATTGGCGTACTTATTGCTTGTGCCAGCCTATCCCTCTATTGTCATATCTGTGATTTATACCTTCTTCATTACTGTTTCGGAGATACTGGCTATGCCATTCATGATGAATTTTACAGTGTCGAGAGCACCGGTATCACGACAAGGTGAATATGTTGCTGTTTATTCCATAGCATATGGAATAGCTCATATTTTAGCGCCATTGTTTGGTTTCTGGATCGCGGACCATTATGGATTCAGCACCATGTTTTCGGTTTTTATAGGCATATCCATTTTATTAGCTTTTGTGTTTTACAGTTTGCGGAAAAAGCACGACATGGAATCATCTTCAACATAAAACTCTTGTGTTATGACAAAATTATTGATGCTGTATTTTATTTCATTGTTTGGATGCGCTACTTCTGCTAATCAGACCTCGGTTCCAGATAATGTTGAGACAGGTTCTGTTAAGGATACTACCGAGGTCATGAAAACGGGGGCAGAGAATACAGAATTATACCTTGGCCAGCTTAAAAACAAAAAGGTGGGCTTTGTAGTCAATCAAAGCAGTAAGATTGGCAACCAGCATATACTTGATTTTATGTTGTCGAATGGTGTGAAACCGACCAAAATATTTGCCTTGGAACATGGCATCAGAGGAACAGTAGCAGATGGAGACCACATTAAAAATGGTGTTGATTCCATCACAGGAAGCCCAATCATTTCGCTATATGGCACCAACAGAAAGCCTACAAAAGAAGACATGACAGGCTTGGATGTTATAGTTTTTGATATCCAGGATGTTGGGGTAAGGTTTTATACTTATATATCATCATTGCAATTGATACTTGAGTCGGGTGCGGAAAATAAAGTAAAAGTTATTGTTCTGGACCGGCCCAATCCGCATGCTAATTATGTAGCCGGCCCCGTTTTGGAGGACAAGTTCAAATCCTTTGTTGGGGCATTTAACATCCCTGTGGTCTATGGCATGACCATTGGAGAATTGGCAGGGATGATGGTAGGTGAAAGGTGGATCAACGAAGCTGCCAACTGCAATTATGAAGTAATCAAATGTACCAATTATGATCGAAACAAGCTGTATCCTTTGTCTGCATGGCCATCACCAAACCTTCCTAATATGAGGGCTGTTTTGCTCTATCCTTCACTTTGTTTTTTTGAAGGAACGGATGTCAGTGTAGGTAGAGGCACCAGCAAACAATTTCAGATTTTTGGACACCCGGCCTTCAAGGACCTCTATAATTTTTCATTCAAACCGATGCCCAATGTTGGTTCCAGTTCACCTCCTCAAATGAATGTCACCTGTTATGGGAGGGATCTTTCTGATTTAGACCCTGACATGTTGTTCCAAAAGCAAAAAATCGATTATTCATACCTGGTTGAAGCATTTGCTGCAACAAAAAAAACCGGAGTAGAATTAGTTACGAGAGCATCTCACTTTGATAGACTCGCAGGAACGGAAAGACTCAAGAATGCAGTCACTTCAGGAAAAACAATTGAAGAAATTGAGGCCATGTTTTCGTCTGAAATAGAAGCCTTCAAAACCAAAAGACAAAAGTACTTACTGTATTGATGCTTTAGGGGCAATCCCTGTAAGCATTGAGTTCTATCAACTTTTCAATTACCAGCGTTTTGAGGCTATCGCCTTCCATTCCTGGTCTGAGTTCATATTCACCAAGGACTTCCATAAATACCTTTGCTCCCGCTTCTTCAACGGTATTGGAATAAGCACTCTCCAGATTGATCATAATCTCTCCATCATCTGATGTCACAGGCATGTTTTCACTTGTTCCACATGGAGTGAAATTGTGGGCGTCTGCGAAATACTGAAAATGACCAATCAAGGAAATGTGTTTTGTCTCATCGTGATAACTGATATCCTGAGTGTCTGAGACATTCTGCTCCTTACTTATTTCACTTCCATCCAAATTATTGGAGTCAATGGTATTGGAATTATTGGTGTTGGATTTGCAAGAGATCATCCATACCAAAGCAAGAAACAGGGTTAACTTCTTCATTTCAACAATTTTGGTTCAGCAATTGAAGGCTTTTCCAGGTGCCACGAGAGAGGAATCCTCTTGATCCACTTCAATCGGTGGGTGTATTTTTTGGTCTGTCTGTTGAAAATTCCTTCGTGATCCAACTTGTCAATTCTTACACGACCACTGGCATGTATGATTTCCTGATTTTCCAGTATGATGCCCACGTGGGTGATTCTGCCTTCTTCATTCTGAAAAAAACCAAGATCACAAGGTTCGGCTATTTCAACAAAATCCACCATTTCTCCGTGTTCTGCCTGTTGATAAGCATCTCTGGGCAAGGTATAACCACAAGTCTTAAAAACGACCTGTGTAAAACCACTGCAATCAATTCCAAAAGGTGATCTACCACCCCACAAGTAAGGTGCATTCAGATACTTTTTTGCAATTTTTATCAGGATTTCCTTATTGATCCGGGCTGTTTGTGGCTGGATCGCACCGCCATTGAATACATACTTATATTCCGGATGATAAAAACCGATGCCATCAAACTTCGGAAGGTTGCTTCCCAATAAAACTGGTGTGGTGATATCGCCATTGATCAGGTAAGATACGATATCTGTTGAATAGGCTGGGGCTTCACAACATTTTGCAAATTCTTTTTCTGTAAGGAAAAACACCGTTTTAGGATCTGTCCACCCTTCGTAACCATCCATAGTACAGGAAATCTTTATCCAGTTTTTACCTTTCTTTCTTAGTATTTTGCCTGACTCACCGAAGAGAATTTGAGAAACCATTTCTGATTTATCATCCGGAAAGGCGCGAAGAGGACTGCAAGCTACATTGCACAGCACATAGTCTTTGGGCAGTTTATCTTGTTTTCGGGCCAAAGTAAAACGGATTCTGGTTAATAGATTGCAAATGTAAATAAATAATTTTACAGACTGATCGTTAATAAAACGGATAGATTGCACATCTGGTATTTAGGAGTTTTATGCAGCATTGTTACATTTTGATGCCATTTATGCGTTCAAATCTATTTCTGATGAGTATATATATATTTAATTACTATATTTGTAGCTTTAATCAAGCAAGGAAATGAGCAAAAAGAAAAAGGTAGTAGTCACCACATCAAGTGCCAAAACAGATGAAAGTCTGGAGCCAACAAAGTCTAGAGTTAGCGCAAATGTTTCCAGTGCAGCTGTAAAGGAATCAGCAGACATGTTGTTCGGAAGGAGAAACTATATGTGGGTTCTAGGTGGAATTGGGCTAATGGTGCTTGGTTTTGCTTTGATGGCCGGTGGTCATATGCCATCTCCTGACGTTTGGGATCCAGACCTGATCTATTCTTTCCGCAGAACGGTTTTAGCACCAATTTTCATACTTGCAGGTCTTGGCTTACAGGTAGTTGCAATATTTTCCAGAAAGTAAGAACCACATTTTATGGGTGAAATAATAAAAGGCATTGTACTAGGCATAGTGCAAGGCATTACAGAGTTTTTGCCTGTGAGCAGCAGCGGACACCTTGAAATTGCAAAATATTTTCTAGGTGAAAATGCCATAGGAGAAGAAAGTTTGCTCATGACGGTAGTGCTTCACTTCGGCACGGCGCTTGCAACGATATTCGTTTTCAGAATAGACATCCTTGAAATTTTTAAAGGCCTTTTTAAAAAGGGAGAATCTCAAAATTTTGCCCTTTACATCATACTATCTATGATTCCTGCAGCTTTGGTAGGTATACTATTTGAAGATGCCATAGAATCGATGTTTGGAGGTAATATTTTGTTTGTTTGCGCAATGCTTATAGTCACAGGCATCTTGTTGTACTTTGCTGATAAAGCAAAAGATACCGGTAAAAAGGTTGGATGGCCCGAGGCGATAATCATTGGTATTGCACAAGCCATCGCCATTACTCCGGGTATTTCAAGGAGTGGAGCAACCATCAGTACTTCGGTATTATTGGGCATTGACAAAGCCAGGGCTGCAAGATTTTCATTTCTTATGGTTGTCCCACTCATCATAGGCAAAATAGCCAAGGATTTGCTCGACGGGGAATTTTCTAGAGATGAGGCTGCTATACTGCCACTTTTTGCAGGATTTGTTGCTTCATTTGTCGTTGGATATTTTGCCTGTGCATGGATGATCAAAATGGTGAAGCAGAGTAAGTTGATTTACTTCAGTATATATTGTCTAATTGTAGGGGTGGTTGGAGTCATCCTGACTTACATTCAATAATGCAGGATAGTATTCAAACAGATCGGATCATTGATTTTTCAAATTTAGAGGCTCAAATCAGCAATGCAGAAGAAGGGCTTGTTTTTTTAATCAATAAACCCCTCAGCTGGACCTCCTTTGATGTGGTAAATAAGTTGAGGTTTGCATTGAGGCATGCCACCGGAAACAGAAAAATCAAGGTGGGGCATGCGGGTACTTTAGATCCTTTGGCTACTGGTCTATTGCTCGTCTGTGTTGGGAAGTATACCAAAAAGATAGATGAACTCACTTCCATGTCAAAGGCCTATGTTGCAAAAGTGAAATTCGGAGCCGAAACCGCTTCCTATGATGCCGAGTGCGAGGAGGAAAACTTAAAGCCAGAATTGGTGCCTGCATCTGTCAATGAACTGGAATCAGTGCTTGGAGCGTTCAGAGGACATATCATGCAAACTCCTCCGCTTTACAGCGCCATTAAAATCAATGGAAAGGAGGCTTACAAAATTGCGAGATCAGGTAAGACTGCGGAGCTAAAGCAAAGACCTGTGAATATTATAGAGCTTAAAGTGGTGAGTTATGAAGCACCTTTCGCAGAGCTCTTTATAGAATGTACTAAGGGAACATATATCAGATCACTGGCCCATGATATTGGACAGGAACTTGGATGTGGCGGTTATTTGACAGGACTTGTGAGGACTTCCATTGATGAGTATCAAAACGAAAAAGCAATCGGCGTAAATGAAGCTGTACAGTTTATTCAGGAAAGAATCATTAAAAAACAGGATTAGACGGTCATCTTTTGATCATCTCTCAGATATTTTCTGATGTTCAGCCAGAAAGCTGTGAAAAGGTAAATGATCAAGGGAGAGCCTAAAGTTACAAAGGAGAGATAAATAAAATAAAGTCTCACCCTGCAAGCATGTACTCCCATTCTTTCGCCTAAGTAATTGCAGACGCCAAAACTGTATTTCTCTAAAAAGTCTTTTAACTCCATTAGGTCAATTTTCTACTCCAAAAATAATCAAATGTAATTACCGTGCAAAAGTTCATTTGATACTGGTAAAAATATAAAAAATTAGTTTTTGACCAGCTTCAAACTTTTAGTCCCTCCGAGGTAACTTACCTGAAGGATATACATGCCAGAAGGCATTGATGATAAGTCTATGTTGTCTCCGGTATTCTTATTTTCAAGAAGTAAGCTGCCAAACGAATTATAGATACTGTAGGTATAAAAAGAAGGCGCATTTACAAGTTGTGTTTGGTTCAATGCAGGGTTAGGATAAAGGCTTATTTCCTGCTCGAATCCATCACCATGTAGGTATGCTATTTTTGAAACATTTTCGGCTCCATCCACATCCGTAGCTACAACTCTGTAATAGCTTGTTTTTTTATTGAAAGTGACATCAGGAAATTCATAGTGTGCTTTGTTTCTTTCGTTCAGGCAATTAGTTTCTCCCAATTTCTGCCAGGAAATCCCATCCAACGATTTTTCAACTGTAAATGATTGGCAGTCTATTGCATTGTTGACTGACCATTTGATAATGGCCTGAGTACCATTAGCACTGGCAGCTATTTTTATAAAACGTACAGGTAAGGGTGATTGGCTAAAGGAATAACTCGTCATCACCGGATAGTGGTCGGAAGTAGTGCTTCCGTAATTTGGTATCCAATCATTCACTTCGGTGATGATCTTAGCAGAGTTGGCTATATATTCCAGGCCCAATTCATTGCTTACGATGGCATGGTCAATAACATCATTGTAACCAACCGTAGATTTTTGGTTGCTAAGGCTCAAAGGCAATGTGACCGCTTTATAATTCAAGCTATCGTTCACCAGGTCGCTGTAGGAAGATGCTGGGTAGAAAGGGCTGGATTCCCCTGGTGCAGCAATTGTCTGATCGAGATCATCATTGTAATCACCAAGAATAATGAATCGCTCGTTGGCTTTTAGGCTGTCCAAATAGCCCTTTAGCAATAAAGAAGCATTTTTCCTTCTTTCGTATGCATTGGCGCTGTTTTGTGCTTTTGCATGGATGAGTATATACGCAACCGGATATGTTATACCATTGATCGTTGTCATAGTTTCCATCATTAGAGGAAATCTCCCGGATGCCCAATAATTATATGCCGAGGAATTAACATCAGTTGTATAAAATAAGGCAGTTACATTGGTGGGGGATATAACGGATTTGCGATAAATAAAACCTAATTTTTGTGCGTCGCCATAAGTCGGTGAGAATTCATTTGGTACGGCTGAAGCATACTTGCTGATGTAATAACCATATTCTCCCGGGCTGCCCAATTCGTCAGCCAAATTTTTGAAGGCAAGGGTATCCACAATTTCAGGACAAGCATAGATGTCTGCATTCAAATTCGTCAAAACTTCCAATGCGTTCATTTCCTGGAGTAAATCATTGCTCGGACCATTTATTCCTGAAAACCATTCAATATTCCAGCCAACAATATCCAGGGTATTGGCAGGGTCAAATGTGTTGCCACTTAAAATGATAATGATTGGGTCTAATCCTGAAGAAGATGCAGACACAGAACCGGAGAAATTTTGATTAGTGCTCTGAGGAATGAACCTTACAAAAACTTTTGTCTGATTGATTTGAGAAGCAGGTATGATCAGATTTTGTCCAAAATTAATACTGTCAGTCGAGATGGAGAAAGGACCGTTTACGGATAAAGATACATCGCTGGTGAGATGTTGACCACTCAGCGAAATGCTGCTGATATTTGTGCTTCCTGGCGCCTTATAACCAAAATTCAATGCAAGTGGTGTAGCATTGAGTTGTGGTGGAGGAGGGGTGTCAGAAGAGAAAAAAGAAATATCGTCAAGTGTCCATCTTGCTCCGTCCGAAGCGGTTGAAGTATAAACAAAAGCTACAAAAATATTTTGTCCTCTGAATGCACTGAGATCAACATTTTCCGTATGAGTCCAAATATCGGAATTTTCTGCTGCAAAGGAGGCTGGTAAATCCACCCACGTGGCATTCGCAGGTGATCCAGCGCCTGAATAATTGGAAGAAACTTTTAATGTGAGAGGCGCCCCATTGAATCGAGTTCTGTTCCAGAATGAAAGAAGGGGATATTTATTCATATCTCCGGAAATTGGGACCTGAGGTGAGATCAGCCAGTCTTCATTGACATTATTGCTTCCAGAAAACCCATTCATCTGTACTCCATTGGGGGAATCCATAGAAGGGTCACTTGCATTGTGACCAAAATTGGTACAAGCCCATACCTGAGCTCCTGTCACAGAAAAAGCTGTAAAGTCAGTTAGACTGGATGTGCAATTATCAAAGTTGAATGACAGTGCACCAGGCACCAACCCATTACCGCTGAGGCTGACAATATTAGTGCCGGAAAAATTCATGGTTGTGTGCACTATATTCCCGGAAGATGCTCCGGCCGAGCCTGGATTGAAATGAACAAATACCGTGTCTGGTGAAGCCAACTCTGCAGCACTAAATACCAGACTGCTGGAAAATGGCCCGACTAGACTTTTGGAGATGGTGAAAGTTGCATCCCCTGAATATGAAAGGTTGACATCCCCTTCCAGGTTTTGTCCTGTTAGGATATAATAAGAGGTGATTTGATTGCCAAGAATGACAGACCCAAAGTTAATGCTCGAAGGAGAATAGGAGAGGGTAGGACCGCTTACTCCTCCTACAGGTTCGGCTGGGCTTCCTGAGTACTGCGGATCCGGACTGACAATAACAAAATCTGTAGAATTATTGTTTGAATCATATCCATTGCCTGCCAGATTATCCCCGCCACCTGAAGCCATACTGGATGCAGTTGACAATGAATTGGCTTTTCTTTCAATTGCAGTAGTGGTCGTTAGTGCAGGTGTAGCCATAGTTTCAAAACCATTGGCTGAACCATAACCCACTTTGTCAACGATGTTGCTGCCTGTTGGATTAGCGCCACTCAGAGCGGTTGTTGTATTGCAAAGAGCTATTTTTCCATTGTTGGCCTGTAATGAAAGATTCGCAGTTGCGTCAAAGTTTGAAAGATCAAGTCCTGACGTACCTCCATTACATTTGACAAGATAAAATGATTTTGCAGGAATGGTAGCATTCAATGTCCCAACGATCCAGGATGTACCCGTGCTTGAAGCATACTGAACTGACCAATTGGTCATAGTTATTGGATCATTGGTTGGATTGTAAAGTTCGACATAGTCATTTTTGTAAGTAGCGCCTGTACTTGCTCCGCCTGCAAATATCTCACTTATAACAATACCTTGCCCAATGGTTATTATGCTTTGCAGAATAATAACTAAGATAATAGCACACCTTTTGTTCATTTGTTGGAAATTGAACGCCAAATGTAAGCTTTGTTAAAATAATATATTGTTATCTTATTGTAAAATATTGAAAAAAATATAATGGAATGTAGGCAAATAAAAAAGCCCCTTCATTGCTGAAGAGGCTTTTTGCGCTCCCACTAGGACTTGAACCTAGGACCCTCTGATTAACAGTCAGATGCTCTAACCGACTGAGCTATGGAAGCATTGCTTTAAATGCGGTGCAAATGTATGATTCTATTTTAGAAACCGCAAACATAATTTTGACTTTTTTTGAATAAAAACCACATGCCTTACATATGCATGATTTTATATATTTGATTAGTAATGAGTTGTGTTCTTTTATACCCAAAAAAAAACCTCCGGGAAAACCGGAGGCTTCGTGGTCAATTTATAATCTAAAACCATCAATTGCCATTATCTGAACACAGTTACGTCACCAACTTGTATAACTTCGGTAACTGTGTCTCCATTTTTATCTATATAAGGCGTGGTAAGTTCTGCAACTATCCTGTATGCATATACTCCGGAAGCTACAGTTTGACCACCCATTGTGTTTCCTCTCCAGGATTCTGATGCCTGATTCGGTGCAATGTTTTCTTTGTGATATACCAAGTTCCCCCACCTGTCAAACACTCTAAAGTCTTTGATATTTTTCACATATTCAGTGGATAACTTCATTCCACCATTTTCACCGCTGGACAATGAAATTACGTTAGGAACATAAATTTTTGGCACCAGCCTGACCCGTACTTCGGTGGTTTGTTCCTGCATACAACCATTGATGTCAATGACAGTGAAGACATAATCATTGTCAGATAACACAAGACTTCTGGTTTCAAAACAGTTGACACAATCCACCAAATCCGCAGGGGACCAATAGTAATCCTTGATTAAGGTGTCTGCAACGTTGACTTCTGCTCTAAGTATGATTTCTTCTCCAATATCTACACTTAGACTGATAGGCATGTCAATTTTAATATCATTGCCACTTAGAATTTTGACCAAAGAATCTGCCTCACATCCTTTCTGGTCCTGAACCTGGATCATGTAGGAACCGGGGCGCAAATTGGTTTGATAGGTAGTTCCAACGACATTGCCATTGATTTTTACTACATATGGCAATGTGCCTCCTTCGACACCAGTAAGGTTGATGGTACCATTTACATCCTCTGCGCAGGTTTCATTTGTGATTTCAACACTGGTTATTTTTGGAAGATCAACAGGAGTGAAAATATTGGCAGTTGCCCTTGCCTCGCACTCATTTTTCTTATTGATGATGGATACGAAATATTTACCGGTTCCATTGATTCTTGGCTCCAATGGATTGCTTTGGTCTATGATGTTGCTGAGTTTATCTGTGGTCCACACAATATTGTAATCAGAAGCAGAACCCTCAACCTGCAACTTCAATGTGGTGGTTTTGTCATTACATTTGACCTCAACGTCCTTAGTTATCAGGTTGAAGTCAAATCGCTCCCCAATGTCATTTACTGTTACTGATTTTGAATTGATACAACCGTTGGTTTTGTCTTCACCTGTCAAAATATAGGTACCTGATTGTGTAACATTAATTCTGAGCCCCGTACCAACAACATTGCCCAATGAATCAGTCCAAACATATGTGATGTCAGTGCCATTCATCGAGTGCGAACCATCAAGAGTGACTTCAAAGGTCTTACAAGTCAATGGGTCTGGAGTTTGAATGTCGATCAATGGGTAAGATTCACCGTCATTGATCATCATGTTCGCATTGCTTTGACATTTGCTCAATGTGTCGATGACTACAAGTCTTATCATTCCCGGCTGATCAATATTGATTTTGTCTTTTTCAATCATATCCTGATTGCCGGTATCCCAAAGGTATATGGAGTTTTCCTGGACACCTGCTGTTAAAACAATATTTTTGATTTTACAATCTATGACATTGCTTGGGTCGGCCAGAATTTCTGCTACAGGCACGTGATCATATTTGAAAACTTCGACTTGGTCAAAAGAGCTGCAACCTGTTGATGCATCACTAATTTTGATGGTATAAAGACCTCCCTGAGTTACATTCTCAAGAGTTGTGCCTGTGCCGAGTACAGTACCTGCAGCGTTTTGCCATTCAAAGCTGATTGAAGCACCTGAATTTGGTGAAGTTGCTATAAGAGATGTGTTGAGCACTTCGCAATTGAGAATTTTGTCATTTCCTGCATTAACTGTAGGAATATTGGCATCCTTGCCAACTACAACAGAGTCAACAGCTTGGCAGCCAAATGCAAATACAGCATTTACCAAATAAGTGCCCGGGTTGGTTACCTTTATTGAAGTCGATTTTCTGTTGATTATACCCGGACCATTCCAGATATATTCAATTGCTCCATTTGATGAAGCGGTCAGTGTTACCTCGGGTGCCGCGCAAGTGATATTCTGGGAAGAACCCGCATCAACCACACCTGAACATGAAGAACAAGGTGCTTTGGTAACGGTGAAGGACTTCGTACAGAAGGACTTTTCAGCGCTTGTATCTCTCAATGAAACCAATATATTACTGCTGTTAGCAGGCAGACTGTCAATGTTTACAATTTTATTGTATTCAAATGGACCATATGTCTTTCCAGCTATAGTAACCAAAAATCTTGTCAGGCCTTGTTCTGTTCCGCCGACTTTAAAGCTGATTCCAAACAAGTCATCAGTTGTATTAGGTCCTGTATTGTTGTTGGAGCATTCGCCGATGGTCAAATCTGATACCTCAATATCACAAGGATTTGAACAAGATGGAGGAGCCAAAATTGTAAAGTCAGTAGGACAAGAATTTCCTCCTGTGACATTGATGTTGAAAGTTTTATTGCCATCATCAATTTTGAGGCCTTGAATGACGACTGATTCTCCAAACTTTCCACTGTAAGTTGTACCATCCAAAACAAAAGTCCAGGTCTCAGACTCAGTGTTTACACCCTGTGGTTTAATGGTCACACTGTAGGTGTCATCTGATGTAATATTTGCAAATGTTCCACCATTATCGCACGGTGATACTTCTATGACGGCTGTAATCTTACAATCTTTAGAGCATGAAGTAAGGACAGCGGTAACTTGTTCAAGACTACAATTGTCGTCGGCTTTATCTACTACTCCTATTTGGTGTGATTTTCCATCTGCAGGGAGTTTAAAGTTTACCTTTTTGTTGTATTCACCACTTGCAAAAACATTGCCGTCAACAAAAATATCAAAACCCAGGACAGAGCCGTTCACTTGTTTGATGGTGAAACTAATATCATAAGTATCATCATTCGGATCGAGTGGGGTATTGGTGTTGTTACACGCAGATGCAAAATTTTCAATGCTAAGCTTACAAGTCGAAGAACAAGATTTAGGTGCCTTTATTTTTATAGACTTTGAGCACTTGGTATTACCATCAACGATATTGAAAGTTTTGTCACCATCAGTTATCTTGAATGTACCGAGATTGTATTCTTTTCCATATTCAAATGTTCCCGATATTCCCTCTATGGTGTAGGTAAGAGATGAACTGTTTTGTGCACTGATCTTGATGATGGCATCGAAAGTATCATCACTAGCATCGGTATCCGTACCGTTGTCTTTACAAGTTGCCAAAGGGCTCTGATCTACAATTACGCATTCATCTGAGCAAGGAGTTAAAATCGCTGTGTTTTGATCAAGGCTACAGTTAGCGTCGGCTTTGTCGATCATTCTGATCTGGTGCGATTTTGAATCGGCAGGAATTTGAAGTGATACTTTTTTGCCATATTCTCCAGACTTGAGCAACACTCCATCCAAATATATTTCAAATCCCATGGTGGAACCATTGACTTGTTTGACAGTAAAGCTGACCTCATAACTGTCATCTGCCGGGTTTGTAGGAGTACCATTTTTATTACATACTTCTGCGAAATTCTCAATGCTCAATCTACATGTTGAAGAACAAGCTTGAGGCGCTTTGACCTTAATGGTCTGAGCGCACTTAGAGTTGCCGTCAGTGATTTTGAATGACTTGTCTCCATCTGCAATTTTAAATGTTCCAAGATTATACTCTTTGCCATATTCATATGTGCCATTGAACCCTTCAATGGTATATGTTGAGGATGAACTGTTTTGAGCAGCTATCTTAATAATGGCGTCAAAAACATCATCAGCAGGATCACTATCTGTTCCATTATCTTTACAAACAGCCAAAGGACTGTTGTCAACAATTACGCATTCGTCTGAACATGAAATTAAAGGAGCTGTTACTATTTCTGTAATACAGGCCGGTTTAAGAATATCCACCAATTTGATGGTGTGTGTATTACCATCTGCAGGCAAGCTGATATTCATAACACTACCATAGACATAATCTTTTGCGGCTCCACCATCAATACTGACTTTTGCAATAGCCCCACCATTTTGAGAAGTAGCGGTAAGTGTGAAATTGATCTTGTCGTCCAAAGAATTGGTTTTAGTCCCCCCATTATCGCACACACCAGCTGAAATGTTTGCATTGATTGTACAATCGGAAGAACAAGGATCAAGCGGTCCATATGCTACGGTGATTGGACATCCCAATATTTTATCTTCTATAACCAGTGAGCCTGAATTGCCATTTGCTGGTCTGCCGGGTAGGCTTGCCTCAACATCGTAGTCATACTCACCAATCAAATTGCCATTTTCTGAAACCTTATATTTGCCGGTTCCTCCAGTAATGATCAGTTTTATGGTGGCAATATCATCACCAGGTAAGGTTTTCGTTCCACCGTCATTGCAGGAATAATCTACTCTCGTTACACTCAGTTGAATTCCGTCCTTGATGGAGAATGGCTCGCTGGCAAGGCAACCTTTAGCCGTCCTTACAAAAACGGTGTCTGTACCCGCAGAAAGCTGGGTATAAGTTTGTGATGCACTAAATGGTGTATTCGAAAGCCTGAATTGTGGAGTAGAAACTGTATTGTTTAAAGTGATTTCCACTTTTCCATCGTTGCCGCCCAAACAAGAGACATCAGTGATATCCAATGAAATGACTGGGATTTTGTTAACTATAAGTTTGAATTCCCCGGTATTTACGCAATTGTTTACATTAACAGTCCTTGTAAAAATGACCTGACTATCAGCAATAGTATTTACAAACGCCATGGAGTCAATGATAAAGTTGAGTCCATCTTTAGCATCTTGCAGGTTGGTGTAATATGAAACTGTATTGGTAGGAACTGCATTAATTGCAGATCTTCGCAGGGTAAGATTGAATTTATTCTTACCATCTGTATCATCATCACAAATTTCAAGCCTTACAGGATTCACAACAGGCAATGGTTTAATCTCAAAGGAAACTTTGACTGCATTGCTCACACAATTTCCGGGAGCTTCCTGCACGACAAAGAATTCATGAATGCCAACTGTAGTTTGACCAGGAACATATGTATTTCCTTCAAATAGCTTGTTGGTCAAACCAGCATCGCTGTACCAAACAGCCTTATTTCCAGCTTCAATTCCACTGACCTCAAGTGTAGGGTTTGCTGTGTTAAGACAAACAAATGTATTGTTGGCAACTGGAACCGGGTCTGGTATTACCGGGCAGGAACAGTTGGGTTTTACTACAGTTTGTGTTGCATCACAACCGGTCAATGAACCTTTTGCGGTAAGAATGACATCACTGTCCTTTGATACTCCTGAAATTCTGTAGTTGCCTCCTCCAAGGTTAGTGATTGTTCCCGCACTTGCCTCCAAAGAACTAAAATTACCTGTCAGTTTTACATCAAAGCTGTAAGTCAAAAGATCTACCGCACATTCCTTACTTGTTACAGCAATTTGAGGCTTACCTAGTATTACAATAGAAATGTCAGCTTCATCGCCGGCACAACCCTGGTTGCCATCAACGCTGTATCTTAAGAGGTATGTTCCAGCACTTAACGAGCTCAAATCAGCAATTCCATTGGTAATAGCAGCAAAATTGCCATTAATATCACTGAAGCTTCCTCCGGGTGCAGCACCTGCGGTAAGTAGGCTTTTTAGGTCGACAATTTCCTGACCACAATATTGTTTAGAAACATCATTTCCAGCACTTACCTGTGGAATCACGCCTATTGTTAATTGATCATCTTCAAAACAACCCAATGCATTGGTAATTCTTGCATATATAGTGGTTTCTGCATCAACAGTCAAAGAAGTGAAAGGTGTTGTTCTTGCAGGGTTTGTGTAGAATTGTACACTCAAGTCATTTGCAAAAGTATTGTCATAAAATTCCAAATCACTGACCTGGATAACTTCCCCTTCACAAATTTCAAGCGGTGCCTGTAGCACAAAAGAAATATCCTCAGGAACTGTAATAGTCTGAGTGTATGTAGCATCGTCAGCATTACATACTCCATTGTAGCTCCAGGTGTATCTCAGTTCATTGCCGCTTGCAACCAGTGATGGAGTTACTACGACATTATCATTGCAAGATAGAACCAAAACCAGGTTTGGAGCATTGGCTGCGGTTTCCCCACAATCTAAAGTGACATCAGCAGGTGCATCTATGAAGACAGGTGGAATAGTTGGTTCGATGTAAATGGTTTGAATAAAAGGAGACGGCACACCACATACATTTGGTGGAGTCCAGGTTCTAACAATTACACCACATCTGCCGTTGGCAAAACCACTTGTATTTTCTTGTGGAACTATGGTCTGTGGAGTGGCACATCCGCCTGAATAGCTCAGGTTTTGAAGGGCCGGCAGATCAGCAATACATTCAATACTGATTTGGGCATCCGGAGTGTTTTCCCAGCTTGCAGTACCACTTGAACTGATAGTGATGATTTGTGTTTTTGTTGACATATTTCCACAGGCGTCGGTAACAGTAAAAATTTTATTGTATCTTTTATCACAACTTCCTACAGGAGTAATATCAACAAATTGGGGGGCTTCTTCATACGGATTTAAGTCGCAATTGTCAGATAAGTTAAAAGCATCGCCACCGGTAAATGAAGAATTGGTGTAATCATCGCCGCAATCAATGGTGATGTCAGCAGGTATATCAAAATTCGGAGCATCAGTATCAATCAAGGTGACGGTTATGGTGTGATAAGTGGATCCTGTTCCACAAGCGTTTGGTAATTCCCAGGATACTTCAAAGTTATCTCCACAAGATAAATTTGAATTGTAGGTATTCGTTGGGTTTGATATCCCTGAAACTTCACAGAGTCCCGATTCAAAGTTAGTATAGTTCAAAGAGTTGAGTCCATTTATAAAGTTCGTAACATTCTGACAATCAATTGATTGACTGCTTGGTGGGGTTGAGGACCACACGGTTTGTGGTTTGGGGCTATATGTTATTGACGCAGTATGAGTTATTGTTTTTCCACATGATGTGACATCGTTCCATGTGTAAGTGATTGTTCCACCTGTGCACTCATCATAGTTGCCCGTCTGTGTTGGAGAAACTGAACCTTCAATTACACACGATCCAGACAAGCCATTGGTATAGTTGAGGTCGCCGAATGAGCTTGGGACTTGTTGTCCGCATGTTAAACTAATACTTGATGGAGGGTTTATCCATGTTGGGTCCTGAGCAGGAGAGTATGATACTGAAGCCGTTATAGGTGCTAAAGTACCGCAGGATGGGTTCGGTGTCCATGTATAAGTGATTGTTCCACCGGTACAAGGATCAATAGTTCCTGAAGTGGTAGGAGAAACCGTTCCACTTACTTCGCAAGATCCCGTAAGGCCATTTGAATATGAGATATCACCAAAAGTACTTGGAATGGGGTCGCCACAGTTTAGTGAAACGCTGGTAGGTGTACTTGACCAAACAGGGTTAGGGATTGGTGAAACAGTAACAGTAGCCGTTAGAGGAGCCAAGGTACCGCATGAAGGATTAGGCGTCCATGTATAAGTTACAGTTCCACCGGTACAAGGATCAATGG
>JAGQWX010000070.1:0-1257 GCA_020436935.1 Saprospiraceae bacterium
GTTTTCAGGTTTCTCCAGGTCATCCATGAAAAACATGGCCATACCCAATATACAAACGACAACTGTAAATGTATTGATGCGGAGCAGCCGCGTCTTCAAAAAAATGGGCTCAAAGAGGAGCACAAAAGCCGGCGCAGCATACTGCAGAAAGATCGCATTTGCTGCAGTAGTCAGTTTGGTAGAGATCACAAAACAAACCACAAGAGGCACATAAAATACTGTCGCCCCAATCAAACTGAGTTTATTGATTTTTAATGATTTTTTTCCGAAGACCAGAAAGAAAAACAGCGCACAAAAAAGTGATCTGTAAAACAAAATTGAGGTAGGAGCCAGTGGCAATACCTTGATAAACACACCCGCCAGGCTAAAACAAACGGCAGCTATTGCAGTAGCTATGACTCCCTTGGTTTTTACGTCCATGTCTTCAGAAAAGTAAAGGCTAATACTACTTCAAAAATAAATTGTGGTAAATTTTGACAGTTTAGATGTCGTGCGGGTAAGATCTCAACCAAACATTTTTCTCAAAGATGATACTTTTTTGAGTCCTTTGCCCAACAATCTAACCTGCGTGCAAAGATGCAGGAATTATTTGTTGTAATCATAAAATACTTAATAGAACCAATCTTTTTACCTTAGCTGTCTATGTCGGCAGAAAATATCACATCTTCAGAACAGACGAAAGCAGAATTGCGGGAGCGAAGGGATATTCCCATTTTTTATCACCCCGATTGGCTCGATATTGTGTGTGGTGAGGGTCAATATTTTTATCTGGATGTCAGGAATGGTGGTGGAGCCCTGATGGCTTTTATGCCCGTGTGCTTAAAAAATAAGTACGGGATCAGGGCAATGACCATGCCGCGACTTACGCCATATGGAGGAGTTTTCTTCATGCCTGAAGTCACAGAAGGCAAAAGGACGACTGTTTATACCAAAGTCAAAAAGACTGTTGAAGACCTGTTGGATCAATTGCAAAACTATGCTTTCATTGGTGTTTCTTCCTTTCCCGATTTTCCGGACGCTCAGGTATTCAACTGGAAAGGCTTTAAGTCTTCGGTAAGGTATACTTATCTCATCGATGGCAATACTGATGTAGACACCTATGAGTCAGCTCTTGATTCAAAAATGAGAAACAGCATATCCACAGCGCAACCAGCGATTGAGCTTGTCCATTCAAAAGACGTTGACCTGTTTTTTGAGATCAATCAGGAGACTTTCAATAGAAAACAAGTCGAAATGATTTATGATATTGGACTGGTG
>JAGQWX010000070.1:1600-25383 GCA_020436935.1 Saprospiraceae bacterium
TCGGGAAAGTCTGATCCATGGAAATCAAATATTTTATAGATCAGGAGGAGAACAGAGTATTTGCTGAATATGTATTTGAGTTTTTCAATCACCATCCTTATATGAGTGAAGGATATCATTTCGTTGGTGTAGAGCATATCGTGGAGGCAAATCTGATATATGGCAATCACCATGGATCAGTGAATAAGGCTTTTTATATCCAGCCCCAACATTTAATTTTTTCAGATAAAGTTTATCCCAATAAGGCATTATTCATCAACAGATATAAATGGGGAGAGGAAGACCTTTTCAGTGTTGAAAATACTCAAAAATCGGGAGCATTTTTGGAAGGGAATAAGTTTGGTTTTGATTGGATTGAAATGGTGTTTTTTCATCTTTCCAGGTATGAAGAATTTCATTTTCCAACCGATGAAAGAAACCAATGGGACCTCATGCCCGAGCAAAAACTATTGCTTGTGTTAAATGACCTGGAGCAACGACCAGTCGTTGACGAACTTGTTATGGCTGTTTTGAAGGCAATGGATATTCCAGTCAAGGCAACTCAATTTTCATGTTGTATCAGCCACGATGTAGACCACATGGTCAATCCGGATTCGCGAATGAGATCTATTCTTTCTGCTTTGAAACATGGGCATATAAACAAGTCTATATTTGATTACACCAGGTACTTTGAGGACTTTACTTTTTTGATCCCAAATCATTTAGAAAAAGTCTTGTACCTCCACGCCGGGGGCAAACATCGATACGATGGCATGAAAAATATGGATGACAAGGGCCAGACTTTATTCAAAAAACTAATCAAGGAAGCCAAAGCCTTACATTATACCATAGGCCTTCACCCATCATTTTTATCAGCAACAAATGCTGAGCTATTTTTACAGGAAAAGCAAAAAATTGAGGAAGTCGCTGATGTATCTATTAATCGCAGCAGGCAGCACTTCCTGCACTTTGATGTTAAAAAAACCATTGGAATACTTGAGTCAGCAGGTATAGATGAGGACAGTAGCCTGGGTTATAATGAGTACATTGGCTACCGCTGCGGAACTGCAGCCTCCTTTTTTCTCTTCGATTTGCAACATAAAAAAGCTTCGAAAGTCAAAGAAAGACCAATGATTTGGATGGACAGTGCTCAGTGGGCCGTTGCAAGGCGGGACCCTGATTTCTTCATGAAAGGCGCTATAGATTTTATTTCAAATTTACCCCGCATAGCTGGCGTGGTCTTCAATTTTCATAGTCATTATTGGTCGACCTACAGAAAGTACGGTCTTGATTTGAGCTTGCTCATGGACCTTCTGGTGCAAAAAACAAAAGGATGATGAAGGTACTCATTGTACATAGGGTCAACAAAGACAAAGCATCTGTGAAAGGGATCTACCAGAAATTGGCCGGCATTCGTGAGGGTTTCAAAAGTAATGGATGGCAAGCAGATGAAATCTGTCCCGGCACAGATGGCATTTATTTCAACGGCATCCTTACATCAGAAAATGGTCTCTTCGGAGAGGATCAAGTTTTTCGGGAAGCCACTAAGCTGGGTGATTTAGAAACTTACGACTGGATTTACCTGCGTTTTGCCCCATTGTCATTCTGGTTGTACAGGTCTCTTATGCATCTCAAAAAGCGATGTCCCAATGTAACGATCATTATGGAATTCGCGAATTACCCGTTCGAATATGAGCTGCCATTTATTAAAAAAACCATATTCCGATTGCTCTTTAAACCCAGGCTCCATTATTTGAAGGAATTGGTGGATTATGCTTTGCATTTGGGTGCTGAGACTTCTGTTTTGGGCATTCCGGCCATTCGTTTTGACAATGGCTTTGATGCAAAAAGTGTACGACCTAAGCACGACAAAGCGTTGAATGCGAATGTAAATCTTTTGTACGTAGGTGCACTTTGGCCGTGGCAGGGCTTGGAGGAATTAATTCTAAAGATCAGGGAAGAAAGTCAAAAATCAGACGTTGGCTGGAAGTTGACCATAGTGGGTGATGGGCCACATAAAAAGACTTTGGAAGAGTTTATAAGGTCAAAAAATATGCAGGACACCGTTGAAATGATGGCACCTGCCCATGGGCCAGCCCTTGATGAAATTTTTGATGTCGCCCATTTTGGTGTAGGAACGCTTCAGAACACGCAGAGAAAATTGCCTTATGCAGCCAACTTAAAGCACAGGCATTATGCTGCAAGAGGGCTGCCTTTTTTTTGTGACGTGCCTGATCCCGGTTTTTCAACTTGCGAAAAAGGGTATTTTCAATTCAAAACCGGAAATGTAAATCTGAAGGACTTAGTGGATTGGTTGAAGGCTTCCTCTGAGAAAGACCTTGCTGACACCTCAGCATACCTCGTACAATTCGCCGCAAATCATTTTGACTGGAAGGCAATCATAGGAAATGTGATTGAAAATGTCAATTCACAACATTAAAGCCACTTTCTGCAAATGCACGAACGGCACTGAAGCTGATTTTTTTGTCCGCAAAGTAGGATTCGACTTTTTTGGCTTCTTC
Organism: Saprospiraceae bacterium; assembly: GCA_020436935.1. Classification (GTDB taxonomy): domain Bacteria; phylum Bacteroidota; class Bacteroidia; order Chitinophagales; family Saprospiraceae; genus JADKBO01. The sequence goes on from JAGQWX010000070.1 coordinate 4,102, forward strand.
TCCTTTGATGCCCAGATGATTGATGATGTTTTGCAAGTGCATCCTCATATGTCCGTGCTGTATTCCGGTAGTTACCAGGCTCTTTACTGCTGCGAAATTCTGCGCTAATCCCAGAGCCGCAGTATAACGCATGAGCTGCTGTGCCGATGGTTGGCCCAATATTTTCAAAGCGATTTTTGACATCGGATGTAGCGCAGTAAGTCCACCGACGGTACCCAGCGCCAAAGGAATATCCATATAAAAGCGAAATACATTGTTTTCGATTTCACAATAAGAAAGACTTCTATAAGTACCGTCCTTGGCAGCAAAGGCATGTCCACAAGCCTCTATTGCCCTAAAATCGTTGCCCGTTGCCAGGACTATGGCATCAATGCCGTTGAATATGCCTTTGTTGTGGGTGACCGCCCTGTAAGTATCTGTCCTGGCAATGTCAACCGCCTTTTTAAAACGGTAGGCAAGGGTTTTAGCGGACTTCTCATTGATAGGTCCGCCCAATTGGTCCAGAGGGCAGGACACTTCGACACGTACAAGACATTCCGGAGTATAATTGGAAAGTATGCACATGATGATGTCGGCATCCCTGTAATTCTCTGGAAATATTTCTGTTTCGTTGATGAAGTCTTCAAGAGCTGTCCCAAAGGCTTCCAAAACGGTATTGATGAAGTTGGCACCCATAGAATCACAGGTCTCAAAGCTGGCTTCCAACTGGAAGACATCACCCAACTGCTCAGAAAAATCTTTGAATTTCAATGACCTGATGCCACCGCCTCTTTTTTCCATATTGATGACGAGGTCAGCCACTTCATCTTTGAGGTAACTGAAAATATTTTCTTCTTCTGCCTTGAGCATCTCCATACTTCCCGACCAGGTGAAATGTACATGTCCCAGCTTTACCGTAGAAATGACTTTTGTTTTGAAGCCACCTCTGGTCAGCCAAAACTTCGCAGCAGATGATGCCGCAGCAACCACAGAGCTTTCCTCAATGACCATCGGTAAGGTCTTAATTTCGCCATCGATCAGAAAATTGGGCGCCACGCTGAAGGGCAGATAATGGTTGGAGATAACATTCTCGCTGAAACCGTCTAAAACTTCCTGCGTCTCCTGAAATCGGTGCCAGAAGTGGCTGATTTGTTCCTTGACCGATGCATCATTGTCAAAGTAAGAAGAGATCAGCCAATCGAGCTTTTGTTCTTTTGACATTTTAGAAAACCCTTCCACGGCGTGATTCAATGACATATTCAATCTTTAATTTTAAGAAATGCCTGGGCTGCTCTTAAGCCCGCTATTTGATTTTCGATATAAATGCAAAGCTGGTCATAGCCCTCAAGTGCGTGCTTTAAAAATCCGGATGCCTGGGCATAGATGGCCGGCACTTTACTTTTGTTCATCAGATAAAAACCATCCAGAAAATTCTGGATTCCACCTGAAATGATGATTTGTGAACAAGCCATTGGATGTGGCAATTCATTGACAAAGGATATCATTTCCCCAGCGCTGTGTCCAAGCTGTGCCAGTGGCAGCAATTGTTCTTTTTTTGAGGCTTCTGCCCTCAGCAGTTCCAATAAGGCAAAGTTGGTGCCTCCACTTGCTCCAAAATCCAGAGCAGCGATAGGCAATTGCATCAGTTGCCTGATGCTCTCCGGGCCAAAACCCTGTCCTACTTCTTTAACAATGACCGACAACCGAGTTTTATCCAGAAGTTGCTCGAGCATTTCTACAGGTTTAGCGGTATACATGTCCCCTTCGGGTTGGAGGTACTCCTGTAGAGGGTTGATATGAATGATGAGCCCATTGGCTTCGAGGTCTTCCACCAACTTTTCAGCCAGATGAAGCTTATTGCCATCAATGAGCTGGGCCAGCTGTGCGATGCCAAGATTGGCATAAAGAGGTCTGCCGGGCATCCATTTTCTGACATTAAAATCTTCGAAGAACTCGTTGGAGGTCAGCAATGATCTACACGAACCCAGGCCCATACCCATGCCATAGTCATGGCAAGCCCTTGCCAGATTTTCGTTGATTTTTTTGGCTCTCTCTGTACCACCGGTCATACTGGAGATCCACATGGGAATCTCAAATCTGTGGTTGAGAAAATATTTTGACAAATCCGTATTTGAGTCAGGAATTCCTGTTAGTGCAGGTTCGTAGTAAAACCTTTGATCCAGAGCTTGTTCATTCAATTGAGACTCAAAAGCCAGTTTGATATGATCGGCTTTTCTTTCTTTCGCTGTCGAATCTTTATCTTCAAATACGGACATCTATGCAATTTGATTGGTTGGACTAGTCAACAACTAGGCACAAATATAGTTTTTGCTGTTAGAATCTTTGATATGATAATTTTTTGGGCCGCTAATTTTGTTGGATTTTGACTTCTTATTCCTTTCCACCGGCGGGGCCCAAATGTTTTGATAGTTTTTCCAAAAAGTTCTTCATACCTTTCTCCATGGAAGCATAGTCCGGAATGTCTTTCCCGATAAAAATGAGATAAACATCACAATCGATGTTTTGACAAGTTTGATAGTAAATGCTTTTATTGAGTCGAAAGCTTTCTTTGCACAGTCTTTTGATCCTGTTGCGATCAACTGCTTTTTTAAACTTTCTTTTTGGAATGGAAAAACAAGTTTTGAGGATACCGGAAACCTCAGGAGAAGATGGCTGATGTATAAAATAATATTTAAAAGGGTGGCAGAATCCTTGTTCGCCCTGAGTGTAGACCTGGTTGATCCTGATGGAGGATTTGAGCCTTTCTTCTTTTGAATATGTGTTTTTCCCTGACAAGATGAATTTATAGGCTATAAAAATAAAAGTCTGGATGCAGAATCTATATATCCACATCCAGACTTCTTATTTCTTATCAAAAAGGACTGCTTACTTCGCCTTAGACTCGTCTGAAACGGTAAGTTTGTATCTTCCTCTAGCCCTTCTTGCGGCCAAAACTCTTCTTCCGTTTTTGCTGGCCATTCTGGCTCTAAAGCCATGTTTGTTTACTCTTTTTCTTCTTGAAGGTTGAAATGTCCTTTTCATCGCTTTTTATCTTATTTTTTATCTTTCTTTTCAGAAAGCAATTTACCCTTGAAAATTCGGACTGCAAAGGTAACAAGAATTTTTCAATTATAAAACATATCTTTGAAAAATTCTAAATGCCCGATGCTTCTTTCGGGCATCGTCCTTTTTTGTAAGACTTTAGACCTGCTTTTTTAGCTTCACACTCATTGTTGTAGGTGATGCTGTTACAGCCACATACAGGGGCTAATTCAATTCCACAGTCTACCTGGTTTTTATCATAAACTTCTTTTGAAAAACAATTGACCGGTGTTACTTCAGCTGTTTCCAGCTTTACCTTTTTTTCTACTTTTTCAAACTTAGCTGACTCAGCAACAAAACTTGAATCTGTTTTATTGGTACCCGGATAATGATGCTCGTCCGGTTGAATCAACTTACATGAGGCAGTCAAAATTATTATGAAGAGTACAAAAAGACCAGATATCCTCATTATTGAAAATTAATGAGCTCAATGTCAAAAATAAGGATAGCATCTCCAGGAATTGACCCACTTCCACTTTTTCCATAGCCTAAAGAAGGAGGAATAATCAATGTGCCTTTGCCGCCAATGCCAAACTTTGGAATTCCTATCTGCCAACCCTGAATGGTCTGTGTGAGAGCAATATCAATAGGTGTTCCTCGCTCAAAAGAAGAATCGAATGTAGAGCCATTGGTCAACTTGCCTCTATAGTGTACTTTAACTGTAGAGCCAAGGTTAGGTCTTTGGTCAGTACCGGGATTGTCATATTTGATAAATACTCCTTCGGGTGTTTGTGTGAACCCGGTTAGCCCATTATCATCAATATAGTCCTGAATTTCAGAGATTTCATCTTTGCTGCAAGATCCAAGGAATAAAATAGAACCCATCAGCAACATTAAGAATAATGATTTCATTAAGTTTTGAATTGTAATTTGATTTTAATAAAAACCCTGTTCAGTCTGGGTATTAATACCTTAACGAACAAGTTTTGATTTTATAGATATAGACTATTTAATTCAGAAAATTAGACGGTCATAATGTCTTTTTCTTTGGCATCGAGATACTTGCCAATTTTTTCGATGGAGGCATCTACATGTTTTTGTACCTCAGCTTCTTTCCTTTTGCCAGAGTCTTCAGGATAGCCATCTTTTACTTCTTTTTTGATCGAGTCCATCAGCTTTTGCCTGATTGTCCTTATTGAAACTTTAGCATCTTCACCCAAAGACTTGGTTTGTTTGACCAAGAGTTGTCTTCTTTCTGTGGTGAGTGGTGGTACAGTGATCATGATGATTTCTCCGTTGTTCATCGGAGTGAATCCCATATTGGCTTCAAAAATTGACTTTTCTATCGGCCCCAGCATGTTTTTTTCCCAAGGTTGTATGGTCAGCGTTCTTGAGTCGGAACTGGTTACTGAAGCAACCTGAGTAAGTGGCGTTGCTGTACCGTAATATTCCACCATGATGCTACCCAGCATAGCAGGAGATGCCTTTCCAGCCCTTACCTTACCCAATTCTTCATCGAGGTGGTGTAAGGCTTTATCCATCAATTCATAACCGTGAGACAAAACATTTTCTAAATCCGCAGACATAATCTTTTATTTTAAATGATCGTTGAGGCAGGTTCAAATTTTTATGAATCGACCTGCCTTTTGACGACGCAAATTTCAAAAAATAATTTAATTATCCATTAATCCCTGCTGCCAAGAAATGACAACAAGAAATAAAGGAACATAACAAGTGCACCCAAAGCCTGTGCTACGTAGGTCATTGCAGCCCACCAAAGTGCATCTTTTGCGCCTTCATACTCCTGACCAACAGCTACGTTGGACTCATCCAGCCAAACGAGTGCCCTTCTTGAAGCATCAAATTCAACTGGCAGAGTGATGAGACTAAATAGGGCAGTTACGCCAAATGTTGCTACAAGTATCAACATTATGGCAGAACCACCAATATTGGTTCCAAGACCTATAATGAAGGCCATAAACAAAAACTGCTGCAGTTTGCTGCTAATTTGTACAACTGGTACCAGACTCGACCTTAGTGTCAGCATACTGTATGCCTGTGCATGCTGAACCGCATGTCCACATTCGTGCGCTGCTACAGCTGCTGCAGCTATGCTTCGTCCATGGTATACATCTTCAGACAGAGTTACTGTTTTGTTCGTTGGATTATAGTGGTCGGTCAACATGCCTTGTCCAACCTGAACTTTTACGTCAGTAATACCATAATGCCTCAGCATTTTTACAGCAACCTCTGCTCCGCTCAAACCGGATCTTGTACCAATCTGGCTGTACTGTTGAAACTTTGATTTTAATCTGTTGCTTACCAGGAATCCCACGAGGGTAAAAACTCCCAGTATGAGATAATATGTGATCATTTGTGTGTTTTAGTTTTTTGACGGATTCGTTTGAAATCCGTTACGTAATTTTTATTTAATTAATTATGTCAAAGCCCGTGTATTTGCGCAATACATCAGGAACAACAACACCTTCTGGTGTTTGAAAGTTCTCTAAAATCGACGCAACAATCCTGGCGAGCGCTAAAGCACTACCATTCAGGGTATGAGCGAGTTTGTTTTTGCCATCACCGTCTTTGTATCGAAGCATCAATCTGTTGGATTGGAAGGTTTCGAAGTTGGAAACACTGGATACTTCCAGCCATCTTTTTTGTGCTTTGGAATATACTTCGAAGTCAAAAGTCAGAGCAGATGTAAAACTCATATCACCCCCACACAACCTCAGGATTCTGTAAGGAAGTCCCAACTCTTGCAACAAACCCTCAACATGTGACAGCATTTGCATGAGCACATTATAAGATTTTGAAGGATGCGCAATTTGTACGATTTCCACTTTGTCAAATTGATGTACGCGGTTGAGTCCTTTGACATCTGCGCCATAAGAACCTGCCTCTCTTCGGAAACAAGGAGTATAACCTGTCAGTTTGATTGGCAAGTCTTCTTCTGCAACAATGGTGTCTCTGTATAGGTTTGTCATCGGTACTTCCGCAGTAGGTATAAGGTACAAGTCATCTCGCTCCACATAATACATCTGGCCCTCTTTATCCGGGAGCTGACCGGTTGCTCTTGCTGTGTCCTGATTGACCATCAGCGGAGGCATTATTTCCAGATACCCTGCATCTGTGGCTTTTTCGAGGAAATAGGTAATCAGGGCCCTTTGCAATTTTGCACCTTTGCCTTTGTATACAGGAAAACCAGATCCCGTCAGCTTTACGCCATCGCTCAGTGAGAATAGTTTGTATTTTTCTGCCAATTCCCAGTGTGGAATGGCTTCTGCAAAAAGATCATCCAATGGTCCGTCCCATGACTTAAACACCTCGTTGTCTTCGGCGTGTTTACCATAAGGCACGGAGCTATGAGGAAGATTCGGGAGCTGAATCAGCAAATCGTTGATTTCTGTCAGAACATTTTTTGACTGCTCATCTAAAGCTTTGGTTTGTTCTTTTATTTCGGCAACCCTGTTTTTGAGTTCACCGGCTTCAGCTTGTTTGCCGGACTTGAAAAGATCACCAATTTCTTTGGAAATTTTGTTGGACTCGGAAAGCAAATTGTCATTTTCTGTTTGCAATTTTTTTCTCAAATCATCGAGCTCTATGATCTTGTCGACCATATTGAATTGGGCTTCACTGGCATTTTTCTTTTTCAAGCCAGTTAGGACACGCTCTTTTTCCAGCCTCAGTGTACTGATTTCTAACATTCGGACAAATTTTTATTTTTATTTTATTCCAATTTGAAAACCAATCGAAACCAAACTTATTATTTCTGAACATAAGGATTTTAAGATGTACATTTCGGGCAAATTAGATTTGGAAGCTGTACAAAATATTTTCCTGATCATATCAGTTTCAACGATATACAAAATGAAAATATGGCGCGAAATAATGACATTTCGGACGCAATGGCAAAAATACTGTTTTGATTTTCAAAAAATTCATTATTTTTGCGGCATCAAATCCAGATATAGGTATCATATCTTAAATCTCGATTCCTCACATTTTAATTCATATTCACACTTACTGTTTTCACAGTTAAATCATTAATTCGGTATGTACGATATTATTCAGCTAAATGAAATGCTGGTTCCCGAGCTGCGCGACCTTGCAGAAAAACTCGGTTTGGATGGTTACAAAAAGTTGGCCAAACAAGATCTGATTTATAAAATTCTTGATCAACAAGCCCTTTCACAAAAGAAGGTAGAAAACCCAAAAGACAAACAAGAAAACACCCATGAAAATCAAAATGACAACCGCTCTCCGCGAAGAAGGGTAGAGAAAAGCAAACCAGGAATTGCCGGTTCCTCAAATCAACAAAAAAGGGATCATGGCAAAGGACCTCAGCCTAAGGCTGAAGAAATAAAGGAAAAACCTGTGCAAGAACAGAAGCCTGCTCAGGAACAAAAGCCTGTACAAGATCAAAAGCCGGCGCAAGAGCAAAAGCCTAGGCATGAGCAGGCGCCAAGACCAGCCCAGCAGCATAAGCCGAAGGTAGAAGAGGCTCCAAAAGCTATTCCTGAGAATCCAAAAGCCAGGCTCCAAAGATTTCTTGAAGAAGAAGAGCTCGAAGATTTGGGTGTGGATCCAATCATTTCAAAAGTAGGAGAAAACACCCAGGAAGAAGTGAGCACCCCACCTGTGGAAATAGTAGAGAGAAAACCTTTTGCTGACGAATTCAAGAGAGGTGACAGAAGAAACTTCCAGGCCCCTGAAAGACAGCAGCAGGAAAGAGAGATGCCAAAATTCAATATTGAGCTGGATGGTGCAATTGAAGGAGAAGGTATCCTTGAAATGATGCAGGATGGTTATGGATTCCTGAGATCAGCCGATTACAATTACCTGTCTTCACCCGATGATATATATGTAAGTCCATCACAAATCAAGTTGTTTGGACTTAAAACCGGTGATACAGTACGTGGTGGTATCAGGCCTCCAAAGGAAGGTGAGAAATATTTCGCTTTGCTTAAAGTATCAAAAATCAATGGGCTTGATCCTTCTTTGGTAAAAGAAAGAGTTCCTTTTGATTATTTGACTCCGTTGTTTCCCAACGAAAAATTAAACCTGATCTCTGCTGCCGATGGCAAGGATTATGGCAACAGAATGATCGATTTGTTCGCACCCATTGGTAAAGGCCAAAGAGGTTTGATCGTTGCTCAGCCAAAGACCGGTAAAACCTTTTTGCTCAAAGACATCGCCAATGCGATCTCTAAAAACCATCCTGAATGTTATCTTCTGGTTTTGCTTATTGACGAGCGTCCTGAGGAAGTTACAGACATGCGAAGGAGTGTACGTGCGGAAGTTATTGCGTCTACTTTTGATGAGCCCGCTGACAATCACGTGAGGGTTGCAGGTATCGTTCTTGAGAAAGCAAAAAGAATGGTAGAGTCTGGCCATGATGTGGTTGTATTACTGGATAGTATTACCAGACTTGCCCGAGCATACAATACAGTTGCTCCGACCAGTGGAAGGGTACTTTCCGGAGGTGTTGAAGCCAACGCATTGCACAAACCGAAGAAGTTTTTCGGTGCTGCAAGAAACATTGAGGGTGGCGGTTCACTCACCATTCTGGCTACAGCACTTACAGATACAGGATCTAAAATGGATGAAGTTATCTTTGAAGAATTCAAGGGTACCGGTAACATGGAGCTTCAATTGGATAGAACATTGGCCAATAAGAGGTTGTACCCGGCTATTGATCTTCCAAGGTCAAGTACCAGAAGGGAAGAATTGCTTTTGGATGAGGCTACGCTTCAGCGTATGTTTATCCTCAGAAATTACCTGGCGGATATGAAACCTGATGAAGCTATGGAATTCCTCAGGAAATATATGTTGGGCACTAAAACCAATGACGAATTTTTGCAAAGCATGAATGGATAAGCTTTGTTTGAGTAATAAACAAAAAGGGCGTCTCGTGAATACGGGACGCCCTTTTTATATAAGCTTTTGTAGAAATAATCTACTGAGTTGCACCTTTGGAGTCAATGATATTATTGATTTGATCATGGCTCATTTTCGCTATTTTGGCAATAGTAGCTATATCAAAACCATCTTTAGACATTGCGAGAATCATTTCAACTTTTGCTTCGACTTTTCCCTCGGCCTTTCCCTCGGCCTTTCCTTCAGCCTTTATCATTTCATATGTTGACATAAGTTCGTTATTTATGGGATCCGGTAAATCCTTAATTAAGTCTACAATTTTAGTAATTTTTGAGTCATTGTTCGATATTTTATATACAAATACCAAACTCAGAAAGTTTCTTAATTCACTTCGATCAATCCTTGCCTCCCTTCAGCAAAAATGCATTCCTCTCCTCAAAAGTGTTTTGGCCTATCGGATTTAAAACAGAGCTGAAGAGTTCCATCAATGATTCGTCGTGTTGCGCCGCCTTACCTGTGAGCGTATCGACATACATCACCCTCATCCAGCAAACTGCCTTCAATACAGATTGCGATTCATCAAACATGCTGACTTCTACTGTTGCCGACCTGTTGTCCATTCTGATCAACCTGGATTGTATGGAAATCATTTCTGAAACCATCACTGGCCTGAAGTATGAGAGCTGATTTGTAATCGACAACCAGCTTTTTTTGGTGTTTTTGAAATGCTCGTCCAAGCTCAGACCATAATATTGGAGCAAATGGTCCTCTCTTGCATTCAAAAAATAATCTAGAAATCTGGCATTGTTGAGATGGCCAAATGGGTCGCAATCCTGGAAGCGAACTCTGTAAGTGGTTTTGGGTAATTTTGTCAAATCTTTCATACCGATCGGTATTTTTATAGTTAAAAAATTTTTACTTCAATTCTTCGATAGCAATGGAGTCTATCAACTGATCTAGATAATCTGCCACACTTTTGAGATATTCGTTGTTGTCATTGACCATCGACATAAATACAGCCCCTTCTATCGCCGCGTACATCATATGGGAGAAGGTTTTCACGTTGGTATCGGGTTTGATTTGTTGGAATCTGATGCCGTTTGCCAGGACCTTCTCAATGCTATCAAGGATGTTGTTCATAGCCGCTTTTGCCATAATAAAAAGCTCATCATTGTTGTTTTTTGCGTCAATGCAGGTATTGAGGATGGGGCAACCGCCATTGAGGGTAAGATTGTATTTGAAATGTCTATAGTAATTGGTGATGGCTTTGAGTTTGGAAGGACTATTGTTTTCAGCCCTGATCAATTTGCCAAGAGGAAGTAAAACCTGTTCAGCATTTTTTATAAAGGCCTTCTTGGCAAGTTCCTCCTTATTTTCAAAATTACAATAGACTGCACCTTTTGTCAACCCAGTGGCATTGGTGATGTCTGTAAGACTTGTCGCCACATATCCCTTTTGATTAAAAACGGGTGCTACTTTTTCTAAAATAAAATCCGGAGTACTCCTGTTTGATGCTCTCATGCTGCAAATATACCATTAAATACCGATCGGTATTTAATAAATGAATTATATTTTTTTCCCTCCATGTTTTTTTACAGGCTTAGCTTTCAAAGAATCCATGGCTGTATTATGAATTAGTTACTTCAAAAAGAAGGTATTGGATCATTTTTCGAACACTCTTTTCTATAAACCGTTTTATTTTCCATTTTTGTACTCAATTATAATTATAGAAGCTGTGAATAAAACAGACATATTGGTCATTGGTGGTGGTGTAGCAGGTCTTTCTTTCGCTATTTGGATGGCAGAAAAGAGACGAGATCTACACATCACAGTGCTTACAAAAACGCATACCGGCGAATCCAACACCAGGTACGCACAGGGTGGAGTAGCGGCTGTTTGGGATGAAAATGTAGATGATTACCAAAAACACATCGCAGATACACTGGATGCAGGTGATGGTCTTTGTGACGAAGATGTAGTGAGAATGGTGGTGGAGGAAGGACCAAAAAGGGTAGAGGAAATCATCCAATGGGGTGCTCGCTTTGACAAAAAATCCGATGGAAAGTACGATCTGGGCCGGGAAGGCGGACATTCTGAAAACAGAATCCTCCATTTCAAGGACATCACTGGCTGGGAAATCCAGCGTACACTGAATGAAAAAGTAAAGGAGTACGACAATGTCACCATACTGGAGCATTATTTCGCCATCAACATCATTACCCAACATCATTTGGGCAGGTTGACCACAAGACTGTCTCCAGATATTGAATGTTACGGCGCATACGCCCTCAACAAGGAAAGCAATATGATCGAAACCTTCGTTTCAAGGGTGACCATTTTGGCTACCGGAGGTGCAGGTCAGGTGTATAAAAGCACCACCAATCCGGTCATTGCATCGGGCGACGGCATTGCCATGATGTATAGGGCCAAAGGAAGAGTAGCCAATATGGAATTCATTCAATTTCACCCAACTTCACTCTTTAATCCTGCTGGTGAAAATCCATCCTTTCTGATATCTGAAGCAGTTCGTGGATTTGGCGGCGTGCTCCGTACAACGGATGGCAAAGAATTCATGCACAAGTACGACGACAGGAAGTCATTGGCACCCAGAGATATTGTTGCGCGTGCCATCGATAATGAGATGAAACTACGGGGGGATGAATACGTATTTTTGGACTGTACTCATCTGGATAAGGAAGGATTCATCAACCACTTCCCAAATATTTATGAAAAATGCCTCAGCATTGGCATTGATCCGTTGAAGGATTTTATTCCGGTTGTTCCCGCGTGCCATTATACTTGTGGAGGCATTCTCGTAGATGAAATGGGAAGGACCAGCATTCATCACCTGTACGCTGCCGGCGAATGTACGAGCTCAGGATTGCATGGTGCCAATCGCCTTGCCTCCAATTCGCTTTTGGAAGGCCTGGTCTATGGCGAACGAATGAGCATTGATATTGCAAAGGTCATCGACAGTATTCCCATACAGGAAAATATTCCGGCCTGGGATGCAGAAGGTACTACAGAACCAAGAGAAATGGTCCTCCTCACCCAAAGTTTGAAAGAACTGAAGGAGATCATGAGCTCTTATGTGGGTATTGTGCGTACTGATGTTCGTTTGAAAAGAGCACAGGACAGACTCTATTTATTGTATGAAGAAACAGAACAGTTGTACAATACCACAACCTTATCTCCACAGATGTGTGAATTGCGCAACCTTATCACAATTGCCTACCTCATCACAAGGTGTGCGCAAATGAGAAAAGAAAGCCGTGGCCTTCACTACAATACAGACCATCCCGAACAGTTTGATTACAAACAAAATACGTTGCTCTAGATAAATAATTTTTTATCAAAAACAGAGCAGAATATTATTTGAAGTTGTATCTTTGCACCTCATTTTGAAAAAGTTCTTTTAAATGAATGTTTTAGATCATTTTTCGATACCATACAAAGGATTGAAAAATGGGGCCCATCGATTCATATTTGAGGTGGATGACGCATTCTTCGCAACATTTGAAAATTCTTATGTGCAGGGAGGCGATCTCAAGGTAGAATTGGACTTGGATAAGAGACCTGATCTGGCCATTGCGGCTTTTCAGGTCGAGGGTGAGGTAAAAGTAAACTGTGACAGATGTCTTCAGCAATTTGGAAGATCCGTAGAAGGAGATTTTTCGCTGCACATCAAAACAGGCTTGCCTGATCCAGATCAGGATGAGGTACTATTTATCGATCCTGAAACTTCAAGCATCAATTTTGCAACATACATATATGAATGCATCAGTTTGTTGTTGCCCATTGCCATTGTGCACGAAGATATCAAAGATTGCGATCAGGAGATGCTTTCAAGATTTACTTCAAATGACGATGATGATGACGCACCTCAAAACGATCTTTGGGATTCGTTAAAAGGATTGAAGTTCGATTAATTGTTTGACAATAAATAAATACTAAGGAGATGGCACATCCCAAGAGCAGAGTTTCTGCACAGAGAAGAAGAAAAAGAAGGACACACCACAAATTGGAAACTCCTCAATTGTCTACATGTAAGGCAACCAACGAGCCTCACGTGTACCACAGAGCATATGAGCACGAAGGTGCTTTGTACTACAGAGGTCAGGTAGTTATCCCTGCAAAGAGTACAGAGACTGAGGACATAGCTGAGTAATCTTACCTTTACAATAAAATGCTTAAAGCTCTAAAAGTATACCTTTTAGGGCTTTTCGTGTTTAATATAGCTTTGCTCGTCGATCATTACAACTCAATTCTGATCTATTTATGAGTTTTGTTGTTTAATTCTTCTCAGGTATTCAAAGTTGTTTTCAGATCGACCGCCTGAGGGATTTACATGATCCGACCACAAAAGGGGATCAAAAAATAAAAGTGGTTTATTAAATCAATATGGACAGGAGATTGGTATTTTTTTTAGTAGTCATAGGATTGGTTATTTTGAGTGAAGTGTACTCTTACTTTGCCTTGCGTTCGCTGATCAGTGAAGATCGAACCAAGAGATACTTTTCCATCGCCTATGTATTACAGTTTGTTTTTCTGGTGTACGCCTGGTATCGCTCTTTTGAAGTCATCCAAAATGGTGCTCTCCAAAGAACATTCATGGACAATTTTTATATAGGCATTGCTTTCACCATGTTCATCAGCAAATTGGTTTTTGTATCAGGAATGCTCATACAGGATGTGGGTAGAATGATCGGTGGCCTTATAGCCATCATTACCAATATGTTTCAGGGCAATCAAGGTGCAACAGCCACAATCCCGGCAAGAAGAGATTTTCTCACCAAAAGTGCTCTTTTCCTTGCAGGTATCCCATTTACAGCGATGTTGTACGGCATCACAAAGGGCAAATATCAGTATACCTTGGAGCGCCTGTCGCTGGTATTCAATGACTTACCAAAGGCATTCAATGGTTTGAAAGTGGTCCAGATATCAGATATCCATTCAGGAAGTTTTGATAGTGTGGAGAAAGTTGGTTCTGCCATAGACCAGATCAATGCCCTGGATCCGGATCTCATTCTTTTCACCGGGGACCTCGTGAATTTTGAGAAAGATGAAATCAATCCATACATGGGTGAGTTCGCCAGACTGAAGGCCAAAATGGGTAAGTTTGCCATCCTTGGCAATCACGATTATTATGGATACGAACGCAAAGAGGATGCCGATAAGGAAGGCTATTGGGCAGACTTCATGTCAAAGTATCCCAAGATGGGCTTTCAGTTGCTAAAAAACGAACATGTAGTCCTTGAAAAAGAAGGAGAAAAAATTGCTATTTGTGGGGTTGAAAACTGGGGAGAAGCCAGATTTTTCCAGAAATATGGAGACCTTGATAAGTCCATTGCAGGACTGGATAATGAAGTGTTTCCCATACTTATGAGCCATGATCCAAGCCATTGGGATGCAAAGGTTTTGCCACATGAGCGCAGATTTCCACTTACGTTGAGCGGGCATACCCACGGCATGCAATTTGGCATTGATATTCCCGGATTCAAGTGGAGTCCTGCCAAGTACAGGTATCCACAATGGTCAGGGCTATACGAGAAAGAAAGTCAATATTTGTATGTAAACAAGGGCTTTGGCTTTCTTGGGTTCCCGGGCAGGGTAGGCATGTGGCCCGAAATTACGCTATTGGAACTGCAGGTCCCGGCTTGATAGAATGTCAGGCTAAAGGCCTTCCTCCAAAAATTTAATGTTTCTGATAAGTCCCTCATACTTGGTACGCTTGACAGCAGATCCTTCAAACAATACGTCGAATTGTTCGTGACTCAATTCAAGCCAATCCTTTTTCGACATCTCCAACAGTGGTGCTTTGGGTATAAAGGCAGCTTCCTGATGAGGGGTCGAAAATCTGTTCCACGGACATACCTGCTGGCAGATATCACATCCATACATATATCCCGACATTAGTCCTCTGAAGGCCTCCGGTATTTCTCCCTTTTTTTCGATGGTGAGGTAAGAGATGCATTTAGAGCCATCCATGATGTAACCTTCGCTGGAAATGGCATCTGTTGGACAGGCATCAATGCATCTTGTACAGGTTCCGCAATGGTCCTGAATGGCCAGGTCGTATTCCAAAGTGATGTCGCAGATGTATTCTGCAAGAAAAAAGTAGGAGCCTTTCTGTTTGGTGAGCAATAATGTGTTTTTCCCAATCCAGCCCAGTCCACTCCTCCTGGCCCAGTCGCGCTCTAGGACCGGAGCAGAATCAACAAAACCTCTTCCATTGAAGTCTCCTATATTTGCCTTCATCCATGCCTCAAGCTCCTTTAGTTTTTTTCGGACGACCTTGTGGTAATCCTTTCCTAAGGCGTACATGGAAATAGTGGGCGCTTCATCATCAGATTGCTGCTGCTCTGTATAATAGTTATAAAGCAGGCAGATGACAGATTTTGCACCGGGTACGAGTTTGGTTGGATCGACCCGGAGATCAAAATGGTTCTCCATATAAGACATCTCCCCATGGTAGCCCTGGTTGAGCCATGATTCCAGACGACGGGCTTCTTCATCCATAAATTCCGCCTTGGCGATGGTAAGTCCCGAAAAGCCCAGCGATAATGCTTTCTCTTTAAGAAGTTGTGTGATATTTTTTGGATCTGTGCTCAATCCCGGCTACTTTCTCCTGAGCCATGACTCGGGGTTTTGTTTGACCTTGTCTTTCCAAAGCTCAAAATGGAGTTCTGATGTACCATCATCTTCAATTCCCGAAAGCCCGAGTCTTTGTCCAGCACTAATTTTATCTCCCCTTTTGACACTGATGCTTTCCATATTGGAATACACCGAATAGTAGTTGCCATGACGCACAATAATCATGTTTTTATAGCCTGGAATACTTGTGGTCCCAACGACTTCGCCGCCAAAAACCGCATTAACGCTTTGCTGGCTTTGGGCACTGATGTCAATACCATTGTTTTCAATGGTGACACCTTTGAGTGTGGGGTGTGGCTGAGTTCCGAATCTAGAAGAAACAAAACCTGCGCTGACCGGCCAGGGCAATTTACCCTTGTTTTTGGTGAAATCTGTGGATAGTTTCTCCGTCTCGGTATTGAATTTTTCGTCTTTTGAAGTTGCAGTTGCGTCTTCTTTTTTCACAGCCCGCATTTGTTCCAAAATGATGCGTTCAATAGCCGCATTGAGCTTTTCTCGCTCTTTATTTTTTTCCTGCAATTGCTTTTGGAGTACCGATTCTTTTTTGGACAACTCCTTTAATGCGACATCTTTTTTCTTTTTGTCCTCTTCGAGCTGTTTATAACTGGTTTCTTCAAGAGTCAACAATTTTGACTTGTCCTCTATGACTTTCTCAATGGACTTAATTTTTTCTGCAATCAACACATTGATTTGTTCGATCTCACTGGCTTTTTGTTCCTGGAATGCCGAGAATTGATTGAAGTACCGCCATCGAAGCAAAAACATGTTGAGGTTTTCTGCAGAGAGTAGAAATGTCCATTTGTTGCTAGCTAGATTTTGCCTATAATTATATCTCAGCAAATCGGCATACTGCTTTTTGAGTTTAGTTCTTAAAGCCTGTAGTGAGTCAATTTTTTGATTGTTCTGTTTGATCGTAAGATCCGAGGTAGTGATTTCCGTCTTGATGTTGGTGATCAATTTTTTGCGGTTGTCTGCCTGAGCTTCAATGGCTTTGACCTCTTTTAAAGTTGAAGTTTTATCCTTCTTGGCGGACTGCAGGAATTTATTGGTCGATTCAATGTCCTTAATGATCTTTAAGCGCTCCTGTTCAAGCTGTTCTTTGGTTTGAGCAGACAACAAGTTGAAGCATATAAGAATCAGAATAGCACTACCAAGTAATTTCTTCATAACGCGAAGGTATAGAAAAAGTCATTTCTTTTGGAGCATTAATGGTGATCTCCTTGATTTCTAATATCGCTTTGGCGGTAATTTCAGGGGATTCTATGGAAACTTCCAACCATTGTGGATAAAATTTTCCTTTCATCTTCTGGTAAGTTTTGTATTGTACTTCAGCATTGCCGCCCATACCATCGCGCAACTCAATATGTTCAGGAAGCAAATTATATGCGTTGATGGTATATGTCATCAATGGATCTCTGTCATTGATTTCCAGAATACAGGCAGCACCTTCCTGTCTGAATTTAGAATTGGTGAGATATGCCGCGGGTATTGATCCTGTGACCAGTGATTCGAGGTCATTGTATGAAAATTCATACCCGGACACCTTTTGTAAACTTTCAACAGAACCTGCCACAAAATATCTTTCCAGCCGGTTGATCATAAAAACAGAATCAGGCGTTGCCATCATCCTGCCACCCTCTATGCCGATCTTACGCAATGAAGCCCACATCTTTTCTCCTTTTTTTATTCTAAGGGTGAGATCTGCGCTTCCTTCGTAGTATTCAGTTTCTCCTCTGAGATGGATTTTTTCTTCAAGAAAGTTGTAATCCGCCTGGTTTTTTTCAAGAGCCTCCAGAACCTCTTTTAAACTGCGTTGAGGTATTTTACCTGAATAGTCATCAAACCGCTCCACTGTTTTACAGGAGCTTATAAAAACAAAAGCAAGAAGTAGAAGTAAATTAATTTTTGATGCCACGGAGGAAGAGTTGTTCTTTTGAAGAAACGTAGCCCATGTCTACTGCAGTTTTCCAGGCCTTGACTGCCTCTTCTTTAGATCCTGTCAATTCAAAGTAGTCACCCAGAAGTTTGAAAGCAACCGGATTCTGCTTGTTGCTCCAGTTCATGGCTGCATCTATTGATTTTTTAGCCAACTCTGGTTTTTGTTGTTTGAGATAAGCTTCCGCCCTTATGGTCTCCAATTTAGAAAGATCAGTAGAATTTCCGGCGGCAACCATTATGCCCTCATTGGCTACCTCCAGTGCTTCTGCAGGCTTTTGGTTTTCATTCAGTGCTTTGCCGTAGAAGAAATAAGCCATTGACTTATTTGGAAATAAATCATATGCTGCGTATGCTTTTACGTTCATTTTTTGGTAGTCTTCAGATTGGAGATAAATGCTCAGCAATTGCTCCCAAATTTCCCAATTCCTATCGTCTAGTTCCAATGTTCTTTCATATTGTTTCACGGCATTCTGTACCTGATTGGCATTGAAAAGTATGTCAGCATACAATGCATGGGCCTTTGCTTCTTTGGGATGTACCAGACACATATTCTCACCCACATCCTTGAGGGCAGAAATCAATACAGAATCTTTATTCAAAGCTGCTTCCTTCAGAAAAGGCAATAGTTCCTTGATTTTTGCGTCAATGTCGATGGATGGATTTTTGATGAGTGGGAGCAGTGATCTCAGATATGCTGTTCCTTGTTCTTCTGTTTTTTTACTGGTCTCCAGAACCACCAGATTGGCGTCTGTATCATTTGGGTCGATTTCCAGTACTTGTCTGTAAGTTTGAATGGATTTTTCTTTCTGGCCGTGTGCAGCATACCATGATGCGAGGAGCTTGAGATAGTCTTTATTCGAGGCATATCTTGAAGTAAGCTCTATCAGACTTTTTTCTGTTCTTGAGTCATTGGTCTGGTCATAATATTCAAAGGTCCTAGTGAGTGCTTTTTCAGACATGCCGTATTGCTGATTGAGAATGGCCAGGAATTTCTCGCCCATTTTTTTGTTCTTTAGCCGGATGGAAGCGTCGATGCCCAAATCTATATATTTGAGATCATCGGGATAGGCTTTTAATAAAATGTCTAGCGGCCCTTCTACTTTGTCAAACTCTTCGGTCTTAAAAAGGAACCGCGCATAAAAATCATTGTAGTACAGATTGTTGGGAGCATTTCTGATGGCAGATTCTATGTATTTTCTTGTAAGTAAAACATCACTTTTTTGGTCATACAGCTTTGCCAATTCAAAAGCAACGGCATCATTGAGTCTATCGACTTTGTAAATGGCTTCAAAGGCCGCAATTGCCTTATCATTTTGTCCAGTCAGCTGGAGACCTTTAGCGTCAATAAATCTGGCATCCGGGTCTGATTCAGGTTTGACCGCATCCATGCGCTGACCATGCATCGCCAGTGATAACAACAAACAACAAACGAATAAAGTATTTTTCAAAAATAGACTTACAGACATGAACTAAAATTTCCGGATGAACACTGGCTCACAGATGGTACATCAAAAGTAGCTTGCAGCCATGATTTAATACGAAAGTCAACAATAAAAAGTTGCACAGTTGGCCTTTAATCTGATATGAAATCGACCTCATAGGGATAAAAAAGAAAAGCAGGCGCAAATACATGCACCTGCTTGTAAAAATTTATAGGCCTGATTATAATTCGGAATTAAGCTTTTTGAGCTTCCAAATATGTAATGGCTTGTCCTACTGTCTGGATTTTTTCTGCATCTTCGTCAGGAATAGAAGTGTCAAATTCCTTCTCAAATTCCATGATTAGCTCCACAGTGTCCAATGAATCAGCACCAAGATCGTTGGTGAAGCTAGCCTCATTTGTTACTTCTGACTCGTCAACTCCAAGTCTGTCAACAATAATCTTTTTTACCTTTTCAGCAATTTCTGACATTTTAAAATCTTTTTGTTCAAATTTAAATAAAGTTCATAATCAGGCACTTAAGCAAGTGATATTGACTATTTTCATACTTTGAAATGCAAATAACGGCATATTGAGATTCATAAACAAGCACCTTTAATAATAAATTAACAGATTTGGCATAAATATAATTTATTATTGAGTTGATAATCAATATGTTGAACCGACAGCCTTAAGAATTATTTTTTTCGTTTGGTAGAAACTTTAATTGATTATATTTTTGGTCCTTTTTTAGCCACATTTCAAATTATCATTACAAAACTTATAAAACTAATAGTGTGCTTGACAAAATTAATGTGATCGATAACCAAAAAACCAAAATACTGGCAACTGTCGGTCCCGCATGCAGAAGCTACGAGGGATTACTGGAACTAGCGAGAGCCGGAGTGGATGCATTCAGACTTAACTTTTCTCATGGCAGCCATGAAGAGCACCAGGAAGTTATTGATAGGATTGTGGCAATCAACGAAAGATATGGTACGCATATCAGCATTCTTGCAGATTTGCAGGGCCCTAAGCTCCGTGTAGGAAAGATGGAAAACGATGGATTGGAAATCAAACCGGGAGATATCCTGACCTTCACCAATGAAAAATGCATAGGCAATATGGAGAAGATCTATATGAGCTATGATCAGTTTGCTGCAGATGTAAATGTTGGTGAAAGGATATTGGTTGACGATGGTAAAATCGTTCTTGAGGTGGTCTCCTCAAACAAAATAGATCAGGTAAAACTGAAAGTTTTGTTTGGAAGCAGGCTTTCTTCCAATAAAGGAGTAAACCTTCCTGACACCAATGTATCGTTGCCATGTCTTACAGAAAAAGATCTTGAGGATCTGGATTATATCTTAACTCAACCTGTCAATTGGATCGCATTGTCCTTTGTGCGAAAAGCAGAGGACATCATCGATCTGAAAGAAAGAATCGCAGCTGCCGGCCGCGACATCAAAGTCGTTGCGAAGGTCGAAAAACCGGAGGCAGTTGAAAACATCAAGGGCATCATCAAGGCAACAGACTCTGTCATGATTGCCAGGGGAGACCTGGGTGTGGAAGTACCTATGGAGAAGCTTCCTTCTATCCAGAAGGACATCATCAGGAGGTGTATTCAGAAGGCTAAACCGGTCATTGTTGCTACTCAAATGATGGAAAGTATGATTACAAATCCAAGTCCGTTGAGGTCAGAAATTTCGGATGTAGCGAATGCCGTATTAGATGGAACAGATGCTGTGATGCTGAGCGGAGAAACCTCAGTAGGAAATCACCCTGTAAAGGTTGTTGAAGCAATGAACCTAATCATTTCGGATGCAGAACGCCACTACGCCATGAAAGACAAAAGGCCAAAACCGGATCCTGAATCTGATTCTTTCCTTTCTGATGTGATGTGCCTCAATGCACCGCAAATAGCTGATGTGATCAATGCTAAGGCCATCATTGGTTTGACAGTATCAGGATATACTGCTTTCAAAATGTCAAGCTACAGGCCATCGGCGAATCTCTATATGTTTTCGGATAGACCAGAGATGCTCAAAACCTTAAATCTTGTTTGGGGAGTCAGATGCTTTGGGTACAGTAAGTTTACCACCACTGATGAAACCATCCATGACACCATCGATGTATTGAAAAGTCATAACCTTCTAGAAGTGGGTGATACGGTAGTAAATACGGGCAGTATGCCTATCCATAAACGATTCAAGACCAATATGGTCAAGATCACTGTAGTTGAAGAATAATAAAAAATCAAGCATATAAATAAGGTCAACTGGTCTCCGGTTGGCCTTTTTTTTCTGAAAGTCCCAGCGAATAGATAGTAGAAAGGAAAACAAAAGTTGCTAATTTTTTCTACGTACTCA
>JAGQWX010000071.1 GCA_020436935.1 Saprospiraceae bacterium
AAAAGTGAAAAAAACTTAAGTTACAATTCTGGTGAGTTATGGCTTTTTAGCTACACCGATAGGTGTTTAGTACAACAAATGATTTTTACGTCAGTTTCAGCTATCCCTAAAACTGCCGCATAGCACAACTGGTAAGTTCAAGGCATGAGGTTGAGTTTAAAAGTTGTAATGAACCAATGATGTGAAGTAAAATTGACATCGTCAATTTAATGAGTGAATCGAGCTATGGAGAGGCACAGAGTATACGAGGACATAAGTGCAAAAATCCTCATTTTTTTTTCAAAAAGGTCTTTTGTCTAAGGTTGAACTGCGGCCTGTGTGTCCCAGATTATTCGAATTCAATTGTGGTGACTCTGGTGAGTCTTTCCTACGCAGCCCCGCAATATTGCGGGATCAGTAAGAAACTGGCTATTTCTTTTTCAACTTACTCATCCAACCGACGTTATTTTACAAACAAAAAATTGTTTTGAAGAAAGGCTTATTAGAATTTACGGGAACAGGCATTTATTGCAAGCAGGCAGACATTTACATTGATCCGTGGAGGTCGGTCAAAACAGCCATCATCACCCATGCGCATTCAGACCACGCTTATGCCGGACATAAAACCTATATAGCAAGCAAAGACAGCCTGCCACTCCTCAAGCATAGATTGGGCCATCACATAGATGTTCAGGCCAAAAACTATGGGGAAAGTTTTGAAATAAACGGTGTGAAATTTTCACTTCATCCTGCAGGTCATATCATCGGAAGTGCCCAGGTTCGGGTGGAATACCAGGGTGAAGTCTGGGTAGCTGCGGGAGACTATAAACGAGAAAATGACGGTATCTCAGGAGGTTTTGAAGTGGTGCCCTGTGACACTTTTATCACCGAATCCACCTTTGGTATACCGGCATTCCGTTGGACGCCTCAACAGATTATTTACGAAGAAATCAACCACTGGTGGAGCGAAAATGCTGCCAAAGGTCGAACCAGCGTTATCGGAGCTTACTCACTCGGAAAAGCCCAGCGCATCCTCGCCGGAATCAACCCGGCTTTGGGACCCATTTATTGCCATGGCGCCGTCGCCAATACCAATGACGTCCTCGATCACTCCACCGTAAAACTTCCTGATACCAAAAAGATCAGCGATACCGATAAAAAATCGGACTATGAAAATGCATTGGTCATCTGTCCTCCGGCATCCCTCAACTCCAGCTGGACCAAAAGATTCAAAGACCACGTGACGGGACAAGCCTCTGGTTGGATGGCCATACGCGGACACCGCAGAAGAAGGTCGGTCGACAAGGGCTTTGTGCTTTCTGACCATGCCGATTGGGATGACCTCTTGAAAACTGTCCGCGAGACCGGTGCTTCCAATGTTTTGGTAACCCACGGCTATACCACCATTTTTGCCAACTATCTCAAAGAGCTGGGTTACAATGCTTCGGCTGTGAGCACTCATTATTCAGGGGACGAAAGTGTGGAATAACCAGTTGATATCCTTTGGGATATCGTGTTTGACATTTGTCAATCCAAATAAACCTTTCGTTTATTGTCCTAATAAAGAACTTGCGTATGAGCATCACCCGAATGTGTACATAATCTTCTACTTTTTTGGTAAGAAAAAGTTTATTCACTAAAGATTAAATTTGGGTCAATGTTAAGTTTACTATACAAGCCTTTTGCTAATTCAAAATTCAATTGCCTTTTACCATTTAAAACTTCACTGATTCTGGACGGCGTTGTGCCGAGTATTAGAGCCAAATCTTTTTGCTTCAATTTTCTCTGATACATTCTCAGCTCTATCATTTCCTTCAAGGATTCAACTTCAAAAGGATAATTGTCCTCCTCATAGATAGCAATCTCTTCGGATATCTCTTCTAATTCCTTGTCCTGCGTCACCGTCAGTTTTCCCTTTTCAGTCAATAGCATCAGCAATTCTTCCATCCTCAGATGCTTTTTATTATATTCTGCTTTTGTCATTTTATTAAATTTTACTGGCATCAATTTTATTATACCAAGCGGAATATGGTTTGACCATTTTATTTGAGTAGAGAAAAAATTTGAGTTCAAGGCAGAAAACGCAGACAGAGTGGGTACTCTGGCGAGGCTTTTTAACGCAGAAATCAGATTTTTTCACAGCAAATAACTGGTCATTTCCTATTCAGCTTGGTATATATTCATCGTGTGTACCAATGAACCGAATGTACACTTTCCTTGAAACAAATATTATCAACACTATCAATCTATAGTCATTTCCCTTTATATCAAAAACATAACGATTATTGCCAACATAATCTACAGTGTTGAAATCCTTCTTTATATCAATAAAACTTTCCCATTCCGCTTTTTTTGTGATTTCATACCAACTCAGTAAAGGGATTTTTGCCTGACTATGTTTTTGTGAGAACTCAAATAATCTCCTTGGGGTCACTACGCGCACTGTGCTAACTGTTTTCAAATGCAAATTTATGGAATTTAATTCCATATTGTGGAAGTTTTTTTTGATTGAAAATTCATTAGTTTTTTTGCCCAGATCTTAATTAGCTATTGTCAGGTGTTGATAATTGGATAGTATCTTATGTGAAAGTGTACAGGGAAAAAGTACAATATTCTTGACATGTACAGTAAATACACGTACATTTGTAAAAAGGATTTTAATGTCGACAAAAGGAATGAATACCAAAGATGCGAGGTTTGACACGCGCTTGCCAAAGGAACAAAAAGTTTTCTTCGAAAAAGCAGCCAGGTTGGGTGGTTACAGGAATTTGACCGATTTTGTAATTATGGCAGTTCAGGAGAAGGCCAAGGAGATTATTTCTGAGAATGAGCGAATTTTAGCTTCGGAAAAAGACAATCAAATCTTCTTCGAGGCCTTAATGAATCCCGGCGCTCCCAATGAAGAACTTTCCAAAGCTGCAGCTGAGTTTAATGCGCTTTTTTCTTCATGAATCAGATTTCAGTTCCTTTAAATTCAACTCATAATAAATCTGAATTTTCTTGCGGAAAGGAAATGCTGGATAACTATTTGCACAAACAAGCAAATCAGGACATCAAAAGAAAATTGTCAGCTTGCTTTGTAGTGATTGAGGCTCAAACAAATTTGATCAAAGCCTATTATACCTTGTCAAACAACAGCATTCCGCTGGATAATGTGCCAAACGACATCAAGGTGAAACTGCCCCAGTCTTATCATACGATACCTGCCACCTTGCTTGGGCGCCTGGCCTTAGACCAAAGATTTCAAGGAAAAGGACTCGGTAAGCTGATTTTGGTAGATGCTCTAAAGAGGTGTTTTGAATTATCCAAAAACATTGGTTCATTTGCTGTCGTGGTCGACCCTATAGACCAGGATGCAGAAAATTTCTATAAAAAATTTGGATTCATAAAACTGCCTGATAGTGGAAAGATGTTTTTAACCATGAAAACAATTGGACAGCTTTTTGAGTGAGCATTTTATCACTGAATTTATTATTTCCTATAAACATGGATACCTATTTTAGCCATTTAAGATATATCTAATGATGATTGAAAACATGCTCTCTGAAATGGAGGCCACCGGTAATCCCAGGGATGCCGTTTTGATGAAGGCCTACATGAAAGGCCATTTTGATTATTACGGGCTGAAGTCGGTACCACGAAGGACCATTTTCCAAAAACATTTCGACAAAAAAGCAGTCAAAGACCGGGCGCATTTGGTCAGTCTGGTCGATCAACTTTGGCAGGAACCGCACCGAGAAGCACATTATTCAGCCATGTATCTCCTCGACAAATTCAAACCTTGGATGACGATTGACATGTTGCCGCACATAGAAAACCTCATTACCACCAAATCCTGGTGGGACACCGTAGATCATCTTGCAGCACATCAGATCGGTCTTATACTATCCAAATTATCCCCGCAGCAAAGAAGAACAATTGCTTACCGCTACCTGGAATCCAATCATCTCTGGCTGCAGCGGACCGCCATCATTTTCCAGCTTTTTTACAAAGAAAATACCGATACAGAATTGCTCTCAGAATGCATTCTTGCAACCATTTCCGAGAAAAACTTCTTTATACGAAAGGCCCATGGCTGGGCGCTGAGACATTACAGCAAGACCAATAAGCTATTTGTTGCACAATTTCTCAGCAATCACAGAGATGTGCTCAGTCCTTTGGCCATTAAGGAAGCTTCAAAATATCTGACCTCAGTTTGAAAGATTTTGTAGACTTATATAAAAGCATAGACGAAACCACCAGCACCAATGCCAAGGTTGCCGCACTGGTGGACTATTTTGCATCAGACGTGTCCGAGCAGGATAAGCTGTGGACCATAGGCTTGTTCACACACAGAAAGCCACCCAGAGCGGTCAATACCACCTTGCTCCGCACCTGGACAGCAGAACAATCGGCGTTGCCCACCTGGTTGTTTGAAGATACCTATCATCTGGTGGGAGACCTTGCTGAGACCATTGCTTTGGTATTGCCAAGGAAAAATCGCGACCTCTCCGCGGATCTTAGTTTGTCAGGGCTCATTGATCAGTTGAAATACATCAAAACCCTGGACGACGAATCAAAAAAAGAAAAGGTGCTCGACCTTTGGTCACAGATGGACAATGACGAGCGATTTTTATTCAACAAACTCATTACCG
The DNA here is from genome assembly GCA_020436935.1 of Saprospiraceae bacterium. Classification (GTDB taxonomy): domain Bacteria; phylum Bacteroidota; class Bacteroidia; order Chitinophagales; family Saprospiraceae; genus JADKBO01. Next base: position 4,614 of record JAGQWX010000071.1, read on the forward strand.
GAGGTTTCAGGTTAGGCGTATCTCAAAAATTGCTCACCAAAGCGCTTTCCATTCACCTCAAAGAAGACGAAAGCAGGATCGCCCACAAACTGATGGGGGAGTGGACACCAGAGACCACCACATGGAGTAAACTTTTTGAAGAGTCGATGGGAGAGGCGGATATCTCAAGGCCTTATCCGTTTTTTCTCGCCTATGCCGTTGAAGGTGCGCCGGAAGATATCGGACCTGCAGAGGAGTGGGTGGCAGAATTCAAATGGGATGGCATCAGAGGCCAGCTCATCAAACGACGAGGTAAGGTTTTTTTGTGGTCGCGGGGAGAAGAACTCGTGACAGATAAGTACCCTGAGTTTGATGCAGTGGCTGGTGTCCAGGCTGACGACTTTGTTCTGGATGGCGAGATTCTGGCTTTTAAAGATGGTATGCCGCTGTCTTTCAATGATTTACAGACGAGGATAGGACGGAAAAGTCCCGGGGGAAAGTTGCTGAGGGAAAAACCTGTCGTTTTCATGGCTTATGATTTGCTGGAGTACGAAGGTGCAGATGTGCGGTCCAGGACTTATGGCGAGCGCCGTGAGTTGTTGGCAATGCTTTTGGAAGACATGGCCATTGAAGACCTCATCATACCTTCCGGTTATTATACCTTACCCGATTGGGAATACGCCAAAAATCTTCGCGAGCAGGCCAGTGACCAAAAAGCCGAGGGACTTATGCTCAAACAGCTTTCCTCGCAATATCTCACAGGACGCAAAAAAGGAGGGTGGTGGAAGTGGAAGATCGATCCCCTGACCGTTGATGCCGTAATGATCTATGCCCAGCGGGGTCATGGCCGACGTGCGAGCCTTTATACAGATTTCACCTTTGCCGTGAAAGGAGATGGAGGCGTATTGCTCCCATTTACCAAAGCCTATTCCGGGCTGACAGACGTTGAATTTCGCGAAGTCACCACCTATGTCCGCAACCATACGATTGAAAAATTTGGTCCGGTAGTTTCCGTGGTTCCACAACTGGTCTTTGAAATAGCCTTCGAAGGAATCGCAGCTTCAGGAAGACACAAAAGTGGAGTAGCTTTGAGGTTCCCAAGAATCAAAAGATGGAGAAAGGACAAAACGGTGGAGGAGATCAATCATATTGATGATTTGAAGGCTTTGTTGTAGATGGGGATGGGGTGGATTACTAGAATGATTTATTTGGCAAAATTTGCAGGAATCTTATCAGTACATTTGAAAATTAAGTGTTTCCACCTAATTTTCATTTTATTTTAAAATATATATATAAAAGTTTTGCAATTAGCTTTTTTTTTTTAATAAAATTGTATCAACAATTGAATTGTCGAATAATAAAATCCTTTGCCCAAAAACAGATCCATTCTTTTTCGCAATTCAATATTTATTTCCAAATAGTTAGGCTTTACTGACATAAAGTTTGTTCAGTTGATTTTGTGGTTTTTGATTTATTATTTAAATCAAAAAATAAATGAATTGCATGATGCAAGACCATATGCTATTGCAGGAAATTCATAAAAACCTGTCCGCACTCTCGACAGAATAGCCTCTTTATGTCTTTAGTAGTCAACTATTTGTACAAATGCCTTTGTAATTACGAAGGCGTAAAACTTATTTGATTAAAGATAAATATCAGCATAAGCTGCCGCTGGCAGCCCAATAAATTAATGTCAATTATTGAAATGATGAAAAATATGAATTCAAAGAAATCAATGGGCTTGATTTTATGCACATTGATGTGGAATCTGGTCTTTGGCCAAATCAACGAGCAAAAACAATTCCGATTCCTATATCACAAAAATTGGGAAAGCCAATTGAATAAAAAACCCAAAGACCAAAAGAAATGGCAGGACTTTGAATTGTTTGCATATATGCATGCCCGCTATGCAGTACCTGAAGAAAAAACCTTGCCTCTGGTGTTTAATGTATTGGAGTCATCCGAGAGTAGAAAAATTTCTATGGAGATGGCAGAGTCTCAGATCCAGATATTAAATGATGCTTTTGCAGGGAAGTTTGAAGAGAAAGATCATTATTACAAAGACCGAATGGCAGGTGATTCTAAAATCAGATTTTGCTTTGGAAGCCCGCAAGGTAATAAGGCTGAAATCAATTACAAAACCCTGAATCTTCCTGTATCAGTAGAAAATCTGGCAAACCTTTCAGACAAAAAGTATGGTATTGAGGGCGCTAAAAAGGATGAATACATCAACATCTGGATCGTTGATCTACCTGACAGGATGGGGGGATTTGCCTTGCTCCCAGATGTCGATGAGAGCATGGACGGTATTTACATCGATCCGGATTATTTTGGCCTTAATCCCGACCAAAAAGATTATAGCCAGGGGCGCACACTCGTGCATTTGATGGGCCAATACCTTGGTTTACAGCCATTATGGACCAATCTGGATTGCCAGGACGATGGAGTAGAAGATACGCCTACCCACAATGCCCCTAATTACGGCTGCTATGGATACAGCCATGTGTCTTTGTGTGCAGGAAATGAAGAAGAAATGATTGGCAATTTTATGGATGCAGGGCTGGATGAATGTTCTTCCATGTTTACCAAAGGCCAGGTAGCAAGAATTCACGCCAATCTATCAGAAAGAGGATATCGGAACAACCTCAAAAATGGTAAAAAAGTTTGCGAAAAACCCTTGAATGAAGAAATGGTTGAGAACAGAAATCAGATTCCCGAAAATCTTGAAATCATTCCAAACCCCACTTCAGGTCAGGCAGAAATCCGATTTACTTTAAAAAATCCAGAAGCTATAAATCTTTCCATTTACAATACTACAGGTGCATTGATTTTGAAGACAAGTGTACAAGACCTGGGGGAAAGATCAGGCCACATAATGCTTGATATGTCACAATACCCTAATGGGCAGTATATCGTAGAGTTGAAGACATATAGCAATACAATAACAAAAACATTCCTCAAATTTTAATTGATATGAAAAAATTTAATCAAAATAAACTTGGGCTTAGAACATTAATTGGTTTATTATTAATTTTATTGTGTTTTAAGGTGTATTCACAGAATGCTTCAGTAGACGGTGGTGAAGCAGCAATTAGAGAGGCTCCAATAAATGGATTTTCCGGTGCAATATCATATAATATACCTATTGGATCAGTGACTTCTGGTAAATTGAATTATCCAGTTTCCATTTCCTATTATTCAGATGGATTTTTGCCAAATACTGCAAGCAGCCCTGTAGGACAAGGTTGGTCTTTAAATGATAACTATTTAATAATTAGAGAGACAATTGGTGAGCGTGAATTTGCTTCAACCTTTTGTCAGCCTGAAAATAATAATTGTGATATTCAAGATTTAGCAAATGGTGAAATCGATGCAGCTAGAGATGTATATACATATATTATAAATGGTGAAAAAGGAAGATTTGTATTTAGTAATGCTCAATACCAAATTATTTTTCTTCAAAAAACAGATTTACAAATTTCCAGGAGTTTTAGAAATGAAATTGAAGATTTTGTAATTACATTGACTGATGGTACAAAAGTCTATCTAGAAAGCTTTGAGCATTATACGGGAATTCAGGCATTATTTAAACCCTATAAGATTGTATCATTTGACTCAAAAGATTCAATAACAATTGTGCACGATGTTGAGCCTTACGGATTTAATACTCTTGTACCAGGTATTGATGAAATAACTCAGTCCCCGTCACTTCCTATATATAATGTTTCAAAACAAAACTTTGGCTATATTAATATTTATGGCATAAACGGTCAAAATGATACTATACAGTTTAGCTATTCTCCTAGATTAGATTTGGATTTACACGACGATTTTACTGTTGGTAGAAACATGAAGCTTGAAAGTATAAAATACAAAACTGCAAGTTCTTGTACCGAAACAGTATTAGAATCAGATTACTTTAGAGATCAAGGTAATAATCCAACTCATTTGAGATTAAATAAATTGCAGCAAAAGAAATGCAGTTCAAGCAGTGATACTCTTAATTCATATAGTTTTGAGTATTATGGAGGAAATAATGTACACGGTAACCAGTTTGCACCCTCAAAGTCAACAGCAGGAATTGACAAGTGGAATTACTACAATGGTGCATCAAATACGCCGGGGAATATGCTTCCATCAAATATATATTCTGGGGGCGCAAATAGAGATCCAAATTTTAATAATTCCATAATTACTCTGCTTAAAAGAGTAACTAAACCTGATGGCGCAATTCTTGAAATACAATATGAAAAAAATCAATATGACAAATCCTCTGACTCTCTTATATTAATTACAAATCTTGAGGCTTGCAATTTATATAGTGAAAATTGTACAGGTACTTACTCAGATATTAAAAACGTTTCAATAACAAGTGAAAATCTACTTAACGGTGTTGTTAATTTATCTTTTGTACCTTCAAGTATTATTCCAGAAGAAGGAGCAATTTGTGAATTTAGAATTTTAAACTTAAGTAATACGGTTTTGTTCACAAAAAGTTTTAATACATTTTCAACAAATCAGTATTATGAGTCTATAAATCTTAATGAAATTAAAAATGGCCTTGGAAATATAATTCTCCAAGCTGGTCAAACATATAAATTTGAATTATTTGCATACGGAGGAAAAGCAATAATAAATGCTAGTTATTTATATAGTTTTAGTTCAACACTTGATGGTCCTGGAGTTAGGTTGTCTACATCAATTAATCGAAGTTCAGATAATTCATATTACCAAATTCATAATTTCAAATATAAAAATGGTCAATTATACAAACAGCCAAAATTTAAATCCACACACTTAAATCAAGTTTTGTATTTTTTGAATGATGTTTATGATAGAACTTACCTTAACTCAAATTTGATAGGTTATGGAGAAGTGATTGATTCATTGCCTGGTTTAGGCAAAATTGTAACTAATTACTGTAATAAATTGGTTCCGACTACATTTTATTTTAACGGGATGTTAGTACCTTCTTTGTCGGATGCATATTTAAAAGGAATAGGAAATGTGAATAAAGTAACAACTTTTGATTCAGCAGGGATTGCTGTTAGTATGGATACTTTTGAATATCAAATTTCAGATTTAGGGAATTTTATAGTGTCCCAAGAAGTAATATATACATATAATCCTCAGCCTAATTTAATAGGACTACTAAATCTATTTAAAGGATATCAACCTGGACTTAACAGGATTAAAAAGAAGACATCTTATTATAAAGGGATAAAAGTTAATTCCACTGAATATGCATACAACCATGCCCACACAATACAACCTAGCTCAATAAAAGTCACAACGGGGAATGGTTCGATTTCAGACATTTGGACGAATTACACCAACGATACCTGGACAAATACCGATGCGAAAAGTTACTTTGTCTCAAAAAATATACGAATTCCATTTTCAAGTGAAACATTCAACAACGGTTTAGCAGTTTCTGGTTTTACACAATTTCATGCATTCTATGACCAAAGTGGGAATTTTTACGGTGGAAGCAACACTGCACCAAACCTCACTGCAAGAAATTCGCAGTTATTTAATTACCAATATGATTTGAATGGTAATCAGACAAATGGTGCAGGCCCGGCTGAGTATTATAACCACTCCTATACATCTGAAGGCTATATCAAACAAGACCAAAAACTAAATTATGAAATCACAAGTTTTACCTATGATAGAAAAAGACCAACATCATCTACTAATAATGGCTTTGTAAAAAGTACATCCTACTATGGAAATTCAAATCTAGTTTTTAGGGAATACAATGTAGATGGTACTTATACAGAGTTTGAATATGATGGCCTTTTGAGGTTAAAGAAAAGTACACTATATCCATCACTGGTTTATACAGAATATAGCTATGTTCCATATTCTACATCCAACCCATACACCATAGTCAAAGAAAAAACCACCTTTCCTGTAGTTTCCGGCTCATTGATAAATGTCGTGGAGAATTACACTTATCATGATAAATTTGGAAGACAGGTAGGTCTTGTAAAAAAAGGTGCTTCTCCTGCAGGTAAGGATGTTATTTATTGGACTGCCTATGATAAGTTTGGCCGGAAAGTCAAGGAATATCTGCCATTTGAAACAGCAGATGCTGACGGTACTTTAGAAGCCATCCCTGGAGGTACAAAATTCACGGAATATAAATATGAAAGTTCATTGCTGTCAAGATTGACTGAGGTGATTGACCCGGATCTATTTACCACCAAATATGAATACAGTCTCAATACATCAACAGATAATGTGCCAGGATACGCTTCTGCTAATACCCTGATAAAAGAGACCACCATCGATGGTAATGGCAACAGGAGCATTATTTTTAAAGACTTCAAAGGCAGGATAATTTTAAGCCGTCAAACCAATGCCACAGATCAGACAACTGCTCGTAAAGATACGAGGACACTTTATGACAACAAGGATAGGGTGGTCAAGGTCATTCCTCCGGGAGCCACAGAAACTACCACCCCGGAACTCGTATTTGAGTACCAATATGATAATGAAAATAAACTAACTGGAAAAAAAGTACCTGGCAGAGGGTGGACCTATTATTGGTACAACAACAAGGATTTACTGGCAGCAGTACAAGATCCAAATCTTCTGGCTCAAAATAAATATCTGGCCTACCAGTATGACATCAATGGCAGACAGATCAAGTCTGGGCTTGTTTCGAGTGTTACGAATTTGGAAACGCCGAGTTTCACTACAGTGCTCACTGAGGATATATATGGAACCACATCTTTTGAGAAAGATAAGATCAAAACTACGAAATCCAATATTGCCGGTACCGCAAATTTTATTACCAACACCTTGACATATGATACCAGAGGCCGGATCCAGCAAAGCACCTTTAATACACATACCTACAATACAGCGAATAAAACTGTAACATATGCCTACGACAATGCAGACAATGTTTTATCCACTTCATGGAACATGCCCAATATGCCTGACGGTACCTATGTTTACTCTGAGAGTAGTACTTATGACCATCGTGGAAGAATAAAGACAGATGTATTTACGCATACGGCTAATACCAAAACCGTTGGAGCCTACACGTATAATTTCCGCAACGAACTTACCAGGCTGAGTCAAGGTTTTGTCAGCGGCTCTACTTTTTTACAAGACATAGACTATACGTATAAAAGTAATGGCTTATTGCAAGCCATCAATCAGCCTTTGGCAAATGGAGCTACAAGTGGTGATTTATTCTATGAAGAGCTGTATTATGAAAGTCCTATTGCAACGACAGGGTCGGTCAGTCAAAAAAATGGCAACATTGCCAATGCGAAATGGCAGAAAAGGGGAAGTACAGCTGCTACTTATGCCTATACTTACGATGTATACAATCAAGTTACCGTCGCTAATTACTGGGACTATAATACTTCCAACGCATTGGTTTCCACAACCAAGTATGATGAGACCTTCTCTTATGATGTAAGGGGGAACCTGTCAGCAATGACAAGGTACAACCATACACCTGCTCTTATTGACAATATGTTATATGCTTATTCCAGCAATACAAATAGACTGCTCAGAATCAATGACAGTTCCGCAAATACCACAGGTTTTAATCAAAATGGACAGTCAAGCTCTGGAACAGTTTATACTTATGACAACAATGGAAATCTTACAAATGACCTGTACAAAAATGTAAGCAGTATAAGCAACAATCATTTGGATTTACCAACTATTATCATACGTACAGATGGTAGCAAAATTGAAATGCTATATGATGCTGATGGGAATCTCTTACAGCGGAAGTCTTATGGCCCTGGTGGTACATTATTTGAGACAAGGGATTTCATTGGGAACTTTGAGTTCGTCAACAGTGTTTTAGACGTCATACACCACGCACAAGGCGACTACAAACGAGTATCTGCCGGTGTATACCGATTTGAATATACAATAGCTGACCACTTAGGGAATACCAGGGTCCATTACACAGATGTTGACAACAATGGCTCGGTCTCCAACAGTGAAGTGCAGGACTGGAATGATTACTATTCTTATGGAATGGAGCATACTGGGACTTATGCGGCTGGTGGCTACAGGTATAAATTCAACGGTATTGAGAGAGTTGATGGTTATGCGGACTTTGCATTTTATAGAGGACTAGACCCTGTAACTGGTCGGTGGGGGCAGGTAGATCCTAGTGCAGAATCATTATACTCAATGGCTCCATACCAAAGTATGGGAAATAATCCAATTCGATACAAAGACCCGAATGGTGACTTTATACCACAATTAGTTGGAGCTATAGTGGGAGGAACTGTCAATTTAGTCGACCAAGCTTTGAAAGGAAATGTGACTTCGCTTGGAGAAGGTTTAGCTTATTTTGGAACAGGAGCCGCAGCTGGCATTGCCATTAGTTTTGGACAAGTTGGTCTTGCCAGAGGAATTACAGTTGGAGGAAATAAGATCACTCAGGCTGTGACCGGAAAATTTAGTTTTAGTGAATTAGATTCACCTGGTGATATTGCAAGCTTGGTTTTGGATGTTGGAACGGACCTATTATCTCCTGGACTTACACAAGCATTATCGAAACCAATAACTAAAGCCATAACAGCAAGAGTATTAGCGAAAGCAATAGATGATGCGGTTGTTTCAGGAGGAGGAGAATTTATCAAACGAACCTTATCTAAAGAGGCAGCGGAAGAACTAGCCAAAAATGGTATTGAATGGTCATTGGTTCCCACTGAAGAATTTGTGGTTACAGCGTCTAGAGTTGCGACTACTGGACATGTAAATTATGTTGCGGGAGTAACCGCAAGATCATTTGGAAAAGTTGTAGGTGAAGGAACTGTTAATGTAGGGAATACGATTTCAGCCATTAAAAGTGGCACATTAAATCCTGCAGGTATTTATAACAATATTGAAAATCATAGTCAGCTTTTAGGAAAGGCAAAAGGTTATTGGGAGAAATATGAATTAGTGGGATATGGGCGGAAATCGCCGCTTAGATTAATAAAAGGTGCCAAAGGAGAGTTGTTTCTATCTCCCGACCATTACAAAACAATAATCCCTTTAGGAGGTTTATAATATGAATGATTTTAATACAAAATATTATCAAGAGATCAATGAAAGGTTGTCAAGTGGGCAACCTTTCATTTTCTGTAAAAAAGAGAATTTCAAATTTCAAAATTTTCAATACTTCCTTTTCAGAGAAGGCATAAATTCTTATTTGATAGACAGATATCCAATTGATCTTGTAGATAAGACGTCACTTCTGGAGGCAATATATTATGAAGCAAGACTTTTTGAAATGTTTGACTTGAATTGGGATTCATTCCAAGAAGGTTTGGAATCAAAGGTAGATACTGATGGCAGAAAGCTTGTATTAATTTTTTCAGATATTCAGAATATCAAAAAAATAAAGGAAGAGATTGAAACCATGAAAGAAGTCATTGAGAGCATCAATGCTAATAAAGAATGGAAAATTAAAGTCTTATTAGGAAAGTAGTAAACTTATAAAGCGTAAGCTGTTTGCGTTTAAAATCCCTGAGAGTCATACCAATAAGACTATAGACGTAGTTTTGTTTATCAGCAGAGAGTGTGCTGATCTCTTCCATTCTTTTAAGAGTTTGAGTATCCAGTTCAAGAAAACGCTTACCTAATAAAGAGGAGGAAATGGAGTAAAAGAATTCACTACATAGGGAAGGAACTGCGGAGCAACTCCACCGCAGCTTGGAAGAATGCTTAATTTCTCCAACGGTGAAGTGCAGGACTGGAATGATTACTATTCTTATGGAATGGAGCATTTTGGTACCGATACAGGAGCTGGATACAGATATAAGTTCAACGGTATTGAAAGGGTAAGTGGTTATGCGGACTTTGCATTTTATAGGGGACTAGACCCTGTCACTGGTCGGTGGTGAACGAGGCTGTTCGAGGTGTAAACCACCTCGTGGCCGAAGTGAAACGTAGCTTTCGCCCCGCAGCGAAGCGAGGAGCGATTAGCGAAGTCTGGACACTTTGTGCTTTGCCAAAGTGCTCCAGCGGGGGCAGGTAGATCCTAAAGCCGAAGAAGCTGGGTTTGGAATGAGTCCTTACTGTGCAATGGATGACCGACTGATCTCGTCGATAGACGAGAATCGAATGAATTCTTTCATTTGATAAGGAGGGAACTGTGGTGCTACTGCACCACAGCGTTGAGAAGTCCAGTACAGAAGGGATAGTCCTGTTGTGAATAGATTCTATTGATTTCCGGTAACCCTCATTGATCCAAATGGAGATTCCCCTGCACATGTTGCTGCTGCAATTATAGGAGCAGGCATCAATGTTTATAATAATTGGGGTAGCATTGTCAAAAATCCATGGAGTGCTATTGGCTATGCAGGAACAGGGGCTATTGCAGGAGCCGCATCTCTGACCCCTGGAGGGGCCGCATTGGCAGCAAAGATCACAGCAGTTGGAAATCTTGCAACAGATATAGCGACGGGTAATGTTCCTGATATCAATTCTGTCCAGGATGCCTTTGGGTATGCTGCCAAAACTGTAGGGAATGCCCTTGATGTATCTGGTGCAGGTAAACTTGCCAATGCAGGAATCAAAGGCTTGGCAAAACTGGGCTTGGAAATTGCCCCAGATGCCATCAACAGTACACTCACCTCTGTAATTTCTGAAGTAGATTTGGATAAACTCATGGTGGAATGGTCTGGAGAATTCCTTGCCATTGCAGATGCTCCTATCATTACCGCCAGCAGAAGTGTAATGGGAACTTTGGCAGGTGGCTCGCAATTGATATCTTTGGGGCAGGCTGCTACAGGGCTGGGGATTACAAGTAATGCACCAAAAGAATGGAATATTAATGGTCCAGGTTCTACAAATAAATGGCAAGGACCTGGAAATAATACTTACACTGAATTTGGTAAAGATGAAACGGTTTGGAGCAGGAGTCATTCAAACCATGGGGGGGAGGAGTATAAAGTTTATAAAAAGGGAAATAAGGGGCTTGAATGGGAAGCTGATGCAGATAAATATGGTAATTATATAAAAGATAAACATAAAAGTCGTTCAGGGAAATTTATTTCGTGGAAAAGTTTGAGAAAAATCTTTTAAGATGTTCTTGCAAAAAGTGAATATAAAAGAAAATTGGTTAGATTGGATTGAAATCCCTTTTACAAAATCAAAAGGTTATCGTTTAATTGTTTACCCAGTAATTGATGATATTGTATCTTCCAAACGCATAAAGGAATGTCTTTTGGATATAATTCCAAATATTGAGGATTTCTATGCTACACCTTTGCCTTTTTTCATGAATTGGGGAGAAGTTGCCTCCATGGAATCAATGGATGATGAGAAGGAATTTCCAACTGAGTACGAATTGTATAAAAAATATGCAAAGTTTCTGTATGAAAATGATGTTGATTTTCAATACGGTGGCCCTTGTAAAGTGTTGAATTGGGAAATATTCCTAGAACTTATTATTCCATTAGCCTCAGATTTTGGTGGAGGTGAAACTATTTCAATAGTTCATCGAATAAAAGAAATTTTTATTTATTTTCATTATTCTGGTGAGATTGGGATTTGGATAACTAGTCTTCCAGATTTCGAAAATTTACAAAAAATTATTAAACACAAAGGTTACAGATGTGATGATGCGGCATTTAATATAAATTAATTCACTTAGCCTGTAAGCGACTTGAAATGAGCATTTGATTAGAGTAGTAGATATTTTTCTTATTTAAAAATACTAAATGATGAATTTGTACAGGGCTATGAAACTTTCGAAAAAGCATATTCATTTAAAAAATATAATGGTAGAGTCCAAACTTTGATGTTTCCATGGTTTATAAAAAAAGTTAATAATTTAAACGATTTAAATTTGTCTAATAAACTTACAAAACTTGAATATAAAATTTATTTAATAATTGTATATCAGTGGATAGTAATAGGAAGCATTGTATGGCTTATGTATTATTTTGGTTAAGCAATATTTGAATATTGCGATTAATGTTGCTTGAACTGAGACATCTTATAAGTTGTGCAAGGGGCGCAGAAAAGTTTTATTTTGTAGTTTTTAACTTTCAGAAGTTATACATTGTTAATTTGATATAGAGAGTTAGAATCCTGAACGATGTCGAATTTCAAACTAAAAGCTTTTAGCAAAGTCAAGAATGACCTCACAATCATCCGCGAAATGAAAAGTGGTCTTGTTGGTTTTGGTATATATCATATGGTCATCCAGGGTATAAATATCAATGCTTTCATCTGATGGGTCGATCATGATGTAATACTTTACACCTTCGGATTGATACAGATCAAATTTTGTATTTCTATCTTTAAATGCAGTTGAAGGAGATAAAATTTCAACGATTAAGTGGGGAGGAAAGTCCAGGTATTGGCCATTTATGGGAGCGCAAGCTACCAATATATCAGGATTTACTACTGTGGTTTCAGATATTTTATAGTCTATGGGTTGATAAACTTTGCAGTGGTTGCAAGGTGTTTGTTCCAAAGCTTCATCAATGATCCTAAAAACTTTTCCTGCAATATTTTGATGTCTTGGGCTTGGCATTGGAGACATGGCAATTGCTATTCCGTTGATGATTTCCCACCTTCCTTCCCAGGATTCATAATCTTCCACGGTGTAATTTGGTAATATCTGACGAATTGAAGCCATAATCCAAAAATACAAATTTATCAAATGTGATGTTGCCTCAAATCAAAAAACTATCGTCAAAACCCAGAGGAAGCAGGTCTTTGACGGACTTTACCATCCATACCCGGCCATCGTCTGTTCTGATGATGATCTTGATGTCGCCTTTGTAGCGGTCTTCATACTCCTTAATGACCTGTCTGCAAGCCCCACACGGCATGACGGGCTGCATGATGTCTCCGATAGGGCTTTTTACACAGATGGCCACAGCCACCACTTCGTCACCTGGTGCAGCCATGGCGCTGTGGTAAAGGGCCACTCTTTCGCCACACATGCACAGGGGATAAGAGGCGTTTTCCTGGTTTGCCCCGCCAAACATGAGCCCGGATTTGGTCAAAACGGCGGCACCCACCAAAAATTTGGAATAGGGTGCGTAGGCTTTTTCTCTGAATTCCAGTGCTTTATCGATCAAAGTCTGATAGATGGCAGGGACTTCTTCAGGCGAGAGTACCTCCATGTCAAAAGATATGCTGTGTTTTTCCATAAAAATCAAATAGCGGATTAAAATGCCAGACGCGGATCAGCGGTCATGTCTTGTGTCTCAAAATTTTGATCAAGATATTTAAAGTATGCGTTAATTCCTATCATTGCCGCATTATCGGTACAATACTCAAAGGAGGGTATAAACAGATCCCAACCGTGAATGGTTGCCAATTCCGTCAGTTTATTGCGCAATCCGCGGTTGGCGGAGACTCCTCCGGCAATTGCCACTCGGGTAATTCCAGTGGATTTGACCGCCCTAATGAGTTTGGCAGTCAACATATCAATGATGGTCATTTGTATGGAAGCGCACAAATCATTGAGGTTATTTTTGATAAAATCCTGGTCTTTTTGGGTCTGGTTTTGCAGGAAGTACAATACTGAAGTTTTAAATCCTGAAAAGCTGAAATCAAAGTCGGGCATCTGGGCTTTTGAGAATGTAAAGACTGGATTGCCCAAAGCAGCAAGCCGATCGATATGAGGTCCCGCGGGGTAGGGCAGACCCAACATTTTTCCGGTTTTGTCGAAAGCTTCTCCTGCAGCATCGTCGATGGTGGTACCCAGGATCTCCATCTCTTTATAAGATCTAATGACGACCAGCTGGGTATGACCTCCGGAAACGGTGAGACAGAGGAACGGAAATTCTGGCTTGGGCTCATCGATGAGGTGGGCCAGGATGTGAGCATGCATGTGATGTACGCCTATCAGTGGAACATCGAGACCAAGGGCCAGCGATTTGGCAAAGGCTACACCTACCACCAGGCTGCCCATCAAACCCGGTCCCTGTGTGACTCCCACAGCATGGAGGTCTATGGGAGCAATACCGGCTTTATCCAGGGCTTCCTTGACTACCATTCCGATGTGAATGTTGTGCTGCCTGGATGCGACTTCAGGTACGACACCTCCGTATTTTTCGTGGTCGAGTTGGGTAGCCGTGATATTGGCAACCACCTTGCCATCGATCAGGACAGCGGCACTGGTATCGTCACAGGAGGATTCTATTGCAAGCAGATTTATGGTCTCTTTTGTATTCAAATCAAAATTTTCTAAAAAATTTGGATGCCCACACACCAAAAATAATGATTAAAGCATCTCCAATAAAAATAGCAGAATGTTAGACGTTCTGACAATATTTCATGCAAATTAACCACATTTATTTTGACATATAACAACATTTTATAACTTTACAGCCGATTCAAAACAATCTTTTTTATAGCAAAAAATAACCAATCAATTCAGTAATATGAGACTTCTTATCAGCTTAATTATGGCCGCACTGGTAGGCTTTTTAGGATACCTTATTTATCAGTCCATCCAGGAACCCATTGCTTTTTCAGCTGAAAAAACCAAGAGAGCAGATGCTGTAGCCGCAAAACTTACAGACATCCGCACACTCCAGGACATATATAGAACCATCAAAGGAAGCTATGCTCCTACTTTTGATGAACTGGTTTCAACCATTAAAAATGACAGCATTCCATTCGTGAACATCATTGGTGACCCGGATGATCCTAACTTTACGGGAGAAATTCAAAGGGTGACAACGTACACTTCTGCAATGGACTCTGTCAGCAATATGGGAATAAGCCTTGAAGGTCTGGATGCAGTTCCTTACAGTGACGGTGCTAAATTTACCATCCAAACGGATACCATAGAGTACCAGTCTACCATGGTAAATGTCATCGAAGTAGGTACTAGATGGAAAGAATTTATGGGTGAATTCTCTGACCCTAAATACAAAAAGTACGACAACAGGTACGATCCCAACGCTGCATTTAAATTCGGTGACCTTTCAGCCCCGAGTTTGAATGGAACCTGGTAATGACTGACCTTTATTATAAGGCGGGAAAAGATCCCGGAAAAAATACGACACTGTCTGCCCTTATGGGGGAAGACAGTGTTTTTTATTGTATCATAGACGAAAACCTGGCCCTGGTAGAAAGCAATCACCTGAAGGTAGATGTGTTCTACGAAAGATTCATTGATGAATACTCTCCCCATAAACTCAAGTGCTGCAACCTTACCAATAAATTTATCATTTCAAACAATACTGCCCATATTCAAGGCAATGATTTCCAGGTGTTTGTGGATAAGTTTACCGATCAGCCAGTGTATTGCAAGCATGTAGGTGCCCTTCAACTACCTGCTAAAACCATTCACCTTTCTACGGCCCTTGATCATCATTACTACCTGGTGAGTAAAAAAGTTTGTCATGTTCATTTTGATTTCAAAAGGATCCACATTTACTATAAAGCAGAGGGACAGTTTCAGTTTTACAACAACTACGAGGTAGAAACCGCAGAGGATGTTTTATACTTTGTTGAACTCATCCACAACGTGGTAATCAACAATGGCATGCAAAGATTGCCGTTGGAAGTTTCAGGCCTGATTGAAAAGGAATCCGGCATCATGGACCTCCTTGCCAAATATTACCCAGAAATCAATTTTGTTTCCATAGGCGAAAATGTAGAAGGCAAGGCCCTGTCTCACATTTATTTTGGTCATTATCTCAATTTGGCATGCGTATAATAGGTGGGGAATTTGGCGGACGTAGGTTCAATCCGCCTGCAAAGAACTGGCCTACCAGGCCAACGACAGACATTTCAAAAGAAGGGCTGTACAATATTTTGCAAAACAGGATCGATTTTGAGGATTGTGTGATGCTGGACTTGTTTGGCGGAACAGGCAATCATTGTTACGAATTCATTTCCAGAGGGTGTACCGATGCGACCTACGTGGATAAATTTCCAGGTTGCGTTGCATTTGTGCAAAAGACAGCCGCTGAGCTCGGTATTGAAGACAGAATCCAGATCCATAAGATGGACGTATTCAAATACATAGAGACTTGCTCCAGGAAGTACGACTTTATTTTTGCGGGACCTCCTTATCCACTCCTAACCCTCAACACTATTCCCGATAAAATATTTCATAGAGGAATTCTCAATGAAGGTGGTATCTTTGTCCTCGAACACAACCCTCAGCACAGTTTCAAACATATGGCTCAGTTCAAAGAAGAAAGGGTGTATGGAACCACAATTTTTAGTTTTTTTATAGGATAGATTTTAATTTCAATATGTTTTTACTTCAGCTTACTCAAGACCTCAGGCAAGCCTTTAAATCGGTGTACCAGTTGGAGGTGGAAGAATCAAAGCTCACGCTGTCTCCGACAAAAAAAGAATTTGAAGGAGATTTTACCATTGTAACGTTTGCTTTTGTGAAGGACCTGAAACTCGGACCCGAGCAGATCGGCAATGCCATCGGTCAGTACATGGCCGATCATTGCAGCCTGGTCAAATCGTACAATGTTATCAAAGGCTTCCTCAATCTTGAGCTGTCAGATGCATTTTGGATAGATGCATTGCAGAAGATTTTGTCTGATGAAAAGTATGGAGAGCAGGCTCCCAAAGGCGAAAAGGTTATGGTGGAGTTTTCTTCACCCAATACCAACAAACCTTTGCACCTGGGACACATCAGGAATATCCTCCTTGGATGGTCGTGCTCCAAAATCCTGGAAGCCGCGGGCTTTGATGTGGTGAGAACACAAATCATCAACGACAGAGGCATTGCGGTTTGTAAGAGTATGCTGGCGTGGCAGAAGTTTGGCGGTGGAAAAACTCCGTCAGAGACGGGCATCAAGGGCGACCATTTTGTGGGAGACTTTTATGTGCTCTTTGAGCAGAAGTTTCAGGAAGAATATGCTGAGTGGCAACAAACATCTTTAGCGTCAACAATATTCAGCCAAAGAGCTGATCTTGATGTTACGGAGAAGGAGTTTTTCAAAGCTTATAAAAATGAATATTTCAACCAATTCAGCACTTTGGGCAAAGAAGCCAAACAAATGTTGCTCGATTGGGAAGCCGGGGACGAAGCAACCATGGCACTTTGGAAACAAATGAATAGCTGGGTCTATGAAGGCTTCAATACTACTTACGACAGACTTCAGGTAAAGTTTGACAAACTGTATTACGAGTCTGACACTTACATCCTGGGTAAAAATGCGGTCCAAAAAGGACTTGATCTTGGCGTTTTTTATCAAAAAGAAGACTCTTCGATCTGGATCGACCTGACCGAGGCAGGTATGGACCACAAGCTGGTACAGAGAAGAGACGGAACATCCGTTTATATCACCCAGGACATTGGTACTGCGCAGTTGAGGTACGATGATTTTGGCGCCACAAAAATGATTTATACGGTAGCTGACGAGCAGGATTATCATTTTCAGGTGCTTTTTGAGATCATGAAAAGACTAAAAGAACCTTTTGCAGATGGACTTTTCCATTTGTCCTACGGCATGGTAGACTTGCCAACAGGAAAAATGAAATCACGGGAAGGAACTGTCGTTGATGCCGATGACCTCATGGATGAAGTCATCAGTGAGGCACAGGCCTCCAGTGAGGAACGTGGTGAAATTGCTGAAGTTTCTCAGGAAGAGCAGGCAGAAATCATCCGCAAAATTGGCATGGCCGCACTCAAGTTCTTTATCATCAAAGTCCAGCCAAAGAAACGCATGGTTTTTGATCCCAAGGAATCTGTCGACATGCAAGGTCAGACGGGGCCTTACATCCAAAATGCCTACGTGCGCGTCAAGTCAGTTTTAAGAAAGGCAAGTGACAAAAAGGAAGAATTTGCGTCTTATGAAGGTGTGCAGGCACAGGAAAAATCCTTGTTGACATTATTGCAATCTTATCCGGATATCCTGGAGGCAGCAGCCAGGGATTACGACCCAAGCGGTATAGCCAATTTTTGTTATACTTTGGCGAAGGAATATCATAAGTTTTATCATGACATTCGTATTTTGGGCGCCGAAACTGAAATCGCAAAATCGTTTAGGCTGGCATTGAGTGCTGTTGTGGCAAGGACTTTGCAACATGGTATGGATCTTTTAGGAATCGAGATGCCTGAAAGAATGTAATTTTGTTTTAAATATTTGAGTTACTAAGCGATAAAAAATCATATGTCTGAAATTACGAAGCCATCTTTAAACTTTATCGAGGAGATAATTGAGGAGGATCTTAAGAGTGGGAAGCACCAGGGTAGAGTTCATACGAGGTTTCCTCCTGAGCCCAATGGTTATTTGCACATCGGACATGCAAAGGCCATCTGCATCAATTTTGGCCTTGCGCTCAAATATGGTGGTAAAACCAATTTGAGATTTGATGATACCAATCCGACTACAGAAGACACTGAGTATGTCGACGCGATCAAAAATGATGTGAACTGGCTGGGCTTTCAGTGGGAAGGTGAGGCGTTGTATGCTTCAGATTATTTCAGCCAATTGTATGAATACGCCATTGACCTCATCAAAAAGGGGCTGGCATTCGTTGATGACAGCTCGCCTGAGGAAATCGCCGAAATGAAGAAAAACCCTTCTGAGCCGGGCATTGATTCCCCGTATAAGTCACGAAGTATCGAAGAAAACCTTCAGTTATTCCAGGACATGAAGGCTGGAAAATACCCGGATGGCAGCAAGGTCTTACGCGTAAAAGTAGACATGGCTTCGCCCAATATGCACATGCGGGATCCCATCATTTACAGGATCAAACACGAGACCCATCACAGGACAGGTGATCAATGGTGCATTTATCCGATGTATGATTTTGCCCATGGTCAGAGTGATTCGATTGAAGGCATTACCCATTCGCTGTGTTCTCTTGAATTTATTCACCACAGACCGCTATATGACTGGCTCATCCAGAAATTAGACATTTTCCCATCCAGACAGATCGAGTTTGCAAGGATGAATGTGACTTATATGATTACTTCAAAGAGGAAGTTGCTGAAACTTGTCACTGAAGGATTTGTCACTGGCTGGGATGATCCGCGCATGCCAACGATCAGCGGTATGAGAAGAAGAGGATATCCTGCAGAAGCCATCAGAACTTTCTGCGATAAGGCCGGTGTAGCTAAAAGAGACAACACCATAGAAATTGAGCTGCTGGAATCTTGCGTCCGCGACGTACTCAACCGTACAGCAGACCGAAAAATGGTCGTCCTTGATCCGATAGTATTGACCATCACCAACTACCCTGAGGGTAAGTCAGAGGTCATGTTTGGCGATGCCAACCCGGAAGACGAGAACAGTGGATTTACAGAAATGCCTTTCGGCAGACAACTATATATTGAGCGCGATGACTTCATGGAAGACGCACCCAAAAAATATTTCCGCCTTACGCCCGGTGGCAATGTCAGGCTCAAAAACGCCTACATCATCCAATGTGATAATTGCATCAAAGATGAAAATGGAGAAGTCACCGAAGTATTGGCTACCTATTTTCCTGATTCAAAAAGTGGTGAGGACAACAGTGGTATTAAAGCCAAGGGAACCATCCATTGGGTTTCTGTAGAACATGGTGTTCCTTGCACGGTAAGAAATTACAACCGCCTATTCACCGTACCGAATCCTGATGATTTTGAAGAAGAGGGCAAATCGATCTTTGATTTCTACAATCCTGAATCGCTCATCATCAATGAAAATGCCATCATGGAGCCGGCATTGAAAGGTGCTGTTGCCGGAACACAGCTGCAATTCCTGAGGAAGGGATATTATGTGGTGGATGCGGACAGCACAGAAGAAAAGATGGTCTTTAACCAGACGGTTTCGCTGAAGGAAGGCTGGTAGTCTGGAGCCGGTCTTTGGTCTTTAGTCTTTGGTCTTTTTGGAGGTTGGCGTTTTAGCGAGTTGGCATTTTGGGGAATTGGTTTTTTGTGTTTTGGGATATGGGAATTTTAGCATGATTCATAATATTTCATGACGTATATGTCACATTTACTACATCCTTCTTAACAGAGTTTCCATTTGTAATTCAATGTCGTTTAGTTAAGCATCAGAACCGCTTATAATTCATGTGGTAAAGTTTCTTTGGTTTCTTTTTTCTTGGAAC
>JAGQWX010000072.1 GCA_020436935.1 Saprospiraceae bacterium
GCATTTGGCTAATGGTTCCCGTTGGCCGGCCCATTGAGGACTTCCACCTCTTAGGTATTGAACATGCATGGCACACATAAAAAAAGGTCAACAATTACTGGAATTGCTGACCTTTTCTTTTGTGGGAGATGAGGGGCTCGAACCCCCGACCCCCTCGGTGTAAACGAGGTGCTCTGAACCAACTGAGCTAATCTCCCAAAGCTTGTTATAAGCCTTTCTTCAAAAGCGAGTGCAAATATAGGAGTATTTTCAAACTTACAAATAGTCCATTTGATTTTTTTCCTAAAATTTTGGGACGACCAAAACAGTATGTAATTCTACTCTACACCAGCATTGCTGTTCTGGTCTGAATCTTTGCGGTCAAACTGTGGAGGATCTGATACAGGCCATAGTAAGTCCTATTGATGTATATTCCATCCTTGCTACCCCGGGCAGCGTTGTTTTTCCGCACTTTTTCGTCTGTAGAAATTTTCTTTGCGAGGCTATAAATCTCCTCAAAGAAAGCCTTGTCGCTAAAATCAAATTCTTCAGTTCTGAAGGGTCTTGAAAGAAGCTGTACAGAAGTATTGAACAGGTCGAAAAAATAGGTTTGCGCCGAAAAGTCTTCGTCTCTTTTGAGGAATTCCAAATCGTAGAACAACTCCTTCATGGCTGCTGGATCATCGTTGGGTGTTTCGTATAAAAGCTTGAAGTAACTTTCATAAAAACTTTCCGGTATTTCTTTGATGCATCCAAAATCAATGACAGCAAGTTTTCCATCCCTGGTCACCATAAAATTACCCGGATGTGGATCGGCATGCACCATCCTAAGTTCGTGGATCTGGAAATGATAAAAGTCCCATAGGTACTGGCCAATCTGATCTTTTTGCTCCTGAGTTGGATTGGTTTTTAGCCATTCACTCAGCAATTGTCCTTCGAGCCAGTCCATTGTGATGATTTTTTTGCCTGAAAGCGCCGGGTAGTATTCAGGAAAAACCAAACCTTCCAGATGGCGACATGCGTTTGTGATGTCCACGGATCGGTGTAGTTCGAGCTCATAGTCGGTTTCTTCCAGCAATTTTGTCTCAACTTCATCCATGTACAGCTCAAGGTCCTGTTCTTTGATGCCCATGATGCGGGCAGCGAGAGGTTTGGCCATTTTAAGGTCTTGTTTGACACTTTCTGCCACTCCCGGATACTGGACTTTCACAGCAAAAGTCTTATCGCCTATGATGCCTTTATGGACCTGCCCGATGGATGCTGCATTGACGGCCTTTTTGCCAAAGCTTTCAAAGACTTCCTCAGGGTTTTTACCAAATTCTCTTTGGAAAGTTTTCATCACCAGCGGATAGGACAAAGGAGGAGCAGAATATTGGGCCATCTGAAATTTTTCTGCATAAGCCCCTGGCAAAAGGCCCTGGTCCATGCTCATCATTTGAACTGCTTTCAGGGCGCTTCCCTTGAGTTCACTCAGGCTTTCATAGATGTCTTCTGCATTGTCTTCTTCCAGTTGCCGTTTGTCGCTTTCGCCGGTGAGGACTTTTTTGGTGTAATATTTCAAATAATTGACACCAACTTTGGCTCCAGCCGTCACCATTTTACTGGCCCGGTGGATCTTGTGTACGGGAATACTGTCTTGTTCTTTCATAAAGTTTTTACTGATATACCTTGTTTTGAACCAAAAACTTAGCAAAGTCAAAAAGTGAATCAACTGCTCCTTTTGAAATGAAATCAAATGAAAGGTTGACTGCCTTTTCTATAGCTGCATCTGTTTTTTCAAAATCCTTGCTGTCGTCGCCTATCCAGAAATGCAGTACAAAACCCAGCTGGACCAAAAAGCCATGGCTGTATTTGTCGCTGATAAATTTTCTGTCAGCCACCTCACCTGAACCAATGCCTTCCTGTATCAGATCTGACACAAAAGGTGTGAATGCTTTGCGATATGCCGATGTGAGCGGTGAAAGTGGGTTTTTAATTTCATGTTTTTTGGTCAGAATGTAACTTCTATACCTCTTGAGTTGCTCAAAATGCTTGTAGTAGAAAGCGAGGAGTTTTTCCCTCACTGTAAATTCTGCATATGAACTGTCTTTGGAAATGCTATCGATGGTCTTTTGTATCCATGATGACCAAATGCTTTTCTCCAAATTTTCCAGTGAACCAAAATGCTCATAAAATTCTGTCTCTTCAACACCCGCAGTTTTTGCAAATAAAAAAACATTTTTGGGCGCTTCTCCGGTTTCGAGGTATTGGGCAATAAATGCGTCTCTAAAATCCTGGTCAGACCATTTATTGGCTTTGCTTTTTGCTGCCATTTCTATTGTATTTGTATCATCTAAACAACACAATGACAGCAAGGTTTATTAATATCCAATAATCTGTCTACAGGTGCTTTAAAATTAAATGTTCAATCTGGAAGAGAGTTGACGAGGAGAAATTAAGCACCATTGTATTCTCCAATAATGGCTGTTTTGGCTTTGTCCAATGGAAGGATTCCAGTTTTTTCAAATACCTGGTCCATGGCATTAAATAATTCTGCCTGATCTGATTGTGAACTAATAGACTCTGCAGCTCCGGCTATGATTTCTACCATTTGATTTTTGGCCGTGGTCAGAATTTTCCACAAAGTTTCAGAAACATAAAGTTGCTGAGAAATATTGTGCTCAAATTCTTGCTGAATGGCCATGATCATGCTCATAGCCAGGGCTTTACCATTCAAGTCCGGAGTAGAAAGGCGCATTCTGAGTTGGTAAGGATTGGCCCTTTCGCAAAACATCAACAATCGTTCGAGGGCCTGCACCTTGAGCTGTGCTTTGTCTCTCGAGGTAATGGCATTGTTTTTTTGGTGCTCCATCTGCAGCTGCGCAGACAGGTAAGATTTCCATAAACTATATACGGTAAAATATACAATAGCTGCCGGTAATGTTATTTTTAACACTTCAAAAATGGTATCCATACGAACTCAAAACTTTTGATTGCAAAGTAAGAACTATTATATTTATCTTTGTGTTTAGAATAAGTATAAATAAGAAATCAATGACTGAAGTATTGACAGCAAATACCACCAAGATAGATCCAATCAGCCTTACATCAGGTGCCATCCACCAATTGCATCGCATCATCGAAGAACAAAAAGTGCCTGAGCACTATGGGCTGAGAGTTGGTGTGAAAGGAGGAGGATGTAGTGGTTTTACTTACATCCTTGGATTTGACGAGCAAAAAGAAAAAGACAGTGTATACGACGTCAACGGTATAAAAGTGTTCATGGAAAAAGCACATGCCATTTATTTACTGGGAATGGAAATTGACTGGCATGACGGCTTGAACAACCGTGGCTTTGTATTTAATAATCCCAACGCTAAAGAAAGTTGTGGATGCGGAACTAGTTTTTCAGCATAAATTAATACCGAATTTTTAAAGAAAAGCTCCCCAACCTTGAGGAGCTTTTTTCATATACACACCCTATTATATGATCTCAATAGAAGAAAAACTTTTTAAATCGGCACTCCACCAGATAGAGTCGGTAAAAGGTGGAAGGCTGGATATACTAGATAAAATTGCATCCAGGCTTACATCCAGGGTTAAATCTGACCACAAAGCAAATGTTATTTTTGTCTGCACACACAATTCCAGAAGGAGTCAGATTGCAGAAGTCTCGCTGAGATCATTTTTGAAAGTTTTGCAGCTTCCTGAAATCAATGTTTTCAGTTGCGGAACGGAAAAAACAGGCATTCCCGATCAGATTGTTCATTTGTTGAATGGTCTTGGCTTTGAGGTATCGAGAGTAGGGGAACAGGTAAACGTAGGTAATGATATCATCCTCAGTTCAAAAACTTTCGAGGATCCGGGGCTACCGCCAAATTTGCTGGCCATCATGGTGTGTGACCAAGCTTCAGAATCCTGTCCATTTGTGCCATCATTCAGCGAGAGAATTTCATTGGAGTTTCAAGATCCTAAGTCTGCAGATGGCAGTCCAGAGGAAACAGCTTCTTATGAAAATGCATGGAAAAAAATAAGTAGAGAGATGGCCTATCTGGCCTTAAAGCTCGAAGAAAATATCCGTGGATAGCATTTCACGGAAACAATTGAGCTCTGTTTTACGTATTTGATTTGAAATAAAATAAACTTAGATTCAATGAAAAAATCGTTTTTAGCTGCTTGTTTGATGCTTTTTGTGGTTGGTCTGGCCAGTGCCCAGGGAAAATTCAAGGGTGTTTGGCAAAATCTCGATGATGAAGACGGTAAGCCCAAGTCTCACCTTGAAATTTTTGAAGAGAAGGGAGAGATGAAGGTGAAGGTGATCAAATTGCTGCCTGGTGCAAAATCCAAAACATGTACTGAATGCACGGGTGCTTTGAAAAACAAACCCATCGAAGGCATGTATCTGGTCAATGGCATGAAAAAAGTCAGCGACAAGGAATACGACGATGGCGAGATTTTAAATCCAAAAAACGGCAAGGTCTACAGTTGTAATATGACACTTGTTGACGACAATACCATCAAGGTCAGGGGATACATAGGATTCTCGCTGATCGGCAAGACCCAGTATTGGTACAGGGTGAAGTAAAAAACGTACTTTTGCAGTACAATAGCTTACATATCGTATGAAAATTTCCATAGCGCAGATCAACTATCACATAGGCAATTTCGAAGGTACTTTTGAAAAAATGAAGTTTGCCATCGAAGAAGCGAAATCTGCAAAGTCAGACATTGTGTGCTTTAGTGAACTAGCTACGGTCGGATACCCGCCAAGAGATTTTTTAGAATTTGACGATTTTATACACCTATCGGAGGATCTCATCGACCGCTTGTGTGCCATGTCTGATGATATTGCAATAGTTGTAGGCGCTCCAACGAGAAACCCCGACCCAAAAGGAAAAGACCTGTTCAATTCTGCTTATTTTATCGCAGGGGGAAAAGTGCTCTTTGTGCAGCATAAGACATTGCTGCCGACCTACGATATTTTTGACGAGTACCGATATTTTGAACCAGCCAAGGAATGGGGTGTAGTAGAATACAAGGGCAAAAAGATCGCATTGACCATATGCGAAGACATATGGGATGTAGCGACAGACAATCCTTTGTATACGATTATACCACTTGACGAAATGATCAAGCACAATCCTGACTTCATCATCAATGTGTCGGCCTCGCCATTTTCATATACCAAAGCAGCCCAAAGAATCGACATTGTCAAAGCCAATGTGGACAGATACAAAATCCCCATGTTTTATATCAATCACTGTGGTGCCCAGACAGAACTGATCTTTGATGGCGGCAGCATTGTGATGAGCCCAAATGGGGTCTATGATGAAATGCCTTATTTTGAGAATTGTACCAGGCATTTTGTGTTGGAAGACGTCATTGCCGGAACCATAGCGCCTGAAATTCAGGACAAAACAAAAATAAAGCTCATCCACGACGCCCTGGTCATGGGTTTGAAAGACTACTTCAGCAAACTAGGCTTCAAACAAGCTGTTCTTGGTTTGTCGGGAGGTATAGATTCTGCGGTAACAGCGGTACTTGCCGCACGAGCACTGGGCAGCGAGAATGTCAGAGTCCTGTTGATGCCTTCTCAATTTTCTTCCGATCACAGCGTGGAAGATGCACGAATACTTGCAGAAAACCTGGGCATACAATACGATATCATTCCCATCAGGGACATGTATGATGTTTTTATGGAAAAGCTCAGTCCGCTATTCGGGGATAAGCCATTCAATGTCACAGAAGAAAACATTCAGGCACGTGTAAGAGGCATTCTTAATATGGCCATTTCCAATAAATTTGGAAATATCCTGCTCAATACCACCAATAAAAGTGAGATGGCTGCTGGCTACGGCACACTTTACGGTGATCTTTGCGGAGGTTTGAGCGTGCTGGGAGATGTGTATAAAACGGAGGTCTACGAATTGGCCCGATTCATCAATAAAGACAGTGAGGTGATTCCTCTCAACTCTATTGTCAAACCTCCTTCTGCAGAACTGAGGCCCAATCAAAAAGATTCAGACAGTCTGCCTGACTATGATATCCTTGACAAAATCTTATATCTGTATGTAGAAAAAAGAACTGATCCTTCAGACATCATCGCTGCAGGATACGATGAAAGTCTCGTGAAAAGGGTATTGAGGTTGGTCAATATCAATGAGTTCAAAAGACATCAGACTGCGCCGGTACTAAGGGTAAGCAGCAAGGCATTTGGCATGGGCAGAAGAATGCCCATTGTAGCCAAATACCTCAATTGATATGGCTGTATAAGAAGCCATTTTGATTGAAACATTGAATTTTTGGCAACAAATAAGCAATCATCTCTATTTCCGATAAGTATATCCAGATAAAGTAAGTACTCAAAAAGTATTAAAAGGCACGCATTTGGTTGTGCTTATTATTATTTTTGCACGTTCATATGAGAAAACACAATATAAAAGAGGCGCTCAAGAAGCGAATTCTGGTACTGGATGGTGCGATGGGCACCATGATTCAGAAATATAAACTTACTGATGCAGACTATCGGGGTGACCGTTTTGTGGAGTGGCCACACGACATAAAGGGCAACAATGACCTTTTGTCTCTGACCAGACCCCACATCATCAGTGAAATCCATAAGGCATATCTCGATGCAGGTGCTGACATCATTGAAACCAATACGTTCAGCAGTACCTCCATTGCCATGGCAGATTACCACATGGAAGCCCTGGTATATGAGCTCAATTATGAAAGCGCAAGGCTTGCCAAACAAGCAGCCGACGAATACACCAAAAAGAATCCGGATAAACCCCGGTATGTTGCCGGTTCCATTGGCCCAACCAATAAGCTCGCCTCCATGTCGCCCGATGTCAATAATCCGGGTTACAGAGCCACAAATTTTGATGAACTTGCGGATGCTTTCGGTGAGCAAATCAGAGGATTGCTCGATGGAGGTGCTGATCTTCTGCTTATAGAAACCATCACCGATACGCTCAATGCCAAGGCAGCCATTTTCGCTGCCCATAGAGAAATCAATAAGAGAAAAGAAATCGAGCCGGATTTAGACATACCGGTAATGATCTCCGGAACCATCACAGACCAAAGTGGAAGAACGCTTACAGGTCAAACTGTCGAAGCGTTTTATTACTCTGTGGAACATGGTGAAATTTTGTCCATTGGGATCAACTGTGCACTTGGAGCTAAGGCCATGAAACCATATGTTGGAGAATTGGCCAGGATCTCTTCCTCTTTTGTCAGCGTATATCCAAATGCCGGTCTACCCAACGAAATGGGTCAATACGACGAGAGTCCCGAGTTCATGGCGGCTCAGATCAAAGAATTTTTGGAAGAAGGGTATGTCAATATTCTGGGAGGCTGTTGCGGTACAACACCAGACCACATCCGGGCCTTTGCACAATTGGCTGAAAAATACCCACCAAGAGTCCCCACCCAAAAACCAAAAAGATTAAGACTCAGCGGTCTTGAAGGCATCATCCTGACAGATGAGATGGGCTTTATGAACATCGGGGAAAGGACCAATGTCACAGGATCCGCTAAGTTCCTGAGACTCATCAAAGAAGAAAAGTTTGACGAAGCGTTGTCCATCGCCGCAGATCAGGTAGAGGGCGGGGCTAATGTGATCGATATCAATATGGATGAAGGCATGCTGGATGGCGTGGCTTCAATGGAGAAATTCCTTCACCTCGTAGCCTCTGAGCCCGATATTTCCAAGGTGCCTGTAATGATAGATTCTTCTAAATGGGAAATCATTGAAGCAGGCTTGAAGTGCATACAGGGCAAGGGCATTGTCAACTCTATAAGTCTTAAAGGCGGTAAGGAAGAGTTTGTGAGGCAGGCCAGCCTCGTGAAGGAATATGGCGCAGCTGTCATTGTTATGGCATTTGACGAAGACGGTCAGGCCGATAATACAGCAAGACGGATTGAGATAGCACAAAGAAGCTACGACATACTGGTCAATGAAGTGGGCATACCTGCTGAAGACATCATTTTTGACCTCAACATATTTCCCGTTGCCACAGGCATCGAAGAACACCGCATCAATGCTGTTTCTTTCTTTGAAGCAACTACATGGGTCAGGGAAAATCTCCCCCACGCCCATGTGAGCGGAGGGGTCAGCAATGTTTCGTTTTCTTTCAGGGGCAATAACAAAGTCCGGGAAGCCATACACAGTGCCTTCCTTTACCACGGAAGAAAAGCTGGAATGGACATGGGCATCGTCAATCCGACTATGCTCGAAGTG
The DNA here is from genome assembly GCA_020436935.1 of Saprospiraceae bacterium. Taxonomy (GTDB): domain Bacteria; phylum Bacteroidota; class Bacteroidia; order Chitinophagales; family Saprospiraceae; genus JADKBO01. The sequence continues at coordinate 8,201 of JAGQWX010000072.1, forward strand.
TATGATGACATCCCGAAAGACCTTCTTGAGAAAGTCGAAGACGTATTGCTCAACCGTACCGAAGACGCTACTGAAAAGTTGCTGGAATTCGCAGAAAGGTATAAAAGTACCGGTACAAAGGATGACAAGTCCGATAAACTGGAATGGAGGAATGATGGCTATGCAAAAAGAATAGAGCACGCCCTTGTAAAAGGAATAGTAGATTTTATCGATGAGGATGTTGAAGAAGCCAGAATAGCACTTGCATCACCTTTGAAGGTCATTGAAGGACCTTTGATGGATGGTATGAATGTCGTTGGTGATCTGTTTGGTGCCGGAAAAATGTTCCTGCCCCAGGTAGTGAAGTCAGCGCGCGTCATGAAAAAAGCTGTGGCCTACCTGCTTCCATATCTTGAAGCTGAAAAACTCCTGACCGGCAATACCGCTCAAAACAACGGTAAAATATTGCTGGCTACAGTCAAGGGTGATGTCCACGACATTGGTAAAAATATCGTCGGCGTTGTCCTGGCGTGCAACAATTTTGAAATCATCGACCTCGGTGTTATGGTTCCAGCAGAGAGGATTCTGGAGGAAGCAGTAAAACAAGAAGTTGACATCATAGGATTGAGCGGATTGATCACGCCTTCACTTGATGAAATGGTCTATGTCGCTAAGGAAATGCAAAAAAGAGGCATGAAAATACCTCTTTTGATTGGAGGAGCAACGACCTCAAGAGTCCATACAGCCGTAAAAATCGACCCACATTATGATGGGGCTGTCGTACATGTACTTGATGCTTCAAAGTCGGTACCTGTTGCCACAAGTCTGATCAGCAAGGATCAGCAGGATGCATTTACCCTAACCTACAAGGAAGAGTATGCCAGATTCCGTGAAGAATACCAGGCGCGTCAGGGGGAAAAAACATATCTCACCATCGAAGGTGCCAGAAAAAATAAGCTCAAAATCAATTGGAAGGAGACAGACATCAAAGCTCCTCAGTTTTTGGGGACCAGAGTGTTTGAAGCATATGATCTCCGAAAAATTGTGGATTACATTGACTGGACCCCATTCTTCCAGTCCTGGGATCTGCACGGCAGATATCCTAAAATTCTGGAAGACCATGTGGTCGGCGAACAAGCCCAAAGCCTTTTTGCTGACGCACAAGCGATGCTCAAAAAAATACTTGAAGAAAAGTGGCTGACCGCCAATGCCGTCATTGGTTTCTGGCCTGCCAATACCATATATGACGACGTCATCAGCGTCTTTGATTTTGAAGAGTTGCCTCATGAATGTGGCAGTTCATGTACCCCATTGGTGCATGCCAAAAATTACAAAATTGACACCAACGAAACACTGGCCATCTTCCCCCAACTCAGACAGCAGGGTAAAAAAGGTGAGGGTTTGCCCAACCTGTCTTTAGCGGACTTTATCACTCCGATCGAAGAAGGAAAAACAGACTATTTGGGAGGATTTACGGTTTCTATTTTTGGTGCTGATGAGATGGCAAAACAATTTGAAGCGCAAAACGATGATTATAATGCCATCATGGTGAAATCTTTGGCAGACAGATTTGCTGAAGCCTTTACTGAACTCTTACATCACAGGGTGAGAAAAGAGTGGTGGGGTTATCAAAAAGATGAAGATCTTTCGAATGAAGATCTGATCAAAGAGAAATACCAGGGCATACGTCCGGCACCGGGATATCCGGCCTGTCCTGACCATACCTTAAAAATTGACCTTTTCAGGATGCTTGAGGCAGAGAGAATTGGGACTGTGCTGACAGATAGCCTGGCCATGTCGCCTGCGTCGTCTGTCAGTGGATTTTATTTCAGTCATCCTGAAAGCAAATACTTCGGACTTGGTAAAATAGAAAAAGACCAGGTTGAAGCATATGCTCAATTCAAAAATATGGGCGTAGAAATTGCTGAAAAGTGGTTGGCCCCAAATTTGGTTTATTAATACAAAAAAAGCAGATGAAGCTTCAGAAAATTATACTTTTTATCTGTCTCTTAGTTTTTGTTTCTACTCAGGTAACTGCTCAGGTAGTAACAGAAAGTCAGGCCAGAGCCGCCTTGCAAAAAAGAGGTATCTCGGAGTCTGAACTGCGTACAGCTTTGCTGGCCAAAGGCATTGATCTCGATAAAATCGACCCCACCAATGCCGCAGAACTTCAAAGAGTGCAGCGCATCATCGAAGAAACAGTGACGGAGCTTGAGAAGCAAAAGGCAGATGGTGGAACACCATCCAACGAAGATGCAAATGTCGCCAAAGAAGGGACCATAGAAAACCCGACACAGCCAGTGAACAGTACTGTTGCAACCCCCGTAAGCCCAATAGTTGAAGCCCCTGTCACTGAAACTGATAAAGCTGCTGTGAATTATCCCATTTACGGTCAAAGTGTTTTTTCAGGAGGCAATATGAAGGTCTTCAACAAGGTCGAGGATGGCCGTGCCACAGGGTCCTATGTTTTGGGGCCCGGTGATGTGGTATCCATTTCAATTTGGGGTGCTTCAGTTTTGAATACCAGTCAGACCATCGGAAAAGAGGGTTTCATACAACCTCAGGGCATGCCGAGGTTATATCTATCAGGTCTTACCGTCACTGATGCAGAAAAACTCACAAAGTCGGCCTATGCTCAACGCTCGATATTTAATTCCCAGGATTTTTCGTTTACTGTAGTATCTCCAAGAAACATCAATGTCAACATCTATGGTGAAGTAAAGGTAAATGGAACGTTTTACCTGTCTGCGCTGAACTCTGCATTTAATGCTCTGGTAGCAACAGGAGGTCTTACGGAATTGGCATCGGTCAGAAAGATCACCTTACAAAGAGCCAATCAAAAACCAAAAAGGCTGGATGTATATGAATTCCTGAGCAATCCGATCATTGCCAACGACTTTAGCCTTCAGGAAAATGATTTCATCCATGTTCCCGCAGCAGAAAAACTTGTGACCATCACAGGAGCCGTACTTAGAAATGGCACCTACGAATTATTGCCGGACGAGAAGCTTGGGGCTCTTATCAAATTCGCAGGAGGAACAAAAGCAAATGCCCTGTTGAGCTCTATCCAACTGAAAAGGATTGAAAACAACGCAGAGCGCATTATAGATATCAATTACGAAGAACTCTTGTCCAACAAATCTGACCTAAGTCTTCTGAATGGGGATCAGATCACCATCAAAACCATTGAAGTACCTGTTGAAAACATGGTAAATGTAGAGGGGGCAGTTTACTATCCTGACCAATTTGCCATCACTCCAGGAACAAGACTAACTGAGATTCTAAAGAGGGCCCAGCCAAAAGAAAATGCCATCACTGATATTGTATATCTCCGTCGCAGAAATGCCGATAAGGTGACTGTAAGATATGAACTCATCAACGCTGCCGCTGCATTGAATAGTCCCGGTGGTCCCAATGACATAGTCCTGCAAAATGGAGATGTGCTCATCATCAGATCTGCAGCAGATTTCGCAGAAAGTGGTCAGGCGTCTATATCCGGTGCCGTAAAATCAGAAGGAAGTTTTGTTGTGAACAATGATGACAATTTCACCCTCAAAGATGCCTTGTTCATTTCAGGAGGGCTCTCAGAAAATGCCACCAACTTCGGGTACATTACCAGAACAAATCCAGAAAATTCAAATGATATATCCTACTTGTACATTGACCTTTCTAAAGAAGAAACCATGGATACGAAGGTCAACCCAGGAGACATCATAAAAATTTATACCAAAGAAGAATTTTCAGAACAGACCAAAGTTCAAATATCAGGAGCTGTAAGGAGTCCCAATTCTTATGCCTACCATCCTAATCTTACCCTCAAGGATCTCATCATCCTTTCAGGTGGATTGAGGATAGACGCTGCACCTAATAGGGTAGACGTTTTCAGATTGAGATTCAATCAGGGAGAAACTACAAAAACCATAGCCACCACTGTCGATTTGAAGTCTATGAATATTTTTGACTCTGATCTTGATTTCAAACTGGAGCCCTATGACATTGTTGTGGTCAGACAAGTACCCGAGTTTTCTCTTCAAAAATCAGTAACTATAGATGGAGAGGTAAAGTATCCTGGTGTATATGCGTCTTTACAGAAAGAATCCCGCATCAGTGGTATGATCAAACAAGCAGGTGGATTGAATACCACTGCATACCCCGAAGGAGCAACACTTTTCAGAGAAGGTATTGGATACATCGTACTTGAGTTGAAAGATGCCCTTTCCAATCCCGGAGGACCCTCAGACTTTATATTGGAGTCGGGTGATATCATAAGAGTACCCGAGCTGAATTCACTGGTAACGATAAAAGGAGCGGTCGAACTGGATGAAGTCGCTGCTGACTTTGTAGTGACTCAGGGTAAGCTTTATGTTTCTTATCAGGGAGATAAACGCGCCAATTATTACATCAATGAATTTGCAGGAGGATTTAAAGACAATGCTCTTCGTAAAAAAGTAACGGTACAATATCAAAACGGACGTGTTCAAAAGACTAGAAATTTTGGTCTCTTTAAAGTTTATCCAAAAGTATTGCCGGGTTCAACAGTATCAGTACCTTATGAAGAGGTAAAACCTGAAACACAGAAAACTGAAGGCGAAAAGAAAGACATTGACTGGGGAGAAGTTTTAGCTAGTGCCGTATCACAAGCCACTGCTGTGCTTTCACTTATACTGCTTCTTAGAGCAATCAGTAATTAAGGCTTACTGCCTTGCGGTTTGTTTGATATCAAAAACATCTCTCAATCCCGTTCCAAGCAGGTTGAAACACAATACCAATAGGGAAACCACGAGTGCAGGTGCCAGTGCAATGGTATAATTGCCGCTCAGTGCATAGCCATAGTTTTCATTGAGCATATTGCCTAGAGAAGGAGTTGGCGGGTTGATGCCAAAGCCAAGGTAGCTCAGACCAGCTTCAACAAGAATAGCTGTCGCAAAATTGGCCGCTGTAATTACAAGAATTGGTCCCATGATATTGGGTAAAATATGTCTGAATAGTATGATGAGTTGTTTTTGGCCAATGCTTTGAGCAGCCTGAACGTACAATTGATTTTTAGCCTCCATGACTTGTCCCCTCACGATCCTTGCCACGTCTACCCACATGGTCAAACCTATGGCCAGAAAGATGATTCCCATACCTCTGCCTAATGCAAGCACAATGGCAAAAACCAGTAAAAGCGTTGGAATGGCCCAAACCACATTGATAAAATAAAGCAAAATCTGATCTGAAATGCCTCCATAATATCCTCCCAAAGCACCAACCGTGACGCCTACCAGCAGAGAAACCAGTACGGCTAAAAATCCTACAAGTAGTGAGATTCTGATACCAAGAATCAAACGCGACCAAACCGATCTGCCATATTTATCTGTACCGAGTAAATAGGTTCTTTTGAAAGTTGGCAAGTCCGGGCTATCATTTTCATACCCATATATTTCCGATGTTTTGAAAAATCTGGTCTTGCCATTAAATACCAGTGTTAACGTTTGGTCGTCTATGGACAAGCTGTCATAGGGCACTTCCTGATAGTTTTTTTTAAAACCTGAAAATAAGCCTTTGACAAGGTTGGATGCTTCAATATCTCCACCCTTAATTTTGATGAGGTTTACTTTGTAAAAAGCAGGTTTCAGGGCAATTTCAGGGATTTGGTGATTGGCTCCCGGACTGTTGTCGCCTATGTGAGCATACGCTGTGAGTGCCAGTATACTGAGCAACCCAATCGTCAAAATACTGTAAAACACCAATGGCCTTTTTTTACCAAAATGCCATATATCGGTGATTTTACTCAAGCAGGTATAATTTATTTTTGAATCTTAAGACTGAGGTCAAGGCATCCTGCGCTGTGCGTAAGTGCCCCAACGCTGACAAAATCAACACCTGTCTCTGCAATTTTTCTTACTGTCTGAAGGGTCACACCTCCTGATGCCTCTGACTCAAATCTGCCTTTGATGGTCGCAACCGCTTCCCTTAACAAAGGCAGTTCGAAGTTGTCCAGCATGATGCGGGTAATGCCACCTTTGTCGAGCACTTCATACAATTCTACAAGGTTTCTCACCTCTACAGTAATACCCAGGTCCAGTTGGTTTTCTTTGAGGTACTCGTGCACTTTATCAATAGCTTTGGAAATGCTGCCGCAAGCATCAACGTGGTTGTCCTTGATCATGATCCAATCGTAAAGACCATCCCTGTAATTGGTACATCCACCAATTCTAACTGCCCATTTCTCTATAAATCGAAGCAAAGGCGTTGTTTTTCTGGTATCCAGAACCTTCACCGGTAAGCCTTCCACCTCCACTGCAAATCTGCTGCTCATCGTAGAAATGCCGCTCATCCTTTGCATGGTGTTGAGTACCAATCTTTCTCCCTTGAGCAAAGCCTGTGCGTTGGCAGTGACTTCGAAAGCTATGTCGCCATATTTCACATCAGTACCATCTTCAATATACTTAGTAAATACCGTATCAGGGTCCAATTTTCTAAAGACACGCTCAGCAAACTCAACTCCTGCAATTACACCCTCATCCTTGACCAGCAATTTTGCCTTCTTTTTGAGGTCCGAAGGTATACAAGCCAGGGAGGTATGATCTCCGTCCCTTACATCTTCATAGAGCGCCTCATCAATAAACTTATCCAGTACTTTATCATCAATGCCTTCCATACAGCAATTTCCTCTTTTTATCTATGTTATCAATCAACAGGATATCTTATCGATCCTGTTCTGGTGTCTTCCTCCTTCAAATGCCGTACTCATGAAAGCGTCCAACATTTTCCCTGCGGTCACTTTGCTCACGAATCTTGCAGGCATGCAAATAACGTTGGCATCGTTGTGCTGCCTTACTACGGTAGCAACATCAACATTCCAGCAAAGCGCTGCTCTGACTCCTTCGTGCTTATTGGCTGTCATACAAACGCCATTACCGCTTCCACAAACCAAAACGCCTTTATCTGCCTTTCCATCTGCAACCATTTGAGCTACAGGGTGAGCAAAATCCGGGTAATCGACTGAGGTAGAACTGTCTGTGCCAAAATTGACCACTTCAAAACCCATTTTTTTGAGCTTCTTCATCAAATAAGCCTTGTATTCTACGCCCGCATGATCGGATCCGATGGCAATTATTCTCTTCATAATAAATAGTTCCGCTTTTTAAACTTCCGACAAAAATAGAAAACTTGAACCTAATAAAGGGATGAATTTGATCAAACGACACATTATAAAAAAAGGAAGGCGGTGAAAATACCGCCTTCCTTTTTTATTTATTGAAGAGGTTGACCACCTCCACTTGCAAATTTTCCTAACATGTCGCGTATCTCCTTTTCAAAGGCAGGATCATTGACCCTGCTTGCCTGAGACATGGCTTCTGTCATGGCTCTGGAAGCAAAATTGATATCTTGTTCAAATGATGGAATGTCGTCCTGATCCAGTGAATTATAGAATTCTAAATGTTGACGTGTTTCTTCAGCGAGAATCCTGATGTGTTTTTTAGCATCATCAAATGCTCCCCCTGAAATCAGAACATTGATGAACGAAGTTACGCCTGCGTCATATCTGAAATTCATATTGGGGAAAGACTCAAAGTACTTGTTGGCCATTGCAACAGCTCTGGCAGAGTCTCCGGCAGTAATGGAAGCAAAAGCAGATCTCAACATGGCAAACTTCATGGCCTGTATTTCTGCCATATAGCTTCTATCCACAAAAAGTTGCTCCTTATCAAAGTTACCCCACTTCCATTTTGTCATCACATTCTCGTACACTTTATCATTGGCTATTCTACCGCCTCCATAGATGCCCAATTGTGGGTCGCTGGCAGACCTGATAGGAATCAATCGCAAAGCAAGACCTTCCAACTGAGTATAATCCTTCATACCCATCAACTTTTCTTCCTTGGAAGTAACGGCGAAATAAATCGGCCTTTCGTTGAAGTTGGAAGCAACCACATCCAGAATGGCAATGTCGTCCTTGGTTATATAACCAGTTCCCGGAAGCTGCACAGGTATGGCATCTACATAAGTTGAAGGATCATCTTTGAGCAATCCGCTTGCTGCATAAGCAGACTTGTCTATACCAAGATAAATATTCCTTGTAGGCCAGTAAACGTAACCATTGGCTGCTTTTTGCCCCGAGGCTGCAAGTTTAAGAGCGTCCTGCAAGCTCATGGAAGCTACCTGGTCTCTTCCTGGCTCCGGAAGTATGATCTGATTGAGGTTTTTGTATTTGTATAAATCTTCCGGAATGGTCAGTTTTATAGCCGGAGATTCGTTGACTTTACTTCTTAGTTTATTGATGTACCAGTCAACGGCAATGAGGGATAGGTTGACCACTCTAACGTCGGGCCTGATGCCTTCTACTTCCTGGGCATACCACAATGGATACGTGTCATTGTCGCCATAGGTGAATAGTATGGCGTCCTTCTCCAGAGAATTGAGGAAGTTGGATGCATAATCTCTTGCCGCCGTGATTTCTTTTCTGCTGTGATCGTCAAAGTTTTGGAAACCCATAACTACCGGAGCAGAAAGAGCCAATACGCCAGCAATGACCGCTCCCGGTATATTCCCAAGCTTAACCTTCTCAGCCAAAACTTCGTACAAAGCCATTACGCCAAGTCCAATCCATACCGTAAAGGCTAAAAACGAACCTACTAGTACATAGTCTCTTTCTCTAGGTTCATTTGGTGGCTGATTGGAGTAAAATATAATACCAAGACCGGTAATCAGGAACAACATCAAATTGACCATGAATTCCCTTTTTGACTTGGAAAAATGATAGATCAAGCCTAAAATGCCCAGAATAAGAGGTAAGAAGTAGTAAAAGTTTCGCGATTTATCTTCCTTGATTGCATCCGGCAATTGGTCCATATTGTACAACCTCATTTCATCAATGACCTGTACACCACTTGCCCAATGACCGTCCTTGACATTCCAAGGGAAAAATCCCTGGTCAGCATTTTCGCGACCAACAAAGTTCCACATAAAATATCTCCAATACATCCAGCCAATCTGGTATTTAAACAGGAAGGCCATGTTGTAACCCATTCCGGGTTTTTGAGAAGTAGAGTATCCAAGCGCATCTCTCCACATATTGTGAAGGTCTGCTCTGTCCTGATGTCCAATTCTCGGCAGGAAGAGATTGTCATTTGGATTCCATTCGTAATCCAGTTTTTCATCAACCAATTGGTAAGAGTCTCCAACTCTTCCATAACGAGTTTCTCTTTTGACACCCGTAGGTTTTGCCAAAAAATGTGGTCCCGAAAGTAAAGGTCTCTCTCCGTATTGCTCTCTGTTGAGGTATGGTATCAATCTGAAAACATCAGAAGGCACGTTCATATTTACTGGCGTATCGGCGTTGGCTCTGATGACCAACACACCGACAGTTGTTGAGGAAATGATGACCAAAACTATAGACATGAATATGGTCTGCAACAACTGGTAGTTTTTCCTGTGTGTATATCTCAATGCGTAGTAGCTCAGTGCACCGACAATTAACACTGTTGGTACAAGTCCGGAGTGGATGGGTAAGCCCAGAGTATTAACGGTAAACAATTCCGACCATGACCAGAGTGTGGGCAAGCCCACGATGACCACTTTCATGACGAACCAGATGAAAAGAAGGCCAGCCAGAAGCGCCACTGCGTATCCTTTGAGGTCGTGCTTTTCGTATCTTTTGAAATAATATAAAATGGCAACTGCCAGCACCGAAAGTAAGCTCAAAAGGTGAACACCTACAGACATACCCGTCGCAAACAAACATAGGACCAGCCATCGGTCATTTTCCTTATCATTTGGCAAATTGTACCACTTGATGGCCGTCCAAATCGTGAATGCCAGGAAAAAAGTAGACATCGCATATACTTCTCCTTCTACAGCCGAAAACCAAACTGAGGTAGAAAATGCAGTAGTCAGACCACCAACAATACCTGCAAGTCCAAGGGCAATATTTTGAGCACCCGATGTTTCTCCAGCTCTTCCCACCAACGCAATCTTGCCAAAAATCATCGTCACCCACGCGATCAACATAGCTGCGAGAGCTGAAAACATACCTGACATCAGGTTTACTGAGAAGGCGATACTTGAAGGGTCATCTGAAAATATGGTAGCCACCCAGGTGAACAACCTTCCAACAAGCATAAATAATGCCGCTCCCGGTGGGTGAACGACTTCAAGTTTGTAGGCACCCAGAACGAATTCTCCGCAATCCCAGAGGCTACCAGTGCGCTCCGCAGAGAAAAAATAAACGGTCATAGCGGTGATGAACACAATCAGTCCCGCCACATTCCCTATTTTCTTAAATGACATTCCTTAAAGTTAAAATATTGGTTTTTAATAAATTGACCCTTGCCACTGCCGGATTTTTTCTCTCCCCAACGGCTAAAGGATGGCTATATTTTGCAAATGTAGAAATATTATATAAAAATCAGATGTTTACCGACCAAGACATCGGTAATTCAAAGGCTTTGCTTAGGCAACAACTCCATCCAAGAACGCATCCATACACGACTTCGCGGTAATAAAAAGTACTTCCCGGCTGGCAGGCGCAATGTGCATTTCGTCATCAGATTCAAAACTATCTTCGATAAATGACAGCAGATCTTCCTGATTGGTCCTGGCATAAAAAGTGTCTAATCTCGCCCTGAAAGGAACATTTACATTTTCGCCCAACAATTCCCAGTTATCTTCTTCAATTCTTTCCAGACTTCCGGTGGAGATAGGCAAAACATCTCCAAATTGCTGAGTTATACATTGATAGACAACAATGATCACAAACCAAAGAAGCTCGTATTCGTCATCGTTGAGCAACTCCATGCTCTCATCAGTCAGCATTGCCGCGATTGCCGGCTGACTATTTGAAATCGTTTCCTGAATGGCAAAAAAAGCTTTCTCATTTCTATCGAATGATTCGATGACTTCCATGATGAGGTCCTCTGAAATAGCAACCATATTGTGATGTTTTTATGTGGCGAAGGTAAATAAATTTACGTTCCGGCAGGCATATAAACTTTAGCATACAAGTGCATCTTTAAAGTCATGATTATTTGTAACTTGTCCTCTTGCAAATAAGACGCAATCACCTTCCATGAAATTCATCAAAATTCTGCTCATCATTGCCTTTGCGGGTGCTGTATTTTACCTCATTGGACCCCGGCCTTCTTTTAAAGCAATAGATTATTCAACACCGGACGTCAGTATCAGTCTTGATTCCCTGGATACATATATATCAGAAAAAGAAGCACAGATTCCGGATATTAAGCCAGGAAATAAGTCTATGATCATTTGGGACAACGATAGTTTGAAAAACAAGACCAAGTATGTTTTGCTCTATCTCCATGGATTCAGCGCATCTCCCATGGAAGGTAATCCGATCCATAAGGAATTTGCAGAACATTTTGGGATGAACCTTTACCTGCCAAGACTGGAGGATCATGGAAGGAGTAGCGAAAACTCCTTTGAAAACCTAACTCCGGATGATTATTTTGAATCTGCTCAACAGGCATTGGAGGTCGCTAAATTACTGGGTGACAGCATCGTGATCATGTCATGCTCTACGGGAGGAACTCTTTCCATTTTGCTTGAAGATACATGCCCTGAAATCGCAGGTTTTATTTTTTACTCTCCGAATATTGATCTTTTTGATCCCACCTCCGACCTCATCGTACAACCCTGGGGCAAACAGATTCTTCGTACCATCATGAAAGGGGACTATAATAATGTCACATATGAGGAAGAACCGGCCAAATACTGGAATACCCGTTATCACATCAATGGCATTGTTGCGCTCAAAACGTTGTTGCATGACTATATGACGAAAGAAAATTTCAGGAAGTTTGATAAACCTTTTTTGCTGATGTACTATTATAAAGACGATGAACATCAGGACGATGTAGTCAGTGTGGAAGATATGATTGAATTTTATAAATACGCTGGAACTCCTGTGTCACAGAAGAAGAGAATAGCACTCACTCAGGCAGGTACCCACGTCATTTCGAGTGATTTCTTTTCAGGCGAACTCGATCATCTACGGGAAGAAACTTATAAGTTTGCCACTGAAATCATTGGCTTACAACCCAAACCATAACATGACAAAAATTTCTGAGCTCATAGATTATTTGCACCTTATTGCTCCCAACCACTTACAGGAAGAGTATGACAACTCCGGACTTATTGTTGGCAATGAGCACGACGATATTTCATCTGTCTTGATCAGTCTTGATTGCACCGAGCAAGTAGTTGATGAAGCCATTGCGATGGGAGCAAATCTTATTGTAAGCCACCACCCAATTGTTTTTCGCGGCTTGAAGCGGTTCACGGGCAAAAATTACATCCAGCGCGTAGTTGCAAAAGCCATAAAAAATGACATTGCTTTATTCTCGATTCACACCAATCTGGACAATGTAGCCATGGATGGTGTTAATGGCAAAATTTGTGAAGTATTGGAAATTGAGAACACTAGAATTCTCAAAAATAAAAATGAAGACTCTCAGATTGGCGCCGGTATGATTGGGGAAATCAGCCCTATGGATGTGATGAATTTTCTTGATCATGTAAAGCAAAAAATGAGACTGAAAGTGATCAAACACACCTCTCTTTGTAAGCAAAAAATAGCAAAAGTTGCCGTTTGTGGAGGGTCTGGCTCCTTTCTGCTTCAGGACGCCATCAAAGCTGGTGCAGATGTGTTTATTACATCAGATTTTAAGTACCATGAATTTTTTGATGCTGAAGACACAATTATCATCATGGACATCGGTCATTTTGAGAGTGAAAGATTTACAATCGACCTGCTTTATGCTTTGATTTCCAATAAATTTGCTAATTTTGCAGCCCATTGTACTAAAGTAGACACAAATCCAGTTAAATACTTCTAACATCATACAAAAATGGCAGTAAAAGAGCTATCCGTAAAAGAGAAACTTGCCCAGTTGTATAAACTGCAGCAAATTGACTCAAAACTTGACGAAATAAAGGTAATGAAAGGCGAGCTTCCCATGGAAGTAAGCGACCTGGAAGATGACATTGCAGGTTTGAAAACAAGAGCTCAAAGGCTCAATGACACCCTTGCAGACATCGATGGTGAAATCAGCAAGCACAGAGCAAACATCAAAGAAAGCGAAAATCTCATCCAGAGATATCAGCAGCAACTCGATAATGTAAAGAACAACAGAGAATTCGACGCGCTCAATAAGGAAATCGAATTACAAAGACTGGAGATCCAGCTTTCTGAAAAAAAGATCAGAGAAGCGACAGGTGCTCATGGTATCAAATCGGAATCTTTGGCAGGTATCAACGAGAAAATCGATCACAGATCAAAAGATCTTGACCTGAAAAAAGAAGAACTTGCAGGTATCATTGAAAAGACTGAAAAAGAAGAAGAAAAGCTGGTAAAAGACAGCGAAAAAGCACGTAAGGACATTGAGGCAAGATTGCTAAAGGCTTATGATAAGATCAGAACTTCATATAGAAATGGTCTTGCTGTTGCGCCAATCAGCAGAGAATCTTGCGGTGGATGTTTCAACAAAATACCACCTCAGGTACAGATCGAAATTGGTATCATGAAGAATATCGTTGCTTGTGAACATTGTGGAAGAATCTTAGTTGACGAATCATTCATCAATGAATAAGCATTAAAAAAATACAGAAAGACTATGAAGCTCCCTGTTTTAAACATTATGGTAAAAACAGGGAGCTTTTTATTTATTGTATTCTCCTCCATAGCGCTACAGGCAAAACCCTATATTGAATACACCCCACTCATTAAACAAGCATACCAGTCTGCTATTGCACTCAAAATAGATGAAGCTGAGGACCTCATCAGTCAGATCAGGCAAAAAGATCCTGATAACCTGGCCAGATTGCACATAGAAAATTACATTGACTTCTTTGTTTTGTTTGTTCGCGAAGACGATCAGGTATTTAAAACAAGGGAAGCATCAAAGTCGGCCCGCATCGCTCAATTGCAGGCATCAGGCCTGGAAAATGAGTATACCCGCTTTATTCAGGCTGAAATATTGCTGCAATGGGCCTTGATCCGGCTTAAGTTTGATCAAAAGCTCAAAGCAGGAAGTGAGATCTATGAAGCCTATAAACTGCTGGAAGAAAACCTCAAAAAATATCCCACTTTTCAGGAAAGCAAAAAGAGTCTTTCTATCATACACTCCCTGGCAGAATCCCTGCCTTCCTGGGTAAGAAAAGTGGTGGGCATCAGGGGCTCCATCAGGCTTGGAGAAGCAGAAATCAGAAGTCTGTACGAGAAGACTAAAAACCCGTCGTACATGTATGCCCATGAAGTCATCGCAATCAATGCATACATCTGGTATTATCAGGCCAATAAAAAAAAGGACGCCATCCGTCTTATCGAGCGGTCAAATCTCGACCACAAGCAAAATCCCATGGCAGCATTCCTTAAAGCCAGCTTTTATCTGAGGGATGGAGACAATGAATCCTGTCTCCGCATTCTGAATGAGTGTCCGAAAGGTAAATCATATATGCCCTTTTATTATCTTGATTATATGAAAGGTCGAAGCCTATTGTACAAGCTTGATCCGGAAGCTCCTGCCTATATCAAGAATTTTATCCAGCATTTTGGTGGAAAACACTATATCAAAGAAGCTTACCAGAAACTGGCCTGGTCAAAAATTGTCTTTAGTAATGACTTTGTTTCCTATAAAAGAGAAATGGGCAATTGCCTTAAATATGGTCAATCATTGGTCGATGAAGACCAACAGGCAGAAAAAGAAGCCAGAGAAAATAAAATTCCTGACCCCGTCCTCCTCAAGGCCAGGCTTTTATACGATGGGGGCTATTATGGACAAGCTCAAAACATTTTGATCAAAGGCGGATACAGCTTTTTGGGCAAAGGCGGAGAAAATGAATTGGAATATACCTACAGACTGGGCAGAACTCTCCAGGCTTTGAGGAATTACCCTGATGCTCTGAATTATCTCTCCAAAACCATCAAGCTGGGATCAGGTAGCACCAAATATTATGCTTGTAGTGCCGCACTCCAAATGGGACTGATATACGAGGAAATAAAGGATTATGCTCAGGCTAAAAAGTATTACAACCTCTGTGTGAAGCTCCACCCTTCAGAATACCAGAACAGTTTGCATCAAAAAGCAAAGAGCGGTTTGCTCAGACTTTCCAAAAAAGGTTAGGTCTTGATGTACAGATGAAAATTATCGCGGAATAATTTGACCGCCGTAGCCAAAAGAATGATGCCAAACATCTTGCGCAATACGGCAATCAGCCCTGGGCTTATCTTAGTTTTGAGCCAATCACTGCCCCACAGTACAAAAAACACCACCAGGCAGTTCAGTGCAATAGCAGAAATGATGACGACGTCAGAAAATTTTGCTTTTATGGAAATAATGGTGGTCATTGTACCGGCCCCTGCGACCAGCAGGGCCGATCAGTTAAATTTTCAAATATTTATAAATAGCTTTATATTAGCAATTTATATAATATGAAATAATGA
>JAGQWX010000073.1:0-22183 GCA_020436935.1 Saprospiraceae bacterium
TTTTTGAAGAAATAGTCCCTACACAGCATAGGGACTATTTCTGATAAATTGTCGAAGTATCCCTTAAAATGAACCATTTTTGATCAAAATGGATATAGCTAAACAGTTACAAATAGCCAAAATATTGTCTTTTGACACTTTAATATGTAGGAGCTTATACATTAAAGTAAAAAATATGCGTATTACCCTTAGTTCAACTGGATCTTATTTTTATAAATTGCCCAAAAAAGAAGTAAAATGTTCAGGAATAAATCAGAGTCAAATGTTAATGGCGTTGCATCAGGTGCGGGTCCAAATTCCAATAATTCTATTGTTACCGGAACGAAAATAGAAGGTAATGTCCTTGCGAGTTCAGACATCAGAATCGATGGTGAACTGGTTGGTGACCTCGATTGCAAAGGCAGAGTGGTGATAGGAATTGATGGAGTTGTCAGAGGCAACATCATCTGTCAGAACGCCGTGATTGAAGGTACCTTTAGTGGTAAACTCAATGTACAGGAGTTGCTCAATGTGAGGGAAACAGCAAAAATTGACGGTGACATTTATACAGAAAAATTGATCGTACAGGCAGGAGCTATATATAACGTCAATTGTCAGATGGGAAAAATAACGAAGGCCCACGCTCCAAAGCTTAAAGAGAACGAAGTCATTCTTACCTAGTCGAAAAGGAAACATCAGGCGGAGAAAAGCCAAGAGCAATGCCATCTGAGGATCAGAAGGAAAAAATCAGAGAAGGTTCAAGGTCGTATTTAAAATACAGCGGGCTGGCCTTTCAGCTGCTCGGTATTGTGGCCATTTCATTTTTTGTGGGCAGATATCTAGACAAAAAGCTTGGACTGGAGCAGCCTATCATTGCAATGCTGCTGATAATAGTTACTTTTAGCGCGTATATGTACAAGCTCTACAAAGAACTATTCAACAATAAATAAACCCGGATGAAACCTGTTGCATTTTACGGCATCCTCGCCATCATCATCGTTTCCTTGTCCGTTTTTACACATTACATTTCGACGAATGAGGTGTTCAATGGGGGCAGCCTGGCTTATACCGGAATCGGTGTTTTTTCGGTGTTGTGCATTCTATTTTACGAACTTACCCGTTTTTTATCAGCCAAATCCGCCGAAAAGGCCTATCTGAATGTGGTTTTTCTCAACTTCCTCATCAAGTTTGTGGTCGTAATTTTGATACCCGTGGTTTATTACCTGGAAAACGAACCCTCCAATTCAAATTTTATCCTTCCATACATCATCGTATACATCATCTTTACAGTTTTTGAAACCACCTTTCTCAGCAAGAACATCCGAATGAGGAAGGGGAACTGATCAGAAAGTAATGCGCTTCTCCAGCATAAGATACAAATTGATTTTAAAATATCTCTGAACATTTCTGGATCATATTCTATGTAATTGAAGCCTCACATTTGGTCTTTCGACAAGACCAGGCATTATCTTCCAGCCCAATTTATCATTACATCCAAAATGAGCACCCGATAATCCAATCAGTATAATTACCTTTGGTGCCGGGTAAACGACATATTTTATGATGGATTGGATCAATTGTATTTCCGCTCAACGATCCGGAAAATACAAATCCTCAAATTCTTCTCGCTCGGAATATCAGCGCGACTACGACCGTTTGATATTTTCATCTGCCTTCAGAAGATTGCAAAACAAAACCCAGGTATTCGCATTACCCGGGAATGTATTTGTGCACAACCGACTCACGCACAGCCTTGAAGTGTCATCCGTCGGGCGGTCTTTGGGCAATCTTGTTGGAGAACACCTGGAGCTGGAGCCGGAAGTCAAAAAAAACGACGCCAGCAGGGAGTTTTACAAATATGAACTTCCCTACGTCATCTCAGCGGCATGTCTGGCCCACGATGTTGGCAATCCCCCGTTTGGCCATTCCGGTGAAAAAGCAATTTCTTTCTTTTTTGAAAAAAATGAACACGAACTCCGCGGTCATTTTTCTGACAAGGAATGGAAAGACCTCTCCAATTTTGAAGGCAACGCCAACGCCCTCCACATTCTTACCACCAATTACACCGGAAAAATATCCGGCGGTCAGACACTAACTTTCACGACTCTGGCGTCCATCCTCAAATACCCCTGCGAAGCGGATGTGATGAGTAAGGCCAGCAAACACACCAAAAAATATGGCTTTTTCCAAAGTGATAAAACCCAATTCCTGGAGATTGCCAGAGAAACCAAGCTGATCAAGGACAATCAAAACTCTGTAGGAGGCAATATAGCTTTCAAAAGACACCCCTTTGTTTATCTTGTGGAAGCTGCAGATGACATTTGCTACCGCGTCATAGACATGGAAGACGCCCACCGCATTGGCATTCTTTCCAATGATCACGTGGTAGAATGTTTTACCTCTATCATCCGCGAATTGGACAGGCCTGAAGTGAAAGTGGGAAAAATAAAACAACGACTGGCCAACCTTCAAGATAAAAACGAGCGCGTCGCCTACCTCAGGGCCAAGCTGATTAATGCTCTGGTACTTGAATGCGCTGATGTGTTCGTCAAATACAAAGAAGAAATCATCACCGGCAACTGGAACAACACACTTGTGGATTATATTGAAGATCGGTCTCCGGAATTGAAAGCCGCTAACGACACTTCTATCAAAATGATCTATAATCACAGATCAGTCATTGAGGTAGAACTCGCAGCCTTCAACGTATTGAGTGAATTGCTCGAGTTGTTCATTATGCCCAAACTCAAGTCAAAAAAGCTCAACCACATCGAAGAAAAAACACTGGCCCTAATCCCACCGCAATTCATACCGGAACATGCAAACGCCAGTCCATATGAACACGTCATTCGCATCGTTGATTTTATAGCAGGGATGACGGATGGATTTGCAACTGAGTTGTACAGAAAGTCTAAGGGAATAGAAATCGCCGCTCACCGTTGATGTTTTGACAAGAAAGCACCTTTCCTTTGGAATCCTAATTCCTAATATCTACATTTGAGTATCTTATTGCCATGAATACCTTTGGATCCATACATGCTGCATTACATATTAACCCATTTTGAAGTAATGTTTGGAACTTTGATCATTCACAGTCAAAATCGTTACAGCAGATGAAGCATTTAATTGTATTATTGTTGATCTCATTTTTGGGGACGGCACTTATAGCCGCAGACCCTCAGCCATTGGCCATTGGAGCAGCTGCTCCTGATTTCAAGTTGCCGGGTGTTGATGGAAAAACGTACACCCTCAATGATTTCTCAGGTGCTGATATATTGGTCATAGTCTTTACATGCAACCACTGTCCCACTGCTCAG
The DNA here is from genome assembly GCA_020436935.1 of Saprospiraceae bacterium. Taxonomy (GTDB): domain Bacteria; phylum Bacteroidota; class Bacteroidia; order Chitinophagales; family Saprospiraceae; genus JADKBO01. The sequence continues at coordinate 3,297 of JAGQWX010000073.1, forward strand.
GCCTATGAACAGCGCATCATTCATCTCAGCAATGATTACATTGCAAGAGGAGTTCAGGTTGTTGCCATTTCTCCAAATGATCCAAATGCAGTTAGACTAGATGAGCTTGGATACAGTGACATTGGAGACTCTTTTGAAGAAATGAAGATGAGGGCAGAAGATAAGATGTATCCTTTTCCTTACCTGTATGATGGTAAAACCCAGGCAACGGCATTGGCGTACGGACCCATAGCTACGCCCCATATATTTATATTTGATAAAGCCAGAAAACTGCGGTTTCAGGGAAGGTTTGACAATATGGAAAACCCCAACAAGCTGCCCTCAGAGACAGACACAAAAAATGCTCTTGATGCCTTGCTTGCCGGAAAACCTGTTCCAGTTGAGACGACAAAAGTATTTGGCTGTTCAGTCAAATGGGCAAGTAAAAACAATCAGGTCGAGGAATTCAAAAAGAAGTGGGCAGCGGAGTCTGTAAGTATTGAAAAAATTGATGAAGCCGGATTAAAAGCTGTTGCTAAAAATAAAGACGGAGAAAAACTGCGCCTCATCAATGTATGGGCAACGTGGTGTGGACCTTGTGTTACAGAATTTCCGGATTTGATCACCATCAACCGCATGTACAGAGGCAGAGATTTTGAAATGGTTACCATCAGCGCAGATGTTCCGGAACAGGAAGAAAAAGCTTTGAAATTTTTGAAAAAACAAGAGTCTTCTACCACAAATTACCTTTTCTCCCTGGACGACAAATACAAACTCATCGAAAGCCTTGACCCTGAATGGGGTGGCGCCCTTCCATATACCATGCTCGTAGAGCCGGGAGGAAAAGTGGTATACAGAAAACAAGGACCTATAGATGTTTCTGAACTCAAAAAGGCCATCGTCGACCACCCCATGATTGGCAGAGTCTACAACAACTAATTACACCTGTGATCGACGACATCCACATTCATTTTGAGGAGGGACAGCTATCCATACTGAACTTATGCCTTGGATTTCTGATGTTTGGGGTGTCCCTGGACATCGATTTTACTGCTTTTCGCAAAGTACTTGCCCAGCCCAAAAGTCTGGCAGTGGGTTTGGTTTCGCAGCTGGTTCTATTGCCTTTGCTGAGTCTGGCTTTAATTTATATACTCAATCCCCACCCTTCGCTGGCATTGGGCATGCTGCTTATTGCTGCGTGTCCCGGAGGCAATGTCAGCAATTATGCAGTCCATATTTCAGGAGCAAATACTGCCTTATCTGTAACGCTAACCAGTGTATCAACGCTCGCTTCGGCGCTTACGACACCTTTGATTTTTGCATTCCTTCAGAAGCACCTACCGGGTCAGGAAGTCAGAGAGATTACATTGAGTGTCTGGCAAATGTCTTCCTCTTTGCTCAAGCTCATCATTCTTCCCATCATACTTGGTTTTATCTTTAGGCGCTATTTTCCGGGGTTGACCCAAAAAATATTACCCTGGATCAAACAGCTCAGCATGTTGATATTTTTATCCTTTGTGGTTTTTGCCGTGATTGGAAATTTTGACAACATCAAAAACTATTTGTATCTGGTATTCTGGCTCGTATTGATCCACAATTCTTTGGCACTCGCCATGGGATATTTTATAGGAAAACCATTTGGACTGGCTGAGCGGGATTGTCAGACCATTTCCATAGAAACAGGCATACAAAATTCCGGCCTCGGATTGATTCTGGTCTTCAATTTTTTTGATGGCCTGGGAGGTATGGCTTTGATCACCGCCTGGTGGGGTATCTGGCATTTATTGTCCTCCTTTTTACTGGCCAGATATTTCAAAAACATCAACAATAAAAATCAACCGGCCCAGCCATCTCTGTCCAGCGACCTCAATTGAATGGCTTCGGCCAGGTGCTCGATTTTGATATCAGGGCTTTCGGACAAATCAGCTGCTGTCCGTGCTACCTTCAGTATTCTGTCGTAGGCCCTGGCAGATAATTGCAGACGTTCCATAGCTGTTTTAAGGAGAATATTGCCGGCTTGATTGATTTCACAAAACTCCTTCACCTGGTTACCACTCATCTGGGCATTGAAATAAACCCCTTCAAGGTCTTTAAATCTTTCCTGCTGAATCGCTCTTGCGCGCATGACCCGCTTGACAATCTCTGTGCTGGTCTCCGTTTTGGTACTTCTTTCGGCCAATTCATCATAGGAGACTGGAGTGACTTCAACGTGGAGGTCGATCCTGTCGAGCAAGGGTCCCGATACTTTGCTCAGGTACTTTTTCACAACACCAGGTCCACACACGCATTCTTTATCCGGGTGGTTGTGGTAGCCGCACGGGCAGGGGTTCATAGCAGCAACGAGCATAAAACTGGCCGGATAATCTACGGACACTTTGGCTCTCGAAATGGTCACCTTTCTAGCCTCCATGGGCTGACGCATTACTTCCAAAACTGCTCTTTTAAACTCGGGGAGTTCGTCCAGAAACAAGACGCCATTGTGCGCCAGTGAAATTTCGCCTGGAGAAGGGTTGCTACCTCCTCCTACCAATGCAACATCGCTGATGGTATGATGTGGTGATCTGAAAGGCCTTACTGCAAGCAGTGCCATATCGGATTTCATATGACCCGCGACGCTATGAATTTTTGTTGTTTCCAGCGCTTCCTGGAGAGACAAAGGTGGTAAAATCGTTGGCAGTCTTTTGGCCAGCATTGTTTTTCCTGCTCCGGGAGGACCAATGAGGATGACATTGTGGCCACCTGCGGCCGCCAGTTCCATAGCTCTTTTGATATTTTCCTGGCCTTTCACATCAGCAAAATCCACGTCGTATTGATTGACCTGGTCTTCAAAAAGCTCTCTGGTATTGTGAGGCGCAGGCGCGATGGTCGTGGTACCATTGAGCATGCCCGCCACTTCGCTGATGTGGCTGACTCCATAGACCGCAATGTCTTTGACGATTGCAGCTTCACGCGCATTTTCTTTGGGCAGAATGAACCCTTTGAACTTTTCCTTTCTGGCCTGGATGGCAATCGGCAAGGCACCCCTGATGGGCCTTATGGAACCGTCGAGTGCTAGTTCACCCATGATGACATAAGACGCGATTTCATTGTTTTGGATTTGTTGGTCACTGGCTAATATTCCGATGGCAATTGGCAAGTCATAGGCGGAACCCTGCTTACGGATATCTGCCGGGGCCAGATTGACGACGCAGTTGCGTCTGGGAAAATCAAATCCACTGTTTTTGATGGCGGCTTCGATGCGCTGGAATCCTTCTTTGACAGCAATATCAGGAAGGCCTACCATGTTGTAAAATCTTGAACCGTCTGCTGCGGGTAGTCCACCCAGGTTTACCTCAATGGTAATGGTGGTTGCTTCAACGCCATGGACGGCGCTTGCAAATACTTTAGATAACATCTTTCTTAAGGTTTATCAGGTAAAGATATCTTTTTTTCAAAAGAATTTTACAGCCCTGTTTTAAAAATTTACTTTTGATCATCCATTGCTTTTTTCTATATGAATCAAACCAATTTTGCAGTGCAGGGCTTTCATATCTCAGACGATAAAGATAAGCTCGACCGGAATGCCATCCATGAATATTTGTCTTTAGAATCCTACTGGGCAAAAAATATCCCGCGACAGACTGTTGAAACTTCGATAGATCATTCCATTTGTTTTGGGGTCTACTCCGATGACGGTTCGCAAGTCGGATTTGCAAGAGTCATCAGTGACTGTGCCACTTTTGCATACCTGTGCGATGTATTTATTCTGGATGCTTACAGAAAATTGGGACTTTCCAAATGGCTGATGGAAACCATACATCGTCATCCAAAACTTCAGGGATTAAGGCGCTGGAGTCTGGCTACTCTTGACGCACATGGCCTTTATGAACAATTTGGATGGAAGGCTTTGGCAGCTCCCGAGCGTTTTCTTGAGATCAATGTTCCAAACATTTATCAGTCCACTACGAAGGTGTGATTTGATATAAATAGAGCCATATTTAGCCATGAAGACTTTTCGCAATGGACTCATTTATATGAATCACCCGTAGACGATTCTATTTCCAACCGGTATTTAGACATTTAAAACAGAATTGATTTACCTTTAAGGCCTTACTTTGACCAAATGAAGAGAACGTTGATAAAACCGTTGCACCAATTTATATTGCTGGGTGTGTTCACTATGGGATTTTTGGCATGTGCTCCAAAACAGGCCTATGTAGTCACCAGTACCAATTCCAATCAAAATATATCTGAAGAGTTTGGCGCTGTAGACGCTGATGTATTGAAAATCATTGATCCGTACAAGTCAAAACTCGATGCTCAGATGGACGAAAAAATTGGAGAGTTCACCTCCACGATGGACAAAGAAAAACCCACGTCTGCACTTACCAATTTTATGGCAGATGCCATGCTTGACCCGGCAAGAAAGATGTATCCGTCTCTGGGCATAGACGCTGCCATGATGAATTATGGCGGTGTCAGGCTTAATTCCGTTCCAAAAGGTGTTGTTACCGTGCGAATGATGTACGAATTGATGCCCTTCGACAATACACTTGTGATCATGACGCTTGACAGCATAAAGATGATGCGCCTGCTAGATCGAATTGCAGACTCCAAAGGCTGGCCCATCAGCAAGGGCATTTATTTTGAAATCGTTGACGGAAGAGCAGTCAATGCTACTATAAACGGTGAGGCCATCAAAAGCAAGAACTCATGGGTGATCGCATTGCCCAATTACGTCGCTGAAGGTGGTGATAATTGTGACTTTCTGGTAGATGCTCCCCAAGAGCAAACCGCTGTATTTATCCGGGAACTTCTCATCGACTATGTCAGAGATAACAAGATCATCAATCCTGCATTAGATAAAAGAATAATTGTTGCTGATGAAGACAAATAGACGCAGCTTTTTAAGAACCGTTTCCGCCGGCGGATTGCTGGTGACCGTAGGTAATTTTCCATTGCATGCTTTTACGGACGATGTCGATTTTGTGAAACTGACTGTCCTGCACACCAATGATGTACACAGCAGAGTAGATCCTTTTCCGATGGATGGGGGTCGAAATGAAGGCCGGGGAGGAGTTGCCAAAAGAGCGGCACTCATTTCAAAAATCAGAGCTGCTGAAGAACACGTGCTCCTGCTCGACGCCGGTGATATTTTCCAGGGAACGCCCTATTTCAACTTTTATGGGGGAGAGCTGGAAATGAAGCTGATGTCTGCCATGAAATATGACGCCGCCACCATAGGAAATCACGATTTTGATGGAGGAATGGACGGCTTGCTCAAGCAATTGCCTCATGCAAATTTTCCGCTTTTAAATGTCAATTATGACTTTTCTGATACGGTGCTCGACAAAAAGATCGAAGCCTACAAAATCTTCAATAAGGGGGGTATAAAAATCGGTGTTTTTGGGGTAGGTATTGAGCTCGATGGGCTTGTACCCAAAAAACTCTACGGCAATACGATATACAATGATCCATTGGCAAGTGCCAATAAAACAGCCTGGTTACTCAAAAACGAGTTGGATTGCGATTACGTGATCTGTCTGTCACACCTGGGCTTTAAGTATGAAAATTCCAAAATTTCTGACCATACGCTGGCTGCCTCTTCTTCGGACATTGACTTGATCCTGGGTGGTCATACCCATACCTTCCTGCGTGAAGCCATCAAGTTACCCAATGCTCTTGGCGAGGATGTGATTGTCAATCAGGTCGGATGGGCCGGCCTGCTTTTGGGGCGACTTGATATCGTGTTTGAAAGAAACAGAAAAGGCAAGTGCACCACGTGTACCAATACTAAAGTCTAGTTTTTGTCATTCATCCACAGGTAGAAAACCATGGCTCCAACGAAATACATCGGGTAGTCCATCAGATCTTTGTGAAAATCGGCAGACCATGCAGGGAAGCCTTCCTCAAATAAAATGGCAAAAGCCAGGGTTATTATGCCTATCTCCCATGCTTTCAATTGTTGGATCGGGATTTTAATGCCCATCAATTGATTGCCAAATGTAAATGCTCCCAAGAGGATCGGAATAGACAAAAATGGATCCAGATACTGATCTGCAATGGGAATGGGAATCTGCAATATTTTTTGCACCAACTGGTGTATTAAAAATATGATTATTGAACCCAACCACAGTTTTCGACCCATCACCCTGCAGCGATAAATGCGAAAAAGATGCCCAACAAAACAAGGGGAGAAATTGCGATCAAAAATAGAATACCGATGATTCTGAATCCAATTTTCAGAAAACTAAGCCAGATGGGATCCTCAGCATTTATTGTTGAAAGTCTGTTCCACCATTGGAAAGTTTCTGTGGTCTTTTCCAGTAAGACATTACTTTGAGTTTCAATATTTTTTTCGTTTCCTGTTCCATCTTGTTCCGTGGAATCTGTTTGATCTGCCATCCGCTTTTCTTGTGATTAATGCCCAAAAATAACAAAAGTGCGCCAAACTTTTTCGGCGCACTTTTTTGACTTCAGGGGGATAATTAGTGGGTTAATTCAGCTCAAATTTTTCATAGGAATGGATAGTAGCTAAATAGTGTTTTTCCTCCTTGTTGATGTTTCAAAATTATATCATTAAAATCATGTATTGTGAAATATAACATGAACCCTGAAATTACTTTTTTACGTTTTGTAAACTATTTTAAAGATTTTTGGTATATTTATTGCACACTTGTAAACTTGTTGTTTTAGGGTTTACACCATATAAATTGGATGAATTTTGGAAAGTGAAATCAACATACAGAAATACTTCTTTGAGTATCTTACGAGAAGGTATGATTCCGAATATATCCTCTATGGAATGATGGATGCACTGCAGCTGAGAAAGGGTGCATGCTACAAAAGAATTAACGGAGAAACATCGCTTTCCTCGTCGGAACTCGTTACACTTTGCAACAAATTCAACGTTTCGCTCGATGCTATTTTTCAGGCCGATCGTTACATTTCCTTCCAGCATTCGTTTTCGCCCAAAAGTGATTCGTTTGACCTCATGAGCCAGTTTAGGTTTTTTCTCAAACCATTGGGAGAACTCACCAACAGCAAGCTCACTTATCTGGCCAATGAACTGCCTGTGTTCTATTATTTTTCACACAAGTACATCTTCAATTTTCTGATTTCGGTGTGGAGCCACCTGCATTCCTCAGAATCCCGGCTGATCATTGAAGAAAACCCGGCGATGACTGCTCAGCTGGACGGCATACGGAGTGAAATATCTTCCTATTACGCTGCCCACCCTGTTACTGAGATATGGAACAGCAATATGTTTGCAAATCTTTACCAACAAATCATTTTCAGCATTACGATACGGGCATTTAAAGAGGAAGTTTTCCTCAGGCATTTACTGGATGACGTAAAAAAGCTGGTCAACCACTTACACGAATTGGCGGTTTCAGGTGGGAATACAGGCAGCGCCGAGCGCATGATTTACCTCAATGAATACGGCAATTTTCTGAATATGGTTTTGTACGAATCTGAAAAATTCAATACTACATGTATTGGGTACGATATGCCACAATTCATCGTGACGTACAATCCGGCCTTTTATACATTCAGTAAGGAATGGATTCAAAAGATTAGAAAAAGGTCGGTCCTCATTTCCGGCGACGGTTTTCAATACCGGGAGATGTTTTTCCTTAAGCTGGAGCAGGATTTCAAAAATTTCGAAGAAAAGGTCGAAAAACTTATGGCTGTATACTATTAAGGCATTTTATTTAAAAATGAGTAGAATTTGTGCATAAGAAATGATTCAAATCCATTTCCCCTTTCTATAACACTTTGCTTTATGGCCCGCAATGTTATTTTTGCAGGCTTATACGTTAAATGAACATCCAGGAACACAAATAATTACAAACAAATGGCACTTACAGAATCCAATATGATGCAGCTGGGGACCAGGGTTCCCGCATTCATTCTTCCGGATGTGGTCTCAGGCAATGCTTTTGACAGTGAAAAGTTACAAGGAGGAAAGGGCTTTGTGGTCATGTTTCTATGCGTGCATTGTCCATACGTCATCCACGTCAACAGTGAATTGGTCAACATTGCCAATGAATACCTTGAAAAAGGCATATCCTTTGTGGCCATCAGTTCAAACGACGTCGAGAACTATCCCGATGATGCACCGGACTATATGCGCATTGCTGCCAAGGTCTTGAAATACCCGTTTCCTTACCTCTATGACGAAACTCAGGAAGTTGCCAGAGCATACGATGCGGCATGTACTCCTGACATTTATTTATTTGATCAGGACGCAAATCTATATTACCGTGGGAGGATTGATGGGTCCAGGCCCAACAATGATGTGCCATTGACGGGAGAAGACCTGCGCAATGCCATTGATGATTTGCTCGCGGGCAACCATCCTCCTGAAAAGCAATACCCCGGGGCAGGTTGCAACATAAAATGGAAAAAATGACGTTTTTTGAGCAGGAGTTTTAAAGAATAAAGTTTTATTAAACATAATCCGGCACTTTTAAACTTTAATTAAGAAACAAAACCCCAAATTTGTAAGTCTTAAAACGTAAACACGGTCCTGAAAATCAAGTAGATGGGCCTATTATTGAAATCTAAAAATCGCTTAAAATGAAAAAACTTTTGACCGTCATAGCCTTTGCACTGACATTTACGAGCCTTTCTGCACAAAGAATCGCCATCGTTGACGTCAATGCAGTGCTCAATGGCATGTCTGATTATAAAAGTGCTCAGACTGAGGTTGATCGAGTAGCCGCAGAATGGCAACAAGAGATCGCCAAGGAATACGACAAAATCAAAGCCCTTTACAATAAGTTTCAGGCAGAAATGGTATTGCTCAGCGACAATGACAAAAAGGCAAGAGAGGATGAGATCGTAAAAAAGGAGGATGCTGTAAGAGAGTTGCAGAAAAGAAGATTTGGGCCCGAAGGAGATTTGTTCAAAAGAAGACAACAGTTGGTAAGCCCAATTCAGGACAAGGTTTTTGAAGCCATGCAATCTTATGCCGGTGAGAGAGGCTATGACCTGATCTTTGACAAGTCTGGTTCTGCAGGTTTGCTCTTTGTTGCCCCAGACTTCGATAAAACCGAGGACATCAAGAAAAAAGTTGGTGCTAAATAATTACTTATTCACAATAATCTTTGAATTTTAAAATGAAGAAAATCGCTTCTGTATTTATTGCAATGCTTTTCATGGCTTGCACTTATACACTCTCCGCTCAAAAGGTCGGATATGTCAACACAGAAATTGTTATTGCTGAACTCCCGCAAGTGAAAGAAGCCAATACCAATATCGAAACCCTGAGGACCCAGCTGATGAAAAAAGGTCAGGATATGATCAAAGAACTTCAGACCAAGTATCAGGAACTGCAGGCCAAGCAAAATGAGATTTCTCCGCTACAATACAATGAGCAATTGGAAGCCCTGAAAACAAAGGAAGGTGAAATTCAGGCTTTCGAACAAGACTCTCAGGTCAAGTTGCAGAAGAAGAGTGAAGAACTTTTACAGCCTATCCAGGAAAAGATCAACGCTGCGATCAAAGCGGTAGCAACAGAAAACGGTTATGCGTATATTTTTGATCTTGCGGCGGGAAATATCCTGTATGCAGACGAGACGGTTGACGTTTCTGCCCTCGTAGCTGCAAAATTGAAGTTGTAGTCAGGTACGGTAAAATATAGGGGAAGACGAAAAAGTATTCTCCGTATCATAAAAAAAGCTGCAGTGAACCTGTGGCTTTTTTTATTGTAACCCTGTTCAAGTATTATTTACTGTGTCAGACTTCACACAAAACGCCTCAACTTTATATTTATCAACAGGATGTTTCATCTTTTGATAAAAAAACCAATCTTTGCAGCAAATTAAAAAAGCTATCATGAAAATACGTTTTTCTACTTTGATGCTCGCTGCTGCTTTTGGATTTATGTTTTATGCTTGTGGATCTAAACAAGCAGAAGTTGCTCCTGAGCCGGCAGAAGCCATGGAAGAAATGCACGACCACAGTGCTGAAGCTTCAGATACAACAGCAATGGGTAAGGAATATACTTCTACCTATATCTGTCCAATGCATTGCGAAGGCAGTGGCAGTGAAGAGGCTGGAGTCTGCCCGGTTTGTGGTATGGATTATGTCATGAACAAGAGTCTGGAAGAAGCAGAAGAAGGCCACGAAGGCCATATGCACTGATCGGACAAAACAGAAGATGCAACTTTACAGCACCAACAACAAACAGCTTAAGGCAGATCTTAAGGAGGCTGTTCTTAAATCTCTGGCACCCGACAAAGGCCTTTACATGCCTGAATACATTCCGGTTTTGCCAGCTGATTGGTTCAATAATATCCGGGATTATTCCTTTCAGGAAATCGCTTTTGACGTATGCAAGGCTTTATTCGATGGATACATTCCTGAAAATGACCTGAAAACAATCATTGAGTCCGCCATCAATTTTCCAGCTCCGGTTGTCATGCTGGATGACCGGCACGGTGCTCTGGAATTGTGGCATGGACCATCCCTGGCTTTCAAGGATTTTGGCGCCAGATTTATGGCTGCTTTGATGTCGTACTTCAACAAGGGCAATGATAAAAAACTGACCATCCTGGTGGCTACCAGCGGTGATACTGGAGGGGCAGTAGCTTTTGGTTTCCTGGGCGTTCCGGGAATCGAGGTAAAAATCCTCTATCCGGAAGGTAAAGTCAGCTTGCTTCAGGAAAAACAATTGACGACGCTTGGAGAAAACATCAGTGCTTATGAAGTTGCGGGCACTTTTGACGATTGCCAGGCATTGGTAAAAGAAGCATTTCTGGACAAAGAACTCAATGAGAAGTTTCAGCTTTCATCAGCCAACAGCATCAACATCTCAAGGCTGATTCCACAATCCTTTTATTATTTCGAAGCCTATAAGCAGCTGCTCGACTATGGTAGCGAGATAGTATTCTGCGTACCCAGTGGAAATTTTGGCAATCTTACAGCGGGACTGCTGGCCAAAAATATGGGCTTGCCGGTGTCAAAATTCATAGCCGCCACCAACATCAATAAAATTGTTCCGGACTACCTGATGTCGGGCATTTACCAGCCGAGACCAAGCATCGCCACGATCAGCAATGCCATGGATGTAGGCAATCCGAGCAATTTTGCCAGGATGAATGACCTGTACAACGGTGATGTAGAAGCGATGAAAAAAGATATGGTCGGATACTATGTTACTGACGAGGAGACCAGGCATCAAATGCAGGTCATCCACCAACAGTATGGATACATTGCCGATCCACACGGAGCTGTAGGCCACTTTGCTTTACAAAAATATCTTGCTGATCATCCGAATGCCGTTGGTGCATTCTTTGAAACAGCCCACCCATCCAAGTTTGAAGACGTAGTCAATGAAACGCTTGGTCTTGAAGTAGAAATACCGCAGCGTCTTGCTGTCCTGGCTGACAGGGAAAAAGTAGCCACAAAGATTGGTACTGATTTCGCGGGATTTAAGAAGGAGTTGCTTTCGCTTTAAGCTTTGCTATTCCGGGCTTGGTTGCTTTTTGTCATTGGTACAGCTCCACATATTAATCATCATCATGCCCTGTCTTATTACTCAATAATTTCGATTTCAAAAACCAAATTTGCATTTGGTGGAATGACATCTCCGAGACCATTTTCGCCATAAGCCAGATGCGATGGAATAAACAGTAATGCCTTTTGGCCAATGCGCATGTGAAGTAAGGCTTCGTTCCAACCACTCACCATCTGTCCCTGATGAAACGCCATAGGCCGACCCTTATCATAGGATGACTGGAACGTTGGTCCATTGAGAAACTTCCCAATATAATGAGCTTGCAGAGGTTGCCCTCTTTGAATTAACGCTCCTTGTCCTTCTGCGATCGTATGAATAAAAACTCCATTTTCTGTCCTGGTCACAGGGTAACCCTTATCTGAAATATATTCAATGAGAGCATTTTCATCCATTTCTTTCTGAGAGACTGGCGACGCATGATAATGATTAAAAAGATCACCTAATTCTTCCGTTGATATTTCTTTATGATTGGCTTTAGTCACTTCACCCTTCTGCTTTTTTGTGTCTGAACTGCACGAGTAAAGCAATATCAAAAAGAAGATGAGGGGAAAAATAGATTTCATTTATGTTTGTATTTGACCAAAAAAACAGTTTTTAATGCTACAGCAAATTTAAATCAATTGCCATTTATTCAATTCAAAACAAAAATGATCACATTTTTCTTGTCATATTTTAAGGGCTGTGTTTGACATCGAAAATCTATCAATTACTGCTTCACTACCACCTCCTTTTTAACCAAATCACCTATTTTAATCTCCAGAAAATATTCGCCCGGAGGCCAGGTTTGCGTTTCTATGTCTTCGTTGAGATGGGCGATATCCACATAGTCTTTTTTCAAGATCAATCTTCCGCTAACATCATAGACCAAAATCGCTGCTGATTCTGGTTTTTCTGAATGAACTGATATGGACAAAACATCTTCAACAGGATTGGGGAATATCGTGAACTGGACTTTGTCAATTTTATTGACCGTCATTATGGGTCCTTCTTCTGTTTTTCCATCAAAATCTACCTTATCCAGGCGGTAATAAGCCACTCCGCTTAATGGGCTTGAATCAATAAATAAGTATCGATTTAACCCTTCTGAGGTTTTTGCCAGTTCTTGGCCGATAGAAGAAAAACGAAGTCCGTCGCGACTCTTTTGGATGATAAAATGGGAGGTTTTATTGTTGGCTTTTGACTCCCAGCTGAGTTTAACTTTTCTGCCATCGTAAACTGCCTGAAAATTGAGGTCGTCGACTTCGAGAGGTGATTGTATAATGGTCCAGCTGACAGCGTGTAGGTAACCAGCGCTGGCAGGCCAATAGGATCTTGACATATTCACATTGTCTGTGACAATGACTTGTAGATTATTTTGTCCCGCCTGAAGCTCGCTATTGGCCAGAACGATGCTGTCAACAGATGATCGGATGGTATCCCCATTCAACAGCCAGGTGATTTTTAAAGTGTTTGGGCTGGGTAATTCGAGGTCAAGTGAAAATGCCATGGAGTCGATGTTGAAGTCAATTTCATTTCCAGCCGGGCTAAATCCATTGATTGGGCTCACCAATTGGTAAATCCTGTCGATGATTGCTTCCTTACAGACAGCACAGAAAGGTTGACCCAGAGCTCGCATCTTACAATTTTGGTGGGGTCGGTAACATGATGCTGATGGGCCTGATGTACCGATGGGGTAAATACCAATGCCGTTTGAATTCAACCAGTTTTTCCAGATGATGGTGGCAGGATTGTTGTTGGCGGTGCGGTTTTTGACCTCGCCGCAATTGAACCAATATTCATCACCCAAATTGGCAAAAGAATGGCCTATTTCATGGATCATGATTTCTGCAGCTGCTCCATTGACAGAACCAGTTGCGATCGAACCGCCTGAACCACCGTATTCGTTGTCATTGACAATGAGCAGGACCTGGTCGTATTGCGGGAAATTGGCAAAGGCTACGTTATGGACCTGAAAACTTTGTCCAACCAAAAGCCTGTGGATACTACTCACATCGAAAGCCGAACTGAAATAATTGTTGGGGTTTTTGATCGGGGATGCCGGTTCTGTGACATCCGTTGCTGTTCCGGCGTGTTTCGCTCCACTTTCCGAGGATGGAACTTTTATGGCGAAGGCGTTGAAATACGATTTGTAATTAGAGAATGGTGGTGTGTTGAAAATGGCGTTGTTGAGCGTAATTGCTTTGCTGATAAACTGATTCATTTGCGCATTGGTGAATCCATCTCCCAGGTAAACAAAGTTGATGTGGTTGGCAGGGTCGCCATTGTACACAAGAGTATCGACGTCAAAGTTTTGGGCCTGTGCTTTTTCCGGCAATGTAAGCAAGCTAAAAATCCCAAGTATATAAGTATAGAAAGGCAAACGGAGTATTACACTCCACAAAAGCGCACTTTCTCTTTTCAGCGATTTTTCCTTTTTTGCAATGTCGTGTTGTGTTTCGGTCAGTTCAGTTTCAGTGTAATCGTGCATACTTTTTGTTTTTCCCGGAGTTCATTCATTTTATAGACGTCAAGCAAGGTCATTTCAGTTTGATACTGTACCCGAATGCTCAAAATTTCAGATTCAGTTTCCAACTGTTTCCTGCCCATGTTCCCATCGTCATCAGCGGCATATTCCACAAAAGCAGTCAAAGGGTCTACTATGCTTTGAGTAGCCAGGACCCTACCATTCGCGTCCTTAAAATAAAACATCAAATGTCCAGGCGGAGGAATTTCATCATCGGAAAGACTGCCTTTTAATTTGCCCGGGGCTATTTGATGGTTGTACAAGGCGCAGTTTTCTCCGGTTGGGGAAGTGGAGTCCTTGACCATGGTGATGTTGAGCAAAAGGATTTTTTCCTGTTGAAGAGTTTCTTGGGCGGCATCGTTGCGTTCTTGTTCCTGGTTGACCGGCGATTGATCTTTGGAGATGGAGCGGTGGCAGGAGGTGGCTGCGAGGAGGAGGGTAAGGAGGAGGTAGTGCTTCATATGATCTTTGTATGTGTGATGAGACTGAGCCGCAATGCATTGCGGCTTTACAATGAGAGCCGCATTGCGGCTGTGCGATGTGAGCCACATTGCGGCTGTGCGATGTGAGCCGCCTTGCGGCTGTGCCATGTGGGCCGCCTTGCGGCTGTGCCATGTGGGCCGCCTTGCGGCTATCAATAAAAAAGCTCTAATGGTGATCATTAGAGCTTTTTATCTTATGGGGCGCCATGCCTGGCGCCCTTACCGTGGAGACGCCATGCCTGGCGTCTGTACGGACCAATTAATTGGTCTTTATGATTCTTTTTCTGTAGATCTGGTCTTCGTGTTTGACGACGATGTTGTAGAGGCCGGTCTCCAGTTCTGCGATGTCTACTTTAGAGATGCCATTTGCACTTACGGTTTGTTTTTTGACGAGCTTGCCTGTCATGTCAAACAATTGAAGCTGTGCATCGTGTACCTGTGTATCTCCAACACCCATTTTCCAATTGAAAAACTCGTGTGATGGGTTAGGATATACTTCTACATCTGTGAGACTTCTTTCGAAGGTCACCAAACGCACATCGCTGTATTGGAAGCTGCCGTCGTTGTCTACCATTTTGAGTCGGTAGTAGACGTTATTCTCATCGTTTCTGAGCATTACTGCATTTTCGTCTACGAAGCTGTATTCAGCGCCGTAGTTGAGGCTGCCTCTTGTTTTTTCCGTGCCAACCTTTACCCAGTTCTCAGCGTCAAGGCTTTTCTCAATGTCAAAGTGAGAAGCATTTTCTTCACTCAGAGATTTCCAGTTGAGCAAAGAGCTGTTGTAGTTGAGCTTTTGAGCGGTGAAGGACTGGAGGCGGATTGGAAGAACAATTTCTGTTGTATAAATCTCCGGAAAGGCACCTTCAACTAGCACCAACAATTCTGGTTCCGGAGCACCAACACCTGGTCCATCTGACATAATAATTGGAGTTCCTCCAGTTGCTGGAATTGACATTATTACATACCATGTATTTTGCGACCAGTCTACAGGGAAAGCATCACCTCCAGCTGAATTAAAATTTCTATAAGTAAAACTTCCTGATGTATTTGTTGAGCCACCTTCTGCTGCAAGTCCATATGATGTAGATCTTGTACCCAAGGTAATGGGATTTGCAGTTGGCCACCCCAATGCAAAGGTTAGCCCTCCAATGATATCGGCGGTTGTTGGCAAATATGCTGGAGAAGTAATTCTCATCTCAACATTAAAATTTCCAGGAGTGCTTTGAACTATTCGGATTTCTGAAATATTTTGAGAAATCAAAATAGCACAAATCAAGTTAAGAATTGATAAGAGTAAATATTTCTTCATGTTTGTTAAATTAATTAGTGTTGGTAAATTGGTACTGTTGTTGTTGTTCCTACTGTTTGTAAAACAACCACCCTATCATTTACTCCTCCAGTGTTATATTGTACAAAACCATCTAAATTTGTATCTTCGATGTGGTAATCTAATCCTGTAGGAATAGTGGTTGTTACTCCAACTTTTTGAAGAATTTTAACCCTATCATTTATTCCTCCAGTGTTATATTGTACGATTGCATCACCATTGGTATTTCCAGCCCATAATCCATAAACACCTGTTGAAATTTGTCTCATCGCTTGATTTCCATTAAATGGTGCCGTATTATTAAAATATGCATCTGATAAATTACTTCTAAGATCAATTGGCTGTGGACTTTGGGTATTAACTGCAGTCATCGTTCTTACAGATAAGTGATTTCTATGTGCAATTCTAACAAATGAGTTTGCATACGCACCAATTATTGAAGGAAGTGAGGACCCATCCAAATCAACGATACTGCCATCATTTAAAATAAATGCAGACTTAAATATGGAAGGATCAGAACTATTACTTTGATTTGTTAACTCCAAAAGTACCCAATCTGTTATGTTATTATTAGGAATTGATGTTATTGTAGCTGGATCTTGGGAATATGGGCTCATTAGTGGAAATGAGCTATGTGCAATCAAGTTAGTTCTCATGGTACCACCATTATATGCGCCAGCCAACCATGCTTTCAAATTCACTGTACCAATCGTATTCAACCCAGAGAAAACTATGTCGTTTGGACTTGGTGGCATTGTGTATGAGGCGCCCACCTGGTCTGTTGTGGTATTTCCTGTAGAGTTATTAAAGGTCCAGGCACTACCGTTGTATACAGCTCCTTTAATCAATGATTCGTTGACAGAGACGCCAACGTCATCTGCATTATTATATGTTCCAAGCAATGCATTGCTGGTAAATCCTTGTGTATTGACTTTCCAGTTTCTGGTCAGGAAGTTGGTGCCGACCACATTTGCAGGTGCTGCATTCTCCACTGCTACTGCCACACTGCCTGAGCTCCCAGTCGGAGTAGAGGCTAATGGGGTGTAGAATGTGCCATCTCCAACAGGAAATGTGAAGGCTGAAACTGGTGCAGAGGAAAAGGACTTAGTCATTCTACCAGTACTGCTGGCATTGACGTGTGATGAGGCAGTTCCCATTGAACTTGTTGCCGTCGTCGCCATCAAAAGGTCATTGGCTCCAAGAACAAGATCACCTGATGTCAGCGTCAAAGCGCCATCCATGCTCATGTCGTCAACCAGGACAACATCACCTGAAGTTTTGTTGATGGTCACATTTCCTAGATCTACTCCATTGGAAGTAACGTTGGAGTTGCCTGAGCCGTTGAAGGTAATCAATCCATTTTGATCGACTGTAGAACCTGATTGTATGGTAAGATCACCGCTGACAGTCATGCTTCCTCCGCTTTGGATGTTGAGTGCCGAGCCCGATCCATTGGTCATTCCTCCTTCAACGATCAGCGAACCTGAGCCAACGATGGTAATGGTACCGTTGTTGGTCAAAACTTGCGCTTTGATCATCATCCAGGAAAAAACCAATAAAAATGATAGTAATAATTTCTTCATGTGTTTTTCTTTCCTAATATCCACGAATGTTTTTTGAGTTAACAGATGGCATTTCCGGGTTGTTGATGCACAACCACGTTTTACCTCTGCAAATAGTATTCCAAATATACAATTTATAACCTCCTTAATACAAGCTTTATAGGCATATAATGAGTAAATGGTAGATTTCCCTTATCAAGCGGTAAGTCGAACATACCGGGGTTTACCCTAGGAATCGCTCATTTATATATTTGGAAAAGTATTAATGTGATACAAAGTAACATTTTTTGTTTGACATTTTGGCGATCACATGGTCGAATAATTTTATTTGATAATGTATAAATGATTTTGGTGGGGGTGATGGGTGTGTGGTTTTGATGGGGGATTAAAAAAAATTAAATTTTTTTATGAGAGCCAGCGACTGAAGTCGCTGGGTATTTAATTTTTATCCTTGTCGGGATTGGATTTGACATTTCTTACGCCAAATGGATCGGCTTATTTGGTTTGCCAACGAAGTCGCTGGATATTTAATTTTTATCCCTGTTGGGATTGGATTTGCTTTTTATTTAAGAAGCTTTTGGTACAGATGCATCATTTGGTGGGCAGCAAAGGGACCATCGAATGGGGCCAGGGCCTGATGGATCGTTGAAGCCTGGGGTGGGGAAAATTGTTTTTGGGCGGCGTTGGTCATGGCCTTGCTGATTTGATTTACATCCATTGGGTCCACCAAAGTCGTAATGGCGACTCCAGCTTCGGGCAGGGAAGAAACGTTGGACGTGATAACCGGGCAAGCTCTGTGGATGGCTTCGATGACGGGTATGCCGAATCCTTCGTAAATGGACGGGAACACCAGGGCTATGGCTTCGTCATACAATTTTGTGAGTTCACTGTTGGGGACCTTGCCCGCGAATTTTATCCAGGGGCTTAGTCCTGATTGATTGATTAGCTTTTTGCAAAAATCAAAATATGCCCCCCTACCGCTACCAACAATGACGAGCGGTTTTCTTTGCTCCTCAGGCATCGCTCCTAAAGCAAGAATAACTCTGTCCAGTCCTTTGCGCGCTATTATGCTGCCAACATACAAAAAGTGATGTCTGTCAGTGGAAAAATGATCGGTTTTAAAATAGCTGCCACATGCCTGATATATGACCGATATTTTTTCTTCAGGTATATGATAAAAGGTCTTTAAATCGTCAGCCGTGCTTTTGCTGACAGATACAATGTGATCTGCATGTTTTGCAGCATTTTTGTATTTGATGTGATAAAGCCATCTGTCGATGAAGGGAAATTGTTTGGGATAGATTTCCCATATAAGGTCATGAAAGCTTACCAGTCGAGTGATACTCTCATCAAGCCCTCTGGGAAGCTCATGACTCAGCCCATGAAAAATATCAGGTTGAAGGTCATTTACCTCTTTTGACATGCCAAAAGTACGCCACAGTGATTTGAAGAATCCCGAAGGTGTATGGATAAAAATATTTGGATGATCGAAAAAAAATGCTGTTTCGATATTTCGTTCAGCCTTGGG
>JAGQWX010000073.1:22197-23390 GCA_020436935.1 Saprospiraceae bacterium
ATGCACCATCCGGATAAGCTTCGACAAGATTTTTGACGAGGGTCCGGCTGTAATTGCCAAGCCCTGTATGATTCAGAAATAGTCTTTTTGCGTCAAATGCGATGCGTAAAGGTTTTGAAATCTCTCCATGGTCAGGAAGGTGTTGAGTTTCAATCCGGACTTCCTCCATCGTCTTGATTGTTGTTCTTGAACCAGATATCTCGCTGTGGGAAAGGAATCTCTATTTCGTTCATGCGGAATTGATGAAATATTGTTTTTCTCAAATCGCTTTTGATTCTCTCGGCAAAAAAGAATTCATGGGAAAAATAATACAGCCTGAAATTGACAGATGAGTCGCCAAATTCCATTAAATGCACCGTCGGTGGTGGGTTATCCAGTATCTCCTTTATTTCAGCTGCACAGGATAACAAGATGCGTTCTACCTCTTCTGCATTGCTCTTGTATGCTACGCCTGCGTCTACATGAAATCTTGCGGGTTCCTGATTGTGGCTCCAATTGGTAAAGTTGTTTGAAATAAGTTTTGAGTTGGGTACAATAACCGAAACCCTGTCTCTGGTATATACTTCTGACGTGCGCAAGCCAATCTTTTTGACCTGGCCTACCACGCTATCTATTACTATGATATCTCCCACTTCGGCACTTCGGTCAACCAATAAAATAATCCCAGAAATAAAGTCGGTGAAAGTTTGCTGCAAGGCAAGGCCAATGCCCACAAAAAGACCGGCTGAACCCAAAGCCAAAAAAGAAACCGAGCCAAACAAATGTTTGATCATGATGAATACCCCTATCATATAGATGAGGTATTTGACAATCTGGCCTACTGCAAAACTTCGCCCCTGGTCAATTTGTCTTTTCCTGAAATATCTTTTTAGGAAGACTCTGTTGATAAAAAATTCAGCGATCCGTGTAAAAAAAACAATGAGGATTGCGGTGATAATGCCCCCAATAGTGACGTGATATTTTCCAATGGAAAAGATGTTCTGCTGTAGAATCTCCTGAAGGTCTAATTCCAAAAGTAAATGATTTTTGATTGCGTGGGTAAAAGTAGGTATACTTATCGGAAATTGAAATCATACTTATCGGAAATAGATTTGTCCACATAATCATTGTCAAAAATGCAAATATCTTCGTTAGAAAGCCTCGCCGGAGGTACCACTCCGGCTGTGTTTTCTGCCTCGATCTTTGCATTTTTG
>JAGQWX010000074.1 GCA_020436935.1 Saprospiraceae bacterium
AGGCATAGAAGGCGACCATTCAGCCGGCTCCCTTCAGGGGCGGGGTAAACCGGCGGCGTAGAAGCATAATTGGCGACCATTCAGCCGGCTCCCTTCAGGGGCGGGGTAAACCGGCGGCATAGAAGGCATAGAAGGCGACCATTCAGCTGGCTCCCTTCATGGGCGGGCTTATCCGACAGCACGCATTGCTCTCTCTAATGCCCAAATCCATCAAAACTTCTAAGGTGGCTGAGCGAAGCCGAAGCCCCGGACTTATTTTTAGCTTGCATTTCTCCCATTTTGAGCTTAATTTTACAACATTCATTTCAACTAAAATGTTAGGCTTTAAGCTAACTGACCAAATTGAAACTAGCTGTACTGACATCAAGATTTCCCTATCCGCTGGAACGCGGTGATAAGTTGAGGATTTTTCATCAGCTCAGATACCTGTCTGAGCATTGTGAGATATATCTGTTTTCTATTACCGGAGTAATGCCGGAAGCACGGGAATTTGAGGAGGTGAAACAATTTTGTAAAGAAATTTATTATTACAAGATTGACAATATTGATTTGGCCATCAATATGCTGACCAATTTCAATAAAAAAATGCCGCTGCAAGTCAGTAGTCTTTATCATAAATTTATTGCAAGAGACATCCAGGCCAAAGTCGAACTGTACGGCATTGACATCGCATACTGCCAGCTCATCAGAATGGCGCCTTATGCTGAGATGCTCAAAATCCCCGTCGTCCTGGACTTCATGGACGCTTTTGGGGTAGGCATGAAACGTAGATCGATTGCATCGAATGGCATGTGGAAATGGCTTTATCGTTGGGAAAGTCAAAAAGTTCTGGATTATGAATACCAGATTTCTCAAAAATTCAACGCCTATACCATCATTAGCCACCCCGACCTAAAAATCATCAATGTCGGTGACCGATCGAAGGTCAGGGTTGTTCCCAATGGCATAGATTGCCAGTATTTCAAACCCAGAAATGTAAATGCGCCGGTATATGATGTCGTATTTATAGGCAATATGGGTTATTTGCCCAATGTTGAAGCAGCAGAGATTTTGGTCAAAAAAATCGGTGCAGCTTACCTTGAAAAATACAAAAAACCGCTTCGTATCCTGCTTTCAGGTGCAAGACCCGCTAACCGCGTCTGGAGACTCGAAAACGAAAACATTGACGTGAAACCGTGGAGAGAAGACATCAGGAGTGCATACGAAGACGGTAAAATACTGGTCGCTCCTCTCTTCAATGGGACCGGTCAGCAAAATAAGATTCTTGAAGCCATGGCCATGGGCCTTCCCTGTATCACCACTTCTTTTGTCAACGAAGCCATTAAAGGTAAAAACGGTGACCACCTTCTTGTGACTGACGAGATTTCAGAAATGGTGGCTGCGATTCACTTGCTCCTGACCGACGACGGACTTTATGAACGCATCAAAAACAAGGCAAGACATTTCGTTGAGGATAATTATGACTGGGCAAACAACGTAGCCAAACTAAATGCTATTTTTGTGGCCATTTTAAACAAAATAGATGTATTCTAATCCTACCACCTTATCGGACAATGAAGTTGTCCTCAATACGATCCCCGAAGCCATAGAAGATATTAAAAAGGGCAAAGTCATCATCGTAGTTGACGACGAAGACCGCGAAAATGAAGGAGACTTTATTTGTGCGGCCGAAACCATAACTCCGGAAATTGTCAACTTTATGGCGCTTCATGGCAGAGGTCTGATATGTGCTCCCATCCAGGAAGAGCGCGCTAAAGAACTGGGCCTCGACCTCATGGTCAAAGAAAATACTGCGCTCCACCATACAGCCTTCACCGTATCCATCGATCTTATTGGTCATGGTTGTACGACCGGTATATCGGCATATGACAGGGCTACCGGAATAAAGGCCATTACCAACCCTGACATCAAAGCTGAGGACTTTGCGAGACCGGGACATATATTCCCGCTCATTTCTAAAAAAGGAGGAGTACTGCGCCGTACAGGACATACCGAAGCATCGATTGACCTTGCCGTCATGGCTGGCCTCTACCCTGCCGGTGTACTCATAGAGATCCTCAATGAGGATGGTACAATGGCAAGGCTGCCACAATTGCTGGAAATTGCTAAAAAGTTTAACCTTAAGATTATTTCCATCAAGGATTTGGTGGCGTACAGAATGGCACATGAAAGGATCATCAAAATGGAATACAAGTCTACTATTGAGACCGCACACGGACCATTTGACGTGAGTGTTTTCAGGCAGCTGACCACTGGCGATTTGCACCTGGCATTTTCTATGGGCCAATTCAACGAATCTGAACCTGCTTTAGTACGTGTGCATTCCAGCACAGAAACGGGAGATATTTTCAACCACATCCTGGACTGCGACAACAATTCGGTAGCAAAATCACTGCATTTGATTGCCAAAGAAGGAAGTGGTCTTTTGTTGTACATGAGGCATGGAGAGAAAAACGAATCCATCATTCACAAACTCAAGGCACTTGAGCAAGGGGTTAAAGAGGAACCAAGCCCCAACATGGATGAGCAAAGAGACTTTGGCATTGGTGCTCAAATTCTCAGAGATTTCGGCATCAGAAAAATGAGGCTCATCTCCAATCACTCGAAAAAAAGAGTAGGTCTGATCGGCTACGGGCTTGAGATCACAGAATATGTAGAATTGCATTGAGTAATCAACAACTATGAGCGAACAAGAAAAGAATGATTTTTTTAACCCGATTCATAAAGACAAAACCACAGAAACTCCTGGCTTGCTGCCTTATGCCCATCATGTAGGCAGCGCCATCATCAGGCCATTAGACAAGGGGAGAACCAAAGGTCTGGCCATGAAAGCCATGTACCAACAGACTGGCAATCAACTCAATCAGATCAAAGAACAAGTAGAAACCTTGATTCGTCAGGCCCAGGCCATCCATGATCGCATTGAGATTTCTGAATTAATATATAAAGCCGAATGTGGATTCAAGCCTGTCATCAACCAGGCCTATTGTTTGTATTATAAGGAGGAGAATGCCACTCACCTTTTATCTATGGTGAGTCCGGAGGAATGGGGAAAAAATTTGCCCTATGTTTTTATCGCAGAAGTATGCCTTTTGGCAGATCATACCTGGGATGTCCTGCGCAAAGCAGACGGAATAAATAAAATAGAAATTTAATCGAAGAATTTGAAATACTTTTCCACCGACAGGGGGTGCAAATGGAAAAGCAAGTCAATGTAAATAGGGGAAAAAGAAAATACTCATTGGGATTGAATGTGGCTGAAAAACTAAGAAAGTCTTAGACTCCCAGCCAGTTTTCGAACTCCTTTCCTTGAGGAATCTCTCTTAACTTCTTTGTTTTAGTAAACAGATTCTTGAAGAATTCTGTCACTCTTTTCGCGATAATGTTCATGATAGGGGGTGTTTAAAAAATGATGTAATTAATTTATATACGTTTCAGGTATCGAAAAGTTGCTATCAAAAGCAGCTTTTTATTGTAAAAAGGCAAAAACTGTACCTAAATTCAGAATTAATTCATTTTCCCCCTAAAAGTCCTACATACCCCGGATTTTGTAATTGCTGGTATCATCATCGAGCTCATCCCAAAACTTGGGTGACTTAAAAGAAACTTTGGGTTTCTTATCGATGCTCATTTTTTTCTTAGGTTTCAGATTTTCAAATTCAAGCTGCCCCTTTGGAGCAATTTTCTTCTTTGACTTATCAGATTTCATTTTGAAACTAGCTTAGTGATTGATTTAAGTGGAAGTTTATAAATAAAATTTAATTAAATATATAGGAATCTATCCATACATACAAGACTGAAAAGACAATTGTCTGTATTTTTTTGTTCAATGAAATATCCATTTTCTAAACAAACATTACATGAAAAACTTTGTCCATATTCTAAACAGGATGTTGAGAACGACACTGACAAGAATCATTGAAGTAAGAGGAACATAAAGTCTGAAATTTTCTTTCTCCACAGAAATATCTCCCGGAAGATGACCGAACCACGAAAAAATGTTTCCAAAGAAATGGTAAAGCAGTCCAAGTATGACCAACAAAATGCCTATGCCGATGAGCAGCTTTGGCATTTTATCAAGACCAGAGGTTGATAGGATATACTCCATCTTTGAGCAAATCATCTATTTGTTGACTCACCATAGGCTTGTCTTCAGGATAAGTAACACCAAACCAGTTGGCATCTGTTTCGATCATTTTTACATCGAGAGTACCTCTTTTGATCAAAACGTCGATGACTGTGGGGATGTACAATTCACTTTTTTCTTCTGAACCTCTCTCCTTCAGGAAATCAGAAAATACTTCTCCGGTATAATCCATGAAAGAAGGCTTAAAACCCCACATATTCATAGATACCAGGGTATCAGGAGCAAGAAATACAGGCTTGCCTTCTGCATCGGGATAAGATATGCCTGCTTCGTCTCTGGCAATTTTTACACATTCCTCAATTCCGGTGAGGTTGCCTTCCGGACTGACCTGACAAACACCTCTGTTGACATGTCCGTGTTCTGACAGTGTATTGTCCAGTTTATAACCTATGAGGCTGTAATTTTCTGTAGTATCGTTGTTGAGAAACTGGGCCAGCTGCTGAAAAGATTGCCTGCCGTAAAAGTCATCTGCGTTGATGACACCAAAAGGCTCCTGAATGACGTGTCTTCCTACCCAAACAGCGTGGGCTGTTCCCCAGGGCTTGGTTCTCTCGAAGTTGTATTCAAAGCCTTCAGGGAGGTCTGTAAGTTCCTGGCAAACGTATTCGGTCTGGATGCGTCCATTCAGCATGGGTTCAAACCTGTCCATGAATGCCTGTTTGAAAGTATCCCTGATAATGAAAACAATTTTTCCATAACCGGCATTGATGGCATCGTATAAACTGTAATCGATAATGGTTTCTCCATTTGGACCAAATGAGTCCATTTGTTTGAGTCCTCCATACCGACTGCCCATACCGGCTGCCAATATGAGAAGTGTTGGTTTCAACGACATGATCAACTTGTTATAGATGTAATCTTTCCTTACGTGAAAGTAGCTCTTCTTCTGATTCTTCTCTGTCAGGATCCGGAACACAACAATCTACCGGGCAAACAGCTGCACACTGTGGTTCTTCATGAAAACCTACACATTCGGTGCATTTGTCCGGAACGATGTAATAGTACTCGTCAGATACAGGTGCCTGCTTTGCATCCACTTCTACCTCTGTACCGTCTTCCAGTGTATATTCGCCCTTGACCGATGTACCATCTGCAATGGCCCATTCTATTCCACCTTCGTAGATAGCATTGTTGGGGCATTCCGGTTCACAAGCTCCGCAATTGATACACTCGTCTGTTATGATAATAGCCATTAATCTTGATTGATGTTCTAAATAGTCTCGTGTGGGTAAACACGCTTTTCAATTTCAGGGTTCAAAAATAATAGAAAATTTGAAAACGCGTCAGATCGAAAAAAATGTTTACGCTTATTTAACCATGGATCCGATGATACAAGGTGTACAGCATAGACAGAACAATATATAGGGGAATGATCATAACAAAGGCAGAAAATTGGTCAATAATGACCATAGCCACAAAAAACACAAATAAAGTGATGTGATATATGTTTTTATACCACGGTTTGATCAAACTTTTGAGCGAAAACATTTTCAACCTGCTGTGCATCATATATCCCAAAATCACCGGCGAAAGCATGTAAACGACCTTATTGGCAAAGAGCTCAGAAATCCATTGATTGTTGGTATACACGCATAGGAATAAGCCCATGTAATAAAATGCATTGGCCGGAGTTGGCAATCCTTTGAAATCTTTGGACGATGGAAGAAGGTTGAATTTTGCCAGCCTTAGACCGCTGGCCAGCACGATTAGTATCGATGGAATATACCGGATCCACCATTCCTCTGAGGGTGCAAGCAAGTAATATAAGTAGGCTGGTGCAACGCCAAAACTGACCAGATCTGCCAGGGAATCCAGTTGTAATCCCAGGGCTGATTGTGCATGCAGAGCTCTTGCAAGCATGCCGTCCAAAACATCGAAGATCAATGCAGCCAGTAATATCATCGTGCTCCAGAAATAGTCAGCCACCAAAATTGCCATGAAGCCTGAGGCCAGATTGAGCAAAGTAATAGCACTGGGAATGTTCTTTACGATTTTCTCCATGGCTCAAAAATAATCATACTTTTCATTTATCCTTTCGGACATGGACCGAATTCGGGAGGAATTGGAACTTGGCACAATTTATGGGCTTTTGAAGGCAAGTGTGTTGAAGAACTTTCCGCCATCACCCTTCATTTCTGAGTAACAAACGTAGTGAACATTCTCGGCAATGATTATCATTGATTTGGAAGAAATTAACACAACATTCATTAACTGATTGTAATGAATACCGTTTATTGAAGAAATTTCGTTTTATAACTCAACCCAGCAATAACAGCATGAGCTTCAAACATATCTTTTTTTGTATTCTAACATTCACTCTTTGGGGTAGCGGCGTAGCACAACAAAGCCTCAGTTTTCTCCCGGTATCCTGGATTCCTGCCAATGCAGCCATTCTGGACATCAAGGCCTCGGAAGGTGATTTGTATATAGCGACAGACAAAGGCTTGTACAAACATTCGGGAGGCAGCACTACCCTACTCAGCCCTTTATATATCGATGCAGTCTCCGTTAATAAAGATAAAGTTTGGATTGCTTCCGGTGATATCATCCAGGAATTGGGTACAAATATGAGGTTGACGCTGCCCAGACAGTCCAAAATCAATGCATTGGAACAAGTGGGAAACACCTTATGGATAGCCTCGGAGAATGGATTGTTTCGTTCGGGTATTTCTTCGGCAAGGGTTGAAGAACTTACTGACCGGAATTCAAAATTTAAACGGGCCAAGGTCAATTTTGTCCATCGGGACAAACACAATATATTATGGATTGGAACCGCAGACGGGGAATACCGCATAGACAATGACAAGTGGAAACAATACCACAAGGGTATTGAAGTCATAGATTTTTTTGAAAACAAGGAGGGCATGTGGTTTGTCAGCAAAGATGATATGTGGCTCATTGATGAATACAACAGGGAATATCCTGTCGGGCTGGATGAAGACCTGGTGGCGGGAAGGCTTAAAGACTTTTGCCTCGATGCCAAAGGCGTCATGTACCTTGCCTCTGATAAATTTGTGCGTTACGACCCATACAAAACGGAGATTATAGCTTTTGAAGACGAGATCAGCCAGTGGTCATCTGCTACAAATACCCTGCTCAGTTTTGAAAAATCGATCATCGCCGGGACGAACGGCAAGGGCATGTATGCTCTCGACCTGGAAGATACACAAGGCATAAAGGTCAATGTTGTTCTGGAAAGCAGTGTCAGCTGCAACGATCCGAAGGGTGCTTCATACACGGCATATGCCTCAGGCGGAACCCCTCCCTATGTATTCAGATGGAACAAAGGTGTTTTTACAGATGCAACAGTAAAGGAACTAGGGCCAGGTGAAGTAAGGCTATACGTCCAGGATGCTACCGGAAATACTACTGAGAAAAAAATTGAAGTAGCTGATGTCGTAAAACCCGAAATAAGGCTGGACAGGATTGTACCTGCACATAATGGAATGAGTGATGGAAGTATCTTCCTGCAGGCCAACAAGGGCTATTCCTACAGGTGGGAAGGCGGTGAAGAAGGGCCGGAATTAAAAAATAAAGCTGCAGGAAATTATACTGTGACGGCTACGGATGCAAATGGATGTTCGGCAAAAATGACCTATACCATTTCTCAGATGGAGGGAGAAGTGCTCATAGAGCTGGAAGGAGTGGCCGTTGGGGAAGTAGTAAGAGTAGACAATATTTTATTCAAAGCTGACAGTACGGAAGTACTCGAAAGCTCGATTCCTGTTTTGGAGCAAATATTGTCCTTCCTGGCCAATAATCCGAATGTAAAAATTGAGATCGGGGGTCATACAAATACCATACCTCCTCACGAATATTGTGACAAACTCAGTGAAGACAGGGCCCGAAACATCGCCATGTATTTTTACGGAAAAGGCCTTCCTACAGACCGACTGACCTACAAAGGGTATGGAAAACGTCAACCATTGACTCAGGACACAAGTCTGGAAGGCAGAAGGAGAAATCAAAGGGTGGAAATTAAAATACTGGCCAAATAAGAGATGGCCAAAATATTGATCAGCACTGGCTGGTGATGGTTGGATCAAAATAGACCTTGCCAATTCTTTGTCACTTTAAAGGAAACCAGACAACTTTTCAAGCCTTCTGAATTAATGCTGCAGTCCGAAGGAAATGTAATTTGCGATCAGTTTGAACTCGCCAGTAATTGATTTGTCAACTTAATCTTTTAAAAAAAGCCTCTTTCCAACCCAAAGAAACTTTGTTGTTAAACCTCAATGGTGCATCCAGACTGCTTACCGACTGCCATAGCATTGATTTCGACTATGGAAAGTAATATGTGGTACCCTTATCTAGTTTGTTTTATAGGGTTGTATTAAAATATCCGCCGGAATCGACAATGCGGTGCTTATTTTTCTTATAATATTGATACTCATTGGCCTTTTTCGAGATAAAATTTCGGAGGCTCGACTTTTCAAACCAATTAATTCAGAAAGATCTTTTTGTGTCATTTCCATTTGTTCCATTTTGAATTTTATTGCTTCAATGGGATCAGGATCAGGTATATTACCTATAATTTCATCTTCATATTTTTGTATCAACATAACCAGAATCTCAAGTTCTTCTTGTTCAGGTGTACCTTTCCTGGCATGAAATATTTTGTCCAGGCGTTTGAGTGCATTTTGATATTCTTCTTCAGTCTTTATCAGTTTAAATTCCATTATATTTCGTTTGCATTTATTGAATCGTATTCGGAATGGGTTCCAATGAATCTAATCCAAATCAACTGGTTTTCAAAGGATATTTTAATAATTAGTCTATAAGTGTTTCCTTTTATTTTGAATACAATTCTATCGTTACCAAGAATTTTACACGTTCCAAATTGTTGCTTGACTTCGTTGAAATTTTGCCATTTTGCCTGACTTACAACTTTATACCAACTTAGTAAGGGCTGTTCTACATCTTTGTGTTCATCCCAGTAATTTCTCAAAGTTGATTTTGCAATTATCCTCATCAGTTCCAAAATTACAAACCTTGAACATTAGTTCCAAATTTGGGAACATCTATTTTGTGCGAGCAATAACTTTTTATATCCAGAATTAAAATGGGCAATCCATTTTCCGACAATTATATTTGTATTCTCATTTTCCTGCATGCAAGTATTTCAGCACCTGATCCATTTCTTCAAAAACAGACAAGCCCGCGCCATTGCGGCTCCATTTTTTCTGTTTGGGCTTTTGTATGGGACGTGGGCAACCATGATACCTTTCGTAAAAGAGAAATTCGCCCTGGACGACAGGCAGTTGGGTCTTTTACTGCTCTGTCTGCCTATGGGAGCTTTGTTTTACAATCCAACTGCTGCGAGACTCATTCAACGTTTTGGTATGGAGCGCATAACCATTGCCTCGATGTTTGTATTGATCATCCTGAGCATCACCTGGCTGATGGTTCCGTGGTTGCTCATGTTGGTTTTGGTGCTGCTGGCCACTGGTATGGGCAATACCCAGCTCAACATTGCTATGAACCTGTGTGCCTCGCACATTGAAAATGTCACCCGGGCCAACATCATGGCGACCTGCCATGGCATGTTCAGCCTTGGATTGATGTCAGGGGCGCTTTTTACCTCTACATCTGTCGGAATGGGACTCAGTCCTGTAGATCATATGCTGGTCAATGCCGTCATCGGTGTAATCCTCAGCATTCTGGTGGTCAGAACCATACATGGTCTCAAAGCAGATGATATTGGCAAGAGTGAAGAAAAATTCAAATTGCGTTTTCCAAAAGGCGCCTTAGCAGTTATGGTTGGTATCTCATTGTGCACCAATCTTACCGAAGGATCCATGATCGATTGGGCATCTGTTTACATGAAAGAAATCGTGAAAGCTCCAACCATTTACATAGGCTGGGGACTGGCATCTTTTTCCATTCTGATGGCAACAGGCAGATTTTTTGGCGATTATTTTATACCGAAATGGGGCAACAACAGCGTGCTCTTTTTTGGAGGCCTCGTTGTGGCACTGGGATTGTCCGTAGTCATTCTATTCCCTACCACTCCCATGGCCATCCTGGGTTTTGCCCTTGGAGGAGGAGGCATTTCCTGTGCAGCGCCGATCCTTTACAGCGCTGCCGCGAAAAATAAAGATGTACCACAAGGTCTTGGCCTGGCCATCCTCAACTCTTTTTCCATCTTCGGTTTTCTTGTCGGTCCGGTCGTCATTGGATTCATTTCTGAAGCCACCAGCCTGAAATTTTCATTTGCACTTGTTGTTGCCCTGGCCTTGGTTTGGATGTATCTTACAAGCAAGGTAAAGCTCTGAGGTAGTCATTGGCTTATTGGCAATTTGGCAATTCAGCAATTTGGCAATTCAGCAATTTTGCATTTCAGCAATTTTGCAATTCAGCAATTCAGCAATTCCATTTAGCTTACACCATCTTCTTCCTCAATACAGCTGCACTGATCAGCGCAACGATCAAGCCAACCGGGAACACCTCAAGAAACGTCACTAAGGCCACAGATACTGGCGTTTGATACATTTTCCGAAGATCCTCCATCTGCACCTGTACCGCAGAAAGCTTTTCA
The DNA here is from genome assembly GCA_020436935.1 of Saprospiraceae bacterium. Lineage (GTDB taxonomy): Bacteria > Bacteroidota > Bacteroidia > Chitinophagales > Saprospiraceae > JADKBO01. The sequence goes on from JAGQWX010000074.1 coordinate 10,686, forward strand.
GCAGGCGTCTGTCGGATCACATGGTTGATGTAATGATCCAAATAGTCAGGTACAAAAAGATAGTAGTAAAACAACCATACCACCACATAAATGACGGAAGCCACCAAAGCAATGATCAATCCGGTTTCGAACGCCTTTCCAAAACTGATTTTACCTTCCAAAATACTGTTGCGGTAATTCCTTACCCCGAAAAAGATGAGCGAAAATACCAGCACCATGATGGCATAGCCCAGTACATCGTTGCTTTTGAAATCAGGATTGGAATAACAAAGGTGAACCATATAAAACATATTCACGCACAAGATGAGTCCCAGGATGCCACCATAAATGGCAATAATTTTTTTCATGTTGATTTGATTTTAAACTTGTCCAAAAGTAGTGGCGATGGTCAAAAAATCATTCATACCAAAGTACCGATTGGAGCTTATCATGTGAATTGGTACCAAAGTACCGCAGCATTATTCCACCAATCTCTCTTCTCTTGCTTTCAAAATGGCCTGGGTCCTGCTTTTTACGTCGAGCTTGACGTACAAATTTGAAACGTGGGTTTTGATGGTGCTTAGCGACAGAAAAAGTTGGTCGGCAATTTCTGCATTGGACATTCCACGGGCTATCAACTCGAGTACTTCATACTCCCGGTTGCTGAGTTGCAACTTTTCCAGTGCATGTTGATCGATTTCTATTTTTTCAGGTTTGGCAATCATTTGCTCTGAAACTTCAAGCAAGTCCGGCTGCGTTTTGTTTCCCCATTGCTTTGAAACCCAAAATCCCAATAATGTGAAAAGTATGGCAATTATACCTGCATACATCTCTACAGCATTATCCACGATGAGGAACTTCCACTGCACCCATTTAAGAACAAATACCAATAAAGCTAAAGCTAGCCCGTACAGTATGCTGAGGCGATGTGTCTTTATGAATTGTTTGAGCATCATCATCGGCACAAATATTCGACAAGCAATCTAAAATTCAAAATATTACCCGCAGCTTTCGAGCGCGTCCACGTCATTAGAAGTTAACTTCTGCACGTTTCTGCTAATTTTTTCCAGCGGCCAGTCCCACCATGCCAACCGGAGCAATTGCTTTATGACTTCATCTGGGAACCTCATTTTGATGACTTTTGCAGGATTTCCACCTACGATGGCATAGGGAGGAACATCTTTCACGACTGTCGCATTTGCGGCTATGATGGCGCCATGACCTACATTTATGCCTGCCATTAGAGTGGCATTGTGACCGATCCACACATCATGGCCGATGATGAGATCTCCCTTGTTGGGATAAGATTTACCTTCCATTGCTCCAGACCAGTCTTCACCAAAAATAGCAAATGGATAGGCAGAAATGGCATCCGTGAGATGGTTGGCACCATTCATGATGAAAGACGCTCCGGAAGCAATCATGCAAAACTTTCCGATGATGAGTTTATCGCCGGTAAATTCAAAATGGTATTTGACGTTCTTCTCAAAATTGCCCACATCTTCGAAATCATCATAATAAGTATAATCCCCAACAATGATATTGGGTCGGGTGATTACATTTTTGAGAAAGCACAAACGGTCGTAACCGTTCAATGGAAATTTGATATTTGGATTGGGTATGGGCATATGGTTTTATCCGCTTGAATTGTTTTAAATCTTTACAAGCCTGCTGAGCAAAAGCACCTAATGAATAAATTTAGCTAAATTCATCCATTACAAATGACAAATTTTGCCAAATAAAGTAAAATTCATGATGAATTAATTTCTGAAAATATAAATTCTAAATGGTTTTAAACATTAAAGTACAGCTGCACAAGCGATGTCATCAATTCTTCTCAACATCGAGACAGAGTTGTTCCAAAATGATAAATTATCTAAAATGTAAATTTTTCTTTATTCAGGCTACGGCATAAACTTTATGCAAACCGGTTTGCCGAGCTTCAATTCATTTCCGGTATAAGTAAGCAAACCGGTGGCAGCGTCTCTGGCGAAGACTGTGATGTTGTTGGTATTTTGATTGCCAACCAGGACAAATTTGCCATTGGGCGATATGTTGAAATTCCTTGGTGTTTCACCTCTTACCGATTCATGACCAATTGGTTCCAGCATGCCGCTGTCCAGTATTTTGAATATGGCAAGGCTGTTGTGACCTCTGTTGGATGCGTACAAAAACTTTCCGTCCGGCGAAACATGGATGTCAGCACACGCATTCCATGCCTTGAAATCAGCGGGTAATGTAGATTTTTTATCCATACGGTGGAACCTGCCCGAGATCTTATCCACGTGAGCAGATATAACAGATCCCGAAAGTTCATTCACAATAAAAACATAATCTTTTGATGGATGAAAGGTGATGTGTCTTGGTCCATCTCCCTTGTCCGTCGATAGGGCTACCTGCTTCTCCCCCAGCCTGCCTTTGCCATCTACTGTATACATTGCCACTTCATCAATGCCCAAATCTGCCACATAAAGAAATCGATCATCTTCTGAAAAAACGGAACAATGCGCGTGTGCGGATTCCTGATTGGGCTTTACGGGGCCTGATCCTACATGGGTTTTGATTTGAGGCTGATCTCCCAAAGCACCGCCTTCTTCAATATCATATACCAACACATTTCCAGATGAATAATTGGCAGTTGCCAATAGATTTTCTTTGTTGTTGAGTGCAACATAACACGGATGAGCGCCTTTGCTGGAATAAGAGTCTATGATTTCCAGGCCCGACATGTCCTTGTTCCACTTCAAAGCAGAAACGCCACCTTCTCCGAGTTCATTGACAGAATATATCAATTTGCCATCATCAGAAATATCCAGGTATGATGGGTTTTTGAGTTCAACGAGCAAGGACTTATTTCCAATGGCGCCGGTCTCCTGATTGAATGATGCCTTATACAATCCAAGACTTTCTTCTGAGCTGTAGACTCCCAGTATGAGGGTCTGTTCTGAGGACATATTGACGGTCATTTTTTTGCTGCAATTGGTGAATAATATACTGATCACAAGGAGGGTGGTGAAATGTAGCTTCATGGTTGAATGATTTGATGGACAATGATACGAGAAAAGCAGGAAAGCGAATACTCAGATTTAAACAATATGTACATCAAAATTACTCCCAATTTGAAATCAAAAATTATTTATGCCTGGAAAGAAAATTAGTCCAACAAAAAATTAGTTTTGACACCTAAATAAATTTATCACCTACCAAGAAAAGATTGAATGATAAAAAACCTCCTCATAATCTGCCTTATTTTCCCATTGTTCTGTTTGGTTTCTTGTAGTTCTGAAAAAGAAAAATTACTGACTGAGTACAAAACTATTGTTCAATTGGTCCGTGAAAATCAATTAAATAAGTTGGAGTCGCACCTTGATCAACCATCTGTTGAATTTCTAAATTTTGTTTCAGATACCGCAAATATGGAATACCATAAAATGAAATCCTTTGGTGAGTCAAAAAACCTAATGCTTTTTACATCTGTTTATCAACATCGTTTTGGAAATATTAAGAAAGGTCCTGACAAATGCAAAAGCATGTTTTTTGCATATTTGATTGTGGACGATTTTCCTGTTTTCTCAAATTCATCAGAAAGTGAATTGTTAACAAAAGAAACTAAAACCGGTGAAGAAAATTATGTGGTCGTCAGTTCAAAAATGAATGAAACTACATACATTACCTCAAAGATCAATTTTAGCAAAGATGAAGAGGGGCGATATAAAATGAATCTTTTGGACGTATTGAAGCTCAACGATAAATTACTCAAACAGGCCTTTAAAAAATACAGCAGCTCAATAAAGAAACTGCCGGAATCGCAACAGCCATCAGATATGGTCTTAAGTTTTCTTGAAAATATGGATAACCCAGAAAACCAATTGACTGAATTTATGTACATGAGTCAATAAATGAAGGTATTCCTGTGAAATAAGACAGGGCAATGAAAATAAAATATCATTGCCCTGTCTGTGTCGATGATCAGCTTCATCACCAACACCTCCAAGAGTATTGGAGGCAAAAAGTCAGTTTACCCTCTAAATATGTACTCCACCTGCTACTTCAATTCTTTGTGCGTTGACCCATTTAGCGTCTTCGCTACATAGAAAAGCCACAACACTCCCCACATCATCCGGAAGCCCTACCCTTCCCAAAGCAGTAGATTCGGCAATGGAAGCATTGAGGTCTGCGTTGTCCCGTACTGCGCCTCCTCCAAAATCAGTTTCTATGGCACCCGGGGCGACAGTGTTGACTCTGATTTTTCTAGCACCCAATTCAAGAGCCTGATATCTGGTAAGACTTTCCACTCCGGCTTTCATGATGCCATATGGAGCATAATTGGGATAACTAAAGCGCGCAAGTCCTGAAGAGACATTGACAATACTGCTTCCATCGCTCAAAACGGGTAAAAGCTTTTGGGTCAAAAAGTACGGACCCTTCAGATGGATATTGACCATATCATCGAATACTGATTCAGGAGTATCTGCAAAACTGATATAAGTCCCTATCCCTGCATTATTAACCAGTGCCGTCAGATTAGCCTGATCAAAGTCCTTTACCAGACTGTTCTTGACATCTTCTACAAATTCATCAAAACTTGAAGCATTAGCCACGTCCAACTTTAAAGCTTTTGCATTTCTACCCAGGCCTTCGATCTCCTGAACCACTTTTTCTGCCTCCTCAGCCTTGCTCTTATATGTGATGATGATGTCAAAATCCTTTTGGGCTAGGTGTTGAGCCATAGACTTGCCCAGACCTCTGCTTCCGCCTGTAATCAAAGCTACTTTTTTCATTTTTGTCATTATATCTTTATTTAATTGACTACAAAAGTGCGCTAAAACTGCCCGGAAGAGTTTGTAAATGGCAATCCACTTTTTGCAAATTTCAATCAATTACGAAAATCACGTGGAGAAACCGAGGTGTGTTTTTTAAAGAAATTAGAGAAATGTGCCACTTCATCAAAACCCAGAGCATAGGCAATTTCAGACACGTTCCACCTGGTTTGACGGAGAAGTATTTTTGCCTCCTCGGCTATCCTGCTGTTGATAATCTCAGAAGTACTCCTACCCATTGTTTCTTTCAATACCTTGTTGAGATGGTTGATGTGAATGCCAAGTGTGGTGGCAAAGTCCAAAGGAGATCTCAGCCTGATGCTCTGGATATCACTTTCGATGGGAAATTGCCTCTCCAGCAACTCTATAAAAAGCGATGAAATTCTCGAGGCTGCATTTGTTGTTCCCGTATGGCTTTCCATGGGCTTCAACTTTTGGCCGGTGTGGATCAGTTCCAAAACATAATTGCGCAACAAGTCATATTTGTATGTGTAGTCCGAAGACATTTCTTTGTTCATTTTAGTGAAAATAGCCTCCAATTCAACAAATTGCTCGTCTGTCAGCTGATATACAAAATCACTGTCCGGCTGGTAAATGGGCAAGTCATTGATCATCAATACTGTTTTGGATTTTGAAACAAACTCACTGGTAAAAACACAAAAATATCCGGATTGCTCTGTGGATTGCGGTGTATAACGATAAGGGATTTTAGGAGTGGCAAATAAAATCCCTTGTTTTTCAATCATGACGGTTTTGCCTGCATATTCCACCAGGTTTTTGCCCCTGATCAGACTGATTTTGTAATAAAGTCTGCGGTTGTAAGTCATCTCTGACTTTTTGTTCCCGCTGTAATAAAACTTTGCAATATCAAAAACATTGAAGTGACCCATATCGCTGGAACTCTCACTGTCGAGGAAAAAGTCCAATTGACAAGAGTTGTTGCCACACATGCTTTTATAAAATTCCCTGATGCCTACGTTTTCCATTTTTGCAAAATTCAAATATGGTCAAAGATAGGACTTTATAGCTATTAGCTTTTAGCTGTTAGCCATTGGCTTTTAGCTATTAGCTCTTAGCTGTCTTTTTCGAACTTAATGAATCTTAATGCCTTAATGGTTCTGGCTGTTAGCTTTTAGCGATGAGACAATGACCAAAGTCCGGCTTTATTTCCCGCAGATTACCGCAGATAAGCCCGCAGATTTTCGCAGATGATTTTACCAAAGACCGCCGCCCACTACCCTGGCCCTGAAGGAAACCCACCTGCATTTCCCCAAAATGCCAACACGCTAAAACTCCAAAAAAAACCAAAGACCAAAGACTAAAGACCAAAGACAGCCCACCCGCCATTTTTTTAATTACGAATCTTCAATTACGAATTACGGATGATTTTGTTTAGGGATTAGAGTTTTAAGGTTTATGAGAAATTAAAACCTTAATGAAACTTAATGTCTTAATGGAACAATCCGAAATCTTTGCGTACTCAATTTTCAACCCCTCTTTGCGCCATTGCGAGAGTTAAATAAGACAATTTCATTTTTTAGACTTTATTCATTTCAAAATGTTAGCCCTTAGCTGTTAGCTTTTTTGGACTTTAGTCGTTTCCATGTCAACCAATACTATGAGGTATCAAAAATACCAAAGACTAAAGACTGCCCACCCGCTACCCTGACCCTGAAGTAAACCCACCCGCATTCTTCCCTCCTCCCATCTCCCTCCTCCCTGCAACAAGATTTGAAATGCACAACATTTTGCAATCCAATAAAAAGGCATACATTTAACACGCTGTAATCAGCTAAGATTCAATTGATTCCGACAATACCAATATTCGTCCATGAGCGTAGCCAGCCTGATCTCCATTAGAAAAGATATTGCTTTATCAGAAAATCACATCCTGAGGTACATTACGTTCATCGTTTTGTATTTTTCACAGGGCATACCAGAAGGCATTACGCGTTTTGCGATACCTGCGTGGATGGCCATCAATGGCAAAAGCACCACAGAGATAGCAGGATACGGCGCTGTGATTTTGATACCCTTCAGCCTCAAAATTCTTCTGGCGCCTATGATGGAGCGATATACTTTTTTGCCGATGGGGAGAAGACGCCCCTGGATGTTGTTTGGCCAGTTTGGGATTTGGGCCAGTCTAATAGCTTTGTCTCTGGTGCCACAACCCTTGGACAATATCCCCTTGATCACAGTTATTGTGCTCATATTGCACATTTTCATCATGTTTCAGGACATTGCGACCGACTCGCTGGTTATCGACATTGTGCCATTGAATGAGCAAGGCAAAGCCAACAGTTTTATGTGGGGATCAAAGACCGTGGGCATGTCGGTTTCTCTTGCGGCAGTAAGCACGATGATTGGTTTATTCAGCTTCTCTGCGGCCATACTCACTATGTCTGTCTCTATATTTCTGGTCATGTTCGTGCCTCTGCTCCTGAGAGAAAGGAAGGGAGAAAAATTGTTGCCCTGGACCAGAGGGGAAACTTCGCCTGAGGCAGCTTTGATGCATGTGGACAGCTGGGGTACGCTTTTCAAATCCTTTGGAAAGGTCATTGTGCTCAGGAATTTCATTTTGACGTTGATGACCGTTTTCCTGATCATGACCGGAATGAACCTTATGAATACATTGTTGCCCATTTTTACCATTCAGGAATCCGAGTGGACCAACATCAAATATTCAAATGTGTATTCCAGCTTTAATCTTGCAGGCGGTATCCTGGGAATGGTCATAGGCGGCTGGTTCATCCAAAGATTCGGCACCATCCGACTGATTCAAACCGCTTTGGTGATTCAGATTACTTCAGCTTGCATCATGGCGATATTTACAGGCATATGGACCAATGATACCTATATATCCATTTTTATCGGCATCAATTGCACCATGCTCACGTTTTTGTACATTGGCATTTTAGCGCTTTGTATGCAGTTGTGCTGGAAACGCATTTCAGCTGTTCAATTCACATTTTGCATGACCATTTTAAATCTGGCTTTATCAGCGGGAGCAGCCCTGCTTGGTTTCCTGAAGGCATTCATGACCTGGCAATATATTTTTGTGGTTTTCGGTGCCATGTTTGTCGTGGCCATTGTTCTTCTCAGATTTGTTAATCCCAAAAAACATATTGAAAAAATTGCCATTCTGGAAAACAGATATATTAATGGTTAATGGTTAATGGTTAATTTATTTTTTTAGTTTTTTTTTAACTGAGGAGGAGGGAGCAATTTTCGTATGTGTCTCGTTTTTCGTAGGTAATTTCTTAGATGGAATATCATAAATAATCAAATGATTGGATTTGATTATTTCAATTATTCCTAAGAGAAAAAACTATTAAATTAAATATTAAAACCCGTTATGAAAAAGATTGCAATGATGCTGCTGATCGCATTATTTACATTTCAAGTGGCTGATGCCCAGGAATTTAGACTTAAAAAAGAAATCGAATTTTCTCCTATTGTACAATTTTCAAGGTCAAGTTCAAGTAGCTTTTATAATGCAGGCGGCATTGCTACTTTCAGGTATTTTGTATTGCCCAGGCTTGCGGTTTATGGACAGTTTGGTGCAGGAATTTCAAGCCTGAAATATAGTGATGTCAGATTAAATGGTTTTTCATATACCTATGGAGCAGGAGTCAATTATTTCTTCAAACCCAATCAATCCGGTTTTTATTTAAATGGTGGAATTGGATTGGGGAGAATTCAGACCAACAATCTCCAGATGGATGATACCTGGTATGGAAAAGTAGGTCTTGGATACCGGTTTAAATTATCAGACAGAACTTATTTGTCTCTGGAACAAAATGTAAGATTCAATATGGGAGAAAGAAGAGCATTTCTTGAACCCCGAATCGGTATAGGCATTAAGTTTTAAATTGCATTTATAAAGACCGGATGGCCAATTCACATCCGGTTTTTTAAGGCTCATTTTAATTCAGGATTCTGTTCTTCAGTTTTTCATTTCACTAAAAACTTGGTTACATTTGGTGGAATCAATAGCCTTATCATGACCATCTCAATGTTTTTAAAGTGGAGGTTTTCCAGTCCATTGGTAGTAGTGGTGTTAATATTTGTGGCATCATGTGCAACAAAACCTCCCCAGGAAGTAGGAGATTTCAAGTCTTCTGACCTTGTGGAATTGGTCAAACTGGATTCAACCATCAGATTAGATATCAGATACGCCACAACAAATAATTTTGTCGGGCGACCTGTGTATAAAGAGGCAAGGGCATTTTTGCAAAGACCTGCTGCAGAAGCTGTTGTAAAAATCAATGCGTCATTAAAACCTTATGGCTATGGTTTATTGGTCTTTGATGGGTATCGACCCTGGAGTGTGACCAAGTTGTTTTGGGACATTACACCTGAAGAAGACAAGAAGTTTGTCGCTGACCCGCAAAAAGGTTCGAGACACAACCGTGGATGCGCAGTAGATTTGACCATGTACGATCTCAAAACCGGCAAAGAAGTGGAGATGCCGGGAGCCTACGACGAAATGAGTGAACGATCATATCCTGATTATTCAGGAGGAAGTGCTGAACAACGCAAGGCAAGAGACCTCCTACGGGAAAAGATGGAGTCTTTTGGATTCATTGTGTACGAATTTGAATGGTGGCATTTTGATTTTAAAGGCTGGGAATCCTATCGCATTCAGAATATTCCATTTTCAAAAATCAAATAAAAATTTTAAAAATAAGTTGGTGAGTCAAGGCAGAAGGCCACATGCAAAGTCTTTATTTGCACTGCTGCAGCCTGTTTGTCCAATGGATTAAATCAGCATAACATGTGATGCATATTTGCTCAATCACTTCATTACATCCTGTAATTTTATCTACCACATGCCAATATGCACAACATGTGAATCACATGCGTCCAATCGGACTTTGTATACCTACTTGTAAATCACATTCGTCCAACAAAGTTCTAAATCGCAACATGTGAATCACATTCGTCCAATTGGGCTTTGAATACCTACTTGTGAATCACATGCGTCCAATAAAGTTCTAAAGCGCAACATGTGAATCACATTCGTCCAATCGGGTCTACAGCCCTGAAATGAACACATTATTGACACTAAAATATTTACAAAATGTTTATCAATGATCGATCACCGAACCATCAAAACTGTCCCACATCTCAGGAAACTCCCACTCTTCAACACCACGCTCGTTGTCGATTAGGTTGTCATCGAGTTCGATGCCCAAACCGGGCTTATCGATGTTGCCGGCAATTTCTATGTGTCCGTCCTTGCCCATCACCAGCGGCTTTTTGATATAACTTTTGCCAAACGGACTCCTCTCGACACCATCTTTAGGCGCTGCCTGGAGGCTTGGCCATTCATGGCCCATGAGGTTGGGAATACTGGCAACGACATGGAGTGACGCCACAGCACCGACGATGCCTTCCTTGGCGTGGGGCAACATGGCAGCGTAGTGGGCCTCGGCTATGGTGGAAATGGCTTTGAGTTCTGTGATGCCCCCGCAATGGGTCACATCCGGTTGAAGGATGGAAGCAGCACCCAAAGCCAGCAGTTCTCTGAATTGCCATTTGGTGACCATTCTTTCACCGGTGGCAAAGGGGATGTAGGTCTTTTTGGCCATTTCAGCCATCAAAGGCAGGTTTTGAAATTGTATGGGTTCCTCATAGAACCACGGTTGAAATTCTTCCAGAGCCTTTATGATGATCATCGATGTCTGTGGGGAATGGTCTCCGTGCAACTCAATGCCCATGTCGATTTTTGGGCCAATGACAGCCCTGATGGCCGCTATATTTTCAACGATGCCTTGCACAAAATCAGGATTTTCGACAATCCTCGACAAGCGGCCACGGCTATAGGTCACACTGATTTTCATGGACTGGTAACCTTCGGCAAGGACCTTTTTGGCACCTTCGGCATCACCGCATTGGCCATACAATCTGATCCTGTCCCGGGTCAGCCCTCCCAAAAGATCGTACACAGGGACGCCCAGAGCCTTGCCCTTGATGTCCCACATAGCGATGTCTACAGCAGACAAAGCACTGGTAAGCACGACGCCTCCTCTGTAAAAAGCGTGGCGGTAAATGGCCTGCCAGTGATGCGCCACTCTTCGTGGGTCTTTTCCGATCAGGTATTTTTCCAATTCCTGAATCGCTGCTACTGTGGTGCCAATGCGCCCCTCGACAGTGCCTTCGCCCAGGCCAATAATACCGACATCGGTATGCATTTTTACAAATATGGTTCGGAGTGTGTGGACAGGAATGATCTCCAGTTTTGTGATTTTAATGGGATCACCAGGAGCCATGAGGGCTTTGACATCATTGAAAGGCTGTGCCATCAATGGCAAGGGGGTTTTTCCGATGGCATTTTCTGCAATGATGAGGCCCGCCATTCCGGCTGTCAATTTCCTGAGCCACCCTCTGCGTGTTTGCAAATGTTTCATTAACGACGAATGTTTTTGTGATAAAGGAAGGTTGCAAAGGTCTGCTAATATAAGATGAATTTTAGGACTTGGCTGTTTGGTTACTTGGTTATTTGGTTATTTGGTTATTTGGTTATTTGGTTACTTGGTTATTTGGTTATTTGTCTTGTCCTGAAAAAAGTTGACACTTTTTAGTATATAATCCTGCTGCAGCTTTACATT
>JAGQWX010000075.1 GCA_020436935.1 Saprospiraceae bacterium
GATTTGGAATAAATTCGATAAAAAAGACTACAATACACCTTGGATTAAAGTGTGGCTGCTTGTTGTCTTAGAAACCTCTTTATCAAAATATAATTTGAATTAATGCTGCATTGGATGAAGTATTTAATAGGCATTACTCTTTCCCTTTTTATTAGTTTCACTTTTAAATTAACATTTCTTGAAACCTTGAGTGTTATATTATTTTTCGAATATTTAGTTTATTTCATATCTCTTATTGGAACAAAAATTTTAATCCTTGAAATAGCTTCATTTACAGCGATATTAACATGGCTTATTGCACCTATACCTTTTTACCACTTTTTTAATGAGAATAATGCCATTGCTTCTAACTGGCTGCTATTTATGCCAATTAATTCAAACGAATATTATAACTATGTACTTCCGGCAACGTTATTTATGATTATTGGATTAAGTTTAAAGCTAAAAAATCATCAAACTTTGATTAATTCAGAGGCCCTTTTTAAAAGAATAAAAGCATCCTTAGAAAAAAAATCTATAATTGGATTAACACTAATATTTTTAGGATTAATATCCTCAATTATTTTGCCTTATGTCCCAAGTTCTTTAAGCTTTTTACTATATCTATTTACAAACATAACAATTGTAGGTTTACTCTATCTATATTTTTCAGATATACCATTCAAAACAGGTATTCTATTTGTAGGCTTTGGGATGCTCTTGGTAACCTCCATTAAATCAGGAATGTTTGGAACATTAATTTATATACTAATTTTAGTAGGATTTCTTGTTATTTCCAATAGAAAAATGCATTTTTTATTAAAAAGTGTTATACTAATTTTGGGAATATACTTTGTCCTTCTGATTCAATTAGTAAAAAGTGATTATAGAACTGTTGCATGGACTCAAGGCTCTAGTCCAACCTATTTCGCACAATTAATAATACAAAAAATAAGCAATCCTTTTACTGTATATGAAGAGGAAGTTTTGTTTAGATTACTTGTTCGACTAAATCAAGGGTGGCATATCGCAAAAACTATGTATCATGTCCCAAAAGATAAACCATTTGCAAATGGAGAGACTATTACTCTTGCTCTCACTTCCACACTTGTGCCAAGGATACTTTGGCCAGAAAAACCTAAAGCTGGAGGGACTTACAATTTAGAACGTTTCTGGGGTTATAAAATAAAAGGTTATAGTATGAATATAGGTCCTATAGGTGAAGCATACGGTAATTTTGGTAAATATGGAGGAGTTATTTTTATGTTTATTTATGGATTTTTATTAAATAAAATACTGGACATTGTTTTAGGCTTCTCTAAGACAAATCCAACATGGATAATTTGGTTGCCTTTCTTGTTTCTATACGCAATTGGTACAGAAACTGATGTTGTTACTACTTTAAATTATTTAGTAAAAGCTTTCTTCTTTCTCTTTATGTTTAGAATACTTTTTTTATCATTTTTTGGAGTACGTTTATAAATTCAGGTTGAAAAAACTTCTTATTTTTTCAGATTGGTACCTTCCCGGGTATAAGGCAGGTGGACCAATAACTTCCATTTACAACTTGACATCTTTATTGTATAATACCTTTGAAATTTATATTGTAACATCTGACCGAGATCTAGGAGATTTACATGCTTATGATAACATACCATTAAACCAATGGGTTAAAAGAGAGCATATAAATGTCTACTACGTAAAAAATTCAGTAAAAGCTCCATTAGTCATCTATGCTATACTAAATGAAAAGAATTATGATGCAATCTACTTAAATAGCATGTGGTCCGTGAAATACACCCTATTTCCATTACTTTATTTAAGATTTTCAAAGTTAAAAAATGTTGTTATCGCTCCGAGAGGTATGCTTAAATCGAGCGCAATAAAGTATAAGGAATCTAAAAAAAGAATATTCTTATTTCTGTTGATAAAAACAGATTTATTAAAATCAATAACTTTTCATGCAACTGACGAACAAGAAAAGGCAGATATTAAAATGATATTTCCAAAAAATAATATTCAACAAATTTCGAATGTTCCCTCCTCCCCTATTCATGAAATAATAAGAACAAAAAAAGTTGGAGCTTGCAACTTAGTCTTCACAGGTAGGTTACATCCAATCAAAGGTCTTGACATTTTACTAAAAGCTATCAAGAATATAACACATAATATTCATTTAGAAATAATAGGACCTATTGAAGATAAAGAATATGAATTAACTTGCAAATCAATTATAAACACTTTAAATCCCAACGCAACAGTAAACTTTAATGGGTCATTACCATATGAAAAAATAATTGATATATACCGAAAAAGTCATGTATTTATATTACCAACAAAAGGTGAAAATTTTGGGCATTCAATATTTGAGGCACTATTGAGCGGTCTTCCTGTAATAATAAGTGACCAAACCCCATGGCGTGATTTAAAACAGAAAAAAGTAGGATTTGATTTGCACCAGGAAGAAATAAGTAGCTTTGAAAATGCTATAAACTTTTTTGCCAATTTAAATAATGTTGAATATAACCACTGGAGTCAAAATGCGAAAGTATATGCAGTTAATCAAATAAATAAAACTGACCTCAAAAATAAATATACTACACTGTTTAATTTATAAAATATGTACATACTTGGCTTAAATGCTTATCACGCTGATTCATCAGCAGCTATTTTTAAGGATGGTTTAATGATAGCCGCAACGGAAGAAGAGCGTTTTAGAAGAATTAAACATTGGGCTGGATTCCCCAGCCAAGCCATTCAATTTTGTTTAAATGAAGCAGGAATCAAATTGGCAGATGTTGACCATATAGCCATAGGTAGAGATACAAAAGCAAAATATTGGAAAAAACTTTGGTACGTTGCAAAAAATCCGGAGGATATTAAAGGCATATTAGACAGAAGAAAAAATGCTGGTAAAATAACGTCATTGGAAGATGAGTTTTTGAAAATTGATTCATCTGTAAGTAATGAGTCTATAAAGAAGAAGATTCACTATGTGGAACACCATAGAGCTCATTTGGCTTCTGCCTTTTTTGCTTCTCCCTTTGAAAATGCTGCTTTATTGTCAATCGATGGATCAGGCGACTTTTCTACTACCATGATAGGGACAGGGTCTGGCAATCAAATAAATGTAATAGATTCCATTGATTTTCCCCATTCACTTGGGCTATTTTATACCGCTTTTACACAATGGCTTGGGTTTCCGCATTATGGAGATGAGTATAAAGTAATGGGCTTAGCACCATATGGGGAACCAAAATATATGGAGAAAGTAATGCAGGTTTTAAAATTTAAAGAAACCGGATTATTTGAAGTAAACCTAAAGTTTTTCAGAAACGATTTGTTGGGAATCATGGATTATAATTCTAATATTCCTAAAGTTGATCAATTGTTTTCAGCACATTTTGAAAATGTCTTCGGTAAAAAACGTGACAAAAATGAAGAACTGACACAGTTCCATAAAGACATGGCAACTTCAGTTCAAAGAGTGACTGAAAATCTGATTTTTTACATATTAAATGCTTTACACAAAAAGACCGGTTTAGATAGTGTATGCATCGCCGGAGGTGTAGCCCAAAATTCTGTTGCAAATGGTAAGATAACAGTCAATACTCCGTTTAAAAATGTCTACATACCATCAGCTGGTCATGATGCAGGCATTTCAATGGGTGCTGCGCTATACGTATATAATCATGTTTTATCCCAACAAAGGAAACCAGCTATCTGGTCAGCATATACTGGTAGTAAATTTACGAATGAAGAAATTGAGGAATATCTGAAGTCAAGAAACATAGAGTACACCAGATATTCTGATGATGAATTGTATGATTTGGTTTCAACTCGATTGATCAATGCGGGAGTGGTTGGTTGGTTCTCTGGAAGAGCTGAATTTGGCCCAAGGGCACTGGGTGCCAGATCAATACTTGCAGATCCCAGCAGATCTGATGCAAAAGATATATTGAATTCAAAAATTAAGAGAAGAGAGAGTTTTAGACCATTTGCACCTTCAATTCTGGAGGAGCATGTTTCTGAGTATTTCGAACTCAGTGAAAAGGTTCCATTTATGGAAAAGGTTTTTCCAATAAAAGTCGAGAAGAGAAAGGTCATTCCAGCTGTTACGCATGTTGACGGAACCGGGCGACTCCAATCTGTAAATAAGGAAGTTTCACCAAGATATCATAAATTGATCAGTACATTTCATAGCAAAACTGGTATTCCTATTTTATTGAATACTTCTTTTAATGAAAATGAACCAATTGTAAATTCTCCGGAGCATGCTCTCGACTGTTTTCTGAGAACCAATATGGACATGCTTGTGCTGGAAAATTGTGTTGTTCAAAGAAATATGTAGTGAAAGTCTCCATCATCACAGCGACATACAACTCTGCATCAACCATCGCAGATACCGTCAAAAGTGTAGCAGATCAATCCTACTCCAATATTGAACACCTTATTATTGATGGTTTATCTAAGGACAATACCCTGGATATTGTAAAGTCCTATGGAGATGAAAGAATAAAAATTTTGTCGGGTAAAGACAATGGCATCTATGATGCCATGAACAAAGGTATTGATGCAGCAAATGGTGACATCATTGGCATTCTCAATTCTGATGACTTTTATGCCTCTTCTAAGATTATAGAGCAAGTGGTTGGTGTATTCAACCAATATGGTGTTGATACGGTGTATGGTGACCTGGATTTTGTTGATCCAATCCAAACCAGTAAAGTAGTACGCAGATGGATCAGCGGTGAATTTTATCGGCCCAATTTTACCAAAGGCTGGATGCCACCCCACCCTACCTTTTTTGTCAAACGCGAAGCATACGAAAAATACGGTCAATTCAGACTGGATATGGGCAGCAGTGCCGATTATGAATTGATGCTCAGATTTTTATATAAAAACCAGGTGAGTACCCATTACTTGCACCGAATTATGATCCACATGCGCATGGGTGGAGCCAGCACTGCTTCTTTGGGTGCCCATGCCAAGGCCAATCAATATGACCGTCGTGCATGGGAGGTCAACGGTCTCCAACCTCAATGGTATACCCTCCACATGAAGCCTCTCCGCAAAGTCTTGCAATACTTCCCTTCCTTATACAAAGTTCCGCACTCATAACAAATGAATTGAAAGCCAACAATATCAATGAAAGTTTTGTAATTACCGCCCTATATTTGCCGCATGAATTTGAATAGCGCTTTATAAGCATTCAAACCAATAAAAATTAAAAAAATTTTTAGTTTAAAGACATATAATCAATGAAAAAAGCCCTCATCACAGGCGTAACAGGCCAGGACGGAGCATATCTGTCCGAGCTTTTGCTGAAGAAAGGATATGAGGTTCACGGCATCAAACGCAGAACTTCTTTGTTCAATACAGACAGGATCGACCACCTTTATCAGGATCCGCACGTTGAGTCAAAAAACTTCATACTCCACTATGGTGACCTTTCTGACTCCACCAATCTCATCCGCATCGTGCAGGAAGTCCAGCCCGATGAGATCTATAACCTGGGCGCCATGTCGCACGTCAGGGTCAGTTTTGATGAGCCTGAATACTCCGCTGACGTCGATGGAATAGGCACCTTGCGCATTCTGGAGGCGGTGCGCATCCTTGGTCTGATAGAAAAAACCAAAGTGTATCAGGCCTCTACTTCTGAGCTGTATGGGTTGGTCCAGGCCGTGCCCCAATCTGAAACCACTCCTTTTTACCCAAGATCTCCGTACGCTGTAGCCAAGCTCTACGCCTACTGGATCACGGTCAACTACCGCGAGGCCTACAATATGTTCGCCTGCAATGGCATCCTCTTCAACCACGAATCGCCTTTGCGCGGTGAGACTTTCGTAACCAGAAAAATCACACGGGGAGTCGCTAAAATGGCCCTCGGCCTCCAGGACAAGCTTTGGATGGGCAACATCAACTCCCGACGTGACTGGGGCCACGCCAAAGACTACGTCGAAGGCATGTACCTCATGCTCCAGCAGGACACTCCTGAAGACTATGTGCTGGCCACTGGAGTCACCACTGAGATCCGCGCTTTCATCAACCGCGCATTAGCTGAAGTGGGCGTGGAGGTGGAATACAAGGGCAGTGGCGTAGACGAAAAGGGTTATGTCAAATCCCACTCCGGAGAATTCGCCTTCCAAACGGGCCAGGAAATTGTCGCCATCGATGAGCGCTACTTCAGACCTACTGAGGTCGAACTACTCATCGGTGATCCTTCCAAGGCTTTCAAAAACCTGGGCTGGCAACCCAAGTACACCTGGCAGACGCTCTGTGACGAAATGGTGGCTGCTGACCTCGACCTATTCCGCAAAAGGCAATTCCTTAAGGAAGCGGGATATGAGGTAAAGAATGAGTTTGAGTAAGGGGGTGTTGGTATATTGGCGTGTTGGCGTATTGGCGTGTTGGCGTATTGGCGTGTTGGCGTGTTGGCGTATTGGCGTGTTGGCGTGTTGGCGTATTGGCGTATTGGCGTGAATTGTCAGATTAATGGAATTATGAAAAATAAAAAAATTCCAACATTAATAATCTATGAGAAATTTTAGAGATCTTGATATTTGGAAAGAATCAATAAACTTAGTTTCAACTGTTTATGCACTGATACAAGATTTTCCGGCAGATGAAAAATATTGTCTGTCTCAACAAATAAGAAGATCCGCCATTTCTATCCCGTCAAATATTGCAGAGGGCTGCAGAGGTTCAGACAAAGAATTGATACAATTTTTGAATATCTCAATAGGTTCATCATTTGAATTAGAAACACAATTGATTCTCGCAGGGAATTTAAACTTTATTCAACCATCAGATTGTGAAAACACCATCAATATGGTCCATGTCATACAACGAAAAATGAACGCATTCAGATCGAGTATAAAAAACAAATAGGTTATTATTAATATATAGCCAGGACTTAAATGAATTTCAAAAAACCCAAAACGCCAAAATGCCAAAAACCCAAAACGCAATTTACTTGAACCAATGACTATGAAGTTAAACTCAAAAATTTACATTGCCGGCCATCGCGGAATGGTAGGTTCCGCCATACTTAGAAAACTGCAGAATGAAGGATACCACAATTTTGTTTTGCAAACCTCCTCAGAATTGGATTTGCGCAATCAGCAGGCGGTGGCTGAGTTCTTTGAAGCCGAGCAACCCGAGTATGTTTTTCTGGCTGCAGCAAAGGTGGGCGGTATTCATGCCAACAATGTATACCGTGCTGAGTTTTTGTACGACAATCTGATGATCCAGAACAATGTCATCCACAATGCGTATGTGAGCGGCGTGAAGAAGTTGCTGTTTTTGGGGTCTTCGTGCATTTATCCTAAGTTGGCACCTCAGCCATTGAAGGAGGATGCCTTGCTGACTGGTGTGTTGGAGTCGACAAATGAGCCATATGCCATTGCTAAAATAGCGGGAATCAAAATGTGTGATGCGTATCGGTCTCAGTATGGCTGTAATTTTATCAGTGCGATGCCGACCAACTTATATGGTCCCAACGACAATTACGACCTGCAAACTTCGCACGTCTTGCCGGCGTTGATAAGAAAGTTTCACGAGGCGGGGAAGAGGGGCGATGACCATGTTGTTTTGTGGGGTACGGGCTCGCCCATGCGTGAATTCATGCACGTGGATGATCTGGCCGATGCGTGCTATTACCTGATGCAAAACTATGACGAGGCCGGTTTTGTGAATGTGGGAACGGGATCCGATCTGTCTATCAAAGACCTGGCACTTTTGGTGAAAAATATAACTGGTTATAAAGGCGAGATCAAACATGATCTGAGCAAACCTGATGGTACGCCCCGCAAACTGATGGACGTCTCTAAGCTTGCTGCTGCGGGCTGGAAAGCCAGGATAGGCCTTGAAGAAGGTGTGGCTGAGGTGTATGCAGCGCTCAAAGGAGAAGAATGGTTTTGATCGGAACTCACCAACAGAAATTCTTGTTGTTTTCTTTGAATTTCTTATTTAGTCGAAATGAAATTAAATAGATTATTATCTCCAATAAAAAGTGCGCCAAACTTGCGGGAGCTGATTGATGAGTTGGAAACACTGTGGAAAGACGAGCAAGATAAACGCCTTGATTTTTATAATTGGGTCACCCCAGATATAAAAGCTGAATTCATTGCTGGGGAAATTGTGGTCCATTCTCCTGTTGTAAAGAAACACAATGTAATCACTAAAAATCTAATCAAATTATTAGATGGTTATGTGATTGAAAATGATTTAGGTTTCCTTGGAGTGGAAAAAATTATGTGCAGATTTCACCGGAATGATTATGAGCCTGATATATGTTTTTTTAATAAAGAAAAATCTGTTCAGTTTACTGATGACCAAACCATTTTCCCTATCCCGGATTTCGTCATTGAAATCTTGTCAGAAAGTACCAAGGATAGGGATCGTGGTATAAAAAAATTGGACTATGCACTCAATGGGGTGAGTGAGTATTGGATCATTGACCCTGATACAGAATGTGTTGAACAGTATTTTCTTGGTGAGGACAATGAATACAGAGAAGCTGTTATGCACTATACCGGCTTTCTGTCCTGTCATGTTTTAGATGGCTTGCATATTGAGGTCAAATCTTTATTTGCGTAATCATTAAAATGTATCAATGGTATTCTACTTTTCAACCATTAAGACATTAAGACTATTAAGAACACTTTGATCGTAGCCCTTTCTTAATTTTCCTTATTGCCTTAATGGTAATTTCTTTTTTTGAACCATTAAGACTTTAAGACTATTAAGGTCGCTTTGATCGTAGTCCCTTCTTAATGTTCCTTATTGCCTTAATGGTAATTTCACTTTTTCAACCATTATGACTTTAAGACTATTAAGACCACTTTGATCGTAGACCCTTCTTAATGTTCCTTATTGCCTTAATGGTGATTTCAATTTTCAACCATTAAAACATTAAGAATATTATGTTCATTGAAGGTCCTCAATTTTTTTTAATTTTACCATCTGATGAACAAACCTTAATCTTTTAAACCTATGAAAAATGATCACCAAAAAATCTGTAACCCAATTGTCCTATGAAATAGTCGGTGCTGCAATAAAAGTTCATAAAGAATTAGGGCCGGGATTATTGGAAAGCGTATATGAAACCTGTCTAAAGTATGAACTTGAGAAGTTGGGTCATTTTGTCGCTCAACAAGTAACAGTACCTATTGTTTACGATACTTTATTGCTTGAAAGCCATCTTAGATTGGACCTACTGGTTGAAGACACCATTATTGTTGAATTGAAAGCCCAGGAATTTATTCTTCCTGTACATGAGGCTCAAATTTTATCTTACATGAGAATGTTGAAAAAACCCCAGGGACTTATTATTAATTTTTATACCGACAATATTACAAAATCCATGAGGCCATTTGTGAATGAAGTGTTTAATAGCCTTCAGGATTTCTAAAATTACTTAACTTCCTCTCCCCCAATTATTCCAGCCCTGTCTACTGCTGATTTCAAAAACATTTTTACCGGAGATAAAATACTTTTTGTTTTATCTCTGATCGTATTCCTTGTTCTGAATGTATTTCTGCCATCCTACTGGAATGGCTGGAGTTTTGATACGAGTTTCAACCCTATGGAACTCATCAGCAATGATCGTTTCGATGGTTTATTGGCGGGCAGGTTGAAGGACCCGGTATTTGCCAAGCGACCTCTACTGACCATGACCCTGGATTTTTTGCACCAAAAGTGGAATTTTCCTCCACAACTGGCTTGGTCATTGATCAATATAGGGTGTATAGGTCTGATTATCCATCAACTTCATGTCTTGGGGAAGAACTTTGCTTATACAGCTTCACGGACGTGGTCAGGAGTCATCTTTTTGTCCTCATATCCCATTCTCTTCTGTGCCACTACCCAGCTCTTTGGCTTTGATGACTTCTTGCAGTGGGCATTGTTGTTGTCTGCTTTTAATGCCAAACTGAATGGAAAGATGCTTCTGATGGCCGTACTTTTTGGCCTTTCAATAATATGCCGGGAGACGTCCTTGCTGATGCTGCCGCTGTTTCTATATGCAGCATCTTCCCAAAAAATTTTCGACATTCCAACCATACTGGCCTTGGGTTTTGCAGTTATCGCTGCGCTTGTATTTATTGCTCAATTGGGCAACAATGATCAAGCCATTAACTTCATCCTGGAAAGGCGATTTGGCGCCATCAGGTACAATTTTTCCAACTTAAAACAGACTGTTTTATCCCTGGTAAGTCTCGCCCAAGTTTTCCTGCCACTCATTGTATTGCTGACCTTAAGGGAAAGAAATACGTCATCAGAAAGGAGAAGTTTTCTTCGGTTACTCGTTTTGACAACTGCTTTGTTTACTATAGTAGCAACTTTCACTTCATTATTAAAAGAAAACCGAATACTGGCTTTGCCCATGCTTTTTTTCATACCATTTATGGCGGAAGAGCTGAAAATCATTTTCAGAAAGAAAGATCAGCTTTTTTCAAATATTTCAACCAACCAGGTTGTGATTCTGGTGTTATCGATCTGCTTTTTGACAGTTTTGTGTTTCTTCTGGTATGTTCCTGCAGTTAGAAAATCAGCCATCATATATCAGTCCTATACATTTTTGATGTTTTTAGCCTTATTGTTGATAGCCAGAATGAAATATTCCAGTCCTGCGACGAATGCATGATCAAGATAAAAATGCCTCCTTCACTTTGATCCCTCAAAAAAAATACGGATCCAGGACCATCGGACTTAGTGTTGTGTTGGCATTATTATGGGCGGGACTCTTCCTATCTCCTCTAAAACATCAGTTTTTCTTTCCGCAGGTAGCTGAATCTACCGTCATCAATGATCCTCAGCAATGGATACAGACCACCGAACTCCAATTTGGCCTCAATGGTGAAGAGTGGCGGGAAGCAAAAAGTTTTGTCATCGACTCCATCGTTGGCGGCTATACTTACAATTCTGATAGTCAGCTTGCTGCACACGTCTGTGACTTTATCGATCAACGGCTTTCGCCCAATACAAATCAATCTGACAAGTACAGCCACCACATCAATGCCTGGCAGCAGTGGAAGATGCTCGACGGGGAAGATATATCGACGTATTGCGTTGGCTACGCCAGCATCTATCAGTTGTTTGCAGGAATTGCTGGTCTTCAAACAAGAATGGTTGCGGTCAGCGGCAATGGCATCAACCACATATTTTGCGAAACTTACCTCAATCAAGAAAAAAAATGGGCATTGACCGACATCATGTTTGACAATGTCCTGCGCAAAGATGCCAATGGACAGTACATCAATACTACGCACTATACAGGTGATGATGGTAAATGCGTGTTGCTGAATGATCTCTGCCACGAGTTTGAAAGTGCAAGCCACTTCAAGTATTATACCCAAAGCCTGTACCAATTCGGATATCCTTTTACTTATGAAGCCATGGTAGAACGACTCATTTCTCCCGAAATAGAGACCATGGTGGCCGGATCGAAAAATTCGAGCTTTAAGTATTGGGCGACTATGTGCCTCATCTACCTTTCTGTATTCCTCCTCATCTATGGTCTGTTCGCCTATCTTTTTGGCAAACAGTAAGCCTCCTTTCCCTTCATCCTTTCCTTTCTGTATTTTACCACTTACCGTGAATATTTGAAGTTCAACTTACAATTTTCACGGTTGAGGGCTTGTTTACCGTGAAATTTTGAAGTTTAACTTAAGTTTTTCACGGTAAACTTGTAATTTTGTATCATGATCAAGCGACAAATTTATATTGATATATTAAGAAGGAAACTTTCGTTAAATCCGGCTGTAGTCCTATTGGGGCCGCGTCAGGTAGGAAAAACAACACTTGCGAGGTCTATTTACAGTGAAAATGAAATGGCCTACTATGATCTGGAATCTCCAAATGTGCTTAACGCATTAAAATTAGATATTGAAGCCTTTTTACAACAAAAAAAGGACAAGCTGATTGTTCTTGATGAAGTTCAGACCCATCCTCCCATTTTCTCTGCCTTAAGATCTATAATTGATGTAAACCGTAAAGCAGGGAAATTTCTATTGCTGGGTTCTGCTCACCCATCTTTGGTCAAAGGTGTCAGTGAATCATTGGCGGGAAGAATATCATATATGGAACTTTCCCCACTAAACCTTTTGGAAGTAGGTGCTGAAAACCAGCACAAACATTGGTTCAGAGGAGGATTTCCATTGGCCTATTTGGCTGAAAATGAGGAAACATTCTCTGAATGGATGATGGACTATATCAAAGCCTATATAGAAAGAGATGTCAACCTGCTTTTCAATTTAAACTTAAATCATATTTTAATACGCAGATTGTGGACCATGTTGGCTCATTTAAATGGTTCATTACTCAACTCCTCTGAATTGGGAAGATCTCTTGGAGTTTCTTCAAATACTGTCAATTACTATATAGAAATTCTCGAAGGTGCATTTTTAATAAAAAGGCTACAACCCTGGTATGCAAATGTTGGGAAAAGGCTGGTAAAATCTCCAAAAATTTATTTTACTGATACAGGCTTACTGCATACCATTTTAGGGATAAAAAAATTGGATGCCTTAAATCTGCACCCCATTGTAGGTGCTTCCTGGGAGAACTATGTAATTCAGCAGATCCATATCATTTTGGAAGGCAAATTGGATATGTTTTTTTACAGAACCCATCATGGAAGTGAGTTGGACCTGGTTCTTGTGAATGGTGTAAAACCACTTGTTGGTATTGAAATAAAAAATTCAAATTCACCTACGATTTCAAAAGGATTTTATTTGTCTATTGAGGATTTGAAAACAGAATATAATTTCATTATCACTCAAAGTGCAACATATTTTGAAACAAAAGGCATCAAAATTTGCTCACTCGCCGATTTTCTTACCTATGAAATTGATAAGATACTAAATGATTTATAAACTTGACCAGATGGACTTTACCTTCCGGGAAAATAATCATAACTCTTGTTGCCCATCTTTTTAACCAACCATAAACATCGACTCTACCTGGGAATAGCCGTCATGGCTTTCCTGATCCGAATGCTGGTACACGCCTTCATTGCTGTTCCTGAATTTTCTGATGCTGCCGATTATCTCAAGGCTGGAAAAGTGTTTTGGGAAAGGGGCTACATCCACAATTATAAAGTCATGCCGCTGTATCCGGCCTGGAGATATGTATCGGAATTGCTCTTTGGAGGTCCTATTTTGGACATGGTAGCAGATGCTTTGACGTGTTATGTGCTGGCCATTTTCACAGAAAAACACTTTACTTCCCGATGGGCCTGGATCTCAGGATTATGCTGGGCCTTCTACCCTTTTGCGGTGTTTTATGCCAATACGGGTATGTCTGAGTCGCTCTTTGTTCTACTTATGGTCAGTGCGGTATATTTTTTATATGAAGAAAAGATTTTTAACGGTCTTGCACTTTTGGTATTGGCTGTATTGACCCGACCTGTATTTGACTTGCTCAATCCTATTCTCGTATTTGTTTTCTCGTTTTGGGTATGGAAAAAATCCCTTAAAATATCACTCCTCCATGTGGGCAAATACTTTTTGGTCTATGTGCTATTTATGACTCCATGGTGGATGCACAATGTGCAGAGGTATGGGACATTTGTGAGGACGGGTCTTGGTGACGGACAAGTGCTCATGGAAGGAAGTCATCCGGGAAATATCGACGGCGGACCCATTGCTATGGAATTGTATGTCAAAGATTATGAAGATATATCAGATCCCATCCTGCTCAATGAGGCTAAGAAGGATGATGCTATAAAATACATCAGCCAGGATCCAGTAAGATTTGGGATTCTTGGGGTCAAAAAGTTTTTCCGATTCTGGAACCTGGTGCCCAATTCCAGGGAATTTACAGCACCGATTTACCGGATATTGGCCATTTTGAGCTTCGGTCCGGTTTTCTTACTGAGTATCATGTTCGTCATTTCCAACAAAATAACACTTCGAAAGACTTTGCCGATTTTGCTGATGGTGTTTTATTTGACAGGCATACACATGGTGACAGTTGCTTCGATCAGGTACCGATTTCCTATGGAACCCTTCCTTTTGGTGCTCGCTGTTGCTTTTTTGGGTCAGCTTTTGGACAAGCCTGCCAATAAACTTACTTATCGGAAAATGGATTGTACATTTTAATCATGAAGGCAAAAATGAAAAGATCGAGGCAGAAAACACAGCCGGAGTGGTACCTCCGGCGAGGCTTCCTAACGAAGATATTTGCAGTTTTGACAATGATTATGTGGACAAATCTGTTTTCGATAAGTATATAAGTGGCTATCATGATAAAAAAAGTGCTCATCATTGTTCCTGCTTACAACGAGGCAGAGGTGATTGGTCAGACATTGGAGTCTCTGGAAGGCGCACAGTACGATGTGCTTGTGGTAGATGATGGCTCTACTGATGCTACCTCCAACGTTGCGGGTCAGTTTGATGTATCAGTGATAAGTCATGTCCGGAATATGGGACAGGGTGCAGCCATCAGGACGGGTTTTGCATATGCCCTATCTCATAAGTATGATGCAGTGGTGACATTTGATGCCGATGGCCAACATGCTGTAGAAAATATAGAAATGTTGATCGATTGGCTGGAGGAAAAGGTAGTGGACATTTGTTTGGGTACCAGATTTGGAAGTACGGTATCGGCCATCCCATGGAAGAGAAAGGCGCTGCTCCAATGTGCACGTTGGGTTGATTTTGCTTTTTCGGGCATCCTGTTATCTGATAGCCACAATGGCTTGAGGGCCATCAGGACGGAGGCTTTGAAAAATATGGTTCTACTTTCGGATCGGATGGAACACGCTTCAGAAATCATCTGGGAGGTCAAGCGTCTGCACCTTAAATATCATGAAGTGCCGGTAATGATTTACTACAGAAGGTTTGCCCACAAGAAAGGCCAATCTTTGGCAAATGCTTTGCGCATATTTTTTTCATTGATGGTTTTAAAAAAGAAAAGGTTTCAATTTTTCAAGAACGGTAATGGGAATTAAAAGCTGTGTCGCAAAACACTTCTGTGACTCAGGTAACCAACAAGCAAAAAGTTTTAGCGTAAAATTGCACCATGGAAAGTTCAAAAAGTTTACTCGATAACGGCGCTCTGATATTGATGGCCATCATTACACTCGGACTGGCACCCTATGTGCCCGAACCACACATTTGGGGCAAGGTCAAATGGCTGCTGGGCGGCGGTGAGGGAATGTCGTCGGCCGATTATTTTGATGCCATCATGCATGGTACGCCATGGATATTGGGCATCATCTATTTGATAAGAAGGTTCCGCAAATGAAATACAGACAAATCTGTTAACAGTTTTTTAAACTTATAAATACGAATAAAAGGGCGACAAATCAGGTCGCCCTTTTTATTTTTATGTCCCCAAAGAAAAAATTGACCCGGGAGGGGAATTCTAAAATTGTTCTTATAAAAACTCAATTCAAAAATTCAAAATCGTTGACTGGAAAACCCGGATTTTTAGTTGTATTCGTTCGAATCTACATCTTTTCAGTCCTCTGTCTGATGACTTTGGCACTATCCGGCCAGAATGTAAAGCAGGATATGCAGGTATTAAAAGCCACCAACAATGATCAGGAATTTATCAGGCTGGCCTTGCAAATGGGGCAGTCTTACCTGGAAGCTGGTCAATGGGCGACAGCCTTCGATTTTTTTGCAGAGGCAGAGAAAAAGGGGAGGAAGTTTGGAGGATTGAATGCACAAAACGTGGTGATGATTGCCTCCTGTGAAGTCATGATCAATTGCTGCTATCAGGAAAACAGGGTCAAATCAGCCCTATTCCGGAAGTTGGAGGGCCTCATTGAAAGAGATAAAAACAAATTGCTGCAGCCAAAAATCATGGGATTGATCAATCGCGCCAATCAGGAGGAAAAAGACAGTGAATATCTCGGACAGTTGTATGGTATCGTAAAGCAATACCTGTCTGCTGATGACTATGACCGACTGAAGGCAGAAAATGGCTTGGCCATCGAAGCTGAAAAAATGAAGGAAAGTCTGGCCATCGGCGAAGGAAAAAAAGACAGTCTTGAGCGAAACCTCTCCATGACCTCTATACAACTCAATCAGGTCAACGAGGTAAAAGACTCCATGTCCAATGAACTCTTTGCAAAAGATGGTTTGATCAAAAATGTAGAGTACAAATTGTTTTTGGACAGCCTCATGGATTTGAGGCGCGAAGACCTGCTCAACCAACAGTTGGAAATCATCACCATCAAACAAAAAGCCAACGACAGAATGAGGATTGCCCTTATTGCTCTGGCTACTTCTTTGCTCCTGATCAGCTTCTTTTTGTATAAAATCTGGTCGTATTCCAAAATCATCAAAAAAGAGAAAGCAAGGTCTGAGGAATTGCTGCTCAACATTCTGCCTTCAGAAATCGCCCGTGAATTGAAAGACAATGGCAAGGTAGAGACAGATTACTACGAGCATGGCAATATCATGTTTGTAGATTTTGTGGGATTCAGTCAGATAGCAAAGCTCCGTTCACCAAAGGAGTTGGTGGCAGACCTGAATGACTGCTTCATGGCTCTGGACGAACTGGCACTAAAATTTGGCGTTGAAAAGATCAAAACCATTGGCGATGCGTACATGTGCGTGACCGGCATTCCTGTGCCCAGTGAAAATGATACAGACCGATTGGTACAATTTGGTTTTGCGATCATACAATACCTCCATGATTGGAATCAAAAAAGAAAAACCCTGGGGTTGATTCCTTTTGAAGCCAGGCTTGGCATCCATACAGGGCCTTTGGCAGCTGGTGTGGTGGGAAAGCATAAGTTTTGTTTTGACGTCTGGGGTGACACAGTCAACATCGCATCAAGATTGGAATCTGCCGGCAAGGCGGGGACCATTTGCATTTCTGAAGCTACCAGGTCCAGATTGGGCAATTCGTATGATTTCGAATCCATCGGAATGGTCGGGGTGAAAAACATGCAGCCTATAAAAATGCTGCTCATTCATGAAAAAAAACTAGCGGCGGATGGACCAATATCTTGATCACATCGTAGATCATACACTTGAAAATCTTTTTGGGAAGCTGGATTCAGACAAACTGACTTCCATCAAAGAAAAACTTTCCTATATTTCCCTCAGGCGCGGAGAAACCCTATTTCATCAAAACGATGAAGCAGATGGCATATACATTTTGCTGTCAGGTAAGCTGGAAGTGATTGCTGCACAACGTGATGGATCTGTGCAGAGAGTAGGTTTTGTCAACAGGGCAGAAACGGTGGGTGAAATGGCGCTTTTGTCTGATGATTTGAGGTCAGCAACTGTGGTAGCTTTCAGGAATTCTACGCTCGCCAAAATGAGCAACGATACCTTTATTGAGCTGTGCTACAGCAATGCTGAGTTTGCACTGAGGGTTTCACGATTTATCGTCTCCAGGCTCAAACAAAGCATCCATACGAAAAGGGCAAAAATCAAAATTTCAAACATATCTTTTCATGATTCCGGTCTTTCGCCAACAACTTCTGAAGTCATTGATCAGATCCTTGACCGGTTCAGGCCAATGGCCAATGTGGTCATTCTGGATAAAGCCCTCAGTGATCAGGTTTTGGATCTAAAGGACTCAGGGAAGCAGCCCGGTCCTGATGAGCTTCTGAAGCTCGACCACTACATCAATGAACTGGAGCTGCAGGAGAAAAAGCTGTGCTTTGACCTCAGAAATATGGATAACTATCTGGTCAACCACATCATTGACTTTTCAGATCTGGCCATTGAGTTTTTTGATTTTTCTGCTGTGAAAACCAAAAACTGGAAACCGGATTCTTTTATACAGTCTATTGAAAATATTCAAAGCAAGATCAATTATGTTTTTTGCCATGAAAACAAAAATGGTCTCTTTCCCGAAGGAACAAATCTTGTACTCGAAAAGCTCAAAAATGGTCCGCATACACACATCAAGCATGGCGACGCAAAAGGCATCAACAGAATTGTACGCTACATTACCGGCAATTCAGTTGGACTAGTGCTGGGTGGTGGAGGTGCAAAAGGCATTGCACATCTTGGTGTACTCAAAGCTTTGGAAGAATTTCATATCCCCATCGACTACATAGCCGGGACGTCCATGGGTGCAATATATGCATCGCTTTATGCCAAACACCAGGACTTCAAAACTGTATTTTCTCTGTCAACGGATACTTTTTTGACCAGTCCCACCGGTCCGGCAGACCTGAACATCTTTCCAAGATATTCGATATACAAGGACAAAAAGATCAATAAAAAGCTGCATGAATTGTATGGGGAAATGCATCTCGAAGATCTGTGGCTCCCGTTCTATTGTATTTCGTCCAATTTGACCAAGCCGGAAATGGTCATTCATGAAAGCGGAAAATTGAGCAGTGTCATCAGGACTTCGATGGCCGTCCCGGGCTTGTTTAAGCCCATCATGATCAACAAAAACGTCCACGTGGATGGCGGGGTTTTCAACAACATACCGATTGATGTGATGTTGCAAAAAAACATTGGCCACATCATCGCTTCAAGAGTAGACAAGGAAGATGTCAGTCAGGTAGAAAAACTGCCAAATTTTCTCAACACATTGATTAAGTCGACCATTGCCAATTCAGATCATCATTCCAACAAGTTGATCCCATTTGTGGATCTGTATTTTCAGCCTGAAGTGTCGAAGTTTGGCTTGCTCAACTGGAAAGCCCACGACCAGATTTTTGACGAGGGCTATAAACATGCGCTGGAGACCTTAAGGAAAAACGAAGAAATGGTGGCAAGCCTCAGGAAGATATCCTAATGATTACCACCATCATTTTTAGCTAAAGTCCTTTTTTATCTGCTTCGGATTAGACTTTGAGTTCTTTTAAATTCAGGGTTTGGTCTTACATGTGCTGATACCAAATGGAGCATACAAGGGACAAAAACTCACAACGCTTGTTAAAAGAAATACACCGGCTAAAACCAGTAGTACGATGCCCAGTGTTCCAGTAATGATGTTGGCATAATACAGATAAGCAATGACAGCCGCCAGTATAACCCTTATCACCCTGTCTGCAGAACCCATGTTCTTTTTCATTTTTAGTTTTTTTGTAGTGTTATTGAATAAATTTTTGGAAAATGAGCACAATACCATAAACTATGCTGAAACACAGCACACAGATGATAATCAGTTTAAAAATTTTGCTGCTCATTGTATATCAAATTTACTCACACTACCATTAACGCTGAGCAACTTAAGTCACATAAGTCAATGATTGTGAGCACGAAAGATTAATTGCAAGATAAAAATTACAATCACAAAAAAGGGCCGGTCAACCATTGGTTGCCAGCCCCTTTTTCATTACGGTATTCAACGTTTTAAATCTCCATTTTTTTGAGCTTGTCGACTGCGAAAGCTGCTGCCCTTGCGGTCAAAGCCATGTACGTCAATGAAGGGTTGACGCAAGAGGATGACACCATTGCTGCACCATCCGTAACAAAAACATTCTCTGCTCCCCACACCTGATTGTTGGCATTGAGACAAGATGTTTTTGGATCATTTCCCATCCTGGCAGTACCCATTTCGTGGATACCTATGCCCGGAGCCTTCTCTTTATTGTGGAAAGTGTAGATGTCCTTAACTCCGGCAGCTTCGAGCATATTTGCAGCTTCATTGACCATAGCCTCGCGCATCTTCCACTCATTGTCTCCCCACCCTGCATCAAAATTGATGATAGGTAAGCCCCACTTGTCCTTTTTCTCAGAAAGTGTAAATCTGTTGTTGGGGTCTGGAAGCGTCTCTCCAAAACCTCCGATGTGCATCCTCCACGGACCTGGTTTGGTCTGTGCATCTTTGAATGCAGCTCCAAATTCTTCTTCAGTCTCCATACCTCTGCCTCTGCTGGCCGAACCCTGATATCCAAATCCTCTGAGGAACTCTCTTTTGTCGCTTCCCCAGTTTGTAAATCTCGGTATGTAAATGCCATTTGGCCTTCTTCCATAATAGTATTTGTCATCAAAGCCTTCCACTGTACCTCCTGCTCCAGCGTCGAGGTGGTGGTCCATGATGTTTCTGCCCAGCTGATCTGACTCATTTCCAAGTCCGTTGGGGTGCCTTGAAGAGGTGGATTGCATCATGATCCAGGCAGAGTTGATCGCACTTGCATTGAGGAATATGACTTTGGCATAATATTCTTTGACCTCCATGGTGTTCTGATCGATGGCTCTGACACCGGTCGCCTTGCCTTTCTCATCGTCATAAATGACCTGGAATACAATTTTGTCATGGATCTGGGTAAGGTTACCTGTTTTTATCGCTGCAGGTAAGGTTGCCCCTTGCGTAGAAAAGTAAGCTCCGTATGGGCAGCCTCTGCTACATCTGTTTCTGTATTGACAAGTGCCCCTTCCCAGTGCGAGTTGTTCTTCCGTGGGTTGGGTAAGGTGGGCGGCTCTTCCTATGATCATGTGTCTACCGGGGAAGTTTTTCTCGATGCCGGCCTTCACATGTTTTTCCACGCAATTGAGTTCCATTGCGGGTTGAAAAACACTGTCCGGCAATACATCCAGGTTCTCTACGCTCCCGCTGATTCCGGCAAATTTCTCAACATAAGCATACCATGGCTCTAAATCTTTATATCTCAGGGGCCAATCAATGCCCACTCCTTCTTCGCCGTTGGCAGTAAAGTCGCGCTCATTCCATCTGTATGATTGTTTTCCCCACATCAGCGACCTGCCTCCGGTGTGGTATCCCCTGATCCAGTCAAATCTTCTGGTCTCTTCGTATGGGTTTTCGGCATCATTCTCAAAAAAGTGCCTCACTTCTTCATTCGCCGCATAACCTGTGCGAATGACAGCCCAATAATCTTTTTTCGCTTTTTCGTCGACCCTGCCTCTGTGTTCAAACTCCCATGAGTCGAGGTTGGCTGTAGGATAGTCAACGACGTGTTTGACTTCTCTACCCCTCTCAATCATGGCCACTTTAAGGCCCTTTTCTGTCAACTCTTTTGCTGCCCAGCCACCTGATAAGCCTGAACCAACAACTATAGCGTCGAATGTGACTTCGTCTTTTCCGTTACTCTGAAAATACATTTTATTTTAGATTTGAATGCATGAATGAATTAGATGGCATAAGCTTTGGTCTCCGGAGTGATGTCTATACAGGCATCCCATCTTCCTGGAACAGGAATGTAATTGAGATTCTCTGTTGCACCGGCTTCTGAAGAAAAGTACCCAAACAAGGTGAGTTCCTTCAACAAAGTAAAGAATGGTGTTGGAATTTCTTCGACCTTGCCATCATCCTTTACTGCGCCCGTTTCGGCATCGATAACTTTTGCTTCTTTGGCTTTCCTGGCTGCCTCGGCCTCTTCTTTTGCAAGACTGCTCATGGTCTTCATCACAGCAGTTTTTTGCTCTGCAGACAATGAGACAAAATCACTTCCCAATTTTTTGGCTTCTTCTTTTACAGTGCCCATGCCTGCAATAAAATGCTGTTGTTGGCCTTCTGTGTAACAGTCTTTGAGCATCAACTCGATGAATGGACCCACTCCGGCTTCTTTTGCACCGGCAGTGTCTGTTTTGGGAATGATTACTTCTGCAAGTTCTGCAAGTAGGTTCTGATCTTCTGAGGAGAACCCAAAAACAACAGATTCTGCAGAAGTCTCTTTTGATTTACATCCTTCCAGTACAGCAATGAGGGTGGGTGCCGATACTGCGCCTCCCATCAATATCGCCACTTTTTGTAATGCGTCTCTTCTATTCAATTTTCAACGATTTAAGAATTTCAAAATTTCAATGTATACGCTTATACTCTAAAACGAGAAATAATGTAAAAACATTTTGGCTGAGGGGAAACTACTTAGTGTCATTCGCACAACAATGTAAATGTATGACGTACAGTTAAAGATTCAAAAAATAATTTTAAAGAATGTGCTTTTGGAGAAATATTTCACAGAAAAATAAGGTAGGTGTGGTTTTACAGTCCATGTGATTTTTTAAAAAAGAAGAGATGATGGACACTAAAAATCCAGAATAATAATGGATTGAGGTTTTCTTGGATGTATCGAGTAGAGCAAAGTAAAACAATATTTTAAACCTACGGATACCGCAAAGGATATAGTTTTACTTTAGCCCTCTCACACCACCGGACGTACGGTTCCGTATCACGGCGGTTCCTAGAATTTGTTCAGCT
>JAGQWX010000076.1 GCA_020436935.1 Saprospiraceae bacterium
GTTAAAACTCCGTTGCAGCCACCCATACCACTGGCTGAAGCCAACCAACTTGCAAAAGCCGCATCCACTGCAGTTTGTGTCTGACAAGCTGCCGTTGTTGTATTTGTAGGGCAAGTTAAAATCACTGTAGGTGGCGGAGAAACTGTAAATGTTGCCTGGCAGGTGGTGGTAAATGGTGCACATGTACTTGAATAGGTGAATGTTACCGTTGTACTGCCGCCACATGCCGATGGTGCACCTGTATTATTGTTGGTTAAAACTCCGTTGCAGCCACCCATACCACTGGCTGAAGCCAACCAACTTGCAAAAGCCGCATCCACTGCAGTTTGTGTCTGACAAGCTGCCGTTGTTGTATTTGTAGGGCAAGTTAAAATCACTGTAGGTGGCGGAGAAACTGTAAATGTTGCCTGGCAGGTGGTGGTAAATGGTGCACATGTACTTGAATAGGTGAATGTTACTGTTGTACTGCCACCACATGCTGATGGTGCACCTGTATTATTATTGGTTAAAACTCCGTTGCAGCCACCCATACCACTGGCTGAAGCCAACCAACTTGCAAAAGCCGCATCCACTGCAGTTTGCGTCTGACAAGCTGCCGTTGTAGTATTCATTGGACAAATCAATATTACCGGAGGTGGTGGACTTACGGTAAATGTTGCCTGGCAGGTAGTTGGCATTGCTGCACAACTGCTGCTGTAGGAAAAGGTTACAGTTGTGCTACCACCACAAGCAGGCGGTGCACCTACATTATTGTTGGTTAAAACACCATTACAGCCTCCTGAAGCAGTAGCCGTTGCCAGCCATGTAGCGAAAGCAGCATCAACAGCCGACTGCGTCTGGCAAGCTGCTGCAGTGGTATTCATTGGGCATGTAAGGGTTATTGAGGGTGGTGGAGAAACTGTAAAAGTTGCCATACAACTATCACCTCCCGGAAGTTCATCAAAAACATAATAAAATGTAACAGTAGTGCTGCCTCCACATGAATCGGGAGCACCTGTATTGTTGTTGCTAAGTACACCATTCGTTCCGCCAGTTGCAGAATATCTGGCCAACCAGGTAGCAAATGCTGCATCAACTGCACTTTGTGTTAGACAATTGCTTACGATGGTATCCATAGGACAAGTCAAAGTATATTGCAAACAAGGCTTGCTGTACTGTGTTGTATTACAAGCACCGAAAGTATTGGTTGTTGTAGAAGTCACCCAGGTAAGTGTATCTGTTCTTTGAATAGAGCCTGTAGTTTGTCCTGTCCCATCTTCTGATGCCCCAATATTAGTGGATGTCAGGCCAATTGCAGGTCCGCTGACGGCGTTTATTGTTCCCTCATAAGACCAAAATTCAACAACATTACTGGAATGCACCAATGCCCATCCGTCACTTGGACCACCCATTATACTTGAACCTGATAAAGCAAGTACGTCTAAAACATAAGGTGCCAGAAGTCTGTCACCAACCATACAAGAATTTGTATTCGGTATTGTACCTGAAAGGTTGATGGGATTTCCGTATGGATTTCCAGTGTTATCATATAAAAAAACTTGCCAATCATCCAGACTTGCTCCAACTTCTCCTATGAGCTCAATGAACTCGTTGGCATCTGTACCTGTATTGTCATAATGGATCTCATTGGAATATATTTCGCATTTGACAAACGGTGAAATATCGTTGTCGTAAATGATGAAATTTTGACTGGTCAAGAAACCCAACTCGACACCCATGGAAGGGTTGCTGATCACAAAATTTACAGTTTCTGCATTCTCGAACAATGCATCATTGAGCACTGTGAAAGTTACTGTACCTGTATTTGTGCCATTGGGTATAGTTATTACAAGATTGGATATGGTATAATCTGTTCCTGTTACATTGGTACCTGTGATTGCAAGATTTACAGTTTGGTTTCCAACGACTGCGCTGTTGGTTGTAGCTATTACTTGCACCACTGTTCCTGCGGCTTCTGTGCCCTCATACACGCTGAGTGTAAGATTAACGCTTGGTGTGGTTGAACATGGAGTTACGTACTGGGTAGAATTACATGATCCGAATGTGTTTGTGCTTGCGGAAGTCACCCATGTATTCGGACCTGTTCTTTGAATAGATCCATCACTTGTGCCAGTACCATCTTCAGATGCACCAATATCAACTGAGGTCATTCCAAGCGCCGGTCCTGCTGTTGCCAGTATGGTGCCTTCATAAGAGAAAAACTCGACAACTGTTCCATTATAAACCAATGCCCAGCCATCGGCAGGTCCTCCCTGGATACTTTGTCCAGTGAGCGCGGGAATATCTAATACAGTCAAGCCTATTGTTCTTCCTGAGACACTACAAGTACCGGTATTTGGTATTGACCCCGATAAATTGGCAGTGCCATATACTGTACCTCCACTTTCATATAGATAAACAGACCATCCGGTGAGTGAAGTCCCTGCATCCCCAGCCAATTCAATTCTTTCGTTCGCATCAGTACCTGAATTGTCGTAGTGGATTTCATTTGAGAAAACCAAACATCTTGTTGCAAGTGGAGCATCATTATCAAATATTGTGAAATTTCTTGAAACCGTTGCTCCTAGTGTAATACCTGATGTTGGATTACTAATGGTAAAGACAGCAGTTTCTGTGTTTTCAGCTACAGCATCATTGACTACTGTGAAAGTAACAGAGCCAGAAGTAGCTCCATTCGGAATGGTTATAGTTGTACTGGAAAGTGTGTAGTCACCACCAGTAATATTTGTTCCGGTAATGGCCAGCGTGACGGTTTGAGCACCACTCACAGGGGCAGTGGCATTTGCGGTGGCAGTTACAACTGTTGTATTTGCCTCTGAACCTTCAGTTTTATTTAATGAAAGAGTTACGACAGGGTTGCTACCACATGGAGGGCCATATTGGCTCGTGTTACATGCTCCAAAAGTATTGGTTGAGGCATTTACAGCCCAGGTACTTGTACTGGTTCTTTGAATGGATCCGGTGGTCGCCCCATTACCATCTTCGAATACGCCAATGTCAGTAGACTGCAATCCATTAGCAGGACCATTAGTTGCAGTAAAAGTTCCTTCATAAGAATAAAATTCAACCACAGTTGTGCCATTAACCAAAGCCCAGCCATCGGGTGACCCATTTTGAAAAGAAAAGGTGGTTTCTGATAAGACATCAATCACTCTAAAAGATATAGGCACGCCAGAGATCGTACACTGTGCTGCGGGTAAATTACCCGTCAAATTGACAGTGGCTATACTTGTCCCGTCAAAACCATTATAAAACACAACACTCCATCCATTCATTGATGTCCCTGCTTCACCACCGATCTCAATCCTTTCATTGGCATCTGCTCCTG
The DNA here is from genome assembly GCA_020436935.1 of Saprospiraceae bacterium. Lineage (GTDB taxonomy): Bacteria > Bacteroidota > Bacteroidia > Chitinophagales > Saprospiraceae > JADKBO01. The sequence goes on from JAGQWX010000076.1 coordinate 3,329, forward strand.
TATTGTCGTAATGTAATTCATTGGAGAAAAGAGGGCATTGTGCTGATACATCTAAAGCAAGAAGGAGCATAATAAGAGGAAGAAAAATAACTTTTGCCTTGCTCAGGCACTTGGATGTAGTTTCTTGAGTAAAATTGAAGCTCATGGTATTGTATTGATATAGTTGAACAACTGCCTCAATTCAAACAGGGCAGAGTTTTGGTTAATCAATACAAATATAGAATGAGTTGATACTAATTAAGTATTTTATATGACTAAGTTTCAAATTTTAACATATTTCAAATTTGTAATTTGTTCGAAGCTGTTCTTTAATTTGGAATCATTATTTTTTTTACCGCAAAGTGGCAAATTTGGATTTGAGTTTAAAAAATTAAATTACTTTTAAACCATTAATTAACTCAAAAAAATTTACTATGGAAGCATTTATTGCGTCAATTTTAATGTTTGGAGGCAACTTCGCACCTAAAAACTGGGCCTTCTGCAATGGTCAGATTTTAAGTATTAGCTCAAATTCTGCATTGTTCTCACTCATCGGGACTTATTATGGTGGAAATGGAGTCTCTACATTTGCTCTACCAAATTTCCAGGGAAGAGTGCCGATCCATTGGGGTAATGGGCCAGGTTTGTCATCCTATAGCATTGGGCAAGCTGGTGGATCTGAGCACACCACTTTGACGGCTGCTAATTTACCACCTGCTAAAGTAGCCATCTTTGCGAGTACCTTGGCAGCAAATACTGACGAGCCTACGGGAGCGGTAATGGCACCTACCGGCTCAAATATGTTTCAGAATACTCCGAATGTGCAAATGGCCCCTGGAACAATCTCTGGTAGTTCAGTTCCTTTCAACAATGTACAACCATATCTGGCTGTTTCTTTCACCATATGTCTTTATGGTATCTTTCCTTCCAGGAATTAAAGCGTTTTTACGGAGATTGAGATTTTGCGCTGATAAATCTTGATCTTTTTATAAATTGTAGATGACCAACCGGCTATGGTTCGACAGACAATGACAAATTATTGCCGGTTGGTCTTTAACTAAACCAATATTTATTATGCAGTTTATTATAAAATCAACTCCTGAAGAAGTCCTTAGAGCAAGAAATTGGTGGAACAATCTGGAAGTTCAGTGGAAGTTTGCTTACAATGAAGCATTATTTGGAAAAGGACCTGTATTAGAACCACCAAGTGATGACCACATGATGTTTCTGTTGGTTGGCATTGACACTATTCGAATGGCAGGCCCTGGAGCTATGCATCCAAATGTATCAATGGCTCTGACCAATCTGTCTGGCCTTATACCTTTGTACAATCTCGTGACACTCTCGGTTACCAACATGAGAATAAAAAGCATTTCAGAACTTGCAAGGTTTACTAAAATCGAAAATTTGTTTTTATATGGCAACCAAATCACCAGTCTGCATGGTATTGAGGGCATGAAAAATCTTAAATCTCTTTATTTGCAGGACAATGAGATTGCTGACATAAGCATTATCTCTGAATTTAAGAACCTCGAGGTGATTTACCTTTCCAACAACAAAATCAAAAGTCTGAAAAACTTTCTCCCGGGAAAATTAAAGCATTTAAATAAATTTTATATTCTGCCGAATGATTTGCTTCCTGACAAAGAAATCATCCAGTTTCAAAATAAACATGGTATTATTTGCAAACAGGGATAAATATTTATCTATATATATTTTCATGTATATCAAAGAAAATGTAATATTACATTTTCATTGTTAGAGTATGACCTTAGTTTTCAAACATATTGTCATGTTTCAATCATATGGAAGAATATGATTTTTTAGTTTACCTCTTCAAATCTTTGTTATGGAACCGTTTATTGGTCAGGTGATCATTTTTGGTGGAAATTTTGCTATCCGAGGGTATGCAATGTGCAATGGCCAACTTTTATCAATAGCTCAGAACACTGCACTATTTTCCATTCTCGGCACCACCTACGGTGGAGATGGTCGAACAACGTTTGGTTTACCTGACTTGCGAGGAAGAGTAGCAATGCATTATGGTCAAGGACCTGGTCTTTCTCCATATAATCTTGGTGAGATTGGCGGTACACAATCAAGAACATTGGTTGTAGGAAACTTACCTCCAGCCAGTGTCAGCATTCCTGCCAGCACCAATGCAGCAACCTCAGATGAGCCCTCCGGATTGGTCATTGCATCAAATGGTGGGAATCTTTACAATGCAACTGCCAATACTTTTTTGGCCCCGGGATCTTTACAAGGTGGTTCTTCTCAACCATTTAGTATTTTACAACCATATCTTTGTCTAACATACTTAATTGCCTTGGTGGGAATATTCCCAAGCAGAAACTAGTGCATCTTTATTTTGGCCATCTGATTTGATTAGTTATCCAAAAAGTATTAAAGTTGAGTCTTAACCTTACATCATGAACCGTCGAAGATCTTTAAAAGCATTTGGTATATTCGCATTTACCTCATATAATTGGAAAGTATTTGCACGAAATTCGCCAAGCAAAATGTATGATTGGGTTTATATATTTGGCAAAAGTGACTCAGGGCAAAAGTATTTAGAGTATTGTAATTCAACCTTTGGTTCTTTCACAAATATTTCTTCACAATTGGAGGATCTCCCTTTTTATTTGAGTCATAAAAATTACGATTATTGGAGAGCGATAATCATGGATACCTTGGCAAAACACCATAAGGAAGACAACCTACTGATCATACTTAATGGTTGTAGTTATCCTGAAAAAATCATTGGGGATATCGCAAGTAAAAATATTCAGATTTGGGTTGATCGCCCTTTACAACTCTCCAAAAAAGAAAAAGAATCATTTCCACCGGATACATTTTCAAATATAACTCTTGTACATATGGACGGGACAAATGCTCATTTTAAAAGCGTTGTATAACCGTTGGATCCTGTTTTCACTATCATTGTAAATTTTACAACTTCAATTGGTGTTGAAGTTGCTTCCACTTCACTTTTTTCAGAACCTACATTTCTTCCCGGCATCAAAATAGATGAAGGAAAAATAAAAATTGATCCTGAAAAACTAACTTACATAGGTGATTTACTTCATGAAGTTGGCCACATAGCTGTCTCAGATGAACATGAAAGGAATTCTCTAAATGAAGAAAAGATCAATTCTTCGAAAATGAGAGAAGCTGAAGAGATGATGGCCATTGCTTGGAGTTATGCGGCTTGTCTTCACCTAAATATTGATCCAAAAATTGTTTTTCACAAAGATGGCTATCAAGGAGGAGGGGATGTTATTGTTGAAAATTTTAATGAGGGACGGTATTTCGGAGTACCCATGTTGGCCTATTATGGAATGACGATTGAGCCAAAACCCAAGGAGAAGATCAGCGACTTTCATTTCCCCAAAATGATCAGGTGGTTGAGGTGAAGCAGCTTTCGTAAACAGTGGTGATGCAATCAAAATTTCAATTCAATTCACGCTTGACATAGTCGGTCAATTTTGAATAAGCCGACATACATTCATCGGAACAAGCCATCGACTTCGTATTATTTTTATCAAAAATCTCATCAGGATTTTTAGAATATTTAGAAAGTTGATTTTGCAATTTGTTTTTGTCTTCCAGGACATCGAAAAGTTTGATCAATTCAGTTACCTTATTCAATATTAGACTCATCCCATCGACATAATTGAGGGCAAACGATTGATTGTCATTTTTTATAAAATTTAAAATCTTTAAATAGTAAGAAGTCAGCACCTCATCCAAATAGGCATCCAGGTCAGATTTGACTTCTTTCATATCAAATAAATAAGGCTCGAGTACCCCAGGAACGGCATGCATTCCCTTTAGTTTAAACTGTGATGCTTTTATAAAGCGTGGGTCATTGTATAGAAAAACAAAAGGTGTGTCAGGAAAAGCATTTCTCAATATTTGAACAAAGTGGATGTGCCACGAATCCAGCTTGATCAATAAATGGCGTTCAACTCCACTTCTAATTTGTCCCATCACGCTTACTAAATCACGAAGATCATCGATTAATGTTTCTGAGGTTCCATTGGAAGGAGAATAGCTTTGTCTGAGCAAATCATCCATGGGTGGATATTCTGCAAAAACCCTTACCTGATCCAGCTGGGCAAATGCCTGACACAATGCGGTCGAGCCACACCGAGAAGTATGGAAGACAAACACGTCAGGTGTCAGCGAAGGGTCGAAGAATTGAGGATTTAGCAATGTCTTATCCGTGATGACTTTGAAAAGTTTTGAATTGACCGGATAACTGTTTACACATGCTACAGTTTCATCAAAGAAAGGATGAATAAAAGTCTGGTCTTCAAAACATTTCCAATGCACATGCAATTCATCCCTATCGTTTTTGGTAATCTTGACCGGGAACCAATTTTTCATCATTTTTGGCAGATTTCCAATTCGGCCTTTAACTCGGCTATCAAGGCAAAATTTTTGGGATCTCCCATGTGCTCCAAATTTGAAATGATGAAAGGCAAATCCCTCATTCTTTTTTCGTTGGCCAATCGTTTATAATACTCAAAATCAAAACCTGCGTTTTTGAATAACTGGTCTGACCAATCATTGCGCAGGCAGTCGATGACCAAATGCACCCTGGGAAATTTGCCCAGGTGCTCAATGCTGTGTGGCATGCTGAAATCACCATACCACATCTCACCAACTTTCATGTTCACCGGGACTTTATTGAAGAAAAATGTCACTTCCGGCTCAGTTCGGATTGGAATATGAATTCTGAAATTGCCCTCAAGATATGTCAACATATTGTCGGTATGTTCTTTAATAAGACTTCCCGCAGCAAGGCTCATCAATCTTACACTCTCTTTTTCGCACTCAAGCGTATCTATTGCTTTTTTGAAATAACTGCAAGCAGAGAGCAACTCGGTATCTTTGTAATCCTGTGCAGGAGATGCTGTAATTTCTACCGATTCACCCGTGGTACTTCTCAGGGCAATGATCTTCCATTCTCCAACATAATCTGAAGTATTGAAATGATCTTTCCATACATATTCCTGACAAATATCCAAGTCTCTAAGCAAGAGCTGCTCATCAAATTCAAAAGGAAGTTTAAGGAAATCTATTGCCATCGAGAAAATGATAAATGGTTAATGTTTAATGGTCAAATTTTGTGATTTTATAAATAACTGAGCCACCATTGTTCTCTATGTGCAGATTTATAACCGTCATACCACTTACATAATGGATAAAGTCCGGCAACTACAAGAATCCAAATCAAATAGACCCATGGCAAACTCAAACCTTCTCCGCTTTTGATGAACAAAAAAGGTAAAGTCTTAGCTGATTCAATGGCTTCATCCATGGTGCCTCCCCTGGCAAAATAATAGATGGCTGCCAGCCCATGAACAAGATACCAATGGATGATGTAATAGAAAAATGCTGTCCTTCCAAAAATTCGCATTACAGAGGTAAAAGCATTTTTTACGTTTTCCAACAATGCTAATAAAATGAGGGCTATGCCGATAAAGATGGCTGAATATTGAAGTGAAGGTGGGTATTTGTGGACCTTAATGAATGAAAAGAAAGAGTGAAGGCCGTTCTCCTGCGGAACCCATGGGTAGGGATCCCCGTAAATGTTGATGAATCTCAATATAACAAACAATAGGATCAGTCCGCCACCGGTATACAGTAAAAACTTATTACGATTTGTTTCTCCAAACTCCGGCCTATAGACAGCACCCAAACAATACCCTAAAATCATAAGTCCCAACCATGGAAGAAATGGATATACGATCAGAATGCCATGGCTTGAGTCAAGGGGATAATATTTGAAATGTCCATGGTGTAAAAATTCCCATAAAACTCCGGCTTCAAAGCCTTCCTGTTGCTCAAAATAGTCAAGGGCATTGTGACCCAAGGCTATGACCAAGCCCACTGCAAGTAAGATTTTGAAAGGCATACGGATCAGTGCAGCCATGAAGACCATACTTATACCAATGGCCCATATGACCTGCAAAATCAATAAATTCCACGGCAAAAAAGTAATACCAACAGAGACGATCAACACTTCTGCAATGATGAGCCAAAGCCCTCTTTTTAACAGGAAAAGACTCAATTCATTTTTGGATTTTCTCAGTGATTGGAGATAGATGGAAGTACCTGACAGGAAAACAAATACAGGGGCACATAGATGGGTAATCCACCTTGTCAGAAACAATGCCGGGCTGGTTGTTTCCAGGTTCAAAGGATCATCCAGGTTTGCTGTGATGTGGAAATTATCCCTGATATGGTCTATGGCCATGATCACCATTACCAATCCTCGTAAGACGTCGATTGATTCTACCCTCTTATTGCCGATGGATACTGCATTGGACATTTGGTTCAATTATTTACACAATGATAAGCAAATCTTCAAAAAAGATCGATATACTTACTTCAATTGCTCAATGGCTGCCTTCCGCAATATGTAGTGGCCTCCCTCGAAAATGCAAATGCTGATGTTTTTGTATTTTTTCTCAAAGCGAACAGCCCTGCCCTGAATACTTTTGCCAGTGGAGTATTGCTCACTTTCGTTCAGCAAGTCTTGTATTTCTTCATTGGATGCAAAGACCTTCGGATCCTTATTTCCTGCGTCTTCAATGATCTTGTTATAAAACAGCAACGACTGGGAAATCGGGACTGATCCGGTATGCCCATCATGAATGCCAGCATAAATTTGGATAAAACTCTTTTTGCGTTTTTTGACAGGAGTTTTCCAAAATAAAGGCGATCTGCTTTTTGCTTTTTCGACATCAAGGGATGAACCCGATCCTGTACACAGTAATATTTCAGGGCCATATTTATTCTTTCTCTCCAAGGATTGATCGTACCAGGCTACTAAGTCAGAAATACCGCACCAGGCTGAAAAGTCGGCTATTTTGTGCCTTGATTTCATAAACATGGCGAAGGTAGCGTATCCTCCTCCACTATATCCTGCTATATAAATCCTTTTGCGATCCACATTGAGATTTTTGATGGCCCAGTCTATGGTCTGGTCTATGTCGGACAAAGCAAACTCGCTGCAACAAGCTTTTACGGTATTGTTGACTCCCCGAAAATTGGGAAGGATATAGTTCCAACCTTTTTGATGGACTTCCTGGGCAAGTATTTCATTTTGCGATGAGCTGGAATTGCTCCAGGAATGGAGTTCGACTACCAAAGGCTGAGGATCACCAACAACTGCCGGCACGTAATAGAATACATCACTTGCCCCGTCCATTTTGGAAATGATGCTGTCTTTGCGGAGGTATTCGGGTCTTTGGGCCGAAAGGTTTTCGCTAATTAAAAAACTGATGGTCAGACAAATAGCCAGTGAGCATAGTGTTTTTACCGATTTGATTTGCATGCGTGTGAATTATGCATGAAATATAATAAAGGTCCTGAACTAAAATCAGCGTCGGCAGAATTATATTTTTCTTTGTATATAAATGCTCGCTGGCCAATCGAATCCTAGTCGGCTACTTCAATTACAATTTTATTAATATGGTTTAATTTGTACTTTTAGGCATTGCATACTCATTTCAAATTCAAATAATTATTGCTCACATGATTTTTTCTTATAAATCCCAGGTATGTAAGTTTGGAATTGCTTGTATCATTCTCCTGGGCTGCTTTATTGTAAATGGCCAAGCTCAGCAGGAGGAAGGTTGGATACCCCTTTTTAATGGTAAGGATCTCAACGGCTGGACGGTGAAAATCGCCAAACACCCAATGAATGAAAATTACAACAATACCTTTTATGTTGAGGACAGCATTCTCAAAGTGGGCTATGACGCATATGAGAAATTTGACATGCAATTTGGCCACTTGTTTACCAACCTGCCTTATTCGCATTACATCCTCAGGCTAGACTATATGTTTCTGGGGAAAGGGCTCGCTGATGCTCCCAGTTGGACCAATTTCAACAGCGGTGTAATGCTCCATGCTCAGCCTCCCCAAAGTATGCGAGTCGAGCAAAGCTTTCCGGTCTGTATTGAGGCTCAGTTTCTGAGCGAAGGCACAACAGCCGGTAAACAAACAGCCAATGCAGTTTCTCCCGGCACCCATCTTGAATTTGATGGAAAACTCTCAACACAACACATTACTGATTCTAAATCAAAACTTTATCCACTGAATGAATGGGTCAGTTTTGAGGTGGAAGTGCACGGATATGGCACCATCATCCATCGGGTGAATGGGGAAGAAGTGATTAAATACGCAAATCCTGTCCTCGATGAAAGTGATCGCGACGCTAAATATCTACTGGATATGGGTGCAAATAAAAAAGTCAGCCAGGGCTTCATCGCTCTCCAGGCGGAAGGACAACCGGTGTGGTTTAAAAACATCAGGATTAAAGTACTGGAAGATTGATTGGGCGTATTTCATGCCTTCACGCCAATAAATATGATGTGAGGTCATAAAGTGATAGGCGTTAAGGGGTTATTTGGTTATTTGGTTATTTGGTTATTTGGTTATTTGGTTATTTGGTTATTTGGTTATGTTTTTTCAATCATTTGGCAGATTTCTGAAACGCACTCAATAAAAACTATAGATGCGCCGTACCGTCTAGTATTGAATGGCAACTATACCAGATGAATTGGTGGTGCACAGTATTTTATTATTGCCTTTCAGCTTTAGAGCGTGTTTTACTTCACCTTTGATGTTCAAACCTGACGCTTGCATGCCAATCACTTTAAAATTCCCTTTGCCATCACCTTTGAGCCACTGGCCTCTTGAGGCATCCTGCGGTCCAAGCATGGATTCGTTTTCAAAGAAATTGCCCAACAGCAGTAAATCATTGAAACCGTCTTTGTCATAATCCTCAGCAATGATGTTGCCTATGGGAGATATTTGGGCCAGAAATGGCAATGGCCTCGAATCAAAATTTCCCTGGCCGTCGTTGAAGGCAACCACCGATTTGAGTTCAGTTGCGGTAAACTTCTGTACACCATTCATATCTCCCGAAGTAAACATGTCCTCAATATCGGCTTTTGCATAACTGTCGTAGCTTGTATAACGTTTTTTGAATTGCACTATCTGCCCCGTCATGGTGCCAAATGGATGGTAGGCAACATGCTCATCTTTGAGATACAAGGCAAAAACGGGGTCGTTTACCCCATCATTGTTGAAGTCCTTGGAAAGCAGGCTCACAGGCTTGGATTCACTGGCCTTAAAAATACTGTTTAAGCCTTCATTGCCCAGAATCAAATCCATATCACCGTCTCCATCGATATCTGCAGTTGCGATGCTTCTCCACCAGCCTGAAGGAATGTTGGTTTTTTCGAGTTTCCAGGTGCCACTTGACTTTTTAAGCAGCATGGGTTGTTGCCATTCTGCGACCAAAAGCAATTCGTTCTGTCCATCATTGTTCAGATCACTTACTTCTATATCCGCAAACAAACCGATCTGCTGTATATCGTCCAGCCAGTCAGCTTTTACTTCAACAAAGGCATCGTCTTTTCGCTCCAGGTAATAGGAAGGAGAAGGCATAGGAAATTGCCCCGGCTTGTGGTGACCGGCGATAAGAATATCTTCGTTTCCATCTCCATTAAAATCAAATAACATTGCTGTAGTACTGCACACATGGATCTCGGGCAAAATGGATTTTTGCATAAATGAAGATCCTGCCAAATTTTCAAGATACAAGGGCTGATATGCTTCCTTTTTGCCAAAAGAAACGTCAGCAACACCAGGAATAAGAATGAAATCGTCAAACCCATCATTGTTGTGATCCAGGACAAGAATGTCGCCGACTTCCATGTTTAGAGAATTGACGGATGTAAGTGAATCAAACGATCCGTTGTTGTTTTGAATATAAATAACCGTAGGAGTCATTTTATAGGAGCCTCCAACGATGAGGTCTTCCCTGCCGTCCTTATTGAAATCTCCGGTTTTGATCACGGGGCCTTTCCTCGTTTGCATTTTCTGAAGTGTAGGCCTTTCGTAAAAGTCAATATAATTGGTCTCTTCATATTGAAGAGGTACGAATTCGGTTTGTACAGAGAAAACACCCTGGTGTGATGCATTTTCCATCCCCAAAGAAGCCATTTCTGCATTCGGCTGGTAATCGATTTTGAGTACACTGTTGACCTTTGGGGAATTGATTTTTTGAATGCTTAGGTCTGGCCATACTACGATGAGGCTGTCGACCTGACTGGTCTGACCCAGTCCAAAAATCAATTCCTCTCCTACTGTGGAAAGGAAGCCCCGCACAGGATATTTTTCCAGCAATTGCACATTGCCTTTCTGCCACAAGTAGACTTTTGCACCAATGGCCTGGATATTATTGTCTTTGCCAGTTAAATCGATGCTGAGATAGTTTTTGTTCTCACTGGTATTTTCATACAAAAAAGCTTCTTCATCGATGTTGTTGACGACAATATCGAGGTCACCATCGTTGTCAAAGTCTGCATAGGCCGCACCGCTTGAATAGGACAGATCATCGAGCCCCCAATCCTCTGAAACATCCGCAAATGGTTGGTCTGCTTCACCCTTGAAAGCATAATTTTGCAACTTGACCTCAGGTATTTGCTTTACAAACTCTTTTTTGAATTTTTCCTGCACCTCATTCGTACCGAATTGGTTTTGATTGTTGTAATAATTGATGAAATCAAGATCCGTCACATTTTTTCGGTATCCGTTGCTGATGTGCACATCTTTGAGTCCGTCCAGATCAAAATCTGCCAATAAAACACTCCAGCTCCAATCGGTACAAGCGACACCCAGACTTAGGCCTTGTTCGCTAAACATGGGTTTACCATCTTCCAAGCCAACATTCACTTGCAGCATATTGCGCATGTACTGTTTGTGGTAATTGTAGGCCGGAGAGGTGCTCAGACTTTTTTTCTGATAATCGTCTTTTGCAATCATTTTCTTTTGTCGAAGGTTGTCTTCCGGCAACATGTCGAGTTGCAGGATGTCTACCCGCTGGTCATTATTGAGATCTGCACCATCTATACCCATGCCAAACAAGCTGGTATGCCCGGTTGCAGATTTAATGACATTGATAAATCCCTTGCCCTGATCATTGAGATATAAGATGTCATCACTCAAAAAATCATTGGAGGCATAGATGTCTGTATAACCATCGTTATTAAAATCTGCCAGGGAAACGCCAAGGCCCAGACCCTCGTATGTCACACCTTTTTCTCGGGATACATCTTTGAATTGGGCAATGCCTTTTTCGTTCAAACCTGTATTTTCAAACAACTTATCGGAAGAAGGGAATGTGCCATCGTCGACCCTGTGGCGTATGGTATTTGGATTGATTGCATCAGGCGCAGAATTCAGCATGTAAACATCTAAATCTCCGTCTTTATCGTAATCAAAAAAGGCAGCTTGGGTTGTAAAGCCTTCATAATCCAGACCATAATCTGCGGCCTGATCCTTGAATGAGACAGGGTTGGTTTTCTGATTGATGTAAAATTTATTTTTGGAGTTTTTAAGACCGGGATGAGCAGCCATTGACAGATAAATATCCGGCCATCCGTCATTATTGATATCAACCACTGAGATGCCTGTCGTCCACCCTTCGTTGGTTAAGCCGGAAGAGGCTGATGCGTTTTCAAACACAAATTTGCCTTTGTTGATGTAAAGCTCAGGATTGTTTTGGTTCGACGTAAAACAAATGTCATTCAATCCATCGTTGTCGAAATCTCCGATGCCTACACCACCCCCGTTGTAGTAATTCGTAAAGTTAAATACATTGACTTCTCCCCACTCTGAAATATGGTTGTTGAAGTGGATATTGGACTGACTGGATTTGATTTTCTTAAACAATACAGGGCCTGACTTTTTGCATCCCGATATAAAAGTCGTCAATAAGATGAGTGATAGAAAGATTCTTGACATTTTGGAAGTCATTTTTGATCAAATGCTCCGTTGAGAAAAAAAGGATTTCTGTTGTGGAGTTTAAATTTGGCAAATTTCAATAAAACAAAAAAAAAGACGCTGATCAACAAACGTAACCATTCATATTGGCTTTGCGCATATCCAATACCTGCTTTTTTGGTGAAATATAAGCGTTTAAATTTTATCATTAAAAAGAGAGGCCTTCAAAAATTGAAGGCCTCCATAAGTTTTTAGTAACTGTTCAGCTATTCGCTTTTGAATCAAAAATTCAGGGCATTTTAAGTCAGACAAGCCTCATTTTTTCAGGAATAGCATCGCTATTATTGGAAAAATAGGCGAAGTATCACTTAAAATGGACCATTTTTGATCAAAATTGGATATAGCTGAACAGTTGCTGTTTTTAATATCCAGGGTTCTGATCTCCCTGATCCATGTTTGGATTGTTATCAAGTTCGTTTTGTGGTATTGGCAATAGTTCGTGTTTGTTGGCCTGGAAATAAGAAATTGGCTCGCTGGCCAATTTTCCATGCTTTCTCCAACGAAGGATGTCAGCATTTCTTACTTGCTCACCAGCCAACTCAACTTGTCTTTCACGCTGAATTGCCGCTCTCAACTGTGCCTGAGTTCCTGTAGGAATGTTGGCAGTTGGAAGAGGTGGCATTTCAACACCTGGTCTTGCTCTCACCTGATTTACCAAGGCAATGGCAGCTGCTGAGTTACCTAGTTCATTCTCACATTCAGCCAACAAAAGCAATGCGTCAGCATATCTCATGACTCTGAGGTTGATGCCTGATTGCTGGTTAGCTGCTGCACTTTTGTACATGATGGTATATTTTTTCCAGGAAACTTTTTTGGTTTCACCTCTTACATTTGAAGTATTTCCCTGAACCTTGTCATCTGTAAGTGTAAGTGTACCATTGTTGTAAGTATCACCTGACACATAGAATGAATATTGGAATCTAGGGTCGCTTTTTGCATCTCCCTTGTCAACGTGCTCAAATGTATTCAACAGCTTGTCTGAAGGAATCAAGTTTCTCCATGCAATTGGTGCATATTCCTGAGAACGAACTGTTTCTTCCTGAATACCTGCTCCGTCGCCGTCACCACCCCAGTTGAATGCGCCATTTGAAGGTGAATATGCAATTTCAAAAATTGATTCAACGCCAAACTCACCTTCTTCCACTGAATTCAATGAGTAATCAGGAGCGAGAGAATAAGTACCTGAGCTTACAATTTTTTGTAATTCAGCTTTAGCAGAATTATAGTCACCTTTTTGGAGATGTACTCTTGCCGCAAGCATTTGAGCTGCTCCTTTGGTTGCTCTACCTCTGTCTGCATTGCCATATGTCGCAGGAAGATTTGCATCTGCAAATTTGAGATCTTCGATGGCTACAGCATACATTTCATCTGCTGATGATCTTGGAGCACTTCCATCTACTGATTCAACAAAAGAGGTATAGATTGGGCCACCGCCAAAGAGTGTTGCAATTTCGTAATATGCCCATGCTCTCATAAATCTGGCTTCTCCAATCAATCTGTTTCTCAAAGATTCAGAAATTGCAGTAGCAGGAATTTCAGGTCCTTTTTTAATGATAACATTCGCTCTGTGGATTGTTCGGTACCAACCAGTCCAGTTGGCAACAGTTACACCATTAGCAGGATCATGCACACCATTGAGCAATTGAGCTCTGTGCGCCTCCAACTGACCACCACCGGTGGCCACATCATCACTTCTCATATCGTGCAAAAAGAAGTATTCTCTTGCTCCAAGGTTTAATCCCTGTACAATAGAGTAAATAGAATTTACTCCGGCAGTAAGTTCTGCAGCATTGTTGAAATAAGTGTCGAAAGTAACCCCATTGGGGTTTAGTTTATCTAAATCTTCCTCGTTGCAGCTTATTGCGAAAGCCAAAAGGAAAATCGTACTAAGTAATATTATTTTTTTCATTTTTATTATTGTTTAGAAACCAAGGTTTAAACCGAATAAAATAGTTCTGGATACTGGATAGGTTCCAAAATCCACTCCTCCAATGATTTCAGGATCATAACCTGTGTATTTAGTAAGCGTCAATAAGTTTTGACTTGAAACATAAATACGTAGTCTTTGAACCACATCGCTGGTCAGGTTTTTCATAGAACTAGCCGGGAAGGTATAGCCAATGCTCAGGTTTTTGATCCTCATGTATGATCCATCTTCCAAAAATCTGTCAGATGTTCTGGCATTTCCATTTGGATCACCACTCACTGCTCTTGGTACGTCTGTGTCTGTATTTGTTGGTGTCCATGCATTCAATACATCTGTAGTAGCGTTAAACAAACGCAACATACCTTGTCCAATCACTTTTGTTCCGTTGTAGACTTTGTTGCCCTGGACACCCTGAAGATACATGGTGAAGTCAAAGTTTTTGAAATTACCTGCCCAATTTAATCCATAAGAGAATTTAGGAAGGATACTTCCAAGAAACGTTCTGTCATCAGCTGTTACTTTACCATCTCCGTTAAGGTCAGCAAATTTGATATCGCCAGGTCTTGTGCCGGCTGTTTGATATAAACCTCCGTCAGCCTTACTGTTCAATGCATCAATTTCTGCCTGAGACTGGAAGATGCTTTCTACCTGCCAGCCATAAAAAGAAGTGATAGGTTGTCCTACTTGTGTACGCGTGATGGCAAAACCACCAAAGTCAGCGTTTGCACCGCCATCAATTGTAGCATTTGGAGTTGCCAAACTTTCAACGTTGTTGCGAGTGATGTCAAATGAACCGGTCAGTGCAAAGTTGAAGTCTTTACCGTTTCTGAAATTGTAAGTCAATGCAGTCTCAAAACCTTTATTTCGCATTGCTCCAACGTTGGCCAATGGAGAACCGCTATAACCAATAGAAGGAGGAATTGGAACGTTCAACAAAAGACCGTCAGTAAATCTTTCATAATATTCAGCACTCAATTCAAATTTGCTGTCAAGAACAGAAAGGTCAACACCTACGTTGCTCATTGTAGTCACCTCCCAGCTCAATGCTGTGTTTCCAAGAGCATTAAAATAAGAACCCAAAGTTGGTGTGTTGTTGAATGGATACTGGGTATTGTTGGCCTGTACAAGTGGTTGCCATTGGTAATCACCAAGACCATTGTTTCCACTTTGACCATAACTGGCTCTGATTTTCAATTCACTGATGGCCTCAACACTTTCCATGAAAGCTTCTTCGCTTACTCTCCATCCCAAAGAGATTGCAGGGAAAGTACCCCACTTTCTACCAGGAGCAAATTTTGAAGAACCATCTCTTCTTACTGAAGCACCAAGTAAATATTTGTCATCATACGCATAGTTGATCCTACCAACATAAGAGAACAAAACGTTCTCACTCAAGTTTGAGCTTGAAGTTGGGTTGGAAGTACCGTTCAATGTTTTGATGTTGTTGTCTGGTCTCTGACCTCCAGCATTTACAGAAATGTTTCTTGCATTCTGGCGCTCAGCCACTGCAAGTGCATTGATGCTGTGTTTGTTGAAGGTTTTGTTGAAAGTCAATGTATTTGTGAACACTGATGAAAAAAACTGACCTCTGTTGTCTGTCAATTGAGCAGCCAATCTTGAACGGTTTCCATCATTGTATATCGGCAAGAAACCACTGAATCTGCTGTAGGCAAAGTCACCACCTGCAGTAAATCTGTAGCTCAGGTAGTCAGTAAATTTGATGTCAGTAAAAATGGTACCTACCAATTTCACACCATTGTCGACCTGATCTTTTTGCTCCTGATCTGCAATCCTCATCGGGTTTTCAGGGTCAGTAGCGTCCAATCCCTGGGCAGTAGTACTGTATCCACCAACTTTAGTTGGGTCAGTTACCGGCCAGTATGGGGTCATACGCATGGTATTCATCAACAAACTACGGCCACCACCTGCTCTTTCCTGAACACGTTGAGTGGTAGAAGCCATCAATGTTTGTCCGAATGAGAAGAACTTATTGATTTTGTGGTCAGAGTTTACTCTGAAACTTTTTCTGTCGAAACTGGTAAATGGCATGATACCATCTTGTTTAAACCATCCAACAGAGGTATAGAACCTTGACCTGTCATTACCACCTGAAAGTGACAACTGGTTATCTGTAATTCCTGCAGGATTGAACATTACATCCTGCCAATCAGTATCTGTCTGTGCAAATGTAGTTGTTGCTCCTTCATAAATAGGTACGTCCAGATTGTTGAATCTTCCCGGGATAGGTTGACCGGAAGCTGTTAGCAATGCAGTACCATATTGGATGTATTGGTCTCTGTTCAAAAGGTCCAAAGTCCTCCATGCGCTTTGAGTACCATAGTAGGTATCAAGATTGATCTGCAACTTACCGGCTTTTCCAGTTTTTGTGGTGATCAATACAACACCATTGGCAGCTCTTGATCCATAAATTGCAGCAGATGCAGCATCTTTCAATACTTCTATTGATTCAATGTCTTTAGGGTCAATGTTGTTTAGCGCACCTTGTGGAACACCATCTACAACATACAATGGATCTGAACCCAAACTTATTGAACCAATACCTCTGATCCTTACTCTAGGACTTGACCCAGGACTACCGCCATTGGTTATGGCTACTCCCGGAACTCTTCCCTGAATGGCCTCTGTGACACTTCCTACCGGAAGTGCTTTGATGTCCTTAGAACTTACTGATGAAACAGCGCCCGTGATAGAGGATCTTTTTTGTGTTCCATAACCAACAACGACTACTTCATCCAGTGCTTGCGCGTCTTCAGCCAGTGTAACATCAATTACTTTTCTGTTACCTATAGCTTCCTCTACAGTGGTATAACCTACGAAACTAAACTGTAAAACATCAGAATCAGAAGTACCTTCCATTTGATACTTTCCATCGATGTCTGTAACTGTCCCCTTTGAGGAGTTCTTCACCAAAACAGTAACGCCAACCATTGGGTCGCCTTCAGAAGAAGTTACTGTTCCGGATACCTGTGCAATAATGCCTGTCAGCGGCAGGCACAATGCAAGTAATAATCCATAGAACTTGGAATTGAGCAGATTAAGCCGGCTCAAATGTGGCTTTGTTTTAAACATAGAATAACTTTTTAGTTGTGAACTTTAACTCTTACGAAATTCTTAAAATCTCGTTGTATTTGTGAACTTAACAATATTAGCCCAAAAATAAGTGTAATAATCACAATTCAAAAAAATATTTTTAATAAATTTTTTTCGTGTAAAAAATTTAGAATATATAAATATCTGTATTTCAATATATTAAAAAAGTGCTGCTTTGAGTATACCTATTTTTTGTGTTAATTGGCCGAAAAATGAAAGTTTTTTGTTTAAATATTAACAAATAAAGAATTGGCGAAACCATTCTGTTTCTTCCATTAAATTTCAAACCTTGAAATATTCATAATATAATATTTGAAGCCCTTATTCTTATGAAATTTTCACCTTTGGTTAAGAAATTCATAATTCAAATTCAGCATGTATTTCTGTGCTTTGGCTTTTGTCGCCTGTAACCTCAAATAATTAATCAGAAATCCTTATCCTTACACCTCATTCTTGAACAAAAAATAAAATGATTACAAAAAACAAAGTAGTTACACTTCACTACAAACTGTTTGAGGAAAGCAATGAGGGTGAATTGATAGAAGAAACCTATGGCTCGCATCCACTAAAATTCTTGTTTGGTATCGGACAGATGATTCCGGGATTTGAAGCACAACTTGAAGGAAAATCCCAGGGAGATGCGTTTAGCTTTACTCTGCAACCCGAAGAGGCTTATGGCCCTTATGATGAACGTGGAGTTATAGAAGTTGAATTGAATCACTTCAAAGATGAAAATGGCCACTTGGATACAGAAAAGATCTATTTAGGCGGTAATATCAGTATGGAAGATCACGAAGGCAGGGTTTTTCAAGGAGAAATTGTTGAAATGTCTGAAGAAGCTGCCATTATAGATTTCAACCATCCCATGGCTGGAGTTGTTTTGCATTTTCAGGGAGAAATCGTTGAAGTAAGAGATGCAACTCCTTCAGAAATTGACCATCAGCATGTGCATTGATCCAATGGATTAATTGATGTCTTAGAAAAAATAAAAGGCCCTGACTTGTGTAAAGTCCGGACCTTTTATTTGTTTGGTTTATAAAACTCTGCTACTCTACCAATATCATCTTCTTCACGAATGTCTGACCACCGTACTCGATCTTGTACATCAGTACGCCTGAGCTGAGGCCCATTTCACCCTTGTTGAGGATGATGCGGTTGGCTCCTTTAATGCCCTGGATGGTTCTGTTCATAATGATCTTGCCTGTGATGTCGCTCACTGTCAATTTCACACTGCCCGATTCCGGTAGGTCGAATCCGATCGTGGTTTCTCCGCGCCATGGGTTGGGGGTGTTCTGGTGCAGAACGGGCGAAAGATCTTTTGCCCCTGCAACCGATATCTGGATATCGGTTGGCGTGATATCTGATCCTGTGTACGCTTCGCTGTTCAGGAAGCTGTTGTCGATGCTGATCATTTCGCTCAGCTTGCCAGATTGTTCTGCCTTCAATCTGAGGATCATGATGGTGTTTTCCGGTCTGATGCTTTGTGCTGTGTAGCTTGACCAACTCATTCTCAGACTATTCTTGTCAATTCTTGCGAATTGATCTTTGGTTAGATCTATTCCTCTGCCTTCTACATCTATGATTTCCAGGCCCTTTGTTTGTAAGCCAAATTGGAAGCCAAATACTTCATTGAAGTTTTGACTCATGATGGGTAGTTCTATCAGCTCTCCTTTTGTGATATTTCTTTCTTCAAATTCTAGTCTGAGACCTTTTGTTCTGTTTGATGTATTTTTTTGAGTAGCACTTGTTCTGGCACTTCCATCTACATCTCCGATTTTTACAGCAATGAAATCGTCATTCATTGCGTTTTCCATCAATTTTTGATGACTCATAACTTCCTTGAAAGGCC
>JAGQWX010000077.1 GCA_020436935.1 Saprospiraceae bacterium
CGCCCCTTCTTTCTATTGCTTTTTATTCCCAATGCAGAATGTTTGGTTATATGGTTTACAACGTTTTTTAATTAATGTTAATATGATTCAACAATCTTAGAATTTATTGAATTTATCAGTTCCTGGTATTCTTTCAAGCTCCGTTCCATATGGCGAGTTTAGATAAGGGATGATTGATGGGTCGTAATTCGCAATTGTGTTTAGGTCATATATTTCGGTGTTACTTGAATTGTCCACATAGTCTTGTGTTTCTGTTCCTGAAAAAATTCTCCATCCACTATCCGCTTCAAAATCTGATTCTTCACGATACATATAACTAACCTTAAGCCCTTCAACAGTTATTTTGTCAGTCGCAATACAGCCACCCATTGAAGGAATTATTTTTCTTATGTCCTCAGCTTTTATTTTAAAATTCTTTTTCACTTCACAGTTCTTAAATGGGATACAACGGATTAGCGGTATGTGGAAGAGCGACGCTAGGTGCTCTTCCATGATTACTACCTGTTATAGGCCGTATATTTATAAATTCTTGTTAAATTCATCTGTTCTAAAAGACTCAATTTCTCGAAAAAAATCACCCAGCTTTGTTTCTTTTTTATCGACTAAATAAGGTATTAAATTCATTGATTGGGAGAAATTTTTATGAAATTCATTAATATCTACATAATTGTGATAAATCATATAGCTTGAATCCTTTACAAATTCAATTTGTGCTGCCCATTCTTGGATATCAGAAGATATTCTAGGGTTGAGACTATTTTTAATATCAGGTTTCATTTGATTTATTAATTCATTTAAATAACTATATATTTGTGGTGAAATAAATCCTGAATATTCGCCTTTTTTAATCGATGGATGAAATTTGATATCGATTTTATATTGTAATGTGCTATCACAATAAAAGCTAAAATCACTAAAATCAGAAACTTGAGTGTAATAAAGACTATAAAAATTTAATTCTGTAAGGGCTAGTGGCTTATAAAATATTGAAGGCTTAGAATAGCCAGCTCGATTAATAATTAGAGAGTCCTCATGAATTATATAAGTATATTTTAATTCCAAGGAATCTTTTGTAACGAGTTTTAAAATTGAATCTTCGCAGACAAATTTATCGAACTCAGCTTTTTCAATTATGCATAAATCATTTTTAAAATATGCACAAAAATTTAATTCGTTACACCACAATCCACTAATTTCTTGACACGGAATCGTCTTGGATTTGCACCCAATAAATACACCAATTAATACTATTATGATTATGTTTTTCATATTTATGACCTATAACGGCAGTCTTCGCAACAACTCTATTTTCAAATTCTGTGACACCCTATGCAGCCTGATATGATGACCTTTTCTTCATTGCTAATCTCTTCCATATAGACATCCACCAATCGTTGTATTGCGTATAGTGCCTATTATGCAATAAAATTAAATCTTTTAGGGTCTATTTTACTCATTTCTGGCGTATTATTTTTATCAGTCTCATCAGATGGTAGAAAGGCATTCATAAGACTAGTTCAGAATTCAAATTTTTTCTCCGCTTATCTACCAAATCATCAAATGGCCATTGTATTTTCAAGAGGAGATAACAGGATCCGCAATTTGTTGCATCAGGAATCTAAAAAAGAGCATTTCACTGTCTACTTGAATAAAAGAGATTCAGAGGCACAAGCCTTCAATTTGGCACGTCATTGCCTTTTCAGGCAACGCGTTATAGACCGCTATTAATTTTCTTCATTATGATTCATCCAGAATCCATTGTTCTAAATCATCTACTGGATTTGGCAATCTCCCTTCTAACCACTTTTTTAAATTTCCTGGTTTGAAATCTTTATCTTTTGTCTCGATAACCCAGGAAAGAAATTCTGCTGGACCTCCATTCAAATATGGTGCTGGTGAAACCGGGTAAAAGACTGTTGGTAATCTTTCATTCATTGATAGATAATTTACTACACATCCCAATTCCTGGATTACACTCCACGCATATTCATTTTCAATATCTATTCTAAACTTAATCCACCATAATCCTTTATCATCAAATCCCATTGCAATGGGTGATTTTATTGCTGGTACTTTTTCCAGGTAATCAATCAATGATTTGAAAACTCTTTTATCCATTGCTTTTGGTTTTCTTTTGAAGGTTTAGTGAGATTTTTTACCATCCTTAATGATATCGCATACGACATAACGAAATAACATAGGGATGTGCGGAATCCAAAATACTTGATGGTGCTATCTTTCTCATAAGTCCCGTTTGCACAATTGATTCCGGTTGTCACACAAATTTCATAAAAGTCCTTGCTTCTGTAAGTACTGGTGGTGCCACCATCCGTTTCTGCCTGAAACACTGTGAACCCATTCAGCTTGAGTTCGCTGTTGAACTCTGAGACCTGTCTTATAAGTTTGTTTTCCATGGGACAAAGTTAAACTATTCAATATATAAGGGAGGGAGTAAACGTATTGGTCAAGATGATTAGTGAGTAACATTTGCTGAACGAATCTGCTGTAGCAATAGCTGGCATGGCGAGTTATGCTGTAGTACTACCAAGGCCTTAATTGTTCTCCAACGATATACATATCAATGTATATTCCCAGATTTAATTTGCTCATTCTACGAATTATTTCAGGGCTATATCCTATTCCGGTATTTCCGTCTATGTATTGATGCCTGCAAACCATAATATGAGCATCTGAATTTTTGGTTAATTTCAATATTCCAGAATGATCAGTTTCGAGGTCATCCAGTAATAATAGCAATTTCTCCTCGAGATCATATGCTTCACACCTTATTGGCTCATAGGAAATGCGGGTAAAGTCGTACTTTGAATTTCTAAACTCTTCCCTGTCGCCAATCGAATACCCCTCAAGAGGTTTCAAGGTCGTGTATGAAGACAGCTCTTCAAATGTCTTAGTTTCCGATGTGGCCGTAAAGTAGACTCGGTGGGCATTCTCTGTCCACACGAAATACAGTTTGGGCTTATCACTGATATCAATTCCGACTTTCAAAAAATAGGGCTCGTTTTTTACTTTGAAATAGATATAGACCATATCGTTCTCTTTATCGGTCTTTATCCTTTCGATCACAGGTTTTTCCTCGATAATTTCAAGTTCACATACCTCCAGATATTGAGTGGTCACCTCCAAAGTGGGATTTTGGATCTCAGCGATAGCTATGTCAATATATATTTGTCTTTCTGTCATTCGATATTAAGCTAAGCGTTCGGAATACACATCGTATAAAGCAAACTAAAGTTTTGCTGCTTTGCCAATGCGGGTTTTTTGGGCAACATGCTCCATTAGTTTCGCTATGCTTAAATTTAGCTGGTCACTTCATAGGAACACTAAACGCCCGATTTACAAAACGTCAGGTGGTAGCTCAGGCTACTTTTTAGTTAAGCTTACTGATGTGCATTAGATATCTTTATAAATATTATTAATTCTTGCCAAATAACCTCTTGAATGTAAGCCTCCTATCATAAACAGATTTCAACATTTCAAGGGGCGACATACCTAAACTGTGCATTCTAATTATAGCAAGAACGGGTATCCACAAAATAATTAAAAACATCATAAATCCTCTGCTAAAAGACTCACTAAGATTGAAATAACCTACTACTAATCCGCCAAGGGCAGCTACAGATAAGATTAATGTCCAATAAGTTAAACGATTCATATTTATATATTTTGAATTAACGACTTTGTTGTACAATGGGTTAAAGAAAATGCTAAAAAGCCATCTATGCAACAATGCATTTATATTTCGTATGATACCTTATCAAGCTTGGTTGTAGACCTATTACTCTTTACCAAACTTTTTAACAAGGGCACCATCGATCGCTCTGTTACATATTTTTCCATTCATGAACTAAAGTTAAATCTTTTAGGGTGTTTTTTAAATATTCCCGGGCTTTTATTTTTTTAATTTTATAAGATTTTCTTAAAGCTTTGTTGCTCTTACGTCAATTTCTACTTTTTGTAAACGTTGAATGAGATGATGTATCTATCTCCTGGCTGACGGATACTTTTTCAGCATTGTCTTCAATGATAATAGTCTCTACAAACTTAATTCCTGCCATTTATTTAGAGTTTTTTAATAAATGTTAGCATCTATATTTTTTTACACTTCGGTTATTTCATTCCAAATTTTTCTCTGTTCCTTAGTATGTAATTATTTACAGGCTGAATGCCATCAAATTCTTTAAATTCAAAATCCATATTTACAAAATCTATTGAGTCATCTTCCAGGTTTTTAATTTGTTTAATTCTAATGAGCTGATTATTTACAATTTGCCCACGGTATTCTAGAACTGATGAACCCGCTTGGACCCAGCCTGCACCATGGAATATTTGAATAGTAATTTCATCTTTGTTGATGCTAAATACGCCAGTATCGTACCATCCATAATCTTCCTCTAGATTTAGACCACTTTTGATTGCTCGATTTTCAAAGTTGGCTTCAAGTTGTTCGTAGGTGTTTAAGGAATCAAGAAATATGCAGTCCTCATAATTGATTGCATTTGAATACCCATTTCTTCCCGAATGATAAGCTGCTCCATTGTTATATAATACAATGGTTTTAATCTGTTTGATATTATAAAAGACTTTTTTTGTTTGAGGTTTTGAACCATAGTTTATGTAACAATTCCCGCCCTCTGATACATATTTAAACCGATAGTACCCATTGGTTTTTAAGATTGATTGGTCATGGCTATAATTGATGCTTGGAACCTTTATCAAGTGTTTAGCAGGATATTTATTACATCCTGTAAGAATTATTATTGAAAGGATTTTTACTAGCGTTTTCATTTATTAATTCGTTAATTGTATTTCTTTGCCTATAACAGCAATCTAAGCAACAATGCATTTATAGTTCGTATGATACCTTATGCAGCCTAGCAGTAAGACCAATTCCTCTTTACCAAACTTTTTAATAAAGGCCCCACCGATCGCTGTGTTGGGTACAACACTATTTACGACCTAAAGTTAAATCTTTTAGGTTCTTTTTTTAAAATTCCCGGGCTTTTATTTTCTTTAATCATTTAGTTTTTTGTCAGTAAAAACCTCATAACCCCAAAATCCCTTTGAGGTAGTCAATGTCACACTTTTATAATTTGATATGGAGGTTTCATATTCACAGGGAAATGGGATTTCTTTTTTGATGTTTTGAAATTCTACTATGGCATATGGTCTCCTACATTTAGATTTTCTTCTAGAGTGATTTCCAGTTTGAATGATGTTTAATAGTAAAATTTGTTTTTCATAATTTCTTAAATAGTAGTTGGTTGTAGCCATTAAGCAAAAGGGAATTGATCCGCCCAAATAAAAGCCCAAAAAAAGAGTAACTAAAAGATCATAGCTTTTACGTCGGCCAAAAAAATATAAAACCAGGGTTCCGATTGTCGCTCCAAATAGGGTAATATAAACTTGTGTTTTCGTTTCGATAAAAGTCTTGTTAAATAAAGAAATCCCCCAAATAAAGAGTGCACTTCCCGAAAACAATATAAGGTATGAAATTAGATTTTGCCTCCGTTGGTCTTTTTTAATTGCATCTCGTAATTCAAGTCGCCCCTTCTTTCTATTGCTTTTTCTTCCCAATGTATAATGTTTGGTTATATGGTATGCAATGTTTTTTAATTAATGTCAATATGATTCAACAATCTTAGATTTTATTGAATTTATCAGTTCCAGGTATTCTTTCAAGTTCTGTTCCAAATGGCGAGTTTAGATAAGGGATGATTGATGGGTCGTAATTCGCAATTGTGTTTAGATCATATATTTCGGTGTTACTTGAATTGTCCACATAGTCTTGTGATTCTGTTCCTGAAAAAATTCTCCACCCACTATCTGCTTCAAAATCGGATTCTTCACGATACATATAACCAACCTTAAGACCATCAACATTTATCTTGTCAGTCGCCAAACAGCAACCCATTGAAGGCATTATTTTTCTTATGTCTACAGATATTATTCTAAAATTCTTTTTCACTTCATGGTTCTTGAATGGCATACAACGTACAGGTATTGCTGAAGTGCAGGAAATAGAATTTCGTCCGCCTCGGCTAACCATTGCTGAATAAAGATAAAAAAGATGATGATATGCACATAGTTAAATAGATATGGTCAAACTTGATATTAAGCACAACAGAACTACTATAGTTGAAACACAGCTTCCTTCAGCCTGTGTTTTGGCAATTCCCATGTTGTACGTTCGCCCTTATTCAAAATTATTTGCCTTCAAAATTTCTTGAAGAACTTTCATTGCATTTTTTGAAGCAGCTAGTCTCCACTCGTCTTTTTTTTCTATGTCAGCTTTATCCGATATTCCTCTAAGAACAATTATTCCTTTAGCTCTTCTTGAATAATTTAGTTCGTCCTCATAAAACTGTTGGGCTACACCTCCTGCTTCTGTTTCTACAGCAAGAGTTTTGTCATTTACCGAAATAAGCCATCTCCTTACCTCAGCTTCTTTATATTTGATAACAGCTTCTCCTGTCCCTATAGGCCCAAAGTAACTCTTGAATTTTGGAGTAGGATTATTTTCAGCAGCATCGAAAGTTGGTTCTTCTGTTTTATTTTCATGATGGTACTTTCGAATAATTTCTTTAGTCCAAGCATTCATCTTGAAAGGGTCAAGTCTATGTTTAGTTCCTTCGGAAGTTTCAGCTCTTTTATCGTAGTAATACGTGCTTTCACATATTGCCACGTCACCAATATTTAAATCTTTATGAATTGAACCGCCTATGCCAAGTAAGACGATGATATTTGGGTTAAACTCCTCGGCCAATGCATTATATGCTGCAATAACACTTCTATTTCCTTGTTCAATTGTTTGTGTTGTAGATACATTTAATTCTTTGCCGTCTTTGTCTTTTATTTTTCCAAAGTAATAAGTTCTTGATGTTTGAGTACCTCTTTTTTCTGAAAACGTTTTGTTTTCTTTAAAGTAATCTGTTACAGCTGCAAGTTCTTCTGCAACTATTGTAATTATTCCGATGTCCATGAGATTTTTAATTTGTTTGCTTCTGTTTTTTACGAAATGGTTTGAATTGAATTTCAGGTTGTATGGTTTGGTAATTTCAAATTCCTTTTCCCCTCTTTCATGTTGATTAAATCCTTTTAACTCATTCTTTATTTCATTCTCAATCGATGGCTTATTTGAGTCTGAGGCAGTAAAATAAATAATCTCATGCCCAGTTTGCAATTTGAATTTCTTCTTCAATAACTCTTTTGCCACATCCCAGAACAAAGGTGCATAATACTGATTTGAAGAAACCTTTTTTATAATTCTAAATGCATCCAAATGGAAAAAGAAGGTGAATTTCAGTGTAGAGTTATTGTCAAGTATCTCAACAAGTTTAGCACAAAGCTTCAAAAGCCATCGTCTTGAGTTTCGACCTTGAGAACAAATCCAAACTCCAGTCTTAATTGCAGAATACTGAAGTGGAATTTCAAAAAGGTATGTTTGGTCGGTCTTTTTTGCTTCAATCTTAATTTGATTCATTACTCGATTGAAAATAGAATTTAATTCTCTTCTAGAAACATTGAAATTTTTAAAATCAATTACTACAACATGGTCATAATAAGCCGATTTTTCAATTAATCCAAAATTACTTGCAAGGGCATCAACTTCAGAAAGTAATTGTCTTGCCTGCTGGTAGTTTTCTTTTAGTTTTTCTGATGAAAAATTATATAGTCCTTCTTTCTTTAATTCACCAGATTCGTATTTGCTAACTGTGTTTTCATAAACACGCTTCATATAAGAATGCAAAGAAGGTAAGTATATGTTTGTTTTATCTAGAATGTATTGTAATTCTTTGTTCACATGACTATCAATAAACTCCTTGTAAGAGTTAGTTAGAGAGGTTTCGATAAGGTTAATAAAGAATCTTGTAGTAAATAGCCAATTGGCAAGTTTATTTATTAGCTCAAGTGATTTAGGATTTGCAGAATCAGAACTCGTTTCTTTTCCTGTAAATGGCCAAAATCCTTTCCAAACTTCACCATATAATTCATTATCAAATGAAGAGCTAGCTTTATCAATAGCTTGCCAAGGAGTTCCTTTCTTGAAGTTGTCATACTTCCATGTCCCACTATTTAATGCTGTGAATGCATTATATGCAGCACGTTCCATTTGATTACGTGTATCGCCCTTTGGTTGCTCTCTTAATTTTGAAAGGTTTTTGAGACTATTTTTTTTGAATTCTGTAAAGTAAGTTTGATGTTGATAATGGTAAAAGCCCTGAAATATGTAAATTTCTGCCGCTAAAGCTCCAATTACATCGATTACATAAGGGCAGGTGGAAAGAAGAATTAATTCGTCAAAAGTAATCTTAGGATTTTTATGGTTTAATAAATTTCCCATTACTAAACCAAGTTGATTTGCTGCGTTAAGCCCCTTAATCTCAACTCCTGATTTTGGACTTTCTGATAGAGTATAAGGGTCATTAAATGTTTTGCGATGTAAATAACCTGCTTCTTCAAGAACATTTGTAAGCGAATTATTGAAATTTACTTTGTAGAGGCTTTTGTCAAAAGAACCTACAATTGCACCATGTAAGTAATATCTAATTCCAATTGTATTGTAATCACTTATTGGGTTGGTTGATATTGTCAGAAAGTCCTTTTCAATACCAATCCTAATAAAAAGAACAAGAAGTTTTTCAACTATTGTATGTGGGATTGTGGCTTCTCCATATTCTTTTAGAAACTTTTCAAGCATTGAGGTACAAAGTCGAATTTCATTCTCGGAAAATTCAACATCTTCTCCATGTCGAAATGCTCGGTATACAATATCTCCGGTTATATGAGTTATTGGAACAACAGCACCTTTGTCAATGTATAGGTCAAGAAAATATGAAACTAATTTGTCAGGATTTATCAATGAAGAAACTCCCGATAGGAATTTTTTTAAATCGCTTATAGAGTATCCTTGATTAAGCCGGTCAACAGTGTTTTTATACTCAGTATTTTCAAATACTTCAGGACCAAGTTTCTTAACTAGTTCTCTTGCTTTTAACTCCTTATCGTGATAAAGGTCAAGAAATGGCTTTGAAAGCTTATGTAATGAAATAGATTCATCAAATTCAACACCTTCAAATTGCAAAATTTCTTCCTCTTCTTGATTTTCAAATTGAATCTGCAAATCTGAAAAGTCTATCTCAACCGCTGATGCAACTGTTTTTATTGTATCAGAGATTGGTGGTGGAAAGAGAAAGTTAATATTCTTAAAGTCTTGTTCGAATACAATTGTTGTGTCAACTTTTTCAATCATATCCTGATACCATCTTAGACTAAACCTACTACCTAGGTAATATTGAACTAATCTGAGTTTGCCCTTTAAGGAATCTTCTTTGGATCTGTGCTCAAACCAATTGGTTATAGTTTTATCCTTACAATTGTCACATATTTTAAAAAATATTTTATTTAGTTCTGCTTCTCTAATTGGAGGAAGAATTACTATAGGTAGTACTTGGCACCAAAAAGTATCATTAATTTTTAACGCATAAAGTCTTAGTTTAAAAAGAGAATGATTATTTATTCGTAATCCAATGTCATCAAAGAACTCAAGTTGGGTCGCTTCACTTGGAACAATAGTTAGATTGGTAATGTTATGCTTTATTTGATGTGAAGAAGATGATTCATAAACTATCCAGTTACCTGAGTTGCTTATGTCTTGAAAATCTTTTTCCTTGATTCGAATATTTTTAAATAAGGGATAATCTATTGTGTAAGGCCTTGGTACAACAGAAATCGCTTTCACAATATTTGAACATATAAGTGAAGTCTGTTCTGCATTTAATTTAAAATAGGAAGGCATCGGTTCAACAAGTTCTTTTGACCACCAGTTCTCATCAACACTTAACACATAAACATCAACTTTTGTAATACCATTTTTTTTAAGTTTTCTTAATGCCTCATTTATAGTTGTTCCACTTATTAGAGCATCGTCAATAATTGCAACTTTCTTATCGCTCAACCAATTTAAGTCCATGTCTAAAACACGACTTGACGTGATTGTACAATGAAAGTTTGTCATTTCCAATTCGTCAAGACAGTCTGCTAAACATGCTGCTTTTCTTGCTAAGAAAATAAGTACATCATATTTATTTGATATGTCTGTTAATCGCTTTGAAAACTCTATCATATGAGTTTTAAAGCTTGAATCAAATTGATCTAAAAAATATTCTCTTCTTAAGCTCATTATGTATTATTGGGTTTGCAATTATGTCAAGGTTATTGTTTCATTACTATCATCTGTAGGGTGTTTGCATAGGGTGACGTACAACGTCAAGCACTGGCGACGGACGAACGATAGTGAGTTTGTTCATCCAGTGCATTGATACACATAGTTATTTAATTTAATGCTTTCCATAAAAAGTAATATTTATTATTTTTCTCCTCATACTCTTTTGTTACTAGCCCTTTGACACCTTTGAGAAATTCTTTAGATTCATGTAAAGCACCAACACCAGCTCCTGTTGCTAAAATATGTGCATCGACAAATCCAATTGGTAATAATCCAGGAAAAACACTTACAGCAACTAATGAGGATCCAACAACAAGGCTGTGGAGTGTTCCTTTAATTAATTTATCTCTGTTGGATTTAATATTTTGGTTTAACTGGTCAATAATCGGTTGAAGCTCTGACCGAATAAGCTGTTGTTGATCAACTAAATCCATTGATTTTGATCTAGTCATAATAAGATCAAAAGAATTTCGATAGTTAACGAAGGCTTCTGGTTCGTTTTCTCTCAATTCTAATAGCTTTGAAATTGGGACTTTAGCAATTGTAGGAAGTTGGTGTTCTAAACCATCATAATTAAACCCAATTTCTCGAATGTCATTGGAAACTATTTTGGCAGAAGTTAGCTCTATAGGTATATTAGTTACATAATTTGCCCCAATATTCTCAGAATACCAATTTTGCATGACAATATTCTCAATTACTAAATTTACTAACTTGTTTATTTGTTTAGAATTAATAACTTCTTCGGGTTTAACTAATTTAGAATAACGCATTAAAGATTTTGGAAACTCCTTTGATACATCTTCAATTTTATAATATAGTTCAGGATGATAAAAAAGATTATCGTTCTTGGCTGTAATAACAAGTTTCCACTTCGATGTACCATATCTTTTGATTTTATAATTTGCACCATTGGCATATGTCTCTCTTAGAATGCTTTTTAATTCTTTCACTTCATGTACCATTGGCCAGTCAACTTCATCTGATAATGAACCAAAACATTCAAAACAGAAATGTTTCTTAGAAACTGAGAATTCAAAAATTCCTGAATAGATTAAACTTCTAACTTGATGCGTAATTTTTAAATCATGAATTAGACTATGTTTTAGATCTTCTAAGTTTGCTGTCTCAAGGTTATATTCATGATATTTATCTATTGGAAATTTTATCCAAACCTTATCAGCATATAAAATACTTTTTCTTATAAAAGCAGCAAGATTATTAGTTCTACAATCAAAATTTGTACATTGACTGGGAGCCCCACTTAGACTTGTATTAGCTATTAAATTAAATCTACTTCTTTCAGCATATTCTGTTTTAGGAACAAGGTCATTTAATCTAGTAATAAGGTTAATCAGTTTACTGCGGTCATATTTTATTATTTCCTCCTCAATTCTATCTTCGCTTAGATTGAGTGAAAACAGATAATCATAAATTAATCTAGATTCATTCATTTCTTTTAATTATGTGTAACTTCTTTATATCTGTTACAAATTTATATCAACTTTCACATTCTCTATTTTTAGCACCATTTTTTTACCTATGGGCCTTACCAATCCACCAAAAAATAATTTTTATTATTTTTTATACACTGTTGTACCTATCTTTTCTCTCTTTAAATTGATGTTTTGAGCACAATGAGGAATTGCTATGTCTGCATCGATTTACACTCTTTGTCGAATTACAGCATTTTGTGTCGGTATAGGTGATATTACCAATTGAGTGGCGCAGACCCAAGTGAGCTGCGGCTATCAGCTCCGAAATTTTCTCAATAATCAATTTTACCCTTCTTTAATGGTATTGCTCCATGTGTTTTCTTCTGATCTTTCATTCTGGTTTAAAGAATAGAATGAAACAGATAGCAATTTAAACCTTTCAGGAATAATTACCTAATTTGTTTAAAAATTATTTCGATGATCTTCGTGGGTGATTATAGCATCAGATTTAACTGAGATGTGACACATGATCTGAATACTGGCACGTATGACCAGCCGCCACAGTGCTATGCTTTGAAAATCAAATGATTCCGACAGATGAACATAAGTGGGTATCATGCTGATATATGAGGGAGATCACCTTTTCGACAAATATTTTTATGTAATTTGAAAGCAGCGCATGTGGATCATTTCACAGCATTTTCCGAAAAGTATATTCCGGTAAACAAGGTGATTCGGATGTGCTTTCGACAGAAAGTTTTGATGTTTATTTATGAAATTACCAAAGAGCCTATATGATTTTTTTGAAGAAGTGGGCGAGCTTTCCCGTTTTGCGGGCAGGTTTTTTCAAGTCGCTTTTTCCGGACCTTTCGAGAGCAGAGCACTGATCAGGCAGTGTTATGTCATAGGATGAGCTTTTATTTCCCGCAGATTTTCGCTGAATTTGGTTATTTGGTTATTTGGTTATTCGGTTATTTGGTTAAACTGGTTATTCGGTTATTCGGTTATTCGGTTATGTGGTTATTCGGTTAATTTTTTATAAACCTGTAGCCAAAATCATAATCTAATACCTAAAACCTAATACCTAAAACCTCTCACTTTTTCCTTTAACCTTTAACCATTATCCAATCCCTCACTTCACCGCCCGATCCAAATGCACATACCCCCCATCCACATGAATCAACTGTCCGGTCGTATGACTCGACACAGGGGACAACAAAAAGACAACCATGGAGGCAATCTCTCCGGGAGTGGTCATTCTTTTCTGGAAGGGAATGCGGGACTCGATCATGGCTTTTTTTGCTGCGCCGTCTTCGAAAGAGGCGATCCATTTGCGGTACATGTCGGTGAAGCTTTCGGAGACGATGACGGCGTTGACTCTGATGTCGTAGGGCAGGAGTTCGACGGCCCATTCGCGGGTAAGGGCGGACCTTGCGCCATTGGCGGCGGCATAACCCGAGGTATTGCCCTGGCCGGTTTCAGCGACTTTGGAGATGATGTTGACGATGGCTCCTTTGGAGGCCTTCAGATCGGGTAGGGCGTAATGGGCGAGGAGGTAGTAGTGGAGGGCATTTTTTTTGTAGGAATCGAGGAATCGGGCTTCGTCGCCGGATTCAAGTCCGACGCCGTCGTTGATGCCGGCGTTGTTGATGAGGCCATCGATGCGACCGTATTTTTCAGACACATAGGCGATGGCGTTTTTGCATTGGGCTCCGTCGGAGAGTTCTGCGACGAAGTGATCGGCCTGGAGACCGGCATTTTGGAGTTCGGCGACAGTTGCTTCGTTGTCGGACTGGTCTTTGCCGATGATGACGGGAGTGGCTCCCTCAGCGGCGAGGCATCGGGTGATGGCCTGACCAATGCCCAGGGCACCTCCGGATACGACAATGACTTTGTTTTTAAGGTGTAGATCCATGCCTATAGCTTGTATATGTTGATGGCGTTGGTGTAGAGGATTTGTTCCTGCTCGTCTTCGCTCAGTTTGCCGACATAGGAGGTGACGATGTCGAGGACATCTTCGTATTGGGCGGCGACCAAACAAACGGGCCAGTCGGAACCAAACATAAGGCGCTCAGGTCCGAAGGCTTCCAGTACGACGTCGAGGTAAGGCGTAAAGTCCGACTTTTTCCATTGGCGGTAGTCGGCTTCCGTGACCATGCCCGATATTTTGCAGGAGACGTTTTCGTGAGAGGCTAGCAAGCGCATGTGGCTGGCCCATTGTGCGATGTCCTTGTTTTTGATATAAGGTTTGGCGATATGATCGAGGATGAAAGTGGTGTCGGGCAGTCGCCTGACCATTTCTACGCTGTTGGGCAAGTGGTTGGGGAAGATGAGGATTTCATACAAGTAACCTTTTGAGGAGACGGTTTTGATGCCTTCCAGAAAAGTGGGATCGAGGATGAATTCGGGGTCTTCGACTTGGAGTACGTGCCTGAATCCTTTGAGTTTTTCATTGTCCGACCAGATTTCAAGGTCTTGGGCAAGGCTCCCGGACTTGAGATCGACCCAACCTACGACGCCTCTGATAAAATCAAAGCGATCGGCCAGGTCGAGGAGGTAATCGGTCTCGGCAGTAGTCTGGTCTGCATGGACAGCAATGCAACCTTCGACACCCAGACTTTCATAGATGAGGGACAATTCCTCAGGGCCAAAATCGCTGCGTATGTTGGCCATTTCGTCGTCTATCCATTGGTGTTTTATTGGTTCGTATGACCAGAAATGCTGGTGGGTATCGATGATGTTCATGCGTTTAAATCAAATATTTGTTCCATAAGCCGCCACTTTTCTCCCGGTGCTGAATTGGGCAGTGCGAGTTGGAATTTCCACATCAGCTTTTCCCATTCAGCGACTTTGGCATTGGCAGCGTCCATGGCAGACTTTCGCTCAAAGCTAAAATCATCTTCGGTTTCCATGATCATAAACAGCCGGTTTTCTATTTTATATATTTCCATGGCAATGATGCCGGATGAGGTGATCGAATCCTTTATTTCAGGCCATACGGACCGATGGTAGTCGACATATTCTTCCATCAGTTTTGGATCATCGACGAGGTCGAGGGCCAGACAATATCTCTTCATGCTCAGACTTTTGATGAACTTTTAAACCATCCATAAGCGGCCACCAAAGCGAAACACACCATGGGGATGAGGTAGGAGATCTGGATGTTCCCTCCGTTGGCATCGCTCAAATATCCCTGCATGACCGGGAATATGGCACCTCCAACGATGGCCATGACGAGCAGGGCAGAAGCGATCTGGGAATCTTTTTCTTCCAGTCCTTCGAGTCCGAGTGAAAAGATGGTCGGGAACATGATGGACATGAAAAACGGTGTGGCCATCAGGGCATAAACAGCGATGTTGCCGTCGAGGAATACCGTTCCAAACATCAGAATGGTGCTGATGATTCCGTAAATCATGAGGAGTCGCGCGGGCTTGATCTTGCCCATGAGCCAGGTGCCGATGAAGCGGCCGACCATAAAGCCGACCATGGCGATGGAGCCCCAGAGATAGGCGGCATTTTTTTCACCAATGTCTCCGGTGTAGCGTGCAAACCGAATGAAAAAACTTCCTACACAGACCTGGCCACCTACGTACACGAATTGTGAAAGTACGGCCATCAATACGTTTTTATTTTTAAGCAGCTTGAGCGAAAAGCTTTGGGCATGCCCCGCGTCATCAGATTTGAATTCAGGTATGGAAACAAACTTAAACACCAGTGCCAGGGCAAGTACGATCAAACCGATCAGGATGTAAGGTACTTTGACGGTCGATGCCTCAGCGGCCAGATAGGTGTTGAGCTGTTCCGGGGAAAAAGCGTTGAGTTCCTCGGGGCTGTGTTCAACTCCTGAAAGGATAAACATACCGCCGATGATGGGTGCGATGAAGGCGCCAACGCCATTGAAAGATTGTGCAAAGTTGAGCCTTTGAGTGGCTGTCTCCGGACTTCCCAACTTGGTGATGTAAGGATTTGCAACGGTCTCCAAAAATGTAGCTCCACTGGCCATAATGAACAAAGCCGTCAGGAAGGACACAAAGCTCAGCGAACTGGCTGCCGGGATGAACAACAAGGCGCCGACCGCATATAAAATGAGTCCAAAGATGATGCCTTTTTTATACCCGAATTTCTGCATGTACAAACCGGCCGGAATGGCTGCGAGAAAATAACCCATGTACACTGCGGAGTCTATCAATGCCGATCTGGCGTCTGATAGCTGGCAGGCTTTTTTGAGGTGTGGAATGAGGATGGGGTTGATGTTGTGGAGGAATGCCCACAGGAAGAAGAGGCTGGTTACCAGGATGAATGCCAGTTTGACGGCCGATTTTTGTGACATATGTGATTTGAATTTGGGTAAAGATAAAAAGCTGGTTGAGTTAGCTGTTAGCTTTTAGCTATTAGCTTTTAGCTTTTTTTTTGGGGCGCTCCTTTGGAGCTGGGGGAATTGGCTGTTAGCTGTTAGCGGTTAGCTATTAGCTTTTAGCTTTTTTTATGGGGCGCTCCTTTGGAGCTGGGGGGTGGTTGGAGGTATTAGGTTTTAGGTGTTAGGTTTTAGATTTTTTATAGGGCGCTCCTTTGGAGTTGGGTGAGCTGGCTATTAGCGGTTAGCTATTAGCTGTTAGCTTTTTTTGGGGCGCTCCTTTGGAGCTGGGTGAGTTGGCTGTTAGCGGTTGGCTATTAGCTTTTTTTTATCGCGCTTCTTTGAAGCTGATGGCTTTTGGCTTTTTATACGGTTTCTTTTAAGCTGGCGGATTTACCTTATTTTCCATGTTAAACTATCTACTTTTTGTATGTTCTTAATCTAGCTTAATGCCTAAATGGTTAACTGGGCTTTCTTAATCGGGTTTTTCCAAAACGCCAAAACGCAAATGCGCCAATATGCCTTTCGGGTTTTATGAGGTTTCTTTGGAGCTGGCGGATTTACCTTATTTTCCATGTTAAACCATCTACTTATTGTATGGTCTTAATCTAGCTTAATGCCTAAATGGTTAAAAGGGCTTTCTGAATCAGGTTTTTCCAAAACGCCAAAACGCAAATACGCCAATATGCCTTTTGGGTTTTATTGGGTTTCTTTGGAGCTGGTTGATTTACCTTATTTTCCATGTTAAACAATTGACATTTTTGTATGGTCATATTCTAACTTAATGCCTAAATGGTTTAAATATCGGTCAACTTATTTCAGGCATCCACATCCTTTAACTTTTAACTTTTAACCTTTAACATTCTTCCAATTACCAAATCTTTTCTGCGGAAATCAGCGCAAATTTCTGCGGAAATCAGCGGGAAATAATGCGGGAATAGGCATTTAGCAGGTTAGAAAAATGTAAACTAAGCTACCTAACACCTAATACCTAAAACCTATAAATCTAAAAACCAGCCGCTAAACCTTACTTTTGCGCCATGAATGCATTGCTGATAAAAATAACCATCATGCCGGTGATCATCGCACTGGTGACACTCATCAGCCGGAAGTGGGGGAACACCATTGGTGGAATGATTGCCAGCATGCCATGGGTGGCAGGGCCCATCATTTTGTTCATCGCATTGGAACAAGGGTCTGCATTTGCTGCGGCTTCCATCTCTGGAGTTATGATGGGCATTATTGGCTGGTTGACTTTTTGCCTGGCCTACATTTATGTCGGGTACCGCCACAATGCCATCTGGAGTGTACTGGCAGGATATGCTGCATATTTATTGACGGCATATTTGTTTCATTTTTTGGATGGATATTTGTCGCTCACTGCCTGGTTTTTCCTGACGCTTTTTTTGATTACCCTGACGGTCAGGTATTATCCTGATACGGGTAGGGTAGTGGCGAAGGCGGGGAAGCCGCTGCGCTTTGATATACCGATGCGCATGGTGGTCATGACCTCATTTGTACTTATTGTGACATATTCTGCGCAAATGCTGGGGCCTATGTGGAGTGGTATTCTTACACCGGTTCCGGTAATGACGGCGGTGCTGGCGATGTTTACCCACTATACCCAGGGCATTGATGCCACGATTGTGATTTTGAAGGGCATGTTCATTGGCATCTATGGATTTACGGCCTTCCTGTTTTTGCAGGCTTTTTTGCTGCCTGTCATGTCGGTTTATCTTGCCTTTCTCATCGGCCTTAACGTCAATGTATTGGTAAGTTTATTGGCTAAAGCTTTATTTGAAAAATTCGGAGCAATACCTTCGACAGCCAAATCCTGATGTATGAATAAAAATGAATTGAGCCGTGAAGCAAGCGATCTGCTGGACACTTTGCAACTGAGTAATAGGGCAGAGATTGACCTCTTGAGAACCGCAATTCTTGGTGCCATGGTTGGCATCGCCGAAAATGTAAAGTGGAACAGTCCGAATTTTTCATTCCAGGAAGAAGACAGAATCACCATGCGCGTCCAGCCACCCGGAAAAATCCAGTTGATTTTGCATAGAGGCGCCAAAAAATTGGAGCAGCCCAAAGAGCGCTTGATCCAGGACTCCACAGGTTTATTGGAATGGAAAGAGAATGACCGGGCGGTGATTACTTTTAAGAAGATGGCTGATGTTGGAAAGCATTTGGAGGATGTGAAGGAGGTGGTGAGGAAATGGGTGGAGGCTGCAATTATTTGATTGCTTCAGAGAATCTTTTTTCATTCGAAAAAATTCCCCTTTTATTAAAGAGGGGTGTCATCTCAAAGAGATGACGGGGTGTTGTTGGACGGAGTGCATTAGCCATGCCACAAAGAGCCAGAGCCGATACCAAGGTATAATTCCACAGAAAAAATACATCCACTAAAAAATAAGACTTGCGCACAACACCCCGGCCGGCATTATGAAATTCAAATCAGGATTTAGATGGCCGTATGCCGTCCACCCCTCTTTGGAAGAGTGGAATTTATTTTGTAGAAGTCATCGCACCGCCCACTATCACTGAAATCTGAACCCTCTATTTCTAAATTGTCATTTATTCTCGGCGTCATTAGTTTTCAAAGCATTTTTGGTAGTGGTGGCTGAGCTGAGCCGAAACCACCGAGAAAGAGTAAATCCAAATTTTATTACTTCGAAGGCATTCTAAACATCGGACTATTTCATAATATTCACACAACTCCTACCCCGAACGGGGTTAAATATGAATAACCCTGAGCAAACAAAGTGCAGCTCAGGGAAGATAATCGAAAAAGAAAGCTTCCAACCCCGAAGGGGTTGAACAATGGGAGAATGCTATTTCCACTATACTTTGTAAATGGATTTGACCAAAAGACTTATATAAAATTAAAATAATTTCTACTTTTCCGGCATGATTCAAATCGTTCAACAAGCACAGGGCTTTTCGGAAAGAACAGCCATCAGAAGTTATGGTCAAAACTATTCTTATCAAACACTGCTGGAGAAATCTGAGCAGATTGCCCTTCATTTATTGAATGGTCGGGCCGATCTGAATGAAGCCCGGATTGCATTTATTGTCAATCCCTCGTTTGAATATGTGGCTGTGCAATGGGCCATATGGAGGGCTGGCGGTATTGCGGTGCCATTGTGTGTCAGTCATCCCTATGCTTCCATCAAATATGTGATTGAGGATACGAGAGCGGAGTCGGTCATTTATGAGAAAGCTTTCCAGGACTTGGTGGCCCCGATTGCAGTTGATTTTCAGACGAGCTTGATAGATCTTGATGAGATTGGTATAACTGTAGGTCTACTTCCTGACGTCCATCGGGATAGGCGGGCAATGATTTTATATACCAGCGGGACTACCGGTCAGCCAAAGGGAGTCGTGACTACGCATAAGAACATCGAAACTCAGATCAGTTCACTGGTGGAGGCGTGGGAATGGAATCAGGATGATCAGATATTGAACCTGCTGCCGCTTCATCATGTGCATGGCATCATAAATGTATTGAGCTGTGCTTTGTGGTCGGGGGCTTGCTGTGAGTTCCTCCCTAAATTTGATGCCGGGACTGTATTTGATATCTTCCTGGGTGGAAGAATCAATGTTTTTATGGCGGTGCCCACGATTTTCTACAAATTGATTGCCTACTGGCAGGAATTGCCTGTTGAAGAACAAGTTCGTATAACGGAAGGTTTGAGAAAGTTCCGTTTGATGGTGTCGGGTTCAGCCGCATTGCCGGTTTCAACTTTGGAAAAGTGGCAGGAAGTGAGTGGTCATGTTTTGCTGGAAAGGTATGGTATGACAGAGATCGGCATGGCCATCAGCAATCCATATCGGGGAGTCAGAAAACCAGGGCACATTGGCATGGCTTTGGCTGGCGTGCAGGTGAGGCTGGCGGATGAGGAAGATAAAGAGGTAAAGGGAGAAGCCGGGGAAATACAGGTAAAAGGGGACAATGTTTTTCTGGAATATTGGAATAAAGAGGAAGCGACAAAGTCTTCATTTACAAACGACGGATGGTTTAAGACTGGTGATATCGCCGTTGTTGAAGATGGTTATTATAAAATTTTGGGCCGAAATTCTGTGGACATCATCAAGAGCGGAGGTTATAAAATTTCCGCTTTAGAGATTGAAGAAGTGCTGAGAACCAACGAAGCCATCAAAGATTGCGCAGTCATCGGAATTCCTGATGCGGAGTGGGGAGAAATCATTGGGGCGGTCATTGTTCCTTCGGAGGGAAAAGCCTTTCCTGACAATCTCAAGGCCTGGCTGCTGGACCGGTTGCCGAAATATAAGATCCCCAGATCGTACATTGCTCTGGACGAATTACCGAGGAATGCCATGGGTAAAGTGACGAAAAAAGAATTACTGCCTTTATTCCAAGAATCATGATCATTTACGGTGTCGCGCTTTTAGCATTTTGTTTTTTGACGGGCAAGATAGTCGGCAGTTATCTGGGTGTTCTGATTGGCATAGACGGTGACGTAGGCGGTGTAGGCTTTGCTATGTTGCTGTTGATGGTCATCAGTCTCTTGCTTCGCAAAAAAGGCTGGTTGGATCAGGAAAGTACCAAGGGTATAGCTTTCTGGAATTCCATGTACCTACCCATTATTGTGGCCATGGCGGCCACACAAAATGTGAAAGCTGCCATTTCCAGTGGTCCGATTGCACTTCTGGTCGGGGCTTTTGCCACATTTGCGGGCTTTCTTCTGGTGCCTGTTTTGTCCAGAATTGGCAAACCAAAAAATGAAAGCTGATGGAAAGCATCATTCAAAACATAGATAAAAATGGATTGGTCTTTGCTTTTTTGGTGGTAGGCTTCATCATGCTGATATCCTCCTGGATGTCAAAATATCTCACCAAAAACAAGCTGCCAGGTGTAGCGATTGCCATCATCATAGGACTTGGATTGGCGCTGTTTGGCGAAAGCAAAGGCATCGCTGATGTTCCATTATTTGCAGGAATGTCGCTCCTTGGAGGGGCCATGCTCAGGGATTTTTCCATTGTTGCAACGGCACTTGGTGCTGATCTTTCAAAAATAAAACAAGCAGGACTTGCAGGAACGTTATCGTTGTTTGTAGGCGTAGCTTTGTCCTTTTTAATTGGCGTGGCAATTGCCATTTTGATGGGATATAATGATGCAGTCAGCATCACTACGATCGGAGCAGGCGCATGCACCTACATTGTCGGGCCTGTGACCGGCGGAGCACTCGGTGCAGATTCTGATGTAATGGCCATCAGCATTGCTGCAGGAGTAGTGAAAACCATTGTTACCACCATCGGCACCCCTTTGATTGCCCAAAAAATTGGCTTGAACAATGCTCACTCCGCAATGGTTTTCGGAGGATTGCTTGGAACTACAAGTGGTGTTACTGCTGGGCTGGCGGCAACAGATGTCAAGCTCGTTCCTTATGGTGCCATTACTGCAACTTTTTATACGGGGTTGGGCTGTTTGTTATGTCCTTCTTTGTTGTATGTTTTGGTGGAATGGTTGGTGTAAATGTCAAAATTATAATTTTAAATTGGTGGTTGGGTGGAGTCGAAATCAAAGGATAAGGAGTAAGCCATATGTTTTTCCTTTAGGAAAGAATTCTAATTTTGCCTTTTCGGTCATACTTGCCTATACCTCAAAAAAGGTCATTGCCTTAAATCTGGCATTTGGCTAACTTTTTTTCATTCGCCAAAAAAAGTTAC
>JAGQWX010000078.1 GCA_020436935.1 Saprospiraceae bacterium
TGCAACAAGGTATCGCATCCCTCATCTGCCAGCCTCCACTCACTGATCGTATCTCCCGGATGGTATGTTTTTCCATTGACCATGACATTTTCATTCTCACACAGCAGGCTGTCGGTGGTGATGGTGATACCTATGGTTACATAGGAATTCACCAGGAGGCTGCGTTTATAGGCATTGACACCCTGGATCTCTATAGTACGGACTCCGTAAGTCTTTGGGCTGGATGTATTGTGGTAGACCAAATTTTTTAATGCCTGGGAATAAGTGCTGTCTTCTGTACTGCCATTTCCATACAACATATAGCTTGTTGGAGTACTTTGTATGAATGTCAGACCTGCAGGGACGGAAGACATGGTAAGGTATTCGCTGTTACCGTCTCTTATATCCCGTAGTGTGATGTATATGGTATCGATGGGAAAAGTAGCATGGACATAAACGTCACGGTCGGTCACCGGTGCAGTATCGCCAAAGCACAAGTGTTCGTCGGGGGCAAAGTCATATGGATAATACCGCCCACTGTTGTCGCGGTCGAGGTCTATGAGCAGGTCACATTCCGTTTCGGAGGCGAGGTGCTCAGTGGGGGAAGTGACGCTTAATAAGGAGTTTGTCTTTTCATCCAATATTCTCACACACAAGCTGTCAAAGTGTTTTGCTTCCAGGTCTATTTTAAAAATAATCAAGGAATCTGTCTTGGCCTCTAAATCCAATTCATACGTCGGGTCAAAATAAGTACTATCCTCAGCATATGGCAGTGGGTAAAGGCCAAAGCCATATACCTCAATTGAGTCACAGTCTATCACTCTGACGGTCATTTTTTCTATGGGGTAAGAGGGCGTGATGATGTCAACCAATGTATAGTTTTCATCATATACATATATATTTCTCGGCTGCCTCCCATCCATGATATAAAGTTTATTTCTGATCTTTAAAACTTCACTCACCGCAAAACCCAATGGAAGTTGGATGGGCAACTCTCTGTATAATTTGTTGGTAGCATAGTTATCGAGAACAAAAACACTGATATAGTTTTTGACAGTAACTTGGGCAAAATGATAGTGTCTTCCATAGTTATCAAAAAAATCCGGTACGCTGCCAAATGAATAACTAATAATTGAGCCAGTGGGGTAAGGTAAAGCAGCATAGTTTATATCCTCAATTATACCGCACAATACCCCATCAACACTTTTTCCAAATTTAAAGGCTCTACCTGGCCCGGTCCAATTTTGAAGATATATAATGCTACCATCCGGGGCATATGAGTAATTTTCATATCCTTGCCTTACAACTAATGATGGATTACAGGAATCTTTTGTGATCTCACTTGTACATAAACCTTCGAATTCCAAATTGTATGAGTTATGCACTGTATTTACCTTGATCTGTGAAAACACAACATTTGTAAATAAAACATATATGATTATGAAACTTACTATTTTCATATATTAATTCTTTTTTGAAAGAAAGAGGAGACAATTTCCCCAACAAATTGTCTCCGCATTTCTCATTTCATTTGTTTCCAGAGTTTAATTGGTTAATAAAAATTTTGTGCTGATATTTTCACGACCCCGTTGAAGTTGAGCAATGTAAATGCCAGATTCCATAAGATTCGGTAAATCAAAGACCTGCAATCCCTTACTTATATGAATAGCTTGACTCAAAACCTGTTGTCCAACAGAATTATAAATGTTTAAAATGTGAGGTCCTTCTAAACTTGAATTAATCTCGGCACTTAGCCTACCAGCTCTACCAAAAACTTTCAATTGTGTATTTGGAGGAATCACAGACCGAATTTCCAGTACCGCTTTGCTGTCAGCTGCGGTAATATCAGCTTTATTCATCTCTATCTCCGTCTTTTCCGACCACTTTATGGCTTCATCCAGATCGTTAATATCTCTTAATGTTTCAAGAGTAAAAGTGATTAAATCCTTCCCGTAATTGACTTTAATCGGAGACAAATCATCATTTAATGCCAGGA
Source organism: Saprospiraceae bacterium (assembly GCA_020436935.1). Lineage (GTDB taxonomy): Bacteria > Bacteroidota > Bacteroidia > Chitinophagales > Saprospiraceae > JADKBO01. The sequence continues at coordinate 1,976 of JAGQWX010000078.1, forward strand.
CAGTAAGCTCTCTGGTATATTTGTTATAATTCCATTTTGGGTAAAAACCCTCACCAAAACGAATAGCTTTAAGTTTAAAATCCTTTTCCTCAAAATCTATGGGAAGCTGCAATGCATATACCTCATCTGTTCCTTCCAAATAAACAGCAGCTTCAATGATTGATCCTTTTTTTACATAAGTTTTTTGTCCCTCATTTCGATTTGAAGTTTCTGAATTCGTCAAGGAATAGGAACCGCAAACCCAGCTGTTACCACTGCCTCCTGTGGATGCACTGCAATCTCCCATTTTAGTCAGCCTGTAATCAAAATATACATGATTAAATTGCCAGATGGTATTGCCATAAATATTCGAAAACGATTTGGTAGGTTGATTGCCTGGTGCATTAATGGCATCAAGATAGGTAGGATTGGATGGTGCAGACTGTTTATGGTATATCAACCAACTTGGAGTTGTTGATCTATGCGCAGATGGAAATTTTGTAATTGTTCCATTAATCAAATCCAGCACCAGGTTATAATCTGTAAGATTTTGGATGGCACCATTCTCATTCACATCTGCTGCAACTTGTTTATATCCTGTAGCAGGCGTTCCATTTTGAGCATAAATCTGAATCTGTTGAGCATCTGAAACTGTAACGCCGTCCTTATAGTCAGCATAAGATTCACTCCACTGGGGCTCGACAATAATCGTATTAGTGGGCATATTCCATATAGATGGATTTCCATTATAAATGGTTCCTGCATAACCACTGCAGCCTGAAGTAAGTGAAGTCATTTGAGAATTGAGGTAAACCCTGTAGTTGATGTTACTTACCTGATTTGATCCGTTTCTGAATAGACTATTTCCGGTGATGTACTCAGAGCTTTGAGAGATCACACTTCCTGAAATAATCATCAATATATATATATATATATTGGGTTCTTTTTTGTAAAATAATTTTTGTCATGATTGTAAGATTTAAATTAATAATAAATCACTCAATTACATGGCAAGAGAAAAATGGTTGGGGTAATTTTTCGGATCTTCGCCTTAGAATTATTGGTGTTGTTCCAAATATAGTATTTTTCTAAGCATAAAGTCAAGAGGTGTTGAGAAAATTTAAATAAAAAAGCGGTGGCCATCACTGACAGCCTACCGCTTTCTCAATAAGATGAATTAATCCCTACTTCTTAAAAAGCTCTGTACTTTCTTGAACCACCGTTGTCTCCCATCATTTTGAATTCGATGTTGGTGTCTTTTGAAAGTGGAAGCCCTGTGGATTCTTCAAAAATCCTTTTGTATTTTTCATATACCACTTCAGGCATTTTGTCGCCGTTGATTTTCAGGTATTTACCTGTTAGCTTTACTGTGTTTTCTTTGCCCGGCAGGAGGAAACCGTCCTTGTTGAGCTGGGAACCTATTTGTTGTTCGAAATTTGATCCATTGCCCCCAAATGTTCTGAATTCCATACCAGGAATTGTGGCCAGCCCATCAAAGTTGTAATTGAAGTTTTTTCCTTCGCTATGATATGTTTTTGCCGCTTCTTCCCATTCGTGGGCTTTTTCTTTCCATCGCTCGCCTTGCTTGGCAAATTTTTCGGCGTTTTGTTCCCAGTACTTTTGCATTTTTTCATTGTACTGCATGGCTTTGTCCTGGTACTTTTTGATTTGTTCCTCGTGATCCTTCATCCACTTTTCCTGCTTCTCTCTGAATTCGTCGCTGTTGAAATCATACTTGAACACAAATCCTGAATCTCCAAAAATATGCATGTCCGGTACCACGAATACGTCATCAGTAATGGTGAATGGCATATTGAAGCCCTTGCGAATTTTGAGTGTATCCTCGAACATTTTCAGGTCGTCAAAATCGAATACCATTGGCTCAATTCCATCGCCAAAAATGGACATGGTTCTACCGCCTCCTCTTCCGACAGCATGGCCCTTGAGGGACTTGATGTCTTTGCTGTACTTGTCGTAATCTTCCTTAGCTACTTCCTTTCCATCAACTTCGAGTTTTTTGATCTCCCCGTCTTCCATTTCCATTTTGATGGATTTGACACCATCATTTTTGATGATGACTGCTGATGAAGAAACCTTTTCCTGTGGTTTTGTGGTGTCAATCACCATGGTTTGGCTACTTAAAGGAATATCCTCCAGTCTTTTTACAAAGTCTGGTAAAAAGTTGGAGACTTGTTCTTTGATGTCTTCTTTTTTGATGTCGTGCAGTTTGTCTCTGTATCCGTAGGCAAACAAGCCTATGCCTACAAAAAGCAGTAAAATAGTCAGCTTGCCTCTTCCTAATGATTGTTTAATCGGCATATTAAATATTCTTTTTATACGGTTTGAAAATGAATTTTTATCACTGAATCCATTGGCAGAAATGTGTGCCAAACGGAGTTTTTCTTCCTGGAGTTTTAACAGGGCGGATGCCAGAAGGGTCTGATCACCTGTAGTTGCAACAGCCTGCAGGTCGCATGCGCATTCCCGCTCATTGTTCACTACCCAATTGAGCCACCAAATGACCGGATGGTAGTAAAGAATGGTATTGGCGATGCCTATCAAAAACTTTACGGTGTAATCGTTTCTTTTGATGTGGGCAAGCTCGTGGGCAAGTACAACTTCTGCTTCTTCAGGGGTAAGGGCATTGATCAGTGCCATTGGCCAGATGATGACCGGTTTGATGTTGCCATAGGTAAAGATGGTGCTCACTTTGTCACTGAACCTGAGTTCAACTTTTTTGTTGATGCCCATTTGGGCGCTGATTCGCTTCATCTGGGCGAAAAGCGAAGATCGTGTATCAAGGATAGATTTTGACCCAATAAAGTGGACAAATCCGTAGGATACCACAAGCCTGATGGAAAATATCAAAAAGCCGATCAACCAAAGATAAACCAGAGACGCAGGCTGAAGCAATGTCCTGATTCTCCAGCCCTCGGTCGCTTCTGCCACATTTCCGATGGCTTTGGCTATGTTCTCCGGGGAGTTGAATATAAATATGGTCGTATCCGGTGAAACTGTCGACAGAAAATAAACCAGACTCCACATAAAGGTCATAAAAAAAGTCATGATGCCACCTACAGCTACCCAATATCTCAGGCCCGGATGGTTGGCTTTGATGAGTTTGAGGATCAATGCTGCAATGCCCATAATGACAAATCCTTGCCAAAAAGAATGCAAAATGGCCTGTCCGAGGCTCTCCCAAAATACGTTTGATGAAGTAATTAACTGGTTCATTTCTGGTTTTTGTTTTTAATGCTTTCAATCATTTGTCTGATCTCGTCCAACTCTTCTGTTGAAGATTTTCCTTCTCCAAGCGCATGTAGTACCAGGTCTTTTACTGAGCCGTTGAAAGTGCTTCGCAGGAAGTTGTTGAGCAAGTTGGATTTGGTATTGGTCTCCTTGATGTTGGATTCATACAGGTGGGATCTGTTGTCGGTATTCCTGTTGAGAATGCCTTTCTCATGCATGATCTGCATGATTTTGAGGGTGGTGGTATACCCTACTTCTCTCTTGAGGTTGAGCTCGTCATTGATCTCTCTCACACTGGATGGACCCCGCGTCCATAAGATCTGTAAGATTTCCAATTCTGAATCTGTAGGTGTCATTTTATCTGTTTAATTTCGAAATATGCGTCGTGAAATGAGTGCTATTCGTAACTGGGTCAGCATGTTGTTTGATCCCGGTTTCTGGTTGCATTGCCTTTACGGAATGGTTAAGAACTTTATTTGAGCCCAAAATCATCATCAGCATGGCTAATAGTATAATGATTATTTGTTCTGTGCCGAAATGCATGTGGTATAAGAATTACGTTGTACTGAACGGAAATAGAATTGTCCACATCTCTGCTGCTAAAATGAACCATATCTTCGTTACAAATACTCGCTGGAGACACCACTCCAGCTGCGTTTTGCGCCTCGATCTGATTCATTTTATCATCACATAGAAAATGAACATTCTATATTCCTTTCAGTACACAATTATATACGAAGTTGTTCGTATAACCAAGTTTAACTACGAATTATTTCGTATTTAGGAAAAAATTAACGGAATTTCATCGCCGGAGATTGAAATCTCCGGAGACAATAAGTTGTCCCTGACGGGACAAGGATGATGGGGTGCCATCGCCGGAGATTGAAATCTCCGGAGACAATAGGGTGTCCCTGACGGGACAAGGAAAATGGGTTTGAGCACTCAACCACTCTGGGGTTGAAATGTCTGGGGAATAGAACTTGTCCCTACAGGACACTACCAGCTGATCCAAATTTTGAATTCCATGTAAATGTTGAACCGTCAGGGACAAATTAACATGGCCAGAGGTTTCAAGCTCTGTTTAAAGAAAAGGCTGCCTTTTTGAGGCAGCCCTATGTTGTTGTTGATAACGTTGGTCAGGTATTTTGTGTTACAAATGGCCCATCCTTTACAGATAAAACCAAGGAGTAACAGCTTTCACATCTTTAGGCTTTTTCGCTGGCCAGGGATGCTTTGAAGTATTCGCGGTTGAGTCTGGCAATATTGTCCAGAGAAATTTCTTTAGGACATTCTGCGCTGCATGCTCCGATGTTGGAGCACATACCGAATCCTTCTTTGTCCATTTGTGCAACCATGTTGAGTACTCTTCTGCTGGACTCGACCTTGCCCTGTGGCAATATACCCAGGTGAGATACTTTTGCAGAGGTGAAGAGCATGGCCGATCCGTTGGGGCACGCAGAAACGCACGCTCCGCAACCGATACAGGCCGCTGCATCAAAGGCTTTCATGGCCTCGTCCTTTTCGATTGGAATGGCGTTGCCATCGACAGCCTGTCCGGTATTCACACTGATGTAACCTCCTGCCTGAATGATCCTGTCTAAGGCTGCTCTGTCTACCACAAGGTCTTTGATGACAGGAAATACCGTGGATCGGAATGGTTCGATCGTGATGGTATCTCCGTCTTTAAATACGCGCATGTGCACCTGGCAGGTGGTAGTACCCTGCATAGGTCCATGAGGTCTTCCGTTGATGTCCATGCTGCAGGTGCCACAAATGCCTTCCCGGCAATCGTGCTCAAATGCCACCGGCTCCTTTTTCTCAGCAATGAGTTGCTCGTTGAGAACGTCCATCATTTCAAGGAAAGACATGTGCTCATTGGCTTCTACCTGGTAGGTCTCAAACTTACCCTGGCTCTTATTGTTTTTCTGTCTCCAGATTTTAAGTGTCAATTTCATATGCTTGGATTGAAAGCGGTGATTACTTATAACTTCTTGTTTTCAATTCGACTTCTTCATAAACCAACTCTTCTTTGTGCAGGATGGGCTCCTGATCATCCCACTCCCATGCAGCAACGTATGTATAGTTGGCATCATCTCTGAGGGCCTCACCTTCCGGTGTCTGGTATTCTTCTCTGAAGTGTCCACCACAAGATTCATTTCTGTTGAGTGCATCGAGCATCATCAGTTCGCCCAGTTCCATGAAATCAGCCACTCTGTAGGCTTTCTCGAGTTCAGGGTTGAATTCATCGCTCGTTCCTGGAACAAAAACGTCCTTATAAAACTCTTCTCTGAGTGATCTGATCATTTGTCTTCCTTTGAGCAGACCTTCGGCACTCCTGCTCATTCCGCAATAGTCCCACATGATTTTGCCAAGTCTTCTGTGGAAGCTTTCTACCGACTGGCTTCCCTTGACATTGATCAAACCATCGATGCGTTTTTTAGCTTCTGCTTCTACGGCTGCGAATTCCGGACTGTTGGTATCCACCTTAGGGGTACGGATTTCTTTTGACAAAAAGGTACCAATGGTATATGGCAATACAAAATATCCGTCGGCCAAACCCTGCATCAATGCGGATGCACCTAGACGGTTGGCACCGTGATCTGAGAAGTTGGCCTCACCCGTGGCAAATAAGCCCGGTATATTGGTTTCAAGATTATAATCTACCCACAATCCTCCCATTGTATAGTGGACTGCAGGGTATATTTTCATGGGGAATTTATATGGATTCTCCCCAGATATTTTTTCGTACATCTCAAAGAGGTTGCCATACTTAGCTTCAACGACCTTGGTGCCCATGGCCATGATCTGCTCTTTGCTTACATTTTCCATGCCTTTGGAGTGGGCTTCTGACTTTCCATAGCGCTCGATGGCTGCAGAAAAGTCAAGGAAAACTGCAAGACCCGTAGGGCTCACACCTAGTCCCTTATCGCACTCTACTTTTGCGGCTCTTGATGCCACGTCTCTGGGCACCAGGTTTCCGAAAGCAGGATATCTTCTTTCCAGATAGTAATCACGGTCTTCTTCGGCAATGTCCAATGCCGTTTTTTTGCCTTGCTGTATGGCTTTGGCGTCTTCTATTTTCTTTGGAACCCAAACCCTTCCGTCATTTCTGAGCGACTCAGACATCAGCGTCAGTTTGGATTGGTATTCGCCCGATTGTGGGATACATGTAGGGTGAATCTGGGTAAAACAAGGGTTGGCCATCAAGGCGCCTCTTCTTACTGTTCTCCAGGCTGCACTGACGTTGGACCCCATGGCATTGGTACTCAGATAAAATACGTTGCCATAACCACCGGTACCGAGTACGACACAGTGTGCACCGAATCTTTCGAGTTTTCCGGTGAGGAGGTTTCTGGCGATGATGCCCCTTGCTTTGCCGTCAATGACTACAAGGTCGACCATCTCATGTCTGTTGTACATGGTGACTGTACCCAGAGATATCTGTCTTGACAAGGCCTGATATGCGCCGATGAGCAATTGCTGGCCCGTTTGTCCTTTTGCATAGAACGTTCTTGAAACCTGAACACCACCAAAAGACCTGTTTTCCAGCAGTCCACCATATTCACGGGCAAAAGGAACACCCTGAGCGACACACTGGTCAATGATCTGGGTACTTACCTCAGCCAGACGGTGTACATTGGCCTCGCGGCTCCTGTAGTCACCACCCTTTATGGTATCATAAAACAATCTGTATACACTGTCCCCATCATTCTGATAGTTTTTGGCAGCATTTATTCCTCCTTGTGCAGCGATACTGTGTGCTCTTCTCGGGCTGTCGTGGAAGGTAAATGCTTTCACGTTGTACCCCAGTTCTCCCAGGGTTGCAGCGGCCGATGCACCGGCGAGTCCTGTACCAACGACAATGACATCGATGCGTCGCTTGTTGTTGGGGGCTACCAAAGGAACTTCAGATTTAAACTGCTGCCATTTGTCGCTGAGCTTTCCGGCAGGTATTTTTGAATCAAGCTTCATATTTGTCTTTATATCTTTAAGGTCAATACGAATTTTTACAATAAAATTATGCTGCCGTGATCACCAGCTTATAGTAAAGCGGTAAGATGGCGAACATCAAGGGAACTATGATGGCAAAGGCCTTTCCCAAAAACTCTATGATGGGCGTGTATTTTTTATGATGGAGCCCAAGTGTCTGAAATGCGCTTGCAAAGCCGTGCCAAAGGTGGTATGACAAAGCCAGCAAACCAACGAGGTATGCTCCAACGATCAACCAGTTGCTGTAAGATGCATAAACTACTTTGTAGAGGTTTTTGATTTCACCGTTGCCGTAGTCAATCCACTCCGTCTGATTCAATTTCATCTTCAACCAAAAATCGCCCATGTGCAACATCAAAAAAGCAAAAATGAGTATGCCGAGCAATGCCATATTTTTGGAAGCCCAGCTAACGCTTTCTGCTCTGTTGCTTACGGCGCCTTTCACACCTTTTGACTTCCTGTTTTTGACAGTGATGTAAATGCCGAGCACTGCGTGGAGGAGGATGAAAAAGTAATTGCCGTATGAAATGAATTTGATCAAAGGATTGTGGGTCATGAATTGAGTATATTCATTGAACGATTGCCCTTCGTCCCCTTTGAGCAATTGAAGATTTCCAATCAGGTGAACAACGAGGAAGAGAATCAGGAATAATCCGGTAAGACTCATCAACAACTTTCTCCCCAGACTAGATGTCAAAAAGTTAGCTAACCAACCCATAAAATAAAATTTTTGCAAATGTATCAATTATAAAAAACAGATCGCATTAAGGTTCTGGCTAAGATCTTATTTAGATAAAATCTAAACTAAAATGGGGCTTGGCGTGTAAATCATTAATGTGATCAGGCGATTGAAATCGCCGGGAACTTATGTTTGTCCCTGATGGGACATGATTGGGTATTGTTGGGCATAATATGTTGGGAAGACGCAAGGCATTGCTTCAGGGAGACGCAAAGCATTGCTTCAGGGAGACGCAAAGCACTGCTTCAGGGTTCAGGGAGACGCAAGGCATTGCTTCAGGGAGACGCAAGGCATTGCTTCGGGGAGACGCAAGGCATTGCTTCAGGGAGACGCAAAGCATTGCTTCAGGGAGACGCAAAGCATTGCTTCAGGGAGACGCAAGGCATTGCTTCAGGGAGACGCAAAGCATTGCGTCTTTAGGCATGGACGTCAGTGCAGGCATCGAGGAGGATGTTTACAGCCTCTTCCATCTGGTAATTGCTGATGATGAGCGGTGGAGAAAGCCGGAAGGATCTGTCGTTGAAGAGGTAGAAGTCAATCAATGCTCCTCTTTGGACTGCTGCTTTGATGACGGGCATGAGGTATTCCGGCCTGGTGAGTTCTACCGCCATAAGCAATCCGTCAGCTCTGACCTCGCTGATGATGTCGTGTTTGAGCCTGGAGGTGAGATACTCCGACTTATGCATCACTTCACCAATGATGTTTTTCTCTTCAATCAGGACTTCAAGATTTGCAAGGGCTGCGGCGATGCAGACGGGATGGCCACCGAAGGTATTGATGTGCCCCAACATGGGATTGTCAGCAAAAACTTTGAGCAAATGCCGTGACGCTACAACGGCTCCTACGGGCATGCCTCCGCCCATGCCTTTGGCGATCATGATGGCATCGGGTAAGACGTTGTATTTTTGATGGGCAAAGAGGTGGCCTGTTCGGCCGAATCCGGTTTGTATTTCGTCCAGGAAAAGCAGTGTGCCGGTTTCATCACACCTTTTGCGAAGTTTCTGCAGGTAATTGTTTTGCGGTGAAATTACTCCTGCTTCAGCCTGAACAGGTTCAAGGATGACGCATGCTGTTTTGTTGGTTATTTTGGACAAATCAGCTTCGCTATTGAATTGTATGTGCCTGACGCCTGGTAGTGAGGGCATGAAGTTTCTGGAAAAATCGTAGTCGGATCTGAGTGCTTCGGCTCCGGTTGTGCTACCGTGATAGGCATTGGCGCAGGATATGATTTCGGATCGGTGGGTGGCTTTTCTGCCCAGTTTTATGGCAACTTCGATGGCTTCAGCACCGCTGTTGACATAATAAATGGCGTCCAGGCCGTTGTCGAGAATGGCTGCAAGTTTGGATGCATATTTGACTTGAGGCGATTGCACATGTTCACCATAAACGGTGGTGTGCAAATATAAATCGGCCTGAGTTTTTATGGCTTCTACCACACGCGGGTGACGGTGCCCCAGTGAACTGACAGAAAAGCCAGAAATGAGGTCGAGGTACTTTTTTCCTGAAGTTTCTGTGATGTACATGCCTTCAGCATGAGCTACTTCCAGCATCAGAGGAGTCATGCTTGTCTGACCTACGTGTTGGAGGAAAAGAGATTTGAGATTCATGCTGCGAAGGTAAGGAATATGAAGATTAAAGGCATATGCCGATTGGCTATCGAGACGCACGGCCGTGCGTCTGTACCATCAATCTGTTTCACCATACATGCTTTTGAGTTTCAAATACACCCCATTTGACCATCCGAAACCGTCCTGGACGGGGTATTCTCCGCCTCCTGCTTCAAGGCTGATGTCGTAGACATTGTATTTCTCCACCATCTTCAGGGTGTTTTTGTAGACACGCTCATTGTTAGCCAGCCATCTTTCTGCAATTTTTGCTGCCAAGTCGTGGTGACCATAATTTTCAAGTCCTTTTATGGCCAGCCATTGCAAAGGAGCCCAGCCATTGGGTGCATCCCATTGCTGGCCGGTAAATTGGAGGGTTGTCGTAAGTCCCCCCGCCTGAAGGAATTTTGTCTCAATCACTTCGGCGACCCGGTCTGCCTGTTCCTGGGTTGCGAGTTGATAAAATAAGGGATAGATACCGGCCAATGACATTACACTGGTCTGATTTCTACTCACAAAATCAAAATCCATATAAAAACCTGTGTCTTCATTCCAGAAGTAGATGTCAAAAGCTTCCTTACGCTTTGTGGCATAGTCCAGATATTTTTGAGATTTGGCGGTATCCCCAGACTGCTCAAAGCTACGGGCAAGCACACTTTCCAGGTTGTACAAAAGTGCATTGAGATCTACAGGAAGGATTTCTGTGGTGTGTATGCTGGCCAGATTTCTCCCATCTCTAAACCATCGGCTGGAATAATCCCACCCTGATTCTGCACCGGACCTGAGGTGCCTGTATACGGTAGTATCTGCTTCCTGGGCTTGCTTTGCTGTTTCAACATCTTCTTTGTAAGCTTCCGGACGTGGAGCATTACCAACATCATAATATCTGTTGAGCAGATGGCCTCCATCTGTGATGACTGTCTTGCCCAATTGTTTTTGTTTCGTTTTGAGGATATCGAAATTGCCCATCCAATAGAGGTATTCCTTTTCGAGTTGTGGAAGATAATGCGCAAGTATTTTGTCATCGGAGCGGCTTTCCTGGAGCAAATCCACCATTGAGGCAAAAAAAGGTGGTTGGGATCTGGTGAGGTAATAAGATCTGTTGCCGTTGGGAATGTGACCATAAGTGTCTATGAGATAGGCAAAATTGTCAATCATAGAAGCGATGATGCTGTCTTTTTTACTGACCTGGAGTCCCAGCATGGTGAAATAACTGTCCCAGTAATAAATCTCTCCGAATCTCCCGCCAGGTACAATGTAGGGGTGAGGTAATGGCAGTAATGTTCCTGATTTTGAGTCGGGCTGTCTTTGTAGAAAAGGCCAGAGAGCCTCAATATGTTGTACTATGCTTTTGGTAGAATCTGGCTGGAAACCAGAATTTCTGGCATCGGCAATGATGAAGTTTTGTTTTACGAAAAGATCAAGGTCAATGGACTGATCTACATGGGCCGCTTCAAAGTTCTTCCTGATCTCTTCAATTGAAAACTTCGGAATACAATCTACAAATGTCTTGGAGTCTTTAAAGACCCCTCCGGTTTGCACCGCTTTAAAAATTTCGGGAATGTCGTTCTCGTACGAAAGAACACTCACTTTAGTGCTCTCTGACTGATCTGCTGTATTTTCTCTACAAGAAAAACAAATAGCCAGGATACCTATTAAAACAAGCCTGGGTAACATGGTGGAAGTATTGTAATGGATAAAAATACATTTAAAAAATCAAATATGATCAATTGGAAGAGATCCTTATCCGTTCACCGAAACCGAATCTGATCTTTTAAAGCCGAACAACATGCTGCCCACATTAACAAATGACTTGTGGTTGAGCGGAAACTCCAAATAAACATGCAAAGTGCTCAGGAATGCAATGAATGCAATGCCAATTTTCATGTTGATGAGATGGAGTACGATAGATAATATCCAAACTGTTACAGATGCAAATAGCCATGGCTTCGGGACCTGGGTCCATTTGATGACTTTTGTTTTGGAGAACCAATTGAGGTAATGGTAGGTGTAAGCAAAAGCAATGAAGCCTTGTATTTGTCTGCCAATGGACGAATCAAGGACAAAAGTGCTGCCATCCGTGCCAAAAATGAGATAATTGAGATTAAGGTTGACCTGGTAAAAATCACTTTCTAAAAATAGCTTTTGAGTGAGTTGGTTGGTCAAAGGAACAGCATCAGTGGGCAGGATAAAAAAGAAAACATTGCACAAAATAAAGACAAGGAAGGCTAGATAGCCAATCGTGCTTTTATTTTTCAAAGCTCCTTCGAGCATAAAACTTCCCGTGAAAATTGTGGTGTGGATCAGGGTTGGAATCAGGAGTACCAAAAGGAATACGAGATAGCTAAATCTGAACATAAAAAATAAAACTCCAAACACCATCGAGATTGCAAGACCAAGCAATATGGGCAACTTTTTATTTATCGAAATGGCTGCAATAACAAATCCAAGCAAGAGGGCCAGTGATACTAAGGGCCCCATCATTCTTTGGAAATCCATATTTTCTTCAAAACCCATAAGACCGATCCGAGAAGCAGCTCCAACTATTGCAATGGTCAAAAGCACAATTAGCCAGGTGTTTTTCCCAACAAAAAAGTTGCGTTCCTTCAGCCAACTTATTTCAGTCATGTAGTGCAAAGGGCCAAGAACGATATAGCTGAATAAAAAGAGTTCAAATGGAAATACGCGGGCCAGTAAAAATGAAAATACCATCAGCATGATGTTGATGGTATCTATTTTTTTTATGTTCTCTTTCACTTTAGAAAGCTTTGTATTCTATTCTCAATTAAACACTGGAATTTTGTTTTAGACTTGTATTCATCTGATATACGACACCACCTGTAACTATAACCAATGCAAGGATTATGATCATCCATTGTGATAATGTAGGAATAGCCGGAGCTCCGCCAACCACTAATGGCGAACAAAAAATGCCATTTTGCATAACAGCAGGAACTGTGGTACCACCAACTGGCCCAAACTGAAAGTCGGTAACCAACTGCCGCTTATTTCCTGCCTTTTCCCTGATTAAACATTGAGGATTTACTGTGACATCAAGGGCCACATGGTAAATACCCGCTTGAGCATACGTATATGAACCATCCAATAAAACTAAATTCCCAATATTGTTAACTGCATCAGGAATGACGCTTGCTATTTGACATTGGTCCGGATTTTCCAATGTAAAACTGACTGGTTGGCCTGCAACAGGGTTCGCCGGTGAATACCTTAAGACAAAGGTTTCCCCTGCCACTAATTTGACCGAAAACAAGCATACCAAAATGAACGCCTTGATAATATTTGAAAATTTCATTGATTGATGTTTCTAACCTTGATAAATTAAATCATTCCATTGGAATCTTAATATCTAAACATCATGGAATTCGCCTGATGTAAGCGGCTTGTTAACTGAATTTACTCCAGCATTCATGTAAAAAACAACTCCTATGATGGATATTAAGATGAAGAGATTGATCAAAACCCACTGACTCATTGTTGGAATGGGTTGAGGGGCAGCGATAGTAATTGGTGCACACCAAATGCCATTTAACATTACTGCTGGTGTATATGGGCCACCTACAGGACCCAATTGAAAGTTTGGCACAAGCTCCCTTTTATTGTTAGCTGTGTTTCTTATTGCAGGAATACATTCTTGGGAGCTAAAATCAAACTCAATATCAAGGGCAACGTGATAGGTACCTGCGGTTGCATAAGTATATTGTGCGGGGAAAGAAAGCAAAGTCATGGTATTGACATCCGGCGCCAGTCTTTCTATCTCACAAGGATATTCTGTCACTAAGGTGAAGGTTACCTGTTGTCCCGCTGTTGGATTGGCAGGTGAATATTCTACTGTGTAGCCTGCATCACCACCTCCGAATAAATGAAGACTAAAAAATGCAAGAACAATTGCTAAGTATCTATGCTTCATGGAATTAACTATAATTTTATACAAAATTAAATTTACTAAACTGATAAACAAATTTTATACCACAAATTTTCGATGTGGGCAATAGTTAAACCAAAGTCTGACAATAGATAAATTTCTGTCTAAAATGCAAACAAAATTTACAATTCAGAACAAAGCAATTTAATAAAAGATAATTGGATTGATTAGGATCTTGTTTTGAAAAGACTTAGTGCTGAGCTCCAATGTTAACCTTAGGCGAACTGCTAAATTTGTATACTACACCCACTATGGCTGATAGCAATAACAAAACAAGAATTCCCCATTGTGTCATGGTTGGAATTGGTGCCGGCGCCGCTACAATCAAAGGGGAACAAAAAACATTGCCCTGCAAAACCGCCATAGTATATGGTCCACCTACCGGGCCAAACTCAAAATTAGAAACCAGTTCCCTGTCATTATTACTCCGAAATGGTATACAAGGTACACCGTCAACATCAAGTGAGATGTGATACGTACCTGGATCTTCATAGGTAAAAGTGCCTGTCCTTGTATTGCCATTTTCACCTAAAGGCACAACAAAAACAGCGTCTACAAATGGAACAATACTGTAATCCTGGCACTCGTTAGGGTTGGTTAAGGTAAAAGTTACCTCTTGATTAACTACTGGATTGCTTGGGGAGTACTCAACCCTGAAAATAGACGCACCCCCTCCAAACAACATAAGGCTTGAACAATAACAGAAAATAATTGAGCATAAATATTTCTTCATTTTAAGGATTAATTTTGAGAACAGATGAATATGGTTTATAATATTGGACTTAATTGTATTGGCTTACTTAGACAAATATATGATATTGAATGATTTAAGCAATCAACTCGCCAAATTTTATTACTTAGGCAAATCGCATGAAAATTTTTATCCATTACATAATAATGGCTTCCATTTATATAAATTAAAGGCTATGGCATTTTCTTGCCAAACATATAACACAAAAAATCCCGAAGCATTTGCACACCCCGGGATTTTTTATCTTTTCTATAATAAGTTATTCCACTTTTAGCAACTTTGTGGTCTTCACATCCTCACCGCTAATTACCAATACATTGTACAAACCAGGTTCAACGTTTGCCAAATCTATTCTGAGGATTTGATCTGTTATCGTATTGTTTTGATAAACCAATTTACCGGCAAGATCATAAATCTTCAGTTGATCTCCTTTTGCCAAACCAGGTTTTAATTTTTAGAGTGGTATCAGAATTTATAATTAACCCTAATTAAGTATGAAATTGTATGCAAGGGTTACATTTACTTTTGACATTGGCAATAGATCAAAACTCCCGGGAATGTATCGTCCTACTATATTCTCATTTTCATAAACATCTTGAATGGCTTCTACATAAAATAGTGGAATATTAATTTGAAATCTTAGTTTTTTATTCAAAAAGGACTCACCTGGTGTAAGAAAAGTTGCTCCTGTCAAACTCCGCTTTCTTGAATCATATACGTCCAAAAAAAATGGATCGCGAGTATTCTGAGTGGTTTTGTTTAATAATCCTCCAGCGAACTTTAAACCAAGAATAAATTTGAATTTATTATCAATATCATATAATTTGCGTACCTGATATCCCAATAAAATTTCTGAAGAATTTGATTTTGCAAAGTCATTTTTCTGCCTAATAACACCAGAATTGTTATAAAAATAGGCATCATTGTATCCTGACGCAGCCATTATATCAAAAATAAATCCATGTTGAACTCCACTAACTTTCTGAAAAAAATATTCTAAAGAAAGTCCAAACTTATAGGCCTTAACTTTTCGTGGTAAACCAATTGAACATAAACACCCATTTTCTTTGATAAAAACATTTTCAAATCCTTCAAAACCTAAAGAAATTCCTACCGATAAATAATTTTCTTTCTGTGCATCAACAAAGTGTATAATAGTAAAAAAAGCAATAGAAAATACAATAAGGGCTTTCAATGGTATTGAATTTTTATAGGTTATAAGAACATTGGGCTAAAATAAAAAAATCCCGAAGCATTTGCACACTCCGGGATCTATTATTTTAAGTACCGAAAGTCTATTCGACTTTAAGCAATTTTGTAGTCTTCACATCCTCACCACTTATTACCAAAACATTGTACAAACCAGGTTCAACGTTTGCCAAATCTATTCTGAGGATTTGATCTGTTATCGTATTGTTTTGATAAACCAACTTACCGGCAAGATCATATATCTTCAGTTGATCTCCTTTTGCCAAACCATTGATCGTAAAACCTTCGTGGAATGGGTTAGGGAATATTTTAAATTCACTTGACCTTTCCGTTGAGAAGTCAACTACCTTGACACTGCTGTATACAAAACTTCCATCAAGGTCTACCATCTTTAATCGGTAATAATTGAATCCGGAAACCGGATTAATGTCCAATTTGGAATAAGTGCTTCCAGATCCCAAACCAGATGCACTACCAATATTGACAAAAGACTCCCCATCAGCTGAACGCTCAATCTCATAATGAGAAAAGTTTTCTTCAGAAGCAGATTTCCAACTGATTTCTGAGGCTGTCTTCTTTTTGGTGACGTTGAAGTCAGCAAGTTTTACTGGTAGTGAGCCAGGTTCTAGTGTCCATGTTGTGTTGAATCGGTCACCAGTGTATTTTGGGTTTGGATCCCCATCAATTGTAGACCACAATTCTGAAGGAGATTTACCAACCATATATAAATTAAATGTTACAGTTGTAATTCCATTTCCGATAATTTTAAACGACCCAGAACCGGCATCATTACCACTTGTTCCTGTTGTTCCGCCACCCTCAAATTCTGCTTGAGAATATGAGTTAGATATTGTATTACCGCTAAGAGAAGTATGCGTTGTACCAGAGAGCCTACTTATGCCTGTTGCTTGAGCATTAGGTATAAATTCAAAATCTACAGAAAACAACATAGTTGGGGCAATACCAAATGATGATGAAAAGAAGCCCCCTAAACCAACAACATGGAAAATGGGATTATTAATTGCTTTTGTGAAAGTGTATGTAATAGATCCTACCGGGTATCTTCCTGCAGTTGGCACTCCATCATTTAAAAATCCCTCTGTTGATACGTAATGCTCAAAAGCGTAATGGCCACCAACACTCATGCCGGAAATACCTTCTGTTGGTTTAAAATAGCTATCACTAGGAGTACCTACATCACTCATTTGAACCATCCACGATTTAGCTAGAAGTCTCTTATCTGTGTCATTGCTTTGACCTCCGAACATTGTTTCAGGATGGGGATTTGTTGCCGGACTTGTTGCAGGTTCATTTAAACTTCTTGTTCCTGAAATTTGAGCACTTACGCCAATTTGCCCAAGTGAAGTCTGATTTGAAAACTGGTTAGTATTGTCTGAAAACCAGGCTGTAGGTACACTTGTTGTATTTCCGCTTGAACCAACAAGACTAACATTTGGGACCAAAAACAAGCCCAAATAATCTTGTCCATAACCACATAGAGTAGATAGAGTAATTATTAAAATAAGTAACTTTTTCATATTATAAGTCTATACTTTTAGTCAATTGTAATTGCAATAAATCTGCGTATACCAAAATTAATTTCACATATCTCAGTTGTTCCTGTTGTGAATTTTGCTGATTTTCCATCCACAAGACCATCACTTCCAGGTCCCGCCCCTATATGCTCACCTGTACTCAAGTATGTATTTGGTAAACTGGCCGAAGGTGCTGGGGCATTCCCAATTGTTGGTGCAGTTTTGGATAACATTACATAATACATTGTATTTGCTTCACCAATAAAACTGAAAGTTCCTGCTCCTGGAGCATTCATTCCTGGAACAGCTACAACTGCAACAACTGATTCAGAAAGATTTGGGTGTATTTTTACAAGAACGGCATAAATACCCATTGGCAGGTTCCTAGACCCATCAACCATATTATCAATTAATCTGTCTGAATCATAAAATACATTTCCACACAGATAAACAGGAACTTTAATATATCCGGCATCAACTGTCCTTATGGTGTCCCCCTGTCCAAGAGTATACACTCCTGTTATGCCATTTATCACTGATGCATCACTATCTTTGGCATCACTAACCCCAATACTATCTTGAGCAGTTCTTACATACCCTGCTACCTCACCAAACTGCACCTTATAATCCCCAGGCACTAGTTTACTAAACAAATAACTTCCATCAGGATTTGACAAAATGGTACCATTGGAACCAATTGGATTGCCAAAGGCGTCAACAGTCACCGGATTCATGGTTAATGCATCCAACAATGTAACGGACACCCCACCAATTCCTGCTTCGCCTATATCCTGGCTACCATTTTTATTAGCATCGAACCAAACAGTGTCACCAATTGCTGCAGTGTTTAATATAAAGCCGGCGTCTATGGTCATGTTGAATTCTCCTGAACTCAAAATAATTCCACTGACAACTCCGCTCACAGGATCTGAGTCTTTGGCGTCATCACCACCAACATTTGCAGTAGTCGGAATATATGCTGTCGGTGTACCGAAGGTCACAGTGTAACTAACTCCTGGTGTCAAGCCTGTGAACTCATAGTAGCCATTTGCATTTGTAGTCGTCATCGCTCCGTTTGAAAGCGTCACTGTTACTCCTGCCAAGCCTGGCTCACCTGCATCCTGGATACCATTTGCATTGCTGTCAACCCATACTGTATCTCCCAAAGCTGCTGTCTGGTAGAAACCTGCATCTATCGTTTTATTGAATTCTCCTGATGTCAATACAATGCCTGTAACTACTCCTCCGATTGGATCTGAGTCATCGGCGTCGTTGCCAACATTTGGTGTTGTTGCTGCATATCCTGCCGGTGTGCCGAAGGTCACTGTATAGCTTACTCCAGGGGTCAAGCCTGTGAACTCGTAGTAACCTTGTGCATTCGTTGTAGTCATCGCTCCGTTTGAAAGCGTTACTGTTACTCCTGCCAAGCCTGGCTCACCTGCGTCCTGGATACCATTTGCGTTGCTATCTACCCATGCGGTATCTCCCAAAGCTGCTGTCTGGTAGAAACCTGCATCGATCGTTTTAATGAATTCTCCTGATGTCAATACGATGCCTGTAACTACTCCTCCTACCGGATCTGAGTCATCGGCGTCGTTGCCTACATTTGGTGTTGTTGCTGCATATCCTGCCGGCGTGCCGAAGGTCACTGTATAGCTTACTCCAGGGGTCAAGCCAGTGAACTCATAGTAGCCTTGTGCATTCGTTGTCGTCATCGCTCCGTTTGAAAGAGTTACTGTTACGCCTGCCAAGCCTGGTTCACCTACATCCTGGATACCGTTGGCGTTGCTGTCTACCCATGCGGTATCTCCCAATGCTGCT
>JAGQWX010000079.1 GCA_020436935.1 Saprospiraceae bacterium
ACCAAATCAGGGAGAGACGATCACTTACACGATCAGCGTAAGCAATGAGGCAGGCAGAGATACAGCAACAAATGTGACAGTATCAGACGCCTTGCCAAACGGACTTGGTAATGTAGGAGGATTTTCGGCAAGCCAGGGATCTGCGAGCATTACAGGTCAGATAGCAAATGGACTGGATTTGGTGGGAGGAGCAATCTCTTGGAACATCGGCACCATTGCACCTGGAACGACGAAGACATTGACGTATACAGCCAAGGTGATGCCTGCGGCGAGCAATGTGTTGTTCAAGAACATCGCCCAGGTGATGACGCATACAGAATATGACATCAACTCAACACCGGGCAACAGACCGATCAATCAGAATCCACAGGAAGATGATGAAGATACCGTTATCATCAGGCAGAAAGTGATTGACATAAGCCTTGTTAAAACAGTGAATCAACTTCGACCTATGCAAAATGATTCAGTTACTTACACCATTACTGTAGTCAATGCTTCTGGATATGATACTGCAAGTGCTGTTACTGTAGCTGATGCACTTCCGAATGGACTTGCATTATCTACCGCAAGTTTGATGGCAACAAGTGGTTCTGCCAGCCATTCAGGTGCTTCTAACCAGGGAGGTAACTTTGTTGGTGGAGTCATATCATGGAATGTTGGCGCAGTAGCACCGGGAGCAACGGTTACTTTAACGTATAAAGCGAAAGTGATGCCTGTCTCTTCCGGCTTTACCTACAAAAATATTGCACAGGTAATGACTCATAATGAGTATGATGTTAATTCTAAACCTGGCAACAGACCTATCAATCAGATTCCTTCTGAAAATGACGAATCATCAATTACGCTGGAACCGTTGACAGGACAGGCGGTCATTTGGTATCGTGATCAGGATTTAGATCAATTTGGTGACAATGCAAATACAATAACAAGCACTACACAACCACCAGGCTATGTAGCTGTTGGAGGAGATTGTAATGACAACAACAACACAGTTTATCCTGGTGCACCGGAAATCTGCGATGGTATTGATAATGACTGTGATAACCTGATTGACCAGCTTGATCCGGATTATTCCAGACAATTGATTGTTATGAATACCAATGACATTGGACCTGGTAGTTTGAGAAAGATTATTGAATGTGCTTTGCCAGGTGATATCATTACATTCGACAGTGGAATTCAGAATGATACGGTTGACCTGACCTCAGCACAGTTATTGATCAATAAGAACCTGACCATTATGAATACTGGGGCAGGTACCATATCTATACATGGGGATGCAGGAGTCAATACCATATTCAGCAATACCAACGGAATGTTGTTTAAACTGGAGAATGTGCGTCTGGTAACCAACGGACAAGCTGGATCAATACTCATTAACAATGGTATGCTAGAGATCAACAATGTTGAATTTGTATCTCCTACAAGCACACCACCTCACATCCAAAACAATGGACAGATGACGGTAAAAGGAGTGAACAGGATCAAAAAACAGTAATGACCTAATAAAAGGCCCCGGATGTTTTCATTTGGGGCCTTTCTTTTTAGAATCCGTATTTTTCTTTCCAGAGTGCTTTCAGATATTGCGCTAACTTTTCTTCATTTTGATTGCGTCCGGGGTGATAAAAAGACATGCCTGAGATTTCTTCAGGCAAGAATTCCTGGGCAACGAAGTTGTTGGTGTAAGAATGGGCGTATTGGTAACCCTTTCCATAATCAAGATTTTTCATCAATTGTGTAGGAGCATTCCTCAAATATTTTGGTATCGTGAGGTTTGGATGTTTTTTTACCGCCTGAATAGCAGCATCAATGGCTTCATACGCACTATTGCTTTTTGGTGAAGAAGCCAGGTATATCGCACATTCAGACATGATGATCCTTCCCTCAGGCATGCCGATATGGTGAACAGCCTGGAATGTGTTGTTGGCAAGCAAGAGCGCATTGGGATTAGCCAGACCTATATCTTCAGCTGCAAGGATAATCATTCTCCTGCAAATAAAAATCGGGTCTTCTCCTCCTTCAATCATTCTCGCCATATAAAACAATGCTGCATTTGGATCAGAACCTCTCACGCTTTTGATAAATGCAGAAATTACATCATAGTGGTATTCTCCCGTCTTATCATAAAGGCTTTTATTAGATGTAATGACTTCCTCGACCCTGGCATTCGTAATGACTATTTCTTCATGGCCCATAAATTGATTGATGACCAGTTCCAAAACATTGAGTAATCTTCTTGCATCCCCTCCGGAATAGGACAGCAGTGCCTGGAATTCTTCAATTTTAATCGACCGTTTTGACAGCAGGCTATCTTTCTCAATGGCTCTTTTTACAATTGCTTCAAGCTCCTCAACGGTAAAGTGATGCAAAGTATACAGCTGGCAGCGGGAGAGTAGGGCAGGAATGACTTCGAAGGAAGGGTTTTCAGTTGTAGCACCAATGAGTTTTACAATGCCTTTCTCCACAGCACCCAAAAGTGAGTCCTGCTGCGATTTTGAAAAGCGATGGATTTCATCTATGAAAAGAATTGGAGGTTTGCTGTCAAAGAACTTGAGCCTTTCAGCTTTTTCTATGGCGTCCCTGATGTCTTTGACGCCACTATTGATGGCCGATAATGAAACAATAGGTACATTCAGACTTTCTGAAAACAATCCAGCCAGCGTAGTTTTACCGGTCCCTGGGGGGCCCCAAAGTATCATCGAAGGTATATGCCCTGACTTGAGTACATTGGTGATTACCTTTCCTTCTCCTAAAAGATGGCTCTGACCAATATATTCTTCAAGTTTTCTTGGCCGCATCCGTTCGGCCAATGGAATATTTTCAGACATAAATGAAGTTGATTAAGATATGTGCAATATCTTAATTTATTGGGAATTCTTATAAGAAGATAAATTACCTGTTGCCCACAGGCATGGCGTGGAAGTTTTTAGTATATGTCCGCCAGAGAGTTGTTTTGTAATTGTCGGTGGCAAAGTACTGAATGATCATATCCATTTCAATACAGTTTTTATAACCATCGAGTGCTTGTATGACCTTATTGTTTTCATCAAGAATGACTATAGATGGAAAAGACAATTTGCCGCTCAGCAATTCAGCGGCCAATTCATGATAACCCTGGGGGTATGCCTTTACATAAGAATATTCTACGTTGTTGAAAACTATGGGGTTCTTATACTGAGCGTCAAGTTTGACCGGGTAGTAATTTTCATTAAGGTATTTGGCAATCTTATCTTCAGCCAAGGTAGTATTGTCAAGATGTTTGCACCACTTACACCAATCGGTGTAAACTTCGACAAATATCTTTTTCGGTTTTGTTTCCGACTTTTTTAAAGCCTCCTCAAAACTCATCCACCTTACCTTATTCTGAGCTTTGAGTTCTTGGTGGAAGGTAAAGAAAGCAGCAGCCACTATAATTAAAACTAACCTCATTCTAAATTTCCTTACTCCTTGATTGATTATATCAACAAATTTAATGTCTAAATCTAATCTAAACCAAAATGTTAACTGTACTTAACCATGTATTTATAAATTTTTTAACTTTTAATAGATAGTCCTCGGCTTTAAGTCTGTTTTTTGTAGATTTTAAGGTCATCACCGAAGTAGTTTTCTTGAAAAATCAATTTTCCAAATACGTCTGAAGCTCTTACAAGTCCCTCATTTTCCTCGTCTTTTATTCTACAGGAGGTAGTAACGATTCTCGCTTCATCCCATAAGTCATTTTCCAAAAAATGGTTAATCGTTTTGCTTCCACCTTCTACCATTAGCCGGCAAATACCTTCTTGATACAGATAAGTTGTTACATCATCCAAATTCATGTCAATCACATTTTTGAAGGTCAAATGCTTATCAACCATGTTTTTGTGATGGTTAAGAATTATGGTTGGTGCTACATCTTTGAAGATATTGAAGGTTGGTGGAATCTCCAGATTTGAGTCCCACACAATCCTGGTGGGATTATCTCCAGGCCACAATCTGGTAGTTAGACTGGCGTTATCAGTTAACGCTGTTTGTTTTCCAATCATAATGCCATCTATCTCACTCCTCCACTTATGGGTAATCATTCTAATGTACTTGTTGGACATCCAGATCTGACGTCTTGTTGAGCCTATAAAACCATCTGAAGACTGAACTACCTTTAAAATGATATATGGTCTTTTTAGTAAAGATTTTTTAAAAATTCTAAGCAATTCTTCGCCTTTAGATGCCTGAACGCCAACTATAACCTCGATTCCATGGTCACGAAGTCGCTTGATGCCTTCTCTAAATACCACAGGATTGGGATCCTCGCACGAAACAACCACTTTTTTGATTCCTTCACGGATGATTCTGTCCGCACAAGGTGGAGTTTTACCATGATGGGTGCATGGTTCAAGGCTGACAAACATGGTAGCACCGCTGATCAGGTGTCGGTCGCTTGCTTTGACACTCTCGAACGACTCAATTTCCGAATGCTTGTTGCCATATTTTCTGTGAAAACCTTCTCCAATGATTCTGTCACCAGCAATGATAAGCGAGCCTACCATCGGATTACTTTTGGTGTCTTTGCCGGCAATTTTGCCCAATTCCAAACACCTTTCCATATAGGTATGGATCATGTCACTCAACATTACATGAGTGATTTGAGTGTATCAATGGTATAATCTATTTCCTCTTTCGTGTTGAAATGAGAAAAAGAAAACCTAATGGTTTTTCTGTGCGGGTCATGCCCAATCGCTTGAAGTACATGACTGTCTTGCTCTATCCCTGCACTGCATGCACTTCCTGAAGACACGCAGACCCCTTTGATGTCCAGGTTCAGTACCAATAGGTCAGCCTTGTCAGTCCCGGGGAAAGAGACAGAACTTATGTGTGGCATTCTCTCCGGGTTACTGAACCCGTTGATGGATACAACCGGCATCTTTTCTAAAATCTGACTTTCGAAGTAATTGCGCAACTGAAGCATTTTATCACAATACGCTGCTCTATTTGCGCTATAGATTTGCAGTGCCTTTGCAAGTCCTGCGATGCCTGCAACATTCTCTGTGCCTGATCGCATATTTCGTTCCTGCGCTCCCCCCACAATCATTGGTTTGATCATTGCATCACTCCTCATATAGAAGAAACCCACACCTTTTGGCCCATGAAACTTATGGGCTGAGCCAGAAAGAAAATGCACATTCATTTTTTGAACATCTATTTCTAACTTTCCCATACTTTGCACAGTGTCAGTATGAAAGAAGACAGCGTGCTTTTTACATAACTCACCAATCTTTTCAATGGGAAATATGGTTCCTATTTCATTGTTGGCGTGCATCAGACTCACCAGAACACCTCCACGTGTCTTTGCCTTCTGAATCTCATTTTCAAGAATGCTCAGATCTAATTGACCCTGATCATTGACCTCAATCATAATGACTTCGCAGCCATCTTTATGTTCGACTTCAGTTCTTTCCAGGATACAATCGTGTTCTATTGGGCTTGTTATAATGGTTTTTACGCCAAGGTCCTTGACTGCACCGTGAAGAATTGTATTGTTGGATTCAGTGGCGCTGCCTGTAAAAAATACTTCACCAACGGATGCTTTAATTTCTTTTGCTACAATCTTTCTGGCTTCTTCGATAATTGATCTGGCTTTTCTGCCAGGAGCATGAATGGAAGATGCATTGCCATAATGCTGGAATAAAATCTCTTGCATTACTTCAATTACCTGTGGGTCGAGTGGGGTAGTTGCAGCGTTATCAAAATATGCTTTGATCATGAGATGGCTTCCTTTACTTGTGTAATAAGACTCGATGCTTCCTCCTCAGTTTTTGCCTCTGCGTAAATTCTGATTATGGGCTCAGTATTGGAAGCTCTCAAATGTACCCAACCATTCTCAAAATCTATTTTCAGGCCATCCTGGGTGTCAATTTTTTCCTGACTAAATACCTGTTTCAGTTTAGAAAAGGTAGTATTCAGATCCAGACTATCTGCTGGCATTTTATCTTTGATGATGACGTACGAAGGATAATCAGCCTTCAATTCCGTCATTGATTTGCCTTTCTCTGCATAAAGAGACAAAAACAAGGCGATGCCTGCCAATGCATCTCTACCATAGTGCAAGTCGGGTAAAATAACCCCTCCATTGCCTTCTCCACCAATAACAGCTTCGGATTCCTTCATCTTATTGACCACATTCACTTCTCCCACTGCGGAGGCAAAGTATGGAACTCCATGTTTTTTGCACACATCTGCCAATGCCCTCGTAGAGGACAAGTTAGATACACCAGCTCCTTTTTTCTTGTTTAGAATGGAGTCTGCTACGGCTACGAGGGTATATTCTTCACCAAACATACTTCCGTCCTCGTTTACAAATGCCAATCTGTCTACATCGGGATCTATACTGATACCCATATCAGCGCCCAGCTCTACAACTTTAGCAGATAGCTTTATAAGATGTGCAGGAAGTGGTTCCGGATTGTGGTCGAAATCGCCGGTAATTGCTTCATTGATTAAGGAGTATCCAACTCTCAGTTTGTCCAGAAGAGTAGGGAGTGCAAGTGCACCTGTGGAGTTGATACAGTCAACTACTACGTTGATACCCGCTGATTTTATCGCATCCAGATTGAGATATGGAAGTTTCAGTATTTCATCTATGTGAATATCAATTGCACCAGAAAATCGGGCAACATTGCCCAGTTGATCAACATCAGAAAAAATAATTTCTCCCTGTTCAATCAAATCTAAAATTTCTGCACCTGCAACGGCTGAAATAAACTCTCCATGTTGATTTAAAAATTTCAAGGCATTCCATTCCTTTGGGTTGTGGCTCGCCGTAAAGATGATGCCTGCATCTGCTCCCAGATGAGTCACCATCATTTCTACTGTTGGTGTAGTACTCAGGTCCAGATCGATGACTTCAATTCCCATTCCTATTAAGGTATTGATGGCCAACTGACTGACCATACTACCCGAAATTCTTCCATCCCGTCCTACAATAATCTTAAATCTTGTTTTGGTGCTTTGTTTTTTTACCCACATTCCAAACCCTGCCACACATTCTACTATGTCAATTGGTGTAAGGTTGGTTCTGTATCTTCCTCCAATCGTGCCGCGTATGCCCGATATAGACTTTATCAACGTCATATTAGTTATTTTATAGAGGCAAAAATAAGGCCTTGGCCATATGCCACAAGTTAATTAAGAAAAATTAGATGGGAATATTGATCTGATGAAGATCATTCAATGGACAGTGCATGCCTTTAGAAACATCGGGTATATTCCCGGTTCTTTAAGAGTGGCCAAAAGTACGGTTGGTTTCATTGGTCATGGGGATAGAAAAACCTTGTAAAATTTTATGAAATAAAAAAGGGGATGAAAAAATTCACCCCCTTTTATCTGACTCGAATAAGTTACTAACTTAATTATTCAGCAGTTGTTGTGTCAGCTTCTTCAGTCATTGGAGCTTCCTCAGTTGCAGGAGCTACTTCTTCAGTTGCAGGAGCTTCTTCAACAGCTGGAGTTTCTTCAACTGCAGGAGCTTCTTCAGTGCTTTGGTTTCTGCATGAAGTTACAAACAAAGTTGCTGCGATAGCCAATACTAACAATAGTGATTTTTTCATTTTTGATAATTTTTTTAGTTGTATAAATTCTGAATTACGATACAAACATATAATGGCATTCTGAAGAGATTTTGAAGTTTTTTCAGAATTGGAGTAATGTGGTCAGAAATCAGCATATAAAGTGTTGTTAATCATATTCTTATGGATGTTTTACTTTTATAAGATTTTAAAAAAATCTTATAACTTTTACTTTTGGAATCCTCCACATCCCCCAATAAATCCTGAAAAATGCACTTTTTAAAAAAATCCTGGTCTTTCTGAATTTTGCTTAGGAGTTATAAAATAAAGTTTTATATATTTATGAATAAATAATATATAAGATGGAATGGAGGAAGTTTAATGGAGGTAAAATTGAGATTCCACTCCTTGATGCCGTAGAAAATACGTTGATAAGAGAGCAGGAGGGTGGTTATCGTCTAAAAGTTTGCATTGGTTCGGACTCACAGGTTCACGGTGATTTTATAGAATTTGCAACTGTAATCGTATTTCTAAGAGAAAAGAGAGGAGGCTTCATGTTTATCACCAACGACAGAAGCTTTAAAAAGATGACTTTGAAGGAAAGAATGATCACTGAAGTTGGTAAGTCTATTGAAGTTGCATATGCACTGTGTGATCTTCTGGATTTATATCATGTAGAACTTGAGGTTCATGCAGATATCAATACGGACCCCCACTTCAAATCCAATACGGCGTTGAAGGAAGCAATGGGTTATATCCTTGGAATGGGCTTTGTATTCAAAGCTAAGCCTGATGCTTTTGCCTCCTCTTGTTGTGCAGACAAGATGGTATAAAACTTACAACAATCTGTAAATATCGGTAGGTGTTCCCACCAGAACAACCTGGTTGCCTTTTATGGCTATTGGTGCCTTCATCAAATGAGGATTGTTGCTCAATATGTTGATCCAATCTTCGGTTCCAAATTCTTTCCCTCTTATGTTTTTTTGATATTCAGGATGTGCTTTATTGAAAAGTAATTTTGGATGTATATTCAGGTTGTTGAGAATAAATTGCCAGCCGGTCGGTGAGTTGGAAGACCTTTTAAAGTCATAACTTTTGATGTGTCTGCTGATCGATTGTGCCATGGCCAGCGTTTTTCTGTCTGAACTGCTATCTTCATTGTAATACAATAAGATCTCTCTTGGATTAGTTTTCATGGCGAATAAATTTTGAATTATGGTTAAAATGGCTTATAGCCTATTGACAAATATATTAATTAAAATAGATTATATCAAGTTTCATTGATGTTAAAAAATATTATATGATTTTAGTCATGACATGTTTGGTTCAATGCTCTTGCCGATAAATTTTGAGGTTTCGTAGATATCTTATCGGGTACCCTTGTCTATTTTCTAGATTTACTCCGTTTTTAACTTATACAGATTTAGCGGAGATACCCCTAAATTGGGAGGTTGATCATTAAAATGTGGAGATAAGTTCGAGAACCATACGCACAATTTTTGGGTTATGGTTTTGTGGTGTGGTAAAATCGCCTGCTTAAAGAATATATTTGCAACTCAACCTAATTGATTAATAAATTGTAGTAAACATGAAGTTAGCATTAAAATCGATCTTTATGATCTTGTTGCTTGCTTTTTCAATGGCTGTGAATGGCCAAATGAATAAAGTGGAGTTTCAGAAATTCACCCTTGATAACGGGTTGAAAGTCATCCTGCACAAAGACAACAGCACGCCCATTGTTGCTGTATCTGTGATGTACCACGTTGGTTCAAAAAATGAAGATCCAAACAGAACGGGTTTTGCTCACTTTTTTGAGCACTTGCTTTTCGAAGGATCTGAGAACATCGACAGAGGTCAATACGACAAGTATGTCGAAAAGGCTGGAGGTACGCTTAACGCGAATACATGGTATGACCGGACTTATTACTTTGAGATTTTACCTTCCAATCAATTGGCGCTTGGCTTATGGCTCGAATCCGAAAGAATGTTGCACGCAAAGGTCGAGCAAAAAGGCATCGAGACCCAGAGAGAAGTAGTAAAAGAAGAAAGAAGACAGCGTGTGGACAACCAACCTTACGGCTCAATTTTGGAGGAATCATTGACACGCGCATACAAAGTGCACCCTTACAGATGGCCTGTTATTGGTTCTATGGAGCATCTTAATGCGGCAAAGGAAGAAGACTATGTCAATTTCTACAAAAAATTCTATGTGCCGGATAACGCCATTATTTCGATCGCAGGCGATATAGATTATGCCGAAGCTAAAATGCTCGTTGAGAAATATTTTGGTGACATTCCAAAAGGCAAAGGAAAAATCATGCAACCCACGGTGGTTGAACCTGAAATGACCGGAATCATCAGAGATACCATTTGGGACAATATCCAACTCCCTGCAGTTGTACAAACTTTCAGGATTCCTGCTCAGGGAACTCCTGATTTTTACGCAGTTTCTATGTTGTCAACCATGCTTTCCAGAGGAGAGTCATCCAGGTTGAATAAAGCACTTGTCGATGAACAGCAGAAAGCATTGTTTGTAGGGAATTTCCCACTTGAGCTGGAACATCCGGGAGTATCGATCGCATATTCGATTGCCAACATGGGCGTTGATCCCATGGATTTGGAGACCGCCATGAATGCTGAAATCAAAAGAGTTCAGACAGAAGATATTTCTGATGAAGAATTCCAAAAATTGAGAAATCAGGTAGAGAATGATTTTGTCAGTGCCAACTCAAGAGTGGCCGGAATTGCAGAAAGTCTTGCCAACTACGAGATGTATTTTGGCGATGCCAATTTGATCAATACTGAATTGGAAAGGTACCTCGCCGTCACCAAAGAAGACATCAAGAGAGTCGCCAACAAGTATTTTGATTTGAATAAAAGGGTAGTACTTTATTATCTGCCAAAACAAGCAACACCTTAAATTTTGAAGATTCTAAAAGAATAACATGAGAAAATTATATGTATTATTAATAGCCGGATTTTTATTCAGTCAGTGTACTAAAAAAGCGGCAGAATCCATATCCACAAGTACCAAAACAGAGGCTTTCAGATCTATGGCTCCGGAAGCCGGTCCTGCCCGAAATGTGAAACTTGGAGAGTACACCAGCTTTGATTTGTCTAATGGATTAAAGGTTATCGTTGTTGAAAATCACAAATTACCAAGGGTATCTTACCAGGTATCATTGTTGAATGACGCGATCAAAGAAGGAGAAAAGGCAGGCTATATCAGCATTGCCGGTGATTTGTTGGCAAGGGGAACAACAACAAAAAGCAAACAGGAAATCGACGCAGCTGTAGATTATATTGGAGCATCACTCAATTCTTCAAGCTCCGGAGTCTTTGCTTCGTCATTGAAAAAGCACGCAGGGCAATTGCTCAACCTGATGACCGATGTTCTATTCAATCCCAGTTTCCCAGCGGAAGAATTTGATAAGATCAAAAAGCAAACGCTCTCCGGGCTTGCAACTTCAAAAACGGATGCTGAGGCCATCAGTGCAAACATTTCAGGTGTGGTGAATTTTGGCAGCAATCATGCTTTTGGAGAAGTGGTCACTGAAAAAACCATCAAAAATGTAGATGTTGCAGACTGCAAATCTTATTATGATCAGTATTTCAAACCAAATAATGCTTATCTGATCATCGTAGGAGACATTACCGCAGCTGAGGCAAAAAGCCAGGCTGAGCAGTATTTTTCTAAATGGAAGTCAGGTAGCGTTCCGACCGAAACCCAACCGGAGGTAAGTGGGCCAAAGGGTAGGAGAGTCATCATTGGCAACAAAGATGGAGCTGTTCAATCGGTCATCAATGTTACCTATCCAGTGGATCTCAAGCCAGGTTCTCCTGATGTAATTCCTGCAACGGTGATGAACAGTGTATTGGGAGGAGGTGTATTCTCTGGCCGTCTGATGCAAAATCTGAGAGAAGATAAAGCATACACCTATGGTGCAAGATCCAATTTGAGCACCAATGAGATCAAGGCAACCTTTTCTGCCGGCGCTAGTGTAAGAAATGAAGTCACAGACAGCTCTGTGATGCAGTTTTTGTACGAATTGGAAAGAATGCACACAGAACCACCAAGTGCAGAAATGCTTCAACTGGTCAAAAATAGCTTGAGTGGTTCATTTGCAAGATCACTGGAAAGTCCTCAGACCATTGCCAATTTTGCAAGAAACATTTATAAGTACAATCTTCCAAAGGATTATTACGAGACTTATCTCAGTAAGCTGGACGCGGTTGATCAAACTGCAGTTTCCAACGCTGTAAAAAAATATATACACCCCAATGATATCAACATTATTGTGGTTGGAAACAAGGAGGCCATTGCAGATAAGCTTTTGCCTTTTGATACCGATGGCGAAATAGAATATTATGATGCATTCGGCATGAAGCTGGACATGAATAAAACTGCGCTTCCTGACGGAGTTACAGGTATGTCCATCATCAATGATTATATAGAGGCTCTGGGCGGTAAAGAGAAGCTGGTGAAAGTAAAAGCACTTCAAACCACAGGTAGCATGTCATTGATGGGTCAAAACGCCACCGTTTCTGTCAAACAAGCTGAACCTGATAAACTTGCCTTAGTCATGTCGCTCAATGGCATGGCCGTTATGGAGCAAAAAATCAATGGTGACAAAGGCATCCAAGGACAGATGGGCCAGAAAAAGGCAATTGCCAAAGGCGACCCTGCTTATGATGCTACCATTGACAAAGTGATGATTTTCGAGCAATTGCACTATGCTGATAAGGGCGTTAAAGCAGAAGCTACAGACATTGAAAACATCAATGGGGAGAATTGTTACAAAGTGGTGGTTACAAAAGCTGGTGATAAAAAGGAGACACATTACTATTCTGTAAAAAGCAACTTATTGATGAAAACAGTTTCTGTTGAAAACCAGGGTGGTCAATCGGTCACCGTCACCACCGATTATAAAGATTATAAAGAGGTGGATGGAGTGATGTTTCCATTTAATACCGTGGTGACTGGTGCTGCACCGTTTGAACTCAACACTGTAATCAGTGAGATAAAAGTAAATCCACAGTTTACTGCTGAAGATTTTAAAGTAGAATAAACGTCAATTTATTGCGATCTATATGGGTCACTATGCTTCGTACCGGTGATCAAAGATGGCTGAATGAAGTTTGAAGACCAATAAAGGAAGGGGCGTAAGCCCCTTTCTTATTTATAAAATTGTTCGTTTTAAATGTCGTTTTAACATTTATTTAAGCTTATTTTTTGACGGCCCCAAGTTCGATTCAAAAAATTGTATATTACATTTACGATATACAAAGTAATATTATGAAAAGAAAAATCGTACTTGGCAGTATTTATGCCTTTATTATGCTTTTGGGGTCCATCAATTGGATCGCTTGTTCAAAAAAGACCACGCCACTGGATACTCCGGCAGTTACTCAAGCACCTCCACCACCTCCACCTCCTTCAACAACACCGGCACCTCCGCCACCTCCACCACCTCCGCAGAATGCTGGAGAGGGCCAAAGACCTCCGGGTCCACCTCCGGGAGCCCCACAAGGAGAACCTGGCTTCGTCACAGCCATCAAAGAAAAAATCAAGGGTAAAGAAGATTTACCTGCAGAAGAAGTCTTTGAAAACATCCAGGCCATGAAAGGCATTAAAGCAGGACAAATATTGCCCATAATGATGGAAGGATTTAATAAAAACCTTGGGGTGAGATGCAATCATTGTCATGCCAGAGGCAACTGGGCAAGCGATGACAATCCAAAAAAGCAAGTTGCAAGAGATATGTGGGCTATGACCCAGAAACTCAACCAGGAAATTCTGCCTTCAATCAAAAATCTTCAAAGCGAAAAGCCATTTGTTAGCTGTGGTACATGCCATAGAGGAAAAGCTATACCGTCATTGGATGAAGCACCGGCAACCAATCATTGATTGCCGGGCTTTATTTATCTCTTCCCGAACGATCTACAAAGTTGCTGCCAGCCTGTTGGGATGACATCATAAGTACATCTTGTATATTGACATGCTTCGGTCTGGTAGCAACAAAGTAGATGACTTCAGCCACGTCCTTTGACCTCAGGGGAGTGAAATCTTCATAAATCTTTGCCCTTTTTTCATCTCCTTCGAATCGGGTGATGGCAAATTCTGTTTCCTCAACCATTCCCGGAGATACCTGGCTGACCCTCAACCCCAGCTTATAGAAATCAAGCCGCATTCCTTTGGTCAGCATGTCGACTGCGCTTTTGGTAGCACAATATACATTGCCATTGGGATAGGCATCATTTCCGGCAGTTGAACAAATATTGATGATATGTCCACTTCCTTTTTTTACCATTTCCGGACTGATGAGCCGGGTCATGTAGAGCAAACCTTTGATATTGGTATCGATCATGGTTTCCCAATGTTCAATTTTTCCTTTGTGGATAGGATCAAGCCCCATTGCCAGTCCGGCATTGTTGATGAGGATATCAACCTGTGACCACTCTTCCCCAAGAGATTTTACAGCTTTTTTTACTTCCTGAAGCTTTCTAATATCAAAGCACAAAGATTTTACTTTTACAACATACTTTTTCTTAAGCTTTGATTTCAACTCCTCCAGCTTTTCAGCCCTTCTGCCTGTGATGATGATATCATACCCATTCTTTGCAAAAAGTGTGGCGGTTGCTTTGCCAATACCACTCGTTGCACCTGTTACCAGGACGGTTTTGGTTAAGTTTTTATTCATTTTTCAGAGATTCGATTTTTGAATAGAAGTCCGATTTAAAACCTTCATATTGGTCAGTTGCAGGGCCATAAAAACCTGTATACACATGCCTGACAACATTGGATTTGTCAAGCAGCAATAAAGTAGGGTAGGCCTTTATGGTGTCTATGAGTCCAAAGCTTTTGCTGGCCTCCATTTTATTGTAATAGCCTCCCAAAACAACTGGCCAACCAATATTTCCTTTCGATTTGTAAGTGCTGATTTGCTCAAACACACGGGAAGTATCTCGGTACCGCTCAAAAGCAACACTGGTTATTGCTACATCTTTCATTTCATCTTTCTTTGAGAGTTCTCTTAGAAATTCAGTCGCATCTTTACAATTTGGGCACCAGGTTCCCATCAGCATCATGATTTTTACCTTGTCTCTCAAATCTTCCCGATCCAAAGAAAAAGGCGCTCTGTTGCTGTCAAATGATTCAAACTTTGCCGCTTTATCGCTGCTCGGTTTGCTCATGCTGTAACTGTCCTTTAGTTTTGCGTCAGGATTCTTTTTGCCCGAAATTGGTGCAACATAAGCATTGCCGGAATAGAACAAACCTGAATAGGTGCCATCTTCAAGTAACTTGCTTTCAACCAGGAATGCATGGGCTCCGTCAAAACAAGACAAGTATGCTTTATTTCCTGAAACGCTTCCTTCCATAAACCGGTAATCCCCTGTCTCAGTCTCTATGGTGCCCGCGATATGATTACCATCTTGCCTGAAAACACCCACTCCATCAAACGCATCCTCTGTGCCCTGGTCAAAAATCAATGACCATCTTCCGCCAAAATCTGCAGCTAAAGCATCGTTCGCAGGTAAGATAAATCTGCGGTTATCACCGTGTTTTGCTCTGAACTTTATTTTGTAATTTTCCCTATAATTGACATGCCAATATCCTTCCAGTAAATCGTCTTCATAGAAGGCAGATATGTAGGTGTCGTAAACTTTAAAATGTATGCCCACTGTATCCTTTGCAAGACTTTTGGTTCTTCCGAAGGTTACATCATCAATCCTTATGGTTTCAGTATCGTTTTTGATCTCAATGTGAAAGGTGGTGTCATTGTCATAGATGACTTCAAAATTAAAGGGAAGTTGCCCTGTGACGTCCTGGCCATAAGTGATTTCATCCTTGTCATCTACCACCACGGGATTGTCCTGGAGGTACAAGACGCCCCTCCAACTGCCGGAAGGGATTTTTGAAAATGTTTCCTGAGGCTCAATGCAAGATTGAATGGTTATAATCAGTGAAAAGAAAAGCAAGATTGTTTTACAGGCTTGGTTCATATAAATTTTGTTCTGTATAAGTGGCAAATTTGGAGAAAATCCTTGTAAGGAACAGGATTTTCTCCAAAATGATTGGCATTGTTTTATGAAAAAAGGCCAGTTGTCAATCTCCCGACCCTTTTTCCCCTACAAATTGGTGTTCCTTTTCTTTAAAGAGAATGTTGAATGTTGTCAGACTACCATAAATTCTCGTAATGTATTGCTGAAGATTTACTTTTTCTTCGTCCTCCAGTTTGCTCGCATTGATCCTTTGCTCCATTACCCTTAAGCGGTCTCTCACCATCACTATTTTGTGGAAAAAGCCGTCAATTGGTATTTCCTTTTCTTTAAGCGCGTCATCTTTTGGCTTAAGGATCATGGTTCCTCCCAGCCACTTATCTCCAAGCGGGACTTGTTCTGTGATGTCAGAAAAGTGTCTTAATATTTTCATCAGTGATTTTTCTGCTTCCGAAAAGCTGACAGATTCAACGGCCGGAACAGCCTCAATTATAGTCCATGATTGATAGTCCTTGCCAACATGTTTGATTCCGAATTGTATGAAACAAACCTTATACGCAGCAACGTCTACATAAATGATCACTCCATCCCCAAAAGCAGGATGATTTACCCTGCTCCCAATTCCCAAAATTTGATCCGACATAAAATTTACTTTTATATTATTGAAAAATTTAATACGAAATTATATTTTTCGTTGATTTTATCAAAATTAGACCACAAGCTTTTTAAACATTCAAAATTGAACGACATGAGCGGCTTTTACACCGTTTTATTGCTTTTTTTGTCCAACCTGTTCATGACCCTCGCGTGGTATGGACATTTGAAGTTCCAAAACTGGACCTGGTTTCAAAAACAAGGATTGTTTGTATTTGTTTTGGTCAGCTGGGGAATTGCTTTTTTTGAATATTGCCTCCAGATCCCTTCAAATAAGTACGGCTTCAGAGGGAATGGCGGACCGTTCACTCTTGTCCAGCTTAAGGTCATACAGGAAGTACTGAGCTTATCCACATTTGCCATTTTTTCATTCATCTTTTTTAAAGACGAAGGCCTCAGATGGAATCATTTGCTCGCAGGAATCTTGATCATCATTGCGGTATATCTGGTTTTCAGAAAATAGAGGCACATTGAGTTCGTTCTTGTCATCAACTCAAAAGCGTCCCGTATTTTTACCGAATTCATATATTAATTAAATACCAATTAAGTAGCCCTGTCGGATACCTATCCGACAAGTGTCCGACAAGCCCACCCTTCTACTTAAACCAGGATGTATAATCCAATACGTAAAATTACCAAACTCCAGGTAAGGAAAGATTTACCATAAAACAGCGTCATTGAGATCACACGTTACCTTTCTTGTGCATTATTTGCCATCGGTTGTATATTTAGCCGCACAAATATTGTTGAAATGATGAAATCGTTGAAAGTCTTTGGCCTCATGCTACTTGCTTGTTTTTTTTCGATCATAGCTGTTGCACAAGCAGGAAAGAAGCTGCCCAATATACTTTGGCTGAGTTGTGAAGACATCGGCCCTGTGCTCTCCTGCTATGGTGCCAAAGGAGTCGAAACTCCAAACATAAATCGATTGGCGAGTGAGGGGGTTTTGTTCTCACATGCGTATTCAACTGTAGGGGTTTGTGCTCCCAGCAGGTCTTCCATCATTACAGGTATGTATGCGGTAAGCATTGGTACCCACAACATGCGTACGGGCCCACATTATGCCTATAAAAATCCTGAGGATGAAAAATATGAAACCAACAATGGCGTGACAGACTGGCGTGGAAGAAATGTTCCCCAGTATTCTCCCATTTTACCGGATGGTGTCATGGCTTTTCCCGAATACCTCAGAGCTGCAGGCTATTATTGTACCAACAATGCGAAATGTGACTATCAATTCAATTGCCCGATGACGGTATGGGATGATTCATCCAATAAAGCCCATGCAAAAAACAAACCTTCAGGAGCACCATTTTTTGCTGTTCACAATTTTAATGTGACCCACGAATCCCAAATATGGGGAAAGAAAGACGACCCAATGCTTGCAGATACAGCAACTGTACCTATTCCGGCATACTATGCAGGCATTCCATCTGTAAAAAATGATGTAGGCAGAAAGTATTCCAACATCATGGAATTGGACAGACAAATCGGTCAACTTCTGGACGAATACGGAAAAGCAGGATTGCTCGAAAATACGATCATTTTCTTCTGGAGTGACCATGGCGGCCCCTTGCTGAGACAAAAAAGGGCAGTGGGTGAATCCGGCTTGCATGTTCCTCTTATCATAAGATTTCCGGATAAAAAAATGGCGGGAACGATCAATAATGATCTGGTGAGTTTGATGGATCTTGGACCTACAGTGATGGCGATGGCAGGCATTGAAATTCCCGAATACATGCATGGACAGGATATTTTCAGCAAGTCAACTCAGAAGAGAGCATATATTTTTGGCAGTGCAGACCGATTTGATGAATCCATGGATATGTCAAGATCTGTGCTTGACGGAAGGTACGTCTACATCAAAAACTACCACCCGGAATTGCCATACCTCTTCAGAAACGAATATAGGGAACAAATCACAATGACGCGCGATTTATTCAAGCTAAGTGAAGAGGGAAGGCTCGAAGGGGATGATGCCTACATATTCAGGAATTATAAAGCACTCGAAGAATTGTATGATTTGGAGAGCGATCCGGATGAGGTCCACAACCTTGCATTGGAGCCAAAACAACAGCAAAGAATGCAACAAATGAGATCAGCTCTCTCCACATGGCAAAGATCGGTCAATGATCTCGGCCTTATCAATGAATACGATTTGTATCAGATGATGTGGCCCGGTGGCATACAGCCGTTGACAGACATGCCGGTTTTCATTCAGCAGAATAATAAACTGAAGATAGATAGCCCGACCAAAGGGGCAAGTATTGCTTATCAGAAAAATGAAGAGATTGGTACCGCCCATTGGCAATTGTATGCTCAGCCTCTGGATGTAAAAAGTACAGATAAGGTAGTAGCAAGGGCAGTCAGGATAGGTTATAAAACATCAGCTTTCAGCCACTGGCCATTGAAATAAAAAAACAAAGCCGGTTGCTGAGGTAGGAGCGACCGGCTTTGTTATGGTTGAATTTATAAAAGATTAGCTGAAAAGTCCGTCGTATTCAGACTTTCCGCTTTCATCAAATTTTCTTTTTTCCAGCTCAGGCATTTTGAGCTCCATAGAATCATCGCTTGCATCTTTACCAAGGAGCAATAGAGTCGATTTTTTCTCATACTCTTCCAGCATCTTGAGACCTTGCTCTTCAAAAACTCCATTCTGCAAATCGATAGAATTCATAAAGTCTGTAGACATTTCCATGAATTGCTCCATCTCTCCCACTTTTTGGCTGACATCATCTGCCATGAACTCAAGAGCCTGGTCAAACATTGCCCTTTTATCAGCATCTCCTTTAATGATAGACATTGCAGACTTCATCGCAGAATTACTGGCTTTTATGGCCTTGTATTCCTGTTCTTTTACCCTTACCTGATCCTTGGTATCTTCAAGCAACACCTCAGAGTTGGCGTACATCTTGCTGAGCACACGGTGAAGGATGGAGATTTTATTGTGAAGTGCTACATACTTCTCATTGGAATCCTGAAGCCTGGCTGCCTTTCTTGAAGAAAGCAACATGGCTTGTTGGTTGCCTTGTTCTTTTGCCTTTTTGGCAATCAACATATTCTGCTGAATTTCCTTTTCGTTGTCTTCGACCATGGTCTTGAGTTTCCTCATCTGGCCTCTGAGGTCTCCGATCTGCTTGCCCATTTTTTTAAGGTTGTCTTCCAGATCAGAGATGTAATTTTTCAATATACCGATCGGGTCGATGGTGACAAACCAACCTGTAATAGAACGCATTACGGATTTGTACATATACCCAACAAGAGCTCTTACCTTTGGATCCAGTACCATGTAAATGATAGCTCCCAAAACCAGTAAGCTTACAGCGATACCGATGGTGTTGCCCAATAAGGCCAGGATGGCGGCACTGTATTTAAACAATACCCAGCCTGCCAAACCGAGTATTCCTAGCAAAAAGACTGTTCCAGTCTTTCCTTCAGGCCTTTGCCAAAATGTTTTTCCTTTAAAGCCCGATGGGGCATCTTGTATTGTTGCCATGTTTTAATTTATCTTTTATAGTTGTATAGAATAGAGTTATAAATTTCATATAAATATTTGATATATGAAAATTTATTCAACTCTGGATGTCATATTAAAGAATGTGATTATACTTAGTTTTGTCATTATCAAACTGCGATTGGATATTGTCGCATATTTTCTTGAACTCTTCACGTGTAGTTGAAATTTTAGTTTCATTGGAAGAAGCTTCTTGTCTGAGTTCCAGCGCCTTCTGGGTTATTGCGTTGTTTTCTCTTTGTAACTGTTCTATTTTTCTGATGTTGTCCTCTTTCTGTTGGTCCAGCGAATTTGCTGCTTCCTTCACCTCATCGATGTTTTTCCGGATCTGATGGTGTAGCGCATCTGTAAATTTGACCATTTCCTTGTGAAGTAGACCTTCATAATGATTAATGGTGCCAGAAATTTTGTTGAGGTCCATACCCATAGAAGCTGCAGTTGTCAATGCAGATTTTACAGCTGTCTCCTCATCCATGTTCAATTTTTTAAGATTGATGACGGAGTGTTTGAATCTCAAATAATCAAATCCGTCTAAACTTCCTTCATTGATGGCTTCAATAATGCTCTGTACCATCCTTTGGTTGTATTGGCTGGCGTCATCTACACCAAAAAGTTCTTTTAAATCTATAACCATAGGTTCCTATATCTGATTTTGATTTGTTACAAAAATAGTATTAAAGCGTTCAAGCGATTGTTTATTTTCTTTAAAAGTACCGGAATTATCGACTATTGAAAGTATTATAGGTTGACATTTGTCAGCATCGTTGATTTGTCGCTTGTAAACGCCCCGGTTCATCCTGTCGTTTAAAGTGGTTGTACAGAAAAGGGCAAAAAAAAGGTTGCCATTTTTTTTGATGACAACCTTTTTTATGTGTGCCATGCATGTTCAAAACCTAAGAGGTGGAAGTCCTCAATGGGCCGGCCAACGGGAACCATTAGC
>JAGQWX010000007.1 GCA_020436935.1 Saprospiraceae bacterium
GAGGACGAGCATTTGTCTAGTAGAGAAATGCTTGGAGACAGAGGTTATATTGGCAAAGTTGTTCAATTAAAACTATTTGAAGACCTATCCCTAGAGTTGAAAATTCCATATAGAAGGAATCAAAAAGATTTTAAAATTTATCCCTATATGAATAAGATCATAAGGAAGACGATAGAAGTTATTTTCTCACAATATTGCGATGAATTCAGAATTAAAGAAAACTATGCCAAAAGCTTTAGTGGCATTTATTGTAGAATAGTCACTAAAGTTTTAGCAAAAACATTTAAACAATACATCAATTTATTGAATGGAAAACCTATTAATCAAACCAAACATGCTTTGGCGGCTTAATAGCTCAACACGTTAAGAATAACAATTAATCTCAATTACAGTTCGACTGCTTTGCTTTTTTATTAGGAATTCAAACATGCTTTATTGGTAATATATCATTATAAAGTGTATTTGTGTTAATGCCTGGACCGATGATTTATATGATCTCCTGTCTCCTAAAATTTAGAAATTATACATCATATTAAAAGTCTAAAACTTTAATCGATAAATAATAAAATTAAACAATATGTTCGGAATAAAGCACATCAAATTTGACTCAATGACATATGTCCTCCATTTCAAAAATGGAAACATAAAAAGGGAAGGGCGTGGACTTTCATTTTTCTACTTCGCTCCTAGTAGTTCAATTGCAGCAATTCCGATGGGCAGCAACGATTTGCCATTTATTTTCAACGAATCAACAAATGACTATCAAACTGTAAACATTCAAGGACAGATAAGCTACAAAATCAGCAATCCAAAAACACTAGCAGATGTTTTAGACTTCACTGTGAATGACAGCGGGCAATACAAAAAGAATGATATTGAGAAACTCAATCAAAGAATTATCAATGAAGCACAAACCGCGACCTCTTCATTTATTCATGAGATAAAATTGAAAGATGCCATACGGTCAAATAAATCAATCGAAGAAAAAATTTTGGAAGGTCTAAAATCATCTCAGGCTATTGCCATGCTTGGAATTGATATTTTGGGAGCAAATATTTTAGGAGTTCAAGCAACGCCGGAAATGGCCAGAGCGCTTGAAGCTGAAACAAGAGAGAAACTTCAACAGGAAGCCGATCAAGCTATTTATGAACGTAGAAATTTTGCTGTTGAGCAAGAAAGAAAAATAAAAGAGACAGAACTAAATACAGAAATTGCAATCGAAGAAAAACAAAAGCAAATTGCTGAAAAGAAAATGGAATCAGAAGTTCAAAAGGCGGACAACGACCGCAAACTTCGTGAAATGAAATTAGCTGCTGACATTGCAGTTGAAAATCAGAGAAAGCAACTCATTGAGCAAAAAACAGCAAACGATAAAAAGGAAGCTGAAACGCAAGGATATGTAATAGAGACAACCTTAAAGCCATATAAGGACATTGATTGGAAAACATTGACAGCGCTAAATAATAACCCTGACCCAAAATTTAATATCTCCCTTGCCTTTAGGGAATTAGCTGAAAATGCAGACAAAATTGGCAATTTGAATATAAGTCCTGATTTATTGGATTCATTACTTGACGAAAGGAGAGACAATAAATAATGAATTTTGAATACGCTATAATTGTCAAGAATAAAACGCGTCTTGAGTCTTTGATTGAACGGTTCAATACAAAGGCTCAAGCTAAATTTTACATTGAAAGTTTTGGTGGAAATTTTATTGATTATGAATTGGAACATGAAATTTTTCATGCATCTTTAAATTCTTTGCAAACTCAACTTTCAAAACTGGTCAAGAATAAGACAATTGAAAGAATTTATTTGCCATCCTTCATTTTTTCGGAAAAGAACCTCATAGTGGTAATAGGACAAGATGGACTTGTTGCTAATACAGCCAAATATTCTAAAGGTTGCCCTATAATTGCAGTGAATCCAGATAAAGACAGATATGACGGAGTTCTTCTACCTTACGATACAAACGATTTCATACTTGGTGTAGAGAATGTTTTAAGCAACCAATTTCAATCAAAAACAATGAGATTTGCAGAAGCAAAGCTCAATGATGGACAGAGAATTTTAGCTTTTAATGACCTATTTATCGGAGCTTCTTCTCATATATCTGCACGTTACAAGATTTCATTTAATCAAAACACTGAAGAACATTCATCCAGCGGACTCATAATTTCTACCCCTGCAGGCTCAACAGGCTGGCTTAGTTCTATTTTCAATATGGCTTATGGTGTAACGAGTATGTTTGAGAAAAACCTTAAACCTAAAAGACCAAAATTAAAAGAAAATGAATTGCTTTTTGCAGTTAGAGAACCATTTCAAAGTATAAAAACACAAACAGGAATAACAGCTGGAATTATTAAGCACCAAAATTTCCTAAAAATTGAATCATTAATGACTACCAATGGAATAATATTTAGCGACGGCATAGAAACTGACTTTCTAAAATTTAATAGCGGTTCAATTGCAACCATTGGAGTCGCTTCAGAAACTGCTAAAATAGTTATTAAAAATTAAGGGAAACATTAATTAATAAACCACTATGAAAGTGAAGGCTTTGGGGATTGAACTTTATACCCCAACAATGCCAGGTCTTTTGATGCCATCCCTTCGGGATTTTCATATTTCCGGCCATATTATTTTCTATAATAATTACATCCCTTCGGGATTATTTAATATCCAACAAGATACCAACTACTTATAAGGTATGGGAGTTATTGCAAAACCAATCCTGAAATGTTGACATGCTTAAAGCCGTTTAAAATGTACTATCAAACCAATCCCGAAGGGATGACATGATTATAGCGAAATGAACAAATCCCAAATCCAACCCTGAAAGGGTGGAATGATTACCTAGGTATCGTCCAACATAAATCAGCAATAATGATAACCCACAATTTTACCCATTATTCATGCCTAATGCCCCGTTAATGATTTTGTCTTTAAATGCCATCCCTTCGGGATTTTGGCAATTCCTGCTATATTATTTTCTATAATCATTGCATCCCTTCGGGATTATCTAAAATGTGTCCATTTACAAGCCTATTTATAATGCCTGGCAGTTATTTCAAAACAAATCTCGTTAGGTTGACATACTTAAAGCCTTTCAAAATGAATTAAAATACCAATCCCGAAGGGATGACATGATTATAGCGAAATGAACAAAAACTAAATCCAACCCTGAAAGGGTGGAATGATTACCCAGGGATCGTCCAACATAAATCAGCAATAATGAAAATCCACAATTCTACCCATCATTCATGCCTAATACCCCGTTAATGAATTTGTCTTTAAATGCCATCCCTTCGGGATTTTGACAATTCCTGCTATATTGTTTTCTATAATCCTTTCATCCCTTAGGGATTATCTAATACGTGGCCGGAAATAGATCAATCCATAAACCGTTGTAAATATTCAAAACCAATCCTTTGAGGGTTATATGCCTAAAGCCTTTCAAAATGAAATATAATACTAATCCCGAAGGGATGGCATGATTATAGCGAAATGAACAAAACCCAAATCCAACCCTGAAAGGGTGGAATGATTATATCTCAGGGTCGTTCAATAAATCAACAACAATAGAACACCAAAATTATTCCTCCTGCCATTTAAAGGCTTATTATAAAATAATGTATGGTCTTTTTGTGTCAAGAATTTGGGGGTTTAGTTAAAATAAATTAAATATTTAGGTATATTTGTTACGATGGTTACATAATTTCTTCTTTTATGTAATTGTTTATCATTCTGCTTAAAACTGACAAGACTAATGGGAGTTAATAAGCACTTCAAAGATGTAAAGCAAGCGGAACTTTTAAAGTACAGGGCTCTGGTCCTGGCAACACTCGATTACTACCTTGAATACAAAGTAATGCAAATAAAGACTGTTGACTTTGACTCCGATGAATATTATAAGGGACTTAAAGTGCAAACAGAAGAGAATTTTCAAAAAGGTCGTCTAACACGTCTTAAACAATGTTTTCGGGATTTTACAGAAATGCAGGTAGAAACAGTGGATTTGAAATTCAACAAATATTTGCAAGACAAAACCAAGTATGAAGTTGATATTTTTAAATCTTATTTTCAGAGAGTAGAAAAAGTAATAAATAAAGGCAAAATCTCGAATGATAATCAATACTACGATATAAATTTAATGGTTGATCAACTTTGTCAATCTGTCCCAGTTGACGTCAATAAAATAGAATCATTAAATAGACTCTTAAGGGAATACGAACAACAGAAAATTAATAAGTATAAGTGAACCTAATTTAAAAGAGGAACATTTGGTAAAGGTTAAAACGTTTTAATTTTGAAAGATGGAGTTCCAGGTGGAACAGAGTGATGGATACTTGAACACTTCTTTTATGTCAGGACTACCTACCATTCAATTTTATAGAAAAATTTTAAAATAAAACCCTTTCAATGTATTTTTTTAAAAGAAATAAATTTAATAAACTAAAGTCCTTCATTCAAAATTCAAAAGAAATCCAAATTGATATAGAGGATAGAGGTAAACTAATCAAATTGATTAGACCTACGGTTGGAATTAAAACCAAGCCTGGTAGTGATAAGAATATAAAGGTTGGAAAATCTAAAATTGGGGGAAAACCCGATTTGCCCCAGGACTTTGAGTGGCCGGAAGCAAATGGAAAACCAATGTTATTTTGTGCTCAATACAATCTATCAGAATTTACAAAATATGATATTGAAAACATTTTGCCCCCAAAAGGTTTTTTTTACATATTTTTAAGTACGGATCAAGAATGGAATGATGGGTTTGGCATAAATCAACCATTTAAATTATTATATAGCAAGAATGAAAACGTAATCAGGACTGATCTTCCAGATAAGCTTGATGATAGCCAAACATTTAAGGGAGCTTTAATTGAATATTTTGAATTTTATACACTTCCTGATGAC
This sequence comes from Saprospiraceae bacterium, assembly GCA_020436935.1. Classification (GTDB taxonomy): domain Bacteria; phylum Bacteroidota; class Bacteroidia; order Chitinophagales; family Saprospiraceae; genus JADKBO01. Next base: position 4,921 of record JAGQWX010000007.1, read on the forward strand.
GAAAATTATAGATTGAATGAATTTGATGAAAAATACCATGATTTTTACTTTGATTTTTATCAGCCAACTGGAGACTATATCGTTGACGAACTTTACACCGATTCAATTGGTTTTCATCAAATTCTTGGGTACGACAGGGCTATTCAATCAAGTGTGGTATATGATTTTGCTTCCAAAGAATTGGGACTTTACGGTGTAGCCGTGTCAGAACATCAAAAACGATGGAATGATATCTTAGAATTATCAAAAATATATGAATTGTTACTACAATTGGATTGTGGTGATCCAAACACCAATTTGTCTGAATTCTGGGGAGATGGAACATACTATTTCGGACTTTCACAAAACAATTTGGCTAATAGGGATTTTAATGACATCAAAATGACATATCAAGGTACTTGAAAAGAATACTGGACTATTGACCCATGCTTGGTAATGATGGCCTGGAGTCGCAGTCACGGGAATATGAAGCTGGGCAAGGATTGGATTATGAAATGGTATTAAATCTGAAAAGCAAACAATGTCTTATACAGTCAATGAGCAGTTTTTACTTTGGGTAAAAAATAAATCATAGCATCCAGTAATTTGAGCTGGGTTTGGGCCATGTAAAATTGGAGTTATGCCCTCGGATAAAACTAAAATCGTAAATTGATGTCTTTTCTCAGAAGACCACGCGGAATCAAAGGAGATCAACATAAACCATTTTTTTATTATGAAACTCATACTACCCTTCATCCCCATTCTTTTGTCTATCAACCTCTATGCCCAATCCAGTTTGTATATGCCGAAGGAATTTAAAAAGGCATATGAAAATAAAACGAGGTCTTACGATGGAAATCCTGGCGAAAAATATTGGCAAAACAACACTTCCTACACCATTGAAGCAGAAGTTGAACCAGGTTCCTGGAAATTGAAGGGGAGCGAAAAAATGGTATATAAAAACCATAGTCCGGATAGTCTTACCGAATTGGTCATCAGGACCTATGCAAATCACTATAAAAAGGGTGCTGCACGGGCAGTTCAACTTCCCATAGAAACGCTTACGGACGGAATGATTTTGACCGATTTTACGATCGACCAGGTTCCTGTTTCCCTAAAGACCGGCAACAATGTTAGAAATTACAGTACCTATACTGTCGTGCGGTTAAATGAGCCCGTTCCCCCGGGGAGTTCAGTTACTTTGGAGGTAAAGTGGACAACGGAAATGCCATCGGTTTATGTGAACAGGATTGGTGCGTACGACAACAACAGCGCTTTTTTCGGGTATTGGTATCCTCAAATTGGGAGGTATGACGATATTGATGGTTGGGACAGGATGGAATATTTGGCTTCTCAGGAATTCAATAATGATTTTGCTGATTTTGATGTCAAAATTACTGTGCCTGGAGGCTTTAATGTTTGGGCGACGGGAACCTTGCAAAACCCTGAAAAGGTATTGACAGTCACTGAAATGCGGCAATATTTGAAAGCTAAAACGTCTGGAGAAGCTGTAACCATCATTCCGGGAAATGCCTCGCCAGTAAAAAGCAAGGGAAAAGAGACCTGGCATTACATAGCCTCTAATGTGAAGGACTTTGGTTTTGGAATGAGCAATACTTTTAAATGGATAGGGAATACGGTAAGCATAGACGGCAAAGAAATATTCTCCAATGTGGTGTTTGATATGGCTGAAGGTAATGCGGGTGACATGCTTTTGGAAGCTCAGGAAAAAAGTCTGGTTTATACATCAACCACAGCTCCGGGTATACCTTATCCCTATCCGGCTTTTACCACCTTTGTTGGAGTAAATGAATTTGACGGAATGGAGTTTCCCATGATTGCCAACAATGGGATGAGCGATAAAGCATATGAGAATGCCGCAGTAACTTTCCATGAATTGGCGCATACCTATTTCCCCTTCCTGGTTGGCATCAATGAGGTGAAATATTCCTGGATGGAAGAAGGCTGGGCCAATTATTTTACCATAAAATTTATTCAATCTTATTTCAAGGGTAGTCCGTCAGAAAATGCTGAATTAAATCGAAGTTTAGATTCATACAACAGATTGGCGGGTTCTATGTGGGATCTTCCCCTCATCACACCATCTTTTCTATTGACCTACGGTCAGGCACATGGACTATTGTCCTATAGAAAATCTTCTTTCATGTATTTTACCCTGGAAAACATTTTGGGAGAAGCTACTTTTCAAAAATGTCTGCAAAGCTATATCCATCGTTGGTCCGGAAAACATCCAACTCCTTATGACTTTATGTTTACCTTCGACGAGATAAGCCAACAAAATCTGGAATGGTTCTGGAATGCCTGGATTTTTCAGCCGGGCTATGCAGACCTTGAATTGTCGGACTTCGACAAAAAAACTTCAAAAGTAAACATCAAAAACATCGGAGGTCTGCCCGTGCCTGTCATTTTAAAGCTTAGCTACAAAAATGGCACTGAACTTTTGATTGAAAATTCAGCTGCGATTTGGTCCGATGGCAAAACCTCAGTTGCCCTTGATATAGCCAATAGTGAAAATTTAAAGTCGGTCCGGTTGGTTACAAGCCATTTTCCGGATGCCGATCTAGGCAATAATTTATTGGAATTGGAAAGGCAGTAACTCAGGTTTCATGATGAACTTCAGGTGATTCAAGTCTGAAATATCAAATCTGATTGAAGCCTTATCGTGAGTACCAGAAATTGAAGCTTTACTGGGTTGGCACTATTCAAGTGCTTGGAATAAAAGGGTATGCTGGTATATTTGTAATGATGGTAAAAACCATAATGACGTAAATGTAATTTTAGCAGCAAAAAGATTCAGAAATGATGAGACAGCTTAAAACTGACATTCTTATTTTTATTGCAATATTGCTTCTTGCATTGATAATTTTTTTCTCTATATCCGGACAAGCTTCTGTTGATATTCAAGTGCATGACACTTACTATGTTATTGATAAAATCTCACTGACAGCTTTAATCATTGGGCCTATTACTTTTTTGATTTTCCTTATCAGAGGCATCAGAACAAGCTTTAAATTAAAGGGGGCAAATATTGGTCTAATTGTAGGATTGTTGCTGCTAATGAAAATTACATACTTAATTAATAAACTCCAACAAAGTCAATTCAATGAATTGATGAGGCTTTATCGTGAAGGAGTTCAGAACGACATGCAATTTATTCAAGATTTAGGAAAAGGAATTAACTGGATTTGGGGAATATTGGGATTTGGGACTTTGGGACTCTTACTTTTAATTATAAGGACTTTAAAAAATTGGAAGGTTGGGGATATTAACTAATTAAAATAATTATTCGAATCTTTTCCGTGTATAAAAACCTTATTTATCGGGTAAACTGCAATAGTAGATACCATTTTACCCATTCTCTTTTTCTAACTTTTATATGATAAAATACAAAGAGATTTTTTGATTTTAAAATAAACACCAATCAGACATATGGCAATTAGTACCACAAAAATGCTCGCAACTTTACTTCTTTTTTTTATTTCGATTATTTCTCATGCTCAACAACAATTAGTCAATATAAACGGCACCAATTTCAATGTCTACGTGCATGGAATTGAAGACAGAAAACCGAATTCTCCCGTTGTAATTTTTGAAAATGGAATGGGTGTAGATTTAAGTAATTGGAATAAAGTAATTCACCAAATTGAGGAATTTGTTCCAGTTTTTGCTTATGATAGAGCAGGAATTGGCAAATCTGATAAAGACTTTATCATGCCAACCATCGACAAAGTGGCGACGAACTTGCATGAAATTCTAAATAAATTAAATATTCCACCGCCCTATATATTAGTGGGGCATTCACTTGGAGGTGTTTATATCAGAAGTTTTGCGGGGTATTATCCTGACGAAATCGCTGGACTTGTATTTGTTGACCCTGCAGATTTCACTGAGACCAAGAAAGATTGGAATGATATTTTCAGAGTGATGAATCTCCCGGAGAAAAAGATAGATGAAATGTTGCAAAATCGACTTTATCAACCGAACCCACCTATTGATTCTTTGCGTTTTGGTGCCATGAGTGAAAGACTAATTCTTAATAATCTTAGAAAAACTGATTTTGCTGAAATTACAAGTATGCCATTGCCAAACGTGCCTATTTATTTTTTTGTTGGTGGAAAATTTGAAGTTCCTCTTGCCCAAAGGAGCAAAGATTTTGACCAGGAAGCTTTTTTTCATATAAAAAACAATTCGAATATGGAGCGATGGAAAAAACTTATTTATGCATCGAGTAAGGGCGGTGCTATAATTTATCTCACCAATGCCGGGCATTATATTCAAAACGATGAACCAAAGTTGATGATTGGGATAATTAAAAATTTAGTCGAAAGTTTGAAAGAGTAAAGTGATTTCAGAAAACAATGTCGTTTTCATTCATTCAATTGTTCTTTCAAGAAACAATTTTAGTTGAAGAATTTCTTGCCAAGAGGGGGATATAGAGGATCGGTTTAATTGAAAAATGGATACAATTTTCTTTAGGCATAAATACTGAACTACTTCATTTTCTTATTTGGACCATTCATAGTTACTGCAATTATCGTTGTCGTTTTATTGAAAGCTCAGAAAGTCAGGATGGTAAAACAATTAAATGAGCAATTATTGTTGCCAAAAATCAAAATCAATATACAATACGCAATATCCAAATCAGGTTCTATAACAGTTGACGCCATTTTTCCAATGGAGGTATGTTAGTTGCATCAATAAATCTGACCAGAGTGAAGAGGCGAAAATTTATAAGAAGAACAATATGGGGAATGACGGGAATAGGATTGCTAACTGGTATTTATGCCTGGCAAATTGAACCATATATGTTGGAATTTGTAAAAGTAAAAATGCCAATTAAAAATATTCCGGAAGGTTTAGTGGGCAAAACCCTGATGCAAATAAGTGACATTCACATTGGCAATCGTTTTGATCACCGTTTTGTCATTGACTCATTTACAAAAGCAAAGGAATTAAATCCTGACTTTGTTGTATATACTGGTGATTTTGTCAGTACTTACAAGGAAGAAGTTCAATTTGATAAGTTAAATGAGACTTTGGAACACCTTGTGAAAGGGAAAATTGGCACTATTGGCATTTTAGGCAATCATGATTATGGTAAAAATTGGTCACAAATTCAAGTTGCGGATAAAATTGCTGAAATGATTACCAGCAAAGGTATTCTGCTTTTAAGAAATGAAAGCGTTGAAATAGATGGGCTCAACTTCATCGGATTTGATGATTTTTGGGGATTGAACTTCGATCCAAATAAGGCATTAAAAGACTTTGAAAAATCAAAGGCCAACATTGTACTTTGCCATAATCCTGACGTCTGTGATTTGGATGTTTGGGGGGAATACAACAGTTGGATATTATCAGGACATACCCATGGGGGGCAAGTAAAACCTCCCTTTCTGCCACCGCCAATGCTTCCGGTTAAAAATAAAAATTACTCTGCCGGAATCTTTGAATTGACCAATAATAGAACACTGTATATCAATCGCGCTCTTGGACACTTGTGGCAAGTACGATTTAATGTGCGACCAGAAATAACTATTTTTGAATTGCAGAGTGCATAAAATTGAAATATGAAAAATGAAATTTGTCAGTACATCTAATTGTAAAAAATAGTTTGGCACAATGGGATACGCTATTTTTTTATTATCTATTTTGGTTATTTTTAGTCTGGTCTTTGCTATATTTTTGAAGGATCAAAGTGATTCTATCAGCAAGCAGTTACAGGAGCTAAAATTACTTCCTGAAGATAAAATCAATATTCAATACACTTTCTCCAAATTGGGCTCATTTACATCCATTGCTGCATTACCGATGCATGCAGAGATGTATATAGGTGAGCAATTTGTCTTTATAATTCCAGGCCCAAAACAATATTTGAACCTACTTAATTATTCACACCTTCCCATTTTACTTACGTCGAAAAATATAGATTTGGAAAATAGAAGGTATTCTGTCAAGGTGATAAGAATACAATCTATTTCCAAGACAGGGGCTGCGCTTATAAAAATTGAATTCAATGAAAATGGTTTTGGAAGATCTGCATATACTGCCAGGATTAAAGTTTTAGATAGCAATGATTTCAGAAAAATAGAGTCTATTGATGATTGGTGTTAGGTGTCGTTCTCCATTCTGACTTTATGAGCTCCTTGCGCAAATAGAACGACTTGTAAGGAGTCTCGGACCTACCTCTATCATTGTATTTATATCTATATATTACCATGATAAATACACGGATAAATCATAATATTGTATATAAATGTGTCATTAGTTGACTTAAGTATTTAATTATGTTTATCTTTGTATTTAAGTATTGGAATTATTAGGATAATTACAAGGATATGCTAGTAGGCAGGAGCTATCAAAAACAAATCATTGACGAAATCATGAAGGACAATAGGTCCTCATTTGTAGCCATCACCGGGAGAAGAAGAGTAGGCAAGACCTTTCTGGTAGAGGAGACTATGGGAGGACAAATAGCATTCAGGGTAACCGGAATACAGGATGCACCCATGAAAATGCAATTGGCTAATTTCGCTAAAAAAGTTTTTGAACATGCCAATACGCCCTTTGGTTTAGTGCCTAACAACTGGCAGGAAGCATTTGTTTTGCTCAGACAGTATCTGCAGACCCTTTCCAAGAACAAAAAAAGAGTGCTCTTTTTTGATGAACTTCCCTGGATGAACACCCACAAATCTGGCTTCATTCAATTGTTTGCTCACTTTTGGAATGATTATTTGTCAAAGGAGAAACACTTTGTATTGGTGATTTGTGGATCAGCAACTTCATGGATATACAAAAACATCCAAAATGATAAAGGCGGCTTTCATAACAGAATCACCCATCGATTGCACCTCGAACCTTTTACACTGGGAGAGACCCAGGCTTTTCTGGCCTCAAAAAACTTCAAGTGGACCCCAAATGCCATTGCTGAATTGTACATGATTTTGGGGGGAATTCCATTTTACCTGGACAGACTGAAAAAAGGAGAGAGTGTGGCAGCAAACATAGACAGACTTTTTTTCGGCAAAGAGGCAGTTTTGGCCAATGAGTATGACAATCTGTATAAAGCATTGTTTGAAAATCCTCATAACCATGAAGCTGTGGTGGAGGCACTTGCAGGAGCACAAAGCGGAATGAACAGAGAAGAGTTGATGTTAGCCTCAAAAGTACAAAACGGAGGGCCGATCAATCGAACATTGGATGATTTGGTGACTTGTGGATTTGTCAGCATAGATAATCCTTTAGGAAAAATTAGAAGGGGAAGTATTTATCGCCTCAACGATGAATTCAGCTACTTTTATCACAAATTCCTCAGCCATCGAAAAGCATCCACTCAAAAAAGTTGGTTGCAATTTTCACAAAGTCAGGCCTATAAAATTTGGTCGGGTTATGCATTCGAAAATCTTTGTAAAAAACATGTACAGGCTATATTGAAAAAACTGGGCATCAGCGGCATTTACACAGAAACTGCCGCATATAGGAAGACAGGCAATTCTGAAAGCAAAGGATTCCAAATCGATCTGATCATAGACCGTAATGACAAAGCCATCAATCTTTGTGAATGCAAGTATTTGGCTACTCCAATGAGCATAGATAAAAAGTATGCACAATGGCTGATGGAAAGAAAGTCCTTGTTCATTCAGGACAGCGGAACCAATAAACTGGTATTCACTACCCTGATCACCAATCTGCCCATCATCGAAAATCAATATAGTCATGATGTTGTAGATGTAGCTTTGACCGTAGAGGACTTGTTTTGAAAAAACAAAGACAAAGCGTATTTGCCTTGGGATCAATTCAATATATTTATTGCCTTATACCTACTCATATGACCAATACCACTAGAATTTTATTTGTTGTTTTTCTATTATTCAGTCTCATAGCCTGTTCAGCCAAAAAGCAAGCTGATCTGCTGGTGTACAACGCTACCATTTATACAGTTGATACTGCTTCTTCAACCACTGAAGCAATGGCAGTCAAAGATGGAAAAATATTGGCAACAGGGACAGTTGAGGTTTTGGAGGGTGAATTTCAGTTTTCTGACAAACTGGATGCACAGCAAAAATTCATCTACCCCGGTTTTATCGATGCCCATGCCCATTTTGTACGTTATGCCCAAAATTTGACAAGAGTTGACCTTGTTGGCACCGAAACCTGGGAAGAAGTTTTGGACAAGGTAAATGCCTTTGCAAATGAAAATCCAGAGGGCTGGTTGCTGGGTCGTGGCTGGGATCAGAATGACTGGGAGATCAAGGAATTTCCATCCAACCAGGAATTGAATGAGCTGTTTCCTGATCGTCCTGTCCTGCTTACGAGAATTGATGGCCATGCAGCCATTGCCAATCAGAAGGCATTGGATTTGGCTGAAATAAAACCCGGAGAAACTTTGACCGGGGGAGTGATTGAAGTGAAAAATGGTGCACTCACAGGCCTTTTAATAGACAATGCCATTGACAGGGTTTCTGAAAAAGTGAGTCAGCTCACCACCGAACAGCTGGTGTCTTCCATTGAACAAGCCCAGGAAAATTGTTTTGCTGTCGGACTGACAACCATTGACGATTGTGGGCTTGACTATGACAAAGTTGACCTCATTCAGCAACTGAATGAAGAGGGAAAACTTAAAATGCGCTTGTATGTCATGCTGAGTGATGTGCCTGCAAATTATGACTATCTCGAAAAAAAGGGAGCAATTAAAACCGACCACCTGAATGTCAGAAGCTTTAAGGTATATGGCGATGGAGCACTGGGGTCAAGGGGTGCGTGTCTTATCGAACCATATTCAGATAAGCCAGGGCACTATGGTTTTTTGCTGAGCACTGTCGAGCACTTCGATTCAGTTGCTTCATGGATCAGCACCCATGGTTTTCAAATGTGCACCCATGCCATCGGAGACAACGGAAATCGCACCATCCTGAACATATATGCCAAATATCTGAAAAGCCAGAACGACCTGCGGTGGAGGATAGAACACGCCCAGGTGGTCAATGAAAATGACTTTCATTTGTTTGGAGAAAATTCGATCGTGCCATCGGTGCAGCCCACTCATGCAACAAGTGATATGTACTGGGCTGAGGATAGGGTAGGTCCGCATAGAATTAAAGGTGCTTATGCCTACAAAGACCTTTTGGCTCAAAATGGCTGGCTGCCCCTGGGTACCGACTTTCCGGTGGAAGATATATCTCCCTTTAAGACCTTTTATGCAGCCGTCGTAAGAAAAGACGCAAAAGGTTGGCCAGAAAACGGATACCAGACTGAAAACGCTCTCACAAGAATAGAGGCTTTGAGAGGCATGACCATTTGGGCCGCCCAATCAAATTTCGAAGAGCATGAAAAGGGATCACTCGAAGCCGGCAAATTTGCTGATTTTGTCATCCTTGACCAGGACCTTATGCAAGCTGAAGAAAAAGAACTCCTGAACATTAAGGTGCTGAGCACTTATTTGGGAGGGATGAAAGTCTGGGAAAGGAAATAAGGGGAGAAGGGAGATGGGAGATGGGAGATGGGAGAATGGAGGAGGAGGAAAGAAATTGGCGTTTTTAGAAATTTGAAAATTGAGAATTGAAATTTGAAAACATTTGATTTCATTTTTGGTCTCTGAGGTGGCTGAGCGAAGTCGAAGCCGGGATTAGGGTTTGAGATTGTTCTGTATTTGTTTATCTCAACCACTTTCAGCGCAAATCTGCGGGCTTATCAGCGTTTATCTGCGGGAAACAAAGCCGGTCTTTAGTCTTTAGGTGTTGGTCTTTAGCAGCAATGCGTATTGGCTTATTGGCGTGTTGGCAAATTAGGAGAAATGCGGGCGGATTCCCTTTAGGGCCAGGGTAGAGGGCGGCAAAAGTGGGGAGGTCTTTGGTCTTTAGTCTTTGGTCTTTGGTTGAATTGATACCTCATAGTATTGGTTGACATGGAAAAGACAAACCCCCAAAAAAGATATTCGAATATTGATCGCTCGCAATGGCGCAAAGAGGGGATAAATTTTGAGTACGCAAAGCATCTGGCAGACTTATCGCCTGGCATAATCCGTAATTCGTAATTGAAGATTCGTAATTCAATTATCCACAGGTGGCTGAGCGGAGTCGAAGCCAGCGAAGTCGAAGCCAGCGGAGCCGAGGCCGGTCTTTAGTCTTTAGGTGTTGGTCTTTTGTTTATTTGGTTTTAGGTGATAAATATTAGATTTTGAGATTGCTTTTATTTCAAATTATAACATCCACTTTCAGCGCAAATCTGCGGGCTTATCAGCGTTTATCTGCGGGAAATAAAGCCGGTCTTTGGTCTTTAGGTGTTGGTCTTTGGTTTTTTGGAAGTTGGAGACCTCATAGTATTGGTTGACAAGGAAAAGACACCCCCCAAAAAAGCTAACAGCTAAAATCTAAGCACTAAAAGCTAGTCAAGTGATTTATCAAAATGCCTTATTTTAAGCATCAACTTTAGCGTACATTTGACCATCTTATACATTCAAAAATGAGCTACATCAAATATATTGTGACCCTTGGGTCCATTCTTGTTTTCATATCCTGTATCAATTCACGGGAAAAGAAAGAGACAGGTGGAATTGCAGACACCTTTCAAATTTCCACTTGGACAACTACTGCGGATGGTAAGGTTTTGCTGGAAAAGCAAATACAAGATTTACAGTTTCTGAAAAAAGTGGAAGGACTCCCAAAAGTTGAAATTTTTCCTGAAGAGCACTTGCAGACCATTGATGGATTCGGTTACACTTTGACAGGAGGAAGTGCACAGCTCATCATGCGAATGAATGCGGGAGCGCGTAAAAGCTTATTGAATGAAGTATTTGGTTGTGGTGAAGATGGCAATTGTACTTCATTTCTGAGGCTGAGCATGGGGGCTTCTGACCTCGATGAAAGCGTTTTTTCTTATGATGATACAAAAAATAATGAGCCGGACCCTGAATTAAACGGGTTCACGCTGGCCAAGGATACCATAAACTTAATCCCTTTATTAAAGGAAATTCTCGCCATCAACACAGACATAAAACTGATGGCAACGCCGTGGAGCGCGCCTTCCTGGATGAAGGACAATAAGAACAGCAAAGGAGGCAGTTTACTGCAAAAGTATGAAGCCACGTACGCTTCTTATTTTGTCAAATACTATCAGGCTATGGCACAGCAAGGGATAAATATCCATTCCTTCACCATCCAGAATGAACCCCATCATGGTGGCAACAATCCAAGTATGGTCATGGAAGCTGACCAGCAAGCACGATTTATTGCCCAACACCTCGGACCCGCCTTTGCAGAACATCAGATTCCTGCCAAAATCATCATTTGGGACCACAATTGTGATGAAGCTGCTTATCCCATTGAAGTGCTAAAAGATGAAATGGCAAGGCCATACATCGACGGCAGTGCATTCCATCTTTATGCCGGGGATATATCTGCTCTAAGTGAAGTACACCAGGCTTTTCCAGAGAAGAATCTTTACTTTACGGAGCAGTGGACAGGAGCAAAAGGCGACTTTGGTGGCGATTTGCTGTGGCACATCAAAAATGTCGTCATAGGCAGCCTCCGAAACTGGAGCAAAACCGCCCTGGAGTGGAATCTGGCCAACGACCCTGGTTTTGGTCCGCATACTCCCGGAGGATGCACAGAATGTAAGGGCGCCATGACCATTGATAGAAATAACTATGAGAAAAATGTATCATTTTACATCATTGGACACCTTGCTAAATTTGTCCCACCAGGATCGCGAGTCATAAAATCACTCATTCCTGGAGGACTTTCAGGTGTAGCCCTGCAAACACCTGACGACAAAATGGTGTTACTTCTGCTGAACGAAACGGATGTGACCAAATCATTAAGTATAGCCATAAACGGGAAAAATGCAAAAACAGAAATCCTGCCCAAGGCAGTGGTGACCTATGTCTGGCAGTAATTCTTGTTTGTAACTAATACCTTACTGATTTTTAACCGTGAAATGGTATTTGCCTGAGCTCAAATGATATTTGAATTTTCCATCCTTTGAATCAAGAAAGCTGACGCCTTTGGCCTTGTCTGCAGCGAGTTTGCCTTCAAGGATCTGAGCTCCATTCTTATTCTCCAAAATCAATGTAGCCGAAGTATTTGCAGGGACAATGAAGTCATACTCGACACCGCCATCCGTCTTACTCCACTTGCTGTAAATGCGGCCATAAATTGACTCATAGCTTCCTTCGGCCCAGGTCATTTGACCACTTGGATCCGGCTTGGGCTGTAAAATAAATTTCTTAAAACCAGGTTCATCCCTTTGTATGCCGGCTGCGTAAGCCATCAGCCATTGACCAATAGCGCCAAATGAATAATGATTGAAGGAGTTCATGCTGTTGTTGCCGCCGAACCCATTTTCGACGGTATAACTGTTGAGCCTTTCCCAAATCGAAGTGGCCCCCTGATTAATGGGATAAATCCATGAAGGATAGTTCTCGTTTTGAAGCAATCGATAGGCGGTTTCGTCATATCCCAAGTCTGATAAAGCCTTGCTGATCCATGCCGTACCAATGAATCCGGTCATCAGCGAGTATTCCGGAAGCATCTGGCCATTGTCGTCCACGTTTTTTCTTTTGACGGCATCATCGAGATGTTTACCCGCAACAGAAAGACGCTCATCATCAAAGGCTCCAAGTGCTAGACCTACGGCATATGAGGTTTGAGTATTGGCTTCTTTCCAGGTCGGAACTGATCCCGGAGGAGCCATAAAAGCACCCGGTCCGCCCAAAAGCGCCATGCTCTTGCCTTCATCATTGACAAATCTGGAGTTGAAAAAGCTTTTTCTCTCCTTATACATAGTCGCAAAGCGAGCCTTGTCTGCGGTTTTGCCCAACAACTCTGCCACCTTCATCATGATGTCCAAATCATAGATGTGATATGCGGTAGACAAATAAGGGGCGCCGAGTTGATTGTTTTGCGGTCCCAGCCAGTCGCCCAGTTGTGCGTCTCTGCTGACCCCAGTTTCAGGATTGATGGTCGTCTGCAGATAGTCTATATATGCCGCCATGGCATCGTAGTGTTCTTCCAATATCGACAAATCATCGTATTGCAAATATACTTCCCAGGGAACGGTAATTCCGGCGCTTCCCCATAGGACACCACCAAAACCTCCCCCTACCGGCGCTATGTCCGTGAATTTGCCATTGCCCTGCTGAACATCTCTCATGGCCAGCATATGCCTTTTTAAAAATGGAGCGGTATTGGAAACATAAGTAGCCGTTCGTGAAAATACTGAAATGTCTCCCGACCATCCCATGCGTTCATTGCGCTGTGGACAGTCTGTAGGGATGCTCAAAAAGTTATCGACGTTGGACCAGACCAGATTCGACCACAACTTATTCACCTTTTCATTGGAAGAGGCAAAGTCGGCTGTAAGATCTATGACCGAACTGATGGCAATGCCTTCCACTGCATCTGCAGGCAAGGCTTCACTCAATCCGGTGATTTCGATGTATTGGTATCCCCTTGAGGTGAATTTGGGTTGAAAAACCTGGGCTCCGTCTTTCATAATATACACATCTCTGCAAAGTGCAGCACGGTAATTTTCGGTCATGATCATGCCCACATTATCACCGGATTCAGGCAGGTCCGGATACAATACTTCGGCATAACGCAATATGATGGTGTCCCCTGCCTTTCCTTTTGTAAAGGTCAGTCGCGGTACTCCAACAAAATTTTGCCCCATATCATATACGAAAATTCCTTTCCGGACCTCTTTCACATTTTGGGCTTTCAGCGTCTTATAAACAGCTGCGTTGTTGCCAATCTGGCCCATAAGCTTTAAATCATTATAATTGAAATCAGTGACATTGCCTGCGCGATCAACTGTTTTTTCCTGAAAAGTGGTTCCTTCCAATGGCACCACCATGGCCTGTGACCAGCCGGAATCATCAAACCCTGCTTTGTCCCAACCTGCAATGCGCTCAGCATTCTTGGCGTTGTAAATTTCACCATGATCGAGACTGGAGTAGACGATGGGACCTTTGTTGTAATATTTCCACTCCTTATCATTGGTAGTGACTACCTTTTTAGTACCATCTTTATATTGTATCACCAACTTCGCCAGCAGCGACTGACGATCTCCAAAATGATTCCAAATAGGAACAAAGCTCAGCAAACCACTCCACCAGCCTTCAGCCATCACCGCCCCAATTGCGTTTTGTCCTTTTTGAAGCATGGAAGTCACATCGTAGGTCTGGTACATGTGTGTCTTATTGTACTGGGTCAATCCCGGATTGTAATAATCATTGCCTACTTTTTCCCCGTTAAGCGTGATTTCATAAACACCCCTTGCTGTTACATAAAGGCGGGCTGATGCTACGTCCTTGGAAAGTTCAAAATTGGACCTCAGCATGGGGCTGCTGTTGCGGCTGGGATCTGCAACCACCAATGCACCATTTGAACCTCCATCCACCAGATAAGCCCCGGGTTCTGTTGTGATTTTGCCTCTAAAAATGCCATTGTAGTTTTGACCTACATCCTCTTTGAAGAGGACATTTCCCGGAGCCCGTGCATTGGATACTGTCAGATTTGAAAACCTGGCTTTTTGACCAGGTTCTGCACTGAACCCAATGTCGCAAACTTGTCCAAAAGGAAGAAAATCACCTCCAAGACCAAGGGGATTGAGGTTGATAAATATGCCTTGAGAAACGTCTGCTCCTTCATAAGGAGTCACGGCAGGTTTGTAGTCATTGCCCTCCGCCAGAAAAACACCGGAATCATCCAGGCGTAGCATGATTCGTCCAAAAGCACTGCTCATGTCAAATCGGTGGGCAGCATATTTATTTGAATTGTTGATGATTTCCTTCTTTATTTTGAGGCTGTGTAGCGGTTGATCAGCCCGATCTTTAAGCGTATAACCTGCCCGGTAAATGTTGATCCGCGCAAATCCATCGCCGCCTTGTTCCAGTCCGCTGATGTCTAGTTCCAGTTTGATAAAGCTTTGATCTTTAGGATTTTCCAGACCAGCATTGTTCTTATTTTTATCCATAAGCCGCTGGTCATTGGCGCCATAGATAAAGCCGGCTTTCTGACTACCTTCCTTTAATTGTACGTCGTATTTTATCCTGAAAATCATCTGATAAGGCGCATAAAATACAAGATCGTCGTCACCTCCGCCTATCCATTGAGCGCCGTCCCAGGCAGATAAGTCAGGGTTTGGATTCATGAGTCCGGTCTCAAAAGAAGAAGCAGTAGATACCATTTTATTGTCCTGGTCCCACGCCATGACTTCCCATTGATAAAGAGATTCCGCCTGAAGCGGAGTGCCTGCATATTTGACACCAGTGGCCTTTCCACCATTGATTTTTCCGGAATCCCAGACCACTTTTCCTTTTGAGTCAGAAACTTTGATTTGAAATGCCTTCTGTTCAACGCCTCTCTTCTCTGCAGGTGCAACCATTTGCCAGCCAAAATGCGGATGATGCACATCAATGCCTAATGGTCTTTCTTCATACTCAGTAGTGAGGTGTTGGAGTCCGGTTGTTTTCTGGCTGCACGCTGTCATTGATGACAACAAAAGCACCATTAAAACCAAAGTAGTAGTTGAGGGGAGAAAATTGAAGAGCATCTTCTTCATGGACGCGAGCTTTAGATTTGAATGTTTGACTTTGTAAATATGAGCGATATTATTCAAATTAAATCACTTAGAAAAGCCCGGCGCATTCAAAAATGAATATCAATGAAAATGTGAGCCAGGATTCTAAGCTTTCAAAGTGAGAAAAATTAAATCAGACGTACAAACATCATCTTTTGGATATTCAACAATTGATTCAAATGATAAAAAGTATTTGTTAAACTTTCGCATCCTTATTTATTGGAAATATTAAAACGGCAAATCATCAAAATTTTCATTGAACCATTTTTGATGCTATTTGGTAAAGTGTCAAAAATTATACTTTTTATTTTGATTAATATTGATAATCCAATTATTGTTATTTTTTGATGATAAAAAATTAAAAAAAAAAAAAAATAATTGTGAGGAAGCCTCTATGGATTCCATTTTTAGACAATTCTGTTTTATTTTCGGCTTTTACACCAACCTAAGTTAGTACCATGCCGAAGATTCTTGCAGACGTCAAATCCAAACTGGGTAAGCCCTATAACGATCTGGAATACCTGCTCAACTGTCTCAGAGAAGTATTGATTGAAAACGGAGAATACGATATTACAAAAGAAATTCCCTGGATCAACGACGAATGGTCATCTTCCGAAAGCGGATTTACAAAAAAGCACGTACAGCTTTATTCCATAGTTTTTACACTAATGAATATGGCTGAAGTCAATGGTGCCGTGCAGCACAGAAGGGACGAAGAAAGCATAGAATTGAGCAAGGTCCGCGGATTGTGGGCCAACCAATTGGCCGAGCTTAAATCCATTGGAGCAAGCCCAGAGGATATTATGGAAGCTATGCCCCACATTAGGGTGGAACCTGTACTTACTGCACACCCCACAGAAGCAAAACGCGCCACCGTGCTTGAGCACCATCGTGAGCTCTACCTCCAGGTGGTAAAGCTCGAAAACAGCATGTATACCGACAAGGAAAAAGAGCAGATCAGAGAAGACATCAAGCTCATCATTTATAAGATCTGGAAAACAGGAGAAATTTATCTCGAGAAGCCCGACGTGCAGTCAGAGCTTCGCAATGTACTCCACTACCTCAAAAATGTTTTTCCTGAAGTCATTCCCATCCTCGACAGGCGATTGATTCAGGCATGGAAGGATCAGGGTTACTCTCCGGATAAAATTTATGAGAACAATCTCTATCCAAAGGTAACCTTCGGCAACTGGGTGGGCGGTGACCGCGACGGACATCCATTTGTCACCGCGGAAGTCACCGATGAAACCCTTTTCCAGCTTCGACTCAATGCCTTAATAGTTGTGAGAAGAGCCCTAAATTACCTGGTAAAAACATTGTCAATCGCTATGGAAATGGACGATACCGACGCCGTCCTCAGGCATAGGGTAAGTCAGATGGTCACAGAATTGGGCAAAAGAGGGGAAGACGCGTTGGCGCGCAACAATGGTGAAGCTTTCAGGCAATTCATCACCCTGATGTTGGCCAAACTGCCCATCGACGTGGAGCGCGAACATGCTACCACACTACACGAAATGCCAGGAAGTTATCTGAAATACAATGAGCTTTTGGATGACCTGCAGATACTAAAAGATTCATTGATGTCCATGGGTGCCAAGTCACTGGCCAATGTTTATGTCAACGACGCCATGCGACAAGTGCAGTTGTTTGGTTTCCACCTGGCATGTCTGGACATCAGACAAAATTCTACCTTCCACGACAAAGCCGTTTCCCAACTGATGCACGCAGCAGGAATTGAGGATTGCGACTTTATGAATTGGTCGGAAGAAAAACGTCTGGAAATGCTCAACAAGGAGTTGGAAACTTCAAGACCTTTTACCAACAACGACGTGCACCTGGGCGAGAATGCCAAAGCAGTGCTCGAGTGTTACCGCGTAGTAGAGAGACATACATCGCGCTATGGCCTCGATTGTGTAGGCTCACTGATCATCAGTATGACCAGGAGTTTATCCGATCTGCTGACTGTATATGTTTTGGCGCGTGAGGCCGGCTTGACCAGGAATACTGAAGAAGGAACAGTTTGTGTCATCCCTGTGGTGCCGCTGCTCGAAACCATTGAAGATCTTGAGGCGGGTCCAGAAATTCTGAAGGCATTTCTGGAACATCCGATGACCAAAAGATCGCTGAAATACCTCCAAAAGATCAAAAAGGCTCAATCCATGGTGCAGCAGGTCATGATTGGCTACAGTGATTCCAACAAAGACGGTGGAATATTGTCGAGTCAGTGGAACCTTTACAAAGCCCAGGATGCGCTCAGCAGGGTAGGGGAAGCATTTGATGTGCGCATCATGTTTTTCCACGGTAAAGGCGGATCGATTTCCCGTGGTGCAGGACCCACCCATTACTTTGTCGGGGCACTTCCACCCGCAACCGTCAATCACGACATGAGATTGACCGAACAAGGCGAAACCATCGAACAAAAGTATGCCAATAAGGTCAATGCGGAATACAACTTGGAATTGCTGGTCGCGAGTACTCTCGCAAAAACAGTCACCGGAAAAATCAAAGGCAGATCTGACCATCCACTCGCTTCCGTGCTAGATATGATGGCCCAGGTCAGCAAAGAGAAATATACATCACTGCTCCATGAAGATGGCTTTATAGAATTCTTCAGGCAGGCAACACCCATTGATGCCATTGAAAACAGTAAAATTGGCTCGCGTCCATCAAGGAGAACGGGAAGCAAGTCGCTTTCTGACCTCAGGGCCATTCCATGGGTGTTCAGTTGGGCACAGTGCCGCTACAACATCACCTCATGGTATGGTGTGGGCACTGCCATCAAAACACTCAAGGAAAATGATCCCGAGCATTACCAGAATTTTAAGCTTGCCATCAAAAAAGATCCATTCATCAGATACGTTTTGACCAATGTTGATACCAGCTTGGCTGCCACAGATGAAACCATTATGAAGGCTTACGCAGATTTGGTACACGACGAAAAGATCAAGTCCAAGTTTTTGAAGTTGTTCATGGATGAACTCAGTACAACCCGAAGTGAACTGGAATCCCTGCTTCAAAATCCAATTGAGGTGAGAAGGAAAAACCATTTCTACTCCAACATGCTGAGAGCTTCCACCATGACGGTCCTCCACCACAAGCAGATCAACCTGCTCAAAAAGTGGCGCAATGAAAAACAGATTGAAATGAATGAAGAGGCAGATCAGACCTTGATTTCGTTGCTCATGACGATCAATGCGATTGCCGGGGCAATGAGAAGTACAGGATAGTCGTCGGACGCTATTTGAGCTTATTTTTTCTGTAAGCCTCGATGGCTGACTTGGTGGTGAGCCAAACCTTCCCTTCTTTGTAGGCGTCGATACGTCCTTTTCGCGCAAGAAGACTTAGGTATTCTGCAGAATAGGGGACTTCATCTTCCCTGGCAATGGACTCCATTGGCTCAAAGTCTTCGTAGTCACCTCCAATGCTGTTTAAATATATATTAAGTGTCCTTTCGACAGCCTGGAACATCATTAACAGCAATTTGTCGTAATCCCCATTGTTTGCATCATTGAGGGCTTTGAAGTATTTTTTACGGTCCTGGGTCAAAATGAACGCAGGCGGATAACCATGAGACATCAGGATGAGATTCATGGCAAGGCGTACAGTCCTGCCATTGCCATCTATAAATGGATGTATCCACACAAACCGGTGGTGAAACAGTGTTGCCAGGGTGACTGCATCGAAGCCATGGGTATTTTCATTGATATAACTTATGAGGTCTTCGAGGAATGAAGGCACCTTTTGTGCATTTGGCGGTACAAAGTTGGCCCCGACAATCCTGACCATGCCCGGACGAAATCGACCGGCATACTCGTCGATGATATTCCTGAGGATGTACTCGTGTAGGTTGAGCATGTCTGCAGTCTCCATCATTCTGCCAGGACGTACGATCTCCTCCAGATAAGAGATGGCTTTGTGGTGGTTGATGACTTCAAAATGTTCTCTTAGTTTTTTTCCTCCAATGGTGATGCCCTCCTGCAGCACGAGTTTGGTTTCTGCAAGTGTGAGTGTATTGCCCTCGATGTTGTTGGAATTGTAGGTCCATTCTATCCTGAGGTCTTCAAGGAGTTTATTGAGGATTGTTGGATGGAGTGGTCGGTGCAGGTCGAGCCTTTGTTTTTTATAAAACACTCTGGCCTGAACTTCTCTGAGCTCATAGTTGAATGATATGTCGGGTGAAAATTTCATTTTTTCGCTGAAGAATGTCGAGGATTTTGCCTTTCTCGATTTTTTTATTTTATCGGCTACAAAGATATTACATTTATCCGATATTTTGTTTTTTATGATACCAGACGTCCGATTTTTAAGTGATAAGTGTTTTATTATCAATAATTTATGTTGTCAAAAGTTATTGCTTGCAGCTTTGGGCAACTTTGTGGGTAACACCATTTTTAATTTATCTTACAGAAATAGGTATTGGACATTTATATTTATACAGAAGTGGCAGAATGATTTCCAGAAGCTGTCACTAAATAAATCTGTTATATGATTGAATGGACAAGGATGAAGAAAACATTTCAAAGTGCAATGATCTGTTTTGTTTTGGTGTTTCATGTGGCTTTGAGCTCCGCACAAGTCTCTGAACAACCGCTGATATTTGATCATCAGAAGCCTACTTTATTTCCAAAAATCCATTCTAATCTGAATGGCATGGTTGGTGAATTTGTGCGCACCTTGTACCAGGACAAAGCTGGAAATTATTGGTTCGGTACGAATGACAATGGCCTCATCCGATATAATGGAAGAGTTCTTGAAAAAGTGGTCATTCCGGGAGATCACGATTGGATGGCGGTCAGGGAAATAGTTGAAGACCAGTCAGGCAATGTATGGTTTGGTACTTCCGATGGTCTGATCAAATATGATGGAAACACTTTTAATTTGCTTTCTGAAAAAGATGGCCTCATCAACAATGAAATTTGGGGTCTTTGTTTTGACAAAGGAGGAAAACTGTGGATCGGCACCGTTGGTGGTGTTTGTGTTTTTGATGGCAAAGACTTTTTAAAGTTTGACTTACCCGAGATAGAAGTGAAAGACCGTGGGTACATGTTGGGTCCAAAATGCGTGAAAAGGATCATGGAACAAGAAGATGGTACCATTTGGTTTGTGAACGATGGCAACGGGATTTTTACCTATAAAAATGGCGATTTTAATCACCTTACATCCGCTAATGGACTCATTGACAATCATGTAGCCGACATGTATGAAGACAGCCGTGGCAATATCTGGATAGGTACTTATTATGGTGGAATCAGTAAATACGACGCATCGTCAACCGTTCATCTGACCAAGGAAGGAAAGGTGAAAGGGCAGGAAGTGTATAATATCCAGGAAGATGGTAAGGGCAACATATGGTTTTCGGTTGAAGGAGTTGGAGTCTACAGACATGATGGCAAAACGTTTCAACTTTTTACGACGGCGGATGGTCTGACCAACAATGGGGTGCAGAGCATTCTGGCTGACAATAAAGGCCAGATCTGGTTCAGCACCTGGCAGGGCATTTGTATTTACGATGGCCAAAAGATTCAGAACGCCAATATCAGGGAACCCTGGACCAATTGATGTTACTTTTTCCACCGGCTATATTGAAATGGCAACTATAGAAATCTTCTCAAAAATTTAAAGCATGATGCAATACCAGGCGGTCATTTTGTTATTGATTTTAGCCATTCCTATATACTTTCTTTGGCGACGAATATTGAGGTCGAAGCTCAAAAACCCAAAATACAAAAGCCTGGTACTTGGCTTGCTCACCTTGGTTTCTGCACCTCTGGTCTATTTGGGATTTATCATTTCATTCATTTGGTTTGTCAGTTACCACCCCAAACACCAGTTCGACAAGGAAGTATGGACCAATGATGTAGAAAAAAGATTCCAGTTGTCTGATAATATCATTGATTCTGAGATGCTTATCAATAAAACCAAAGAAGAAGTCATCGATTTACTAGGCCAGGAAAACAATGAAATGGATAACGACAGTTGGAGCTATTATCTGGGTTTTAAGCCGGGCTTATTGAGTATTGATCCGGACATCCTTGAGTTGACTTTTGAAAACGGAAAAGTGGTCGATGTCAGACAATATAAAAGCTGATATTTTTTTTCAATAAATATGCCGACAATTCAAGTTTGGAAAAGAATAATATATTTCCATATTTGATATTTGCGTTTCAACTTAAAATTTGAATTTGAAAACTACTTCTCTACTACTCCTGGTATTTATTGCACTTAGCTGTAAAACTCAAAAGGAAAGACTTATTTACAACAGTGAAGCCATAAAAATTGAAAAGCTTACACCGTCAACTTACAGGCACATCTCTTTTTTACAAACCAATGACTTTGGAAAAGTAAGCTGTAATGGTATGATTGTAGCAAATGGAGGCGAAGCCCTGATTTTTGATACACCATCCAATGACGATGATTCACGCACCCTGATAGACTGGGTGGAATCCAATTTGAAAAGCAAAGTGGTTGGCATCATTGTTACACATTTTCACAAAGATTGCCTTGGTGGATTGAATGAATTTCATCGCAGAAATATCCCTTCCTACGCCTCAATGCGCACCATAATATTGGCAAAAACCAATCAATTGACAGTGCCTGAAAATGGTTTTGAGGATATGCTTGAGTTGAAGGTTGGGGATCAAAAAGTGGTCAATGCCTATGTTGGTGAAGGCCATACAAGCGACAATATCGTTTCCTACTTTCCGAAAGAAAAGGTCTTATTTGGGGGCTGCCTCATCAAAGAAGTAGGTGCAACAAAAGGGTTTCTGGGCGATGCCAATGTGGAGGAATGGTCGAGTACGGTCACAAAAGTGAAGTCAAAATATGGCATGGCCAGGGTCATCATTCCGGGTCATGGAAAGCCCGGTGATGTGGCACTTCTGGATTATACCATTGGGTTGTTTCAGCAGTAAAGTTCGCAATTGGCGTATTAGCGTTTTGGGCTATTAGAGATCCTGCCAGGTGGCTGAGCCTGGTAGAAGCCGTCCATGGAAGATGAATCATATAATAAGAAGATCAAATACCTAACACCTAAAACCTTAGACCTCAATTGAAGATTCGTAATCCCCATGACGTATATGTCACATTTACGTCAGGTGAAACCATTCTGTAAGTTTGACAAGTTTGTACTAAATTGCAAAGAAAATAGCAGTAATTGCAACTCAATCAAATCACCCTGCCCAGCCTTGATCCGGAAGGCAGCATATCATTTTACGAAAAACTTGGCATGAAACTCATTGTGAAGTCATTGCCACATTATGTTCGCTTCATTTGTCCCGATGGAAAATCCACTTTTTCGCTCCATCAGGCGGAGCATTTGCCTTCTGGTGACGGGGCGTGGATTTATTTTGAATGTGCCCACCTTGACCTGATGGTTGCAGACCTTAAAGGATTAGGCATTGTATTTGAGGAAGATCCTGTTGATAAGCCATGGCTTTGGAGGGAGGCAAGACTCAAAGACCCGGATGGCAATCAACTTATTCTTTATCACGCTGGCGAGAATAGAATGAATCCTCCCTGGAGGATAAAGGGTTGATGGAGTTTTTAAAACTGCAGGAGCATGAAATGGGAAATTAAAATCGGTAAAATCAGATGTATTATTCTACTGATGAGCTTTTCGTGCTCTATACCAGAGCCAGTCAAAGGGCAAAAATTTATGGAAGACCGACCAGTGCTGAATACAGAAGTATTTTCAATCCTTAATTTACAAAATGCTTATCTGTGTGCTGGCATCGATTTTAAGCTTACCGGTTTTTTGCGACAGGAACTAGGCCTTGGCGTTATTTTACCCATGGATCTCTGGTCAGGTAATAAGGAATACGATTTGGGAATGAAAAACGGTAAGGGGCTGCTCATCAAAGTAGTTCCCAAAATCATATTTTATAAAGGAAAGGGATGCAATATTTTCGTCTCACCAAATTTGGCCTTATGGCAGTCAAAATATACAGTTTTCAGGGCAACGGATGACATGGTTTCTGATATAGTGTCTTTCGAAGTAAGCAGGAAAATGCTGGACTACAATCTGCAGTTGGGGGTGTCAACCAATGGAAGAATCCATGATACTTACGCAGAAATTATTATTGGGGTTGGAATGAAAAACCATTTTGTCAAAAACACCCTTGATGGCCCGGAATCAGATTTGAGCAGAATTTATTATCGTCATGAATATCTTGTTCCTGAAGAGGATGGCATTTATAGAAGATTGAATATACCCATTACAATAAAAGCAGGAAGAATACTTTTTTGGGACTGAGATGATATATTACAGGTAAACAAATTATTAGAACATGAGAAAAGGTGTAGACCCATATCTTAAACTGAGTTTAAATTCAGCAAATCTGATCAACAAACTTCATTTACATCCCTACAACATTCAATAAAAGATTATCTTCGAATTATATTCAAAACATTCCTCCATGGAAATTATCGTTAACGGCAAACCCCAAAGCCTAGATATTGATCCGGATACACCCCTACTTTGGGCATTGCGTGACGAATTGAATCTTGTCGGCACCAAATTTGGATGTGGAATTGCAGCATGTGGAGCGTGTACAGTGCACGTCGACGGAGTAGCAACACGATCATGCATCCTGCCCATCTCAGCACTGGAAGGCAAAAAAATTACCACCATTGAAGGCCTTTCCGAATCGGGTGACCATCCGCTTCAGAAAGCATGGTTAGAACACGATGTACCTCAATGCGGTTATTGTCAGTCAGGTCAGATCATGTCTGCAGCATCTTTGCTCAGCGAAAACCCTTCTCCGACGGACGAGGAAATAGATCTAGCTATGCATGGAAATATCTGCAGATGTGGCACGTACAAACGGATCAAGGCAGCCATCAAAACTGCCTCAGTTTCTAAATAAAATAAAAACAAAGAGATGGCTATTATAAAAACCAAAATTGGAAGAAGATCATTCATCCAAAGTGTAGGTCTTGCAGGGGGTGGTCTCGTATTGGGAGTCAATTGGTTTGCTTCATGTAAGGCAGATGCAAATTCCATCAAGGCTTTACCCAAAAATTGGTACAATTTCAACGGTTACCTCAAAATTGGAGAAAATGGCATCGTGACCATCATGTCTCCCAATCCTGAAATTGGTCAGAACGTGAAAACGGCCATGCCCATGATCGTAGCAGAGGAACTGGATATTGACTGGAATGACGTCATCGTTGAACAAGCCAATTTGGATACGAGCTTGTATAAAGGTCAGATTGCCGGAGGAAGTCAGTCCATCCGTGCTTCCTGGGAGCCTTTGAGAATGGCCGGAGCCACAGCCAAAGAAATGCTCAAGCAGGCAGCTGCCAAAAGCTGGAATGTCCCTGTAGAAGAACTGACAACAGCTTCGGGCAAAATCATACACGAAAAATCAGGAAAATCGGAAGGATATGGAAGTTTTGCCTCTGAAGCCAGTAAAATTGCAGTACCCGCAGAAGTAAAATTGAAAGAGCCTTCAGCATATACAATCATTGGCAAATCGAAGAAAAATGTCGACGGTCAAAAAATAATTACAGGGCAACCTCTCTTTGGCCTGGATTATAAGTCAGAAGGCATGTTGTATGCCATGATTGTGCATCCGCCCGCCTTCGGACTCTCTTTGAAAGAAGCCGATTTTACAGAAGTGAAAAAGATGCCAGGGATCAAAGATGCTTTTTTGATCGATAGTTACACCGACCCTGCAAAAAAGCAGTGGTGCGATGTTTCGGCTTTTGACAAACTTGCTGTTGTCGTAGGTGATTCGACCTGGAAGGTGATGAAGGCCAAAAAAATGATAACAGGAAGCTTTGAGCCCATTGGTGACAGCAGTATAAAAGTGCCTTTTTTTGGCAGTGAGATGGAAATAATCACCCCGGCAGGTCTCGAAAATAGTGAAGACCATACGAAGAAGATGGCAGCTCCAAAGCAGAAAACCAAAGTCTTAAGAAAGGATGGAAATCCACAGGAGGCTTTTAAAAATGCTGCTTTTGTGCTGGAAAGATCTTATTCATGCCCATTTCTGGCGCACAGCCCGATGGAGCCGATGAATTTTTATGCCGATGTAAATGATGAAAGAGCAATATTGGTTGGGCCTATTCAGACGCCAGAATTTATGGAGACAACAGCGTCAGAAAGATTGGGTCTTCCAAAAGAAAAAATTGACATTCAACTCACCAGAATGGGAGGTGGCTTTGGCCGAAGGTTATATGGACACTTTCTCACTGAAGCTGCAGTCATATCTCAAAAGCTGAAAGCACCGGTAAAATTGGTCTATACCAGAGAGGATGATATGACCAATGGGGTATACAGACCTGCGTACTATGCTACATATCGCGCGGCATTTGATGCCAATAAAAACCTGATTGGCTTTCATGTCAATGGAGGAGGTATTCCTGAGTCGCCACTCGTAGAAAACAGATTTCCTGCGGGATGTGTAGAACACTATCTGGCAGAAGAGTGGGAGATCCCCAGCAATATCACGGTAGGAGCATTCCGCGCGCCCAGGTCCAATTTCATCGCAGGTGCTGAACAATCCTTCCTGGACGAGGTAGCTGAATACATGGGCAAAGATCCCATAGATTTCAGATTGGAACTATTTGAGCGGTCCAAGACCAATCCTGTCGGTACCAACAACGATTATGACGCAGACCGATACGCAGGAGTATTGAAAATGGTCAGAGAAAAGGCCGGTTGGGGTACAGATAAGCCGGGTGTCCACAGGGGTGTATCTGCTTATTATTGCCATGATTCTTACGTTGCCCATATATTTGATGTGGTTATGAATGAAGGTAAACCCATCATACAGAAAGTCACTACTGCTGTAGATTGTGGAATAGTTGTCAATCCTGATGCTGCTGCAAACATGTCCGAAGGTGCCGTCATTGATGCTGTTGGCCATGCGATGTACAGTGCCATTACATTTAAGGATGGAAAACCACTGCAAAGTAATTTCAACGGCTACAGGTTGATACGCCATGGAGAAGCTCCCAAGGATATCGAAACCCATTTTGTCCAAAGCGAAATCAGCCCAACAGGGATGGGTGAGCCTTCAGGACCTCCTGCTATTGGCGCATTGGCAAACGCCTTGTACAAGGCTACAGGAAAGAGGTTTTATCACCAGCCTTTTGAAGAGGAAATAAAGATTTTGGGATAATTTGTTTGTTTGTAACTTTTGATTGAAAGATTGGGGATTTGACTACTTTTGTCCTGTTCTATCTTAATTGGATATTATAATTATTTTCCTCAACAAAACTTTCAAAATGAAGATACAGTTCATTGTTTTTATGGCAACAGTTATCACTATTCAATTGTCCTGTGGTGACAAAGAAGAGAGTGTGACTGTGTCAACTCCATCGGAAGATCCTTTAACTGAATCACCCGTTAAAAATATTCATATCCCTGTTGGTCCGGACAGCTTGAGTATGTCAGCTGAAGAAACTGCAGTCATTGTTGTTGATATGCAAAATGACTTTGGCAGCGACGGAGGAATGTTTGAGCGCGCTGGTGTAGATATTTCCATGATTAAAAACGTGGTCACGCCCACTTCCAAAGTATTAAACGCTGCGAGGCAGGCCGGCATAAGCATCATTTATCTTAAGATGGGTTACCATGAAGATCTTTCTGATCTGGGGGCTGAAGGTAGTCCAAACCATGATCGCCACAAGTACTTCATGCACGTCGGAGATACAATTACTGCACCGGATGGTAGCAAGACCAGAATATTGGTGAGGGATCAGTGGGGTACCGATATTGTAGAGGAGCTTACGCCCCAGCCCGAAGACATCGTTGTTTATAAATCCAGATTCAGTGGTTTTTACCAAACTGAATTGGATTCCATTCTTCAGGCAAATAACAAAAAATACCTGGTTGTCACAGGATGCACAACGAGTATTTGTGTGGAATCGACCGTGCGCGATGCCATGTTCAGAGATTACAACGCCATCGTTCTTGAGGATTGCACGGCTGAACCCATTGGGTACGGCCTTTCCAGAAGCAACCACGAAGCCTCACTCTTGTCAATTCAGACTCTATTGGGGTGGGTTTCCAACTCAGATGCTTTTGTGAATGCAGTATCGGTGGTGAAGGCCAAACCCATGTAAAAAGACAAATGAGAAATATTTGTCAGGGCTGTAATTTTCATGATTTGAGCTCTTCTGTTGGCACCAGAGATTTAGAACTTATACCCGATTTTAGCCCTGATGTTGAACGGAGTGCCCGGTATAAAGTGGATTTCTTCTACCGGCTCTGCTTCATCAAACAAGCGTGATTCTGTGGCAAACTGGGTTTCATTCCATTGTGTGTTGAGTACATTCTCAACAACGAATCCCAGTTCAAGTTTTTTCCAGGTATAACTGGCGTTGAGGTCCGTTACAAAATATCCCTTGGCAACGATAGAATAGTCTTCATTGGCTGCTCTGTCACCCATATATCGGTAGCTAAGGTTGGCCTTAAGGCCGCCAGGATGTTTGACGCTCAATGTCGCAGCTGAAGTAAGTCTTGGTGCCAGCGGAATAAAGTTCTCTCCTTCTGGGTCTTCAACAGATCTTGCTACTGTGTAATTGGCGTCTAATCTCAATTGAGCCCACTGGAATGGTGCATACCTGATGCCTCCGTCAAGACCGTATCTCCTGCTCTTACCGCTGGGTTCGATGACTCCTGCATCTCCCACATAAACCAATTCCTCCTCAAGAGAAAGGTGCCAGACGGCGGCATCGATCAAGAGATCAGGGCTCAGTTTGTATACTACTCCAAGGTCAGAACCCAATGCTGGTGTGAGATAAGTCCTGGCATCAAATATGGCCAACCTGGCATCATTGCTGTGGAATCCTCTGCCGATTTTGCCATACAACTGCAGGTCTTTGCCGGGGTTGTAACTCACACTCAATGATGGGCTCAGCAGCATATCGTCGTTGCTGTGATTTGAGGTAAGTCCCGTATAATTTTGATAAAAAGCATTGAAATAATCAAATCTCAATCCGGCTTCTACTGACCACCTTTTATATTCCATCAATTGTTTTCCATACAAACTTGCAGACGATTCTGTAACGTCGCCAAGTTGGTGGGTTTCAAGAACGGTTGTTCTGTTGGCAGTGCGCATCAACCCATTTCCTTTGGACAAATCAGTTCTGGTGGTGATGCCAGCCTGGGTGAGTCCGCTCCAATTGTTGATTTTCCAATTTTTCATCCATTTGGTGTTGATGCCAAACAAGTCCCGGTTTTCTTTTTGTCTGATTTGGTCACCATTGACCGGATCATCCAGGAAGAAAGTGAAGTTTGAAAACAGATCAAATTGATATTTGCTGTACCAGATGTCTGTTTTAATGATGTCGTTGTGTTCTGATGCGAATTGGTGTTGAATATTAAAATTGTACCTTGAAGTAGTACCACCTTCGGTGTCATCAATTGCGCCAAACCTTCCAATCAAGCCTGCATCAATGGCACGTTGTGGTACCTGGCCCGAAGCCAGCCATGTGGATGTAAATGCCGAAGCCATCATAGATATCTTGCTGTGATCTCCTGTGCGAAGTGTCCATTTTGCCATTCCATTTAGACGTGAAAAGTCTTGTGAAGAAACAAATGGTCCATCGCTGTATCTATATTCGCCTGCTACAAAAGCAGTATTGTTTTCTTTGTTGCTGAGGTTGAGCAATACCACAGATCTCCAGGTGTTGAACTGTCCTACCTCCTGAATGATTTGGGTTTGATCTACGTGATCCTTGGTTTGAAAACTGATTTGCCCTGCTGTTGCAAAATTGCCCTGACTTGCGTCGTATGGTCCTTTCGCAAAGGATATGTTTTCCACAGTTTCCGGGATGAGAAAATGCAAATCGGCATATCCTTGCCCATGGGCATGGCTGTTCATATTGACGGGCATGCCATCAACAGTGATGCGCAAATCTGTACCGTGATCTATATCAAAACCTCTAAGGAATATTTGCTCTGCTTTGCCTCCTCCTGCATGCTGACCGATGAACAATCCTGGCATAACGGGTAGCAATGCCTGAGAACTGCTCACAGGATTCATGCTGAGGTCTACTTTCGCTACCATGTCATTGATGTTAGCTCCAGGAGTAATAGACACTTGCTCCAGGGTGACACTCAGCGGACTCATAGATATTTTATATTCAGTTACATGTTCGTTTATGGCTAAATATTTTGTATTGAAACCAAAGCTTTCGAGGATCAGAGTATCACCTGGTTGAATACCTTTGAGTTCAAAATGCCCTTTTACATTTGTATGGGTGTGGAGGTTTTGTTTTAATGAATATATAAAAACATCCTCGATGGCCTGATTTTTATCGTCTGTGATGGTCCCTTCAAGCAGTTGAGCATTTGCGATAAATGGGAATAATAAGAGAAGTGCGTATAGAATTGATTTCATTGCAATGGGTTTATAGGTTTGAAGATTGATTTACAAGAAAAGGCCCCAATTCGTATTCAGCTTCATTCAGAGCAGCTGTAATTTTTTCCTGAGTTTCCGGTCCCAAGGCTTCAATATTTTTAAGTCTCAACAACGCTTTTGGTTCTTGTGTTCGATGGAGGACGTGCATTTGGGCCAAACTTACAGCTTTTTCTATTTTGCCTTGGTGGTATAAAGCCTGAACAAGCAGACTATATGATTCCGGAGTAGGTCTTTCCTGGATTTCTTCCATTGCCAATTGGAGAGCAATGTCGGGACGGTATGTTCCTTTTCTGCAATAGATGTCAGAAAGATAGGCCCGGTACATGTTGCCATACTTTGGCGAGGAAGTGATGTTTATGAATTCATTTATTCCTTGCAGATAGGCGTTTCTATCACCCAAAAGCATTGAGGTTTCCGCTTTCCACAATAGAAGTGAAGGGTCGGAACTTTCTTTTTGCAACAATGAAATGCCCTCTAGAGTCGCAGCATAGTTTTTTTCATTGGAGTAAGTTTCCCATAACATACCTTTTCGGCTGTACCAGTCATTTTCCTTGATGTCAAGTGCCTTATTGTAATGGAGCATAGATGGAGCTATATCTTTGTTATGGCCATAAAAATCTCCCAGATTGCTGTATATCCAATACAGCTGACTTGGATTTTTATCCTGCTCTGCCATTTTTTTAGCATCATTCAACCAAAGAATGGCATGGTCCAACTTGCCTTTTGAATCTTCCCATTTTGCTCTTCTGATCAAATATTGAAAGTCATTGTATGGAGCCAGTTTCTTCAAATAGATCAGTGCCTGGTCTTCGCGTCCCATTTCCATCGCAAGATCAAAATGTATCATGTCATTTTCATGGATACCTTCACCAATTGCATCGGCCTGTAACATGAGGTTTTCTGCCTTGCAAAACTCGTGACGTGAAATATAGTGTTGGGCAAGAGTTCTTAGCAAACCACTTCTGCTGTTAACAGGGGTATGTGATATTGCCTCTTCGAGCAAATGTCCCGCCATGAGCAAATCATCTATTCTTGCGTTGCTTTCAAACAATTGTGAATATGCTGCAGCCAGGGGTATGTTGTATGTATACTGCTCCGGCGCATTGGTTTTTTTGTTGGTCCAAAAGTTGATCTCATTCAAAATTTTGGAAGTAGATACATTTGCTTCAGTAACATTAACAGGTGCAACATTAAAAAACAAGATCACTGCAAGCATGGAAAATATTGGGAAAATCATAATCTTTAATTTTGTCAAAAAAGGCTGAAAAATGCTAGTTGGGTATTTTGAATATTGAGGCTTAAAAAGGGATGGCCAACATAATTGGCCACCCTTCAACACTTATTAAAATACCAAGCGAAATAGGATACGCTATCTTTTTATTAAATACTTTAAGAAATCAAGGACTTTCTAAAAAGTCTGTTGGCTATATACCATTGTCTGCCTGATTTCTCCGCACCCTTTTACTACCAGGGTGATGCTAAGTAAGGAAATGTAGAAAGAAACTCCTTATCGTTTCCATCAACATTATCACTTGTAAGACCAGGATTCATGCTTCCGTCCGGACCACCGAAAATGAGCAACAATTCGACATCTATAACATCATCATTGAGTGCTCTACCGGTCAATACATTGGTTCCGTCAAAGAAGGTTGTTTTGCCTTTTGTTGAAACACTTAAAACATCTGTTGCAAGAATGGTTGTAAATGTAGTTGCATCAAGTCCCAATGCGTTGGTAGTATAACCTGGGTTGACACCTTTCAATGAAGCTTCAAAAACCGATTGGAATTTAGCAGCTTGCTCTGCAGGCATGGTTTGGTTGAACTCATCTTTTTTATTGGCAGGTACGAAGACTGTATTGACTCCAGGTCTGCCCATTTGATCAGCAATGGTGAATGTTCCGCTAAAGTCAGGCGTGTTTTCATCTACCTGGTCATCGCAACTTACCATGAAGAACGACAGCGCCATAAGGCAAGCCATTCCGAATTTATATGATAATTTTTTCATGTTTTTTTTAATTGATTGTTTTATTTAAAATGTTGATTAGGATTTTCTTTTGGTAACTACCCATGTGTTGATTACATCGGCATTGCCTAGTGAAGATTTTGGTACTTCGATGACTGTACTCAGTACGTTTGTACCTGCGAAAGTGTCTGTTCCCGGATCTGCAAAACCGCTTGCCTGACCCATAAGTATCTCATTGAATCTTCCAATGTCAAAGAAAAACGGATCATCTCTTGGTCCAGCAAACAATTTCATGGTTCCCTGAGAAGCAATTACAGGGCTTTCACCATATGCTGTAATGTCAACTTCCATCATAGGAGCATTTTTGTCAATGCTGCTGGTTCTGCCGGTTGTACCAGGTACGTACGGTCCAAAAGCATACATCTTGCCTGCTCTTGGGATCAATTGGATGACTAGGTCTTCAACGTTGTCGCCATCGTTGTCGATATTGATTTCGGTAAGTACATTTTCATCATAAGTCAGACCAGCAGAATTCGCAGGACTGGTGAGTCCCTGTATGTTGGTTACGAAAACCATCGCATCGCTGTTGGCGGGACTTGCAAATGCATAAAAGTCAGTAATATCGGCACTTGTAGATTTTACTCCAGGGGCATCGATATGGTCTGCTGAAGTCAGCAGAAAATTCAGAGCGAATAACACGACCAGGCATGCAGCTCCAAGAAATAATTTTTTCATATCAGAAATTTTTAAATTTTTAAAGAATAAAAGTTGTGTGCATTCAAATGATTCGACTCACTTGACATTAATAATCAATTGATTATATATTTTTAATAAAGTTTGTGTGTTAGTTGCTTCTGATCTTATATACGCTTCATTTCTTTCGATCAGATGTTGGAAACGTACAATTTTTAGAAGTTTTTTTACATGATTACCAGGTCAGCCTTTTCCTTGAGCATCAGAATTTCCGGGTCTTTACTGTCCGTCCTTGATGCAATTTCAGCGTGCATTTTGAGCTGATCCGGATTATCCATGTGCATGTATATATCGGCCATTACCTTATTCACTTCAATGTTCTCAGGTCTGGCTGTATATTCTTTTTGGGCGTAATGCAGGGCGTCTTTTTCATTTTCAAGTACATTCAGATATACATCTGCGTAAGCAAGATCCATCACATGACCACTCTTTTCATCTTCAGTCAGCATGACGACAATATCCTTTGCCAGTGCAATTGCCTCTCTTTCTCTATTGGTCTTCTTGTATAACTTTGCAAGATTGATGTTAAAACTTACTTCAGGAAGAATGCTAATTGCTTCTTTATAATATGATTCTGCCTTTTCCAGGTCGCCCATTTGCTCGTAAGCCTGACCCAATCCGTCCACTGCAAAGGGGTAGTCTTTTCTTTGTTCCAGTATAGCATTGAAAATATCAATGGCTTTGTCTGCTTTTCCGTATCTGATGAACATCTCACCGAGTGTATGCATAGCCCATGATGTTTCTTCAAGGCCTGGATATCCAGCTTTCACAGCCATCATCATCGCCTGCTCACTGCCTTCTACATCGCCAAAAATTTCTCTTAGGTAAGCTACTCTTGCATATGATCTGAGATCAGGTCTGATGGAAACCATTTGATCGGCAAATTTTACCGCAGCATCATAATGGCCCAATTCAACATTGGCGTCCACCAATACACCCAAAAGTTGTGCATTTGATGGGTTTAAAGCGTAAGCTGCGGCTGCAGTTTTTGAGGCTTGTTCAAACTGGTGAAGAGACATTTGCACTCCTGACTTGATGATCAAGGCCTGAAGCATAAGTTCAGGACTTGTTTTACTACTGCTGATAGCGCTTTCTGTCATCATCAATGCAGCAGGATAATAATGACCATGTTCACCGGTGATTCTGGCTTCCTTTACAAAAAGTTCAGCCATCATCAACTTTGGCAATGTCTCATCCTCTTTTTCAATTTTTTGTTTGTATGCCGCATACTGATTCTGCACCTCTTGCCATTCGTTGCCAATTTGTAGTTTGGCAGACCTTTGGAGCAGTTCAGGAATCATCAATTCCTGGTTTGCGCTTTCCTCTTTGGCAGAGTTACACGCAAAAACCAGAAATTGTAGGGTCAAAACTGCCACTAAGAGGGATAGATTTTTAGTACGTATTCTTTTCATTTCCTTTGGTATTAAATGTTAATTAAGTGTTGTTGTAAGTATCTACGAGGTCTGGATGTATAATGGATGTTTCCTGATGGTTTTTTTTGAAATTTTAATTTTTCAGCTTTGTTTCTGGGGAGTAGGGGGTAGTGAGTAGTGAGTAGGGAGTAGGGAGGAGGGAGATGGGAGGTTGGCATATTGGCGTTTTGGCATGTTGGGAATTGCTCTTTGCAAAAAAAATCTCTGCGAGAAAAACAATCAGGGAAATTACGGGCGGGTTCCCTTCATGGCCAGGGTAGCGTGTGTCAAAAGGGTGAAGTGGCTGGTCTTTGGTGAAATTTGAAATTTGAGAATTGAAAGTTTGTGATCCAGGAGTATGGAAAACATAAATTGCGGGCGGGTTCCCTTCAGGGCCAGGGTAGCGCGTGGCAATTGCGGCGTCTTTGATCTTTGGAAAATTATTGATTAATATACTTCGTTGGCTGAGCGGAGTCGAAGCCTGGTCTTTGGTGAAATTTGAAATTTGAGAATTGAAATTTGAAAGTTTGTGATCCAGGAGTAAAGAAAACATGAATTGCGGGCGGGTTCCCTTCAGGGTCAGGGTAGCGGGAGGCAGCAGGGTGAAGTGCCAGTCTTTGGAAGTTGGTCTTTGGCACATTTTGCTTGTTGGCGTATTAGCTTGTTGGCTCAAAATCCCTCAGATCCCTTATCTTTTAACTTTTAACACTGAACCCATTTTCTCTCGCAATGGCGCAAAATAGTGGTGAAGATTGAGTACGCGAAGAATTCGGATTGTACCATTAAGACATTAAGTTTCATTAAGGTTTTAATTTCTCCTAAACCCTAAACAAAAAAATCCGTAATTCGTAATTGAAGATTCGTAATTAAAAAAAGGTGGCTGAGCGGAGTCGAAGCCTGGTCTTTGGTGAAATTTGAGAATTGAAAATTGCAAATTGATAGTTTGTGATCCACGAGTAAGAAAAACATGAATTTTGGGCGGGTTCCCTTCAGGGTCAGGGTAGGGAGAGGCAGAAGGGTGAAGTGGCTGGTCTTTGGGTGTTGGTCTTTAGTCTTTGGTAAGAGGTTTTAGATGTTAGGTATTAGATTTTGAGAATGCTTATTTTCAATATTATACCGCCCACTTTCAGCGAAAATCAGCGAGATCATCTGCGCATATCAGCGGGAAAAAGAAGCCGAAGCCAGGTGTTGGTTTTTAGTCTTTGGTCTTTGGTCTTTGGTGATCAATGATAACTAATGACAAAAACCTTCTCCAAGAGGCTTTAACTTTTAACCTTTAACAAATATCCCCATTTCTCTCGCAATGGCGCAAAGAGGTGGTGAGGATTGAGTACGCAAAAAATTCAACAATCATCAGCCACTTTCAGCGAAATTCAGCGAACTTATCAGCGTTTATCTGCGGGAAACCATTCAGGATGCTTTGGCGATTTGGCGCATTGGCAAATTGGATTTTGGCAAATTGGGAATTTCTTGAAGTTAAAAGCCAATTCTACGAAACTTAGCGCCGCCGTTGTATTTTGTCATGATTTTTGGTCAAAAATCCCGCCAAAATAGGGTCAAAGACTTATGATTTTATGCTACAATCATATCACCCCTTCGGGTTTTTTGACAAGTGGACATTAAAAATTATCCACATATTTTAGAGGGTTTCTGCGCATTTTTAAGCGATTTCCGCGGGATATATTGGAGAATTAGGGCTTTAGGTAAATGATAAATCCAGGGCATTAAGAACAGCTTTGCCTTCGCATTTTGTCATGATTTATGACCAATAAAACCCGCCTAATTAAGACCGATTTTGATATTGTTGGGCTAAAATCATGTACCACTTTCAAGGTTCTTTGTGATCAAATACCTATTACATAACATCTAAAATCTAACACCTAAAACCCCAACAAAGCCAATCGCTAAAGCTAACGGCTAAAAGCTTAACAAACAAAAAAGCCACTGTCAGTAAAGACAGTGGCCAATTAACCCAATAACTATATTGCACTTCCTGTTATTGCTTAGTAAATTTCAGGCTTTGATTTACGCTCTCGCCTTGTACTCTCACGAAATACATGCCAGGGCTCAAAGTTGCTGTTTCAAGGTTTGATACCTTGCTGTTGATTTTTGTGGTAGAAATCAATTTTCCATTCACATCAAAAATGCTTGCAGTTGCACCCTCAAATCCATTGCCTTCCAAAATAAGGCTGATATCAGCACTGGTTGGGTTTGGATAAAGACTTGCATCCTGTGTTGTGATCGTAGAATATTTGACTCTTGTAGAGATATTACAAGTAGGATTTTTTCCAACTTGTCCTCTCAATTCACCACCTGCATTGTTTGCAGTGTGTACGTTGACATAAGCCATTCCTGACTGTATCATTGCAGCAAGTTCTGGTGTAAATCCGTCTGTTGTATAGAAGAATGTACCATTGTTGCTCCACTTGTCAGTCATACTGAAAACTACCGGACCATTTACACCCGGAGCACCATTGTGGATGTGTGCACCCATAAAGGCCGAGCTGAGTTTATTGACAGTCACCATTACATGCATCTCGTCATAATCTCTGTTGAAAGCCAACATACCTGATCCAGCTTCATTGGTAGTGCCCGTAGGTTTTGTTACTTCCTGATTTTGACACAAGTTGTATGCATAACCATCTCTGGCGATCCTGTAGATCTGTCCTCTTACCTCGCCACCCGGATACCTTGCAGTATGGACGTTGAAGTAAATGTCACCGCTGAGAATGTTGCCCAAAGTGGCAGCATTGATGGCAACAGGTGAAGATGTAACAACTGAAGTTCCTTTGATCGCAGATGTAAAGTTGACCACTACACCACCGGCAGCTCCAAGAGCTCCAGCGTGGAAGTGAGCTCCTGTCAAAGCGCCACTGTATTTATAACCAACCGATGCCAGACTTACCATGCTTAAATCAGAAGTAACATAACCTGCTACAAGACCAAGACCAAACCCATCATTTGATGGAGCTTCCTGAGCACCATTCATCCATGCATCGAATGCGATACCACTTACTTTTGTCAATTGTCCCCATGCTTTGGTTTCGCTTCCGTCACCTGCTACCAGGTATAGTCCACCACTTCTCAAAGCTGCGATGTAGTCTCCAGCCTGAATTTTTACATCCACTCTGTTGTAATCTAGTGCATCTGACCAGTTGGCAACAACTGTTGCTGAGTCACCACTGCCCATCATCAGACTCAAAGTTTTGATTTCACCGGCATCTCCTGATGCAAGGAAGTTGACTTCAAGTACATTGGTATTGGATGTGTAGTGCATCATTGCAACACCCATGGCTGCTGTATTGGAGGTGTCTGCAGAAGACTTGAGCACAGTCATGAAAGACTCTGCAGCTTCCACTCCGAGGTTTCCTCTGATTTCTCCACCAGGGTTATTCGCTGTGTGTACATTGATATAGAAATTGCCGTTAATGAAATCTGCAACATCTTGTTTTGTTACATTAATGGTTGCTTCAATTCTTCCGTCCACATAATTGCTTGAAAGGTTGAAGACTACAGCACCATTTTCTCCCGGCTTGCCCTTGTGGATGTGTGCACCCATAAAGTCAGAAGACAGGTTAGCTACTGTTGCATTAACTGTTGCCTTGGTATAATCATCATTGAAGGTGATCGTTGCAACACCCAATGCATCTGTTGTTACTGCAGGTACCTCGCTATTGCCCCACAATCTTGCGGCAACAAGGAAATCATCGCTGAAGTTTGGATCAAAAATATCGACTGTTGGTGCTACCACGTCTTCCATTTTGTCGTCGATGTATATCGCAGACGCTCCAGGGAACGAAGAAACGTAATCAGGAGCAACGTTTCCGGAAGTTGGCCACTTGAATCCAAGTAGCTTACCGCCTTCATTAGCTCTTTCAGCTACAAAGATGACATTGCTGGTTGGATCATAAGCAACGTCAACCGGGTTGCCCATTTGTGTCATTGTTCCTTTGATTTCGACACTTTCTGTCATTGAGATAGTATCATCGGCTGCTTTTGATGTGAAGTTTTCGATGACGTAAAGACCTCCGTCGTTGGACAATTGTGCAGACTCAATGTCTGTAAGAATCATCATGTCTTTTTCAGCGATATAGGTGATACCATGTGTTCTTCTCAACGAAGCGATATATACTACCTTATCTGCTGTCAATGGACCACTTGGCTTAGAAGCAAAGTTGTATATGATGGCCAGGTTGCTTGAATTGTCCTGTACTGCATAAAGATTGTTTTGAGCCAATTGAATGCCCCAAAGATCAAAATTCACTGCATTGCTTTGCTTGTAAGTAATCTGACCTTTATCAATGGTGTACGTTACCAGTTGGTTGGTATTGCCATTGGCCGCAGATGGGCTTTGTGCAGCTACCAATGTATTTCCAAATACGCTGATTTCTCTACCGTTGATGAAGTTTGATGTTGAAGTTGCAATTGGCTCCGGCAACATTTTGTTGGTGATGTTTTCTACCACCTTGCCATAGCTTTGGATCACGTTTGAACTCCTGTTCAACTGATACAGAATGTCGTTCTCAGCGTCATAATGGATACCATCAGCATCTTTTCCAGGTACACCAAACTCATATTTAACCAAACTATCGCTGTTTAAGACTGAGTATAGCGCTGCTTTACCGGTTGTATTTGAACTCATGAAAATTCGTGCATTGATCTGTGCTTCGTCAAACGTTTTGAACTTGGAAGCAGCATATATTGCACTGGCACCAGGAACAAAAGCTGAATACGATGGAGCAACGTTGCCAGAGGCAGAAAGTGGGAATCCCAAAACTTGTCCACCACCCGCAGCGCGTTCTGCTACGAATATCATTTGTGTATTGTCGTCGAATGCAATGTCAACAGGATTACCCAAACTGGTGTTCGAACCACCAACTACTACCTGCTCGCTGAGTTTGATACTGTCATCTGCCATCGCGCTGGTAAAGTTTTTAATCACTACATAATCACCATCAGCAGCAGATCCTGCATCTCCGATGTCAGTAAGAATCATCATATCACCTATTTCGTAGTAGGTTATACCATGTGTGCGTACAATTCCTTCAACATCGATGGTTTTCATTGCTGAAAGTGCGCCTTCCGGAGCTGATAAGAAATTAGGGAATACGATGAGGTCATTGGTTACATCTGCAACTGCATATAAGGCAGTTGAAGTCAGATGAATACCCCAAAGTGCAACCGGAGAAACATTTTTCTTCACTAAAGTAATTGATGTTGGACTGATTTTGTAGGTGACAAATTGATCCACCATATCATTGGCAGCACTTGCATCCTGCGCAACTACCAGCATATCGCCGACCACGGCAATTTCTCTTCCGTTTTTGAAATCAGAAGTAGATGTTGCTGTCAACTCAGGTGTTCCACCAGATTTAAGTGAAGCCACAACATTGCTGTAAGCTCTTATCACGTTGTTGGTTCTGTCCAATTGGTAAACTACATCAGTTTTTTGATCGTAGTAAATACCATCAGCATCAGTGCCCATTACTTCAAACTTAGATTCTGTAATGGAAGTATCTTTCAATATTTCGAATACATGGGCTAGGTTTTCTGTATTTGAACTCACGAAAAATCTTGAAAGTACATCTTCCTCAGTAGGTTCATTTACTACAACATCACCGCCTCCCTGGCAAGCTTCGGTACCTCTGTGAGGCATGGCCAGATAAGGGAATTCAGTGCTGAAATCTTTATCGTTTTTCTCAACACCAGTGGTGTAAGTCAATACGTTTAACAATTGCTGTGTAACAGGACTTGGTGAAGAAGCAGGATCAAAATCGTCGTACCACAAACCAACGGCTGCAAGAACAACTCCGCTCACTGCCTGCAATTCGATTCTGGTCACGTCGTCTTCAAGTCTTCTTCCGTTAGGGAAACCATCCATGTTTGGTATGAATTCCAAATCGGCTGTTGTATTGAATGGTGCGACAGTCAGACCGATAGCTGCTGCCTGTACCAAACCGAGTGAAGAGAAGTTGGCATCAGTTCTGGAAGTAACAGGTACCGCCATATTAAGTCTGAGCATGTCTCCACCATTTGGTAAGAAGTTGTTGATGAAAGGTTTACCCGCCGCAAGTGGATTCCCGTTTTTACCGGTAGCCAATTGGTAAGGTATGGCATTTGGAACTCCCGTATGGAAAGCAGGCCAAAGGTCAACAGATCTTGGTTTGCCTGGAAGCAACAATAAACTACCATACGCTTCAAATGCAGTACCTGTAAGGTCTGTGCCTGCTAGTGCGGAAACACCATCGGCACCATTGGTAAAGTCAAATGCACCAAGGGATGATTTTTGAATCCTCAAAGGAGCAAATGCAGGAACTGCACCACCAAAGAGGTCGTCGTCCATATATAAAGCCAATTCAGGATTGTAAAAGAATTGGTCAAGAAGAGTATCGGAAATTTCCTGATAAGGAGTGATTGAATTCCAGAAGTCTTTGTATCCGATTGGAATCACAGCTTCGTTGGTCAATGGCATACCCAATCTTGAAACTTGTACCCAGTCACCACCAAATGTAGTACCGTTGGCACCACCAAGTGTTCTCATGGCTGGTCTGCTTGCTGAAGCCCACACACCGATCACATAATCAGGATCAAGGATGTTGGTTGGCGTTTCAGGAGCACCAGATTTCAATAATGTAGCAATAGGTACCTGAATGACCAATGCACTTACATTCATACATGCAAGGTTGTCAACAGGTTTTCCTCCAACTCGTGGAGCATTTCCCAGGTCAAAAATACCACCAAGGTCAACAAAGAATGGATCATCTGTTGGACCTGCAAATACTTTCTCACCTGTACTGGCGTTCATTATGGCGTTTTTC
This sequence comes from Saprospiraceae bacterium, assembly GCA_020436935.1. Taxonomy (GTDB): domain Bacteria; phylum Bacteroidota; class Bacteroidia; order Chitinophagales; family Saprospiraceae; genus JADKBO01. Next base: position 45,817 of record JAGQWX010000007.1, read on the forward strand.
CAAACGGATTCATAAATGGCGCCCAGACCCACATTACTCTCGATGGATCTGGGTCCAATATTGTTGGGGGGAACGATGCCATTTTCGATAATGGTTTGAAAGGTCATGCCACCATCCATACTTCTTTCAAGTGTGTAGGTAGCTTTTTGATTTTGTTTTCCAAGTCTGATGTTGAAAAATGTGGTAGGATCCTCATTCTGGATCTTAAAAGTAAATCTGTAAGTGATTTCATCACCAGGCTTTGAGGCGTCGTTATCGACGTGAATTTCATATCGGATATTTTCACCGAATGTGTAATAGTTTGGTCCGCCAAAAGGCAATTGGAAGGGGACGTAAGTGGCTATCAGGGTAATGGTATTAGGATTATCCGGACTCCTGAAAGCGTATAGATCAACGTTGTCGGCCAGTGGATCATTGGAGATAAGCGGTGCCTCTCTGTGGGAGGATGCTTTCAATAATCCAAAACCCGTGCACAAAAGTAATAAGGCAAGTATAACCTTTTTCATGTCAATAGTTTTAGGTTGTAAAAAAATAAGAACAGAGTCTCTGATTGAATTCACCTTACTTACGGTAGCCGGTTTGTTTTCGGATTTATTTTTTTTAAGCTTTGATTTATTTGGACAGGATTTAGACCCCAAAAGTGGAGATGTATTTTGAAAAATAATTCTATAAGATCAACATATTCAGTTTAATATGTATTCTCATAAAATATATTTAACTTTTTAAATTTTTTTTAGGACGATCTTAAAAAAATGTGAGGGAATAGACGACCCGTTTGAAAAAAGCAAAGAGATTTTAAGCTGTAAGCCTATATTGACGAATCAAATTACTAGCTTGTCCTATGTTGCAACTAAATGTCCGGACAGAAATTTTTTTCTCCAGTATATTTTTGAAGATCACAAAGCAGATTACAAATCAATTCACTTCACGTAAAAAAGCAAATCAATGCCTGCCGATATCATTTAATTTTTAAAGCTTGGAGGGGTATTCTACTTACTCTCCATGGGAGGAAAACAAAAATTAATCTACATATTTTTTCCTGGAATACCTCGTCTAATACCAATATGCACATGTGAGCGAAGCCGAACCTAAGATCTTCACCGGTAGGTGAGCGAAGTCGAACCTAAAATCTTCATTGTAGGTGAGCGAAGCCGAACCTAATTGTTCCCTTCGCTCCAATAATCTTCATCGGCAGGTGAGCGAAGCCGAACCTAAAATCTTGACTGGTATGTGAGCGAAGCCGAACCTAAGCGTTCTACTTATTCTAAATAACTTCAATGGTAGGTGAGCGAAGTCGAACCTATTCGCTGGCAAACACAACACGGTAAGTTTTTACCTTTCCTTTAAAGTCAAACTTTACCGATGCCGGCTGGTCAACAGATGCTGACTGGCTAATTGTGATTTTGACTGCCGGGTCTGAAGAACTTGCTGTAATTTGTGGAGGCGTATTCGTGCCTTTTGGAAGTACATATTTTGCTTCATAGAGGTCCAGTTCCGTTATGCCGTTCGCGTTGGTAGAGCGAACTGGTGTTGTTGGGAGATCAACCGCTTGTCCGTTGGCTTTGATACTGATTGCAGGAGGAACAGGACGAACTATTGGTTTATTTTTTTTGCTGAATCCAAGACCTGCCAGATCAAACAATTCCGTTGTATCGCTGCTCTCGGCAACCAGATAGATGGCGTGTTTTTGATTGAGTTGGTCTACTGCCGCAGATACATCGATGGTAAATTTTTGAACTTCCTGAGGTGCATTTGCCGGAACGACGATTTCGCCAAGTTTTTTGCCTTTCCATACTTCATTGTCCCAGGGTCCATCCAGCCAAACATTCACTTTAAAGGAATTTGCAGTTTTTGGTGTAATGAATAAGTTGAATGCCGTCTGATTGCCGGGCTTACTGCCTTCAAATGGTTTCAAACCTTTCATGGCCTTGTCCAATCCTCCAAACCCAAAATATTTGAATCCTATGATGTTGTCGTTGACCACATTGGTGATGGGCATATTGTTGTCCCAAATATCCCACGAATCTTGCTGACTGCGAAGATTTGAAAGATAACAGGCATATCCTGCAGAATAATATTGATAAGGATCGAGCCCGTAGATGTGGAAGCCTTCAGAAGTGACTTCTGCACCTTTGTATTCATTGCCCTGGCTGTCCTTCGCCGTCCACATTTGATTGCCGGCATAAGGGTCAAAAGCTCTGATCCTTACTGCGCCACCTTCGGCCACAGAGCGCTCATCCCATTCCACCACAACAGGAGCTACCATGGGTTGTCTGGCATTGCCAAAACCTCTTGGTGCACGGTGGTAGAAAACATAATATTGATCGTTGATGAGCTGTATACTGCCATGGGTATTGTGGCCAGAATATTTGGTCTGTAATGCAGAACCGTCTTTTGAGGGCACTACCGCTCTTGAATCCACCAAAACTCCTCCACTTTTCCAAGGCCCGAGTGGCGTATCTCCATACGCATACCTCAATGCAGAATTGGTGCTGCTCAGCCCATAATCCGGACCTGAATAGCCACTGTATACCCAAATGAACTTATTTCCAATCTTTCGAATAGATGCTGCTTCAAAAAAGTTGAACATGCCCAGATCCTGGCCGGGAAATACATTGGGGTATGTGGTGCCCTCCGGATCCCTGATAACGCCATATCTAGAACTAGCCGGAATAAAACGATCGATGGCTGTGGTGCCCGGTCTGAGTGAATACATGGTATTCTGGTCGAGTTGTCCTGCAAGTGAACGCTGAAAACCCCAGTAACCATAAGCCCTGAATCCTTTGTCAAAATCGGCATCCTGAGGATTCGTGATATAATCAATGAAAACCGCTGGGTCAAAACCCATGGTACTTCCGTCTATTGTTTTTAATCCATCAGCGGTAAGATTGAGTGGAGTGAATGGTCCATCAGGACGATCTCCTTTTGCCACCATCGCTTCCCTGTTGCGACCACGGCTGTGTGGATAGAGGTAATATTCTTTTTTTCCATCTTTTCTGACCAATTCTACCAGGTCAGGAGCATACATCACATCCCATTGATCACTGATGTTGTAGGTAAAGATCGATCCTTCATCGCGCCAGTTGGTCAAATCCTCAACAGGTGCCGACCAGGCTCTGATGTCAGGACCACAATAACTGTTGACCCTCACATCGTGTGAACCAATGATATAAGCCCTGTATTTTCCGGGTTGATCCGGGTCTTCAAATACACGAGGTTCTCCATCAGGCAAATGTTCCCAAAGTGGTAAATATGGATTTCCATAAACGGGTGTTTGCTCGGTTGCCGATTTTGCCATTTGGGTGGTTTTACAACCAAAGCCTGCAACAACGATGGCTGTGAGCAATAACAAAAAACGTAAACTTGCGGAAGACACTCTTTTCATGATGTAAACTTGTGTAACGGTTTAAATTCCAAATATTGACCCGGATGATCAGGCATGGCAAAACTAAAAAATAAAACCATGCATCAAACCAATTTGACACAAAAGGTGTAGTTTTTACACTTATAATTTTGTTAAATTTTGATAGAGATTCAAACTCCACTTTTTTGGTTTAAAGCGACCTGATTCAATTTCATTAAAAAGGAAATTACATCTTTGTCTTTTCATAAAAAACGGACAACAAGTCCGGACAAAACCAGCTAAGCATAAAATGGTAAGTATCAGACCTTTTTTGACGGTCAGTCATGGAAAAGACGCTGTAGAATTTTATAAAGCAGCTTTCAAGGCAAACATTTTAAACTTTTTCGAGATATCGGAAGGAAAAATTTCCGCAGTACTTGAGATCCAGGGTGCCACATTTTATGTAGGGCATGAAGAACCTGAGAACGGCAATTATGCACCCGGAAAGCAGAATAATAATTCGATAAGAATAATCCTGGAGACGCAAGATGCTGATGCATTGTTTGTTAACGCAGTGAATCTTGGTGCTCAGCCAATATGTGCAATGACTACAGAGGAAGACTGGAGAATTGGCAAATTAATGGACCCGTTCGGGCACATTTGGGAATTGGGATATCCTTTGAACCCTTGATGACCACAGGAAAAAAACATATCTTCCAATTTTTCTCAGGCAAAACTGTTGATTTGCTACATCTTCTTTTTAGAAAAAATGATGGATTCTAAGATATAAATGGAGGAACTTCTAAAAGAAATAAGAGCGTGCACCGTCTGCCAGGCACATTTGCCACACCTACCCAGACCGGTACTGCAGGCTAGTGAAGCCTCTAAGGTCCTGATCATTGGTCAGGCGCCGGGATTGAAGGTGCAACAAAGCGGTATTCCCTGGGATGATGCCAGTGGTGATAATTTGAGGAAATGGTTGGGCATCACATCAGACGCATTTTATAATGACAAATACATAGCTTTGCTGCCAATGGGTTTCTGTTATCCGGGAACAGGAAAAACAGGCGACCTTCCCCCCAGGCCAGAATGTGCTCCAATGTGGCACCAAAAAGTGTTGGATTGCCTGCAAGAAGTGGAATTGACCCTGTTGATCGGGCAATATGCGCAAAAGCATTACCTGGGCAATCAAAGTAAAGAAAATCTTACACGCACAGTGCAAAATTTTGAAGCATATCTGCCTGAGTTTTTCCCCTTGCCCCACCCATCCCCAAGAAACAACATCTGGCAAAAGAAAAATCCATGGTTTGGTGAAAACTTATTGCCTGAATTGCAAAGAAGAGTTAGAGAAATATTATTCAAAAATGTGGACTAAAGCAATGTCAGATGCTTCCAACCCATTCTGACGTCGGAAACTGCATTTACTAATTTTGAGGATGATTTTTTGAACATTTCCATTTCAAATAATGAAGTTATACTGCAACGATGTTTCTTTTCAATGACCTTGTGTTCTTTTTAAATACAAACCGAATGTTTTGTGGAATGATTTTCCCCTGAAGCTGGAATATTTTCATAATTTGGAAAAAAAATGAGTCAAAAGCTCAAACTGATCAATGATCCGGAAACAGACGACAATAATTATCTTGCTATTTATTTCCATTTTATTCAAACCTCTCAACGGACAAAACTCACTTAGCCCTGATGCATATTTGAATATTGCCGAGGCCTATAAAAGTAAGCAGGTGCCGGATAGCGCACTGGTATATTATTCCCAGGCAGCAGCTGCCTTTGAGTCTGAAAATAAGGTAGAAAAATCCATCGATGTTTATAACCAAATGGGCATTTTGCTCACACGGCAGGATAAATATCCACATGCCCTGGAATATCTGAACAAGGCACTGGCTTTAGGTCAAAAATATCCTGATAAACATCCATTGGGCATTGCCACGACTTACATCAGTTTTGGCGTTGTTTTCAATGCTCAAAATCAATTTGATCTGTCTTTAGAGCACCACTTCAAGGCACTTAAAATTAGAGAGGATATTCTCGGGCCAGATCATGAAGACGTGGCAACCAGTTATGGCAATATCGGAAATGTACAACGCAACAAGGGTGAGTTTGATCTCTCAATAGAAGCACACAGCAAGGCCATGTCCATAAGGGAAAAAATCTTCTGTGTAGAAAGTCCACAAATCGTCGAATCTTATGTTGGACTTGGCAGAGCATTCAAAGAAAAGAAGGATTATACCAAGGCCCTCGACTATTTTCAAAAAGCACTAAAAAACAAGAAACTGCAATTTGGTGACTCAGCCAAAGACTTGTCGCGCTTTCATAAATACATCAGCGACACCTATTATGCCATGGGCGATACAGAGATGGGGGACCAGTATAAAAACTTGTCGATCTTTTAGGGATTCAGCTGTTTTTTCAACCATCGAATTCTCATTAATCATCACCTCTGGAGCTTTGAATACTCTTTTATAATTTTGAAAATAGAAGGCCCTTTTTATGCCAAAAGACCAAAAGATCTCAACAAAATTCACCAGTATTCCTTAACATTGTCGCACTAAACGAGTATAGCATGGCGCAAAAACGAATTCTATTTACCGGGGGCTCAGGAAAAGCGGGAAAGCATGTAGTTCCTTATCTTTTGGAGCAGGGTTACCGGGTCCTCAACGTGGATTTGACTCCATTACATCATCCCGGAGTGGACAATCTCATTGCAGACATTACGGATTCGGGACAGATGTTCAACGCTATGAACTCCTACGCAGGACTCGACGAACTTGACCTGGGTAAGGGTATGCAAACTTTTGATGCCGTTGTGCATTTTGCCGCAGTGCCTCGAATTCTCATCAAAGCAGACAACGAAACCTTCAGAGTAAATACGGTTGGCACTTACAATGTCATCGAAGCCGCCGTAAAAATGGGCATCAAAAAGATCATTATTGCATCATCCGAAACCACTTATGGTATCTGCTTCGCTGATGGAATAACAGATCCAAAAGTATTGCCACTCGAAGAAGATTATGAAGTAGACCCCATGGACAGCTATGGTTTGTCCAAGGTGGTAAATGAAAAAACAGCCCAGAGTTTTCAACTCAGGACCGGCATTGATATTTATGCCCTTCGCATAGGTAATGTGATTGAACCTCATGAATACGAGACCTTGTTTCCCCACTATTTCAGAAATCCTGAAGTGCGCAGAAGAAACGCATTTTGTTACATCGATGCCAGAGATTTAGGGCAAATTGTAGACTTATGCATTCAGAAGAATGGACTTGGCTTCCAGATTTTCAACGCCGGCAATGATGAGAATGGGGCAGTCCTCACCAATAAGGAATTGCTGAAGCGGTTTTTCCCCAATGTGCCCTTGAGCAGGGAATTGTCAGAAACAGAAGCTTTGTTTTCGAATAGAAAAATACGTGAGGTTTTGGGCTTTAAGGAGCAGCACAGCTGGAGAAAATATGTGGACTGGGTGGACTAAGGATATCTGGTAGTTTTTCGTAGAAATTTGTCAGGGAAAATTAAGTAGAGGATAGGGGTGGTCAGACACCCGTCTGACCGGTTTTTGAGAGACTACTTATTTTACTACTTAATTTTTCTGGGATATAAGTAGAAATACTAGGGCTGTATAGTCCATCAAAATAAATTTTTGTCAAACTACATCTGCCTGTTGTTGTTCATAATAGCAGATTTAAATGGTAATCAAATGTCAATAAAAAAAGAAGAAGAGCTCGAAGGCATGCAAAAGGCCAGCGAGGCAGTGGCCATAGCTTTGAGAGAAATGTGTGCTTATGCTCAAGTCGGTATGAGTACCAAAGAGGTAGATGATTACGGGGCAAAAATATTGATGGATTTGGGAGCAAGGTCTGCGCCAAACCTTGCTTATGGATTTCCCGGCTGGACCTGTATCAGCATCAACAACGAATTTTGTCACGGCATTCCATCAGCAACACGTATGATCCAAGAGGGGGATCTGGTCAATATTGACGTATCAGCTGAGTTGGACGGCTATTGGTCAGACAATGGCAATTCTTTTGTAGTTGGTGAAGACATCCACAACCACCAACAGCTCATTGATGCTTCCAAAGAAATACTACACAAGGCAATATTTAGTATCAAGGGAGGCGTGAAGATATCTGACATTGGTTTCATCATCGAAACTGAAGCCAAAAAAAGAGGGTATAAGGTCATTAAAAATCTGGCAGGTCATGGCATAGGCAGAAGTTTGCATGAAGAGCCATCAGACATAGCCAATTTCAGAGATCGCTTCAATTTGACCCGATTCAAAAAAAATAGCGTCGTCGCTGTAGAAACTTTTATTTCAACATCTTCAACTTACGCAGAAACCATCAAGGACGGATGGACTATGGTTGGTAATAAAGGAGGATTTATGGCGCAGCACGAGCACACCATCGTTGTCACAGACGGAAAACCAATGATTTTGACGGAGAAAAACGGCGTCTGGAATTAGTTTTTGAATCCGTGAAATCTGCATGTTTTTCTTTTGGAAAAATGTGTTAAATTGGTGCTGACTTGAAATTCAAATTATAGACCAATGAAACATGTATTGCTCGTTGCCATCATGGCGCTGTGGGTGGTTTCGCCAGCTATTTGCCAGGAAGAAGGCTGGAACATCACCGTAAAAGACAAAAAAGAATATACCGGAATTTCAATTGCCAACGGAAGAATAGGTATGTTGACTTCGCCCAAACCGCTATCTGTTAAACACATAGTACTCAACAATGTCTACGATGTTGATCCGGCACTAAAAGTCAGCCAGATCGTTCATGGGATGAATTTTGGGGAACTGGATATGTACATTGACGGCGAAAAAATCACAGAGGATAATATTTCCAATTGGCAGCAGGAAATGGACATGAAAAATGCAGCATTTACCACCAGTTTTGATTTTAAAAATAAAGCCAAAATAAGCTGTACGCTTTATGCTTTGCGCAACCTTCAATATACCGGATATATAGATATAAGTGTAGAGGCAAAAGAAACCATTCATCTGAAAGTTGCCGGCAAAATTAGAACGCCCAATGATTTTCAGAAACCTGAGCATTCTTTCCAAATCCTGAAGGACAATGAGACCACTATGCCCATCTTACAATCCAGGGCAATGACGCCATTTGGCAAACATTTGGTGGTTACCTCAGCCACTTTTATCTGGCATGCCATCAATTCCTCGAGGGAAAACGAACGTCCTGAGCTGCACCAGGAGATCACCTCTCCGTATGAAAACAGCCTGCATTTCACCATGGATATCCAAAAAGGCAGCCATTTGGATTTTGCCTGGACAGGGTCAGAATGTACCACCAAAGATTTTTTTGATCCAAAATCTGAATCTGAAAGAATGGTCATCTACAGCCTGCTCAATACAAAAGCAGTCTTGATCAGACAGCATCGTGACCTCTGGACAGAACTTTGGAAGGGAGACATCGTCATCGAAGGAGATCTACAATCACAAAAGGATGTAAGATTGGCATTGTACCATCTTTATGCATTTGGAAGAGGAGATAGTGACCTCAGCATTGCCCCAATGGGCTTGTCCTTGCAGACACCATACAATGGGCACATTTTCTGGGATACAGAGTTGTGGATGTTTCCTCCTTTATTGCTTTTCAATCAGGACATTTCCCGATCCCTGGTGAATTATCGTTTTGAAAGGCTGGATGCAGCGAAAAAAAGGGCTACCAACTATGGCTATAAAGGTGCCATGTTTCCGTGGGAAAGTGATGACACAGGGGAAGAAGCGACCCCGCCTTTTGCACTTACAGGTCCATTTGAGCACCACATCACCGCAGATATTGGCATAGCTTTCTGGAATTATTTCAGTGTGACCGGTAATACTGTCTGGCTGAGGGAAAAAGGTTATCCTGTTTTGAAGGAAGTGGCGGATTTTTGGGTCAGCCGTGTTGTAAAAAATGAAGACGGCACTTTCTCCATCAATAATGTTGTTGGGGCCAACGAGTTCGCACCCAACGTCAATGATAACGCTTTTACCAATGGTGCGGCAAAAACTGCCTTACAATATGCCGTAAAAGCTGCCCAAAAGTTGGGAATTACTCCAAATCCTGATTGGCAAAAAGTCGCTGCAGGCATTAAAATTCATAAGCTTCCAGACGGAACTACCAAAGAACACAGCCTTTACAATGGGGAAATCATAAAGCAAGCCGATGCCAATTTGTTGTCCTATCCTTTGGAAATTGTGAATAAGTCGGAAGATATCTTAAAGGATTTGAAGTATTACGAACCGAAACTTGCCAAGGAAGGACCTGCAATGGGTAAATCCATTTTTTCTGTGTTGTATGCAAGAATGGGAGACGCCGACAATGCTTTCAGATTGTTTAAAGCGTCTTATGTGCCGAATCAGCAAAAGCCTTTTGGTGCATTGTCAGAGACGGCAGTTTCCAATTTTTCTTACTTTGCAACGGGGGCAGGCGGCATGCTGCAGACCATTTTGTTCGGATTTGGAGGGCTTCATTTTACTGATGAAGGCATCATTCAAAAAAATCCTGTTCTGCCAAAACAATGGAAATCATTGACATTGAAAGGTGTAGGTCCGGAAAGGAAAACTTTTATAGTTACTTCAGGATCGAGGTGATCTTATGCATAGTATTCCAGCGCTATTCAATAAGATTAATGAATCAGTTTTAGTTTGAAATAAAGCTTAATTTAGCCGTGGCATGCTGGTCCTCTAAAAGGAGCAGGTGTGGTCTTTTCATATTTAAATACATCATATATGTTCCGTAACTTATCACGAGTTCTATTTTTAATTTTGGCCAACATTTTGGTAATTTGCACAGCCTTCGGCCAGAGCAAAACCAATAAGGAGAAGCAAAAAGTTGTGGAAATGCCAGCCCCGGCACCCTATTTTCCTGATAAAGCCTGGCAAACAAAAGATCCTGTGGAAGTAGGTATGAATGCTTCTATGATAGATTCTGCTATAGCCATGGCCATGAAGTATGAAAACAGCGCTGAGAGAGATCTCAGGATTTATAATCTGAAATCATACAGCAGAGAGCCCAATTATTACATTGCCGGTCCTACGAAAGAAAGGGGAGGACCCGCGGGTCTCATCATCAAAAATGGCTATATCGTTGGTTCATGGGGTGATGTGGATCGGGTCGATATGACATTCAGTGTTACAAAAAGTTACCTATCGACCATTGCAGGTCTGGCTGTAGATCAGGGATTGATCAGCAGCGTTACTGATAAAGTGCGTAAATACGTTTGGGACGATAAATTTGAGGGATCACACAATGCAAAAGTGAACTGGGAACACCTGCTCAATCAATCTTCTGACTGGTCTGGGACATTGTTTGGCATGCATGACTGGGCAGACAGGCCTCCTCGTGAAGGCGGTCTGGATGATTGGAAATACCGAAAACTCAATGAGCCCGGTACTTCTTATGAATACAATGACGTCCGTGTGAATTTGTTGGCTTATTGTCTTTTACAGGTTTTCAGAAAGCCTTTGCCAGTAGTGCTCAGGGAAAGAATTATGGACCCAATCGGTGCCTCAACAACATGGAGATGGTACGGATATGAAAACTCTTATGTCAATCTTGATGGCATGATGATGCAATCTGTGAGCGGAGGTGGTCACCATGGCGGAGGCCTTTTTATCAACACGCTGGACCATGCAAGATTTGGTCTGCTTTTTTGTAGAAATGGAAAATGGAAAGACCAGCAGATCATTTCGGGTTCCTGGATCAACGAAGCCATACAACCCTCTCCTGCCAATCCCACATACGGATATTTATGGTGGCTCAATACCAATCAGACTTTGCCCGGAATGGGCTCAGATGTATTTTACGCCAATGGTGCGGGAGGGAATTACATCGTAATTGACAGAGCCAATGATTTGGTGGTTGTCTTCAGATGGCTCGACAACAGCAAACTTGGTGAGATCATGCAAAAGATACACCAGTCGATAGAAAATGCCAAAAAGTAATAAGAATGAACACTTCACCCATCATTTCCCCGGAGCAGCTTGCAGCCATCATTGACCAGGTAAAAATTTTTGACGTCAGCAGTGGCAAAGAGGCAAAAGCCAATTATTTGAAAGAGCACATCAAGGGGGCATATTTCATTGACCTCAACAGTCAATTGTCTGCTATCAAAGAAAATGCTGCAGACGGCGGCCGGCATCCACTTCCATCACCGGAAAAATTTGCCCGTACACTCAGCAATTATGGTTTGAGTCCGGAAAGCCATATCATAGTATATGACGATAAAAATGGAGCAAATGCTGCAGCAAGATTTTGGTGGATGCTGAGGGCTGTCGGACATGAAAAAGTACAGGTACTTGATGGCGGTTTGGCATCGGCCAAACTTTCAGGCATACCTGTAAGTTCGGGTGAAGAAATACCCGACGAAAGGTTTATGACCTATCAGGCGGATCAATGGCTATTGCCAATCGTAAATTTGGAGCAAGTGGAATCTGTGTCGCTGGATGAGGAACATAAAGTCATCGATGTAAGAGAGGCAGACAGATACAACGGTCTTGTGGAACCCATTGACCTGATTGCAGGCCATATTCCAGGTGCAATCAATATCCCTTATATGCAAAATCTAGATCAAAACGGTCGTTTTCTTGAGCCGGAACAACTCAAAGAGATGTATGAAAGGGAACTGGATGGGGTAGAGAGCAAAAATACCATAGTGCATTGTGGTTCAGGTGTCACTGCTTGTCATACGCTTTTGGCGATGGCATATGCAGGCTTGGAAATCCCCAAATTGTATGTTGGATCATGGAGTGAATGGAGCCGCAACGATATGCCGATGGTGACCAAGGATCTTTAGAAATGGTGGCTTGATTTGGGCGAGCTTTATTCATAAGCGTTTATAAACGTTTATAAACGTTTATAAACTTTTATATATCTGATATTCAATGAGTTGTGTAGTATTTAGCACATTCCTGTCAGACACCTGTCTGACAGGTGTCTGACAGCTTTCTGACACCATCCTCCCGGCTTGCCCTATATTTTCTACCCAAAACCCACACCTCCCGACGCGAATGACCTTTCATTTTGTCGGAATCATACCTCCTCCGCCCTTCCATATTTGCTGAACTTTGTCATCAAAAAAACATGAGAAAAATAATAGTGCTATCAATGGTCACACTCGATGGCGTCATTCAGGCCCCCGGTCTTCCGGATGAAGATACCGAAGGTGGATTTGAGTTTGGTGGATGGGTGGCACCTTTCCAAAGTGATGAGCTCAGCAAAATCCTTGAAGAACATGTAGAGGCTGCAGACCTTTTGCTCGGACGCCGGACTTTTGAAATATTTGAAGCCTACTGGCCCGAAAGATCGGAATTCTGGCCGGGAGTCAATGAAGTCAATAAGTATGTATTGTCTCATTCACGTAATGAATCTACATGGCAAAATTGTCATTTTTTTCAAGATATAGAGGACATAAAGGCCTTAAAATCAGCAGGTGATGCAATCTTAAAAGTTTGGGGCAGCAGTCAGCTCATTCACTTATTGATGGAACACGATTTGGTCGATGAATTTTGGTTGCAAATTTGCCCTGTCGTTCTTGGAAAAGGCAAACGTTTGTTCAATGATGGACATATTTCAGGTGCATATAGCATCATCGACACCTACACAGCTCCAAAAGGTGTCATTGTTGCCAGGTATCAAAGAAATGGTCCCGTCGAAACGGGCAGCATGGATGAGATTTGAGCCAAGATGTATTTCTGTAATTTATACCACTAAAACGGGGAAGGACAAAATGTTGTGATTGTTTTCCTCTTTTGGTCTAGAATAAATACTACATGATAGAATAAATTCAATTTTATTGGATGATTTATGGATTTTTCATTTTAAATAAATGGACAACTTCCAAACAATAACACAATGAAAAAACCAGGCATCCTTACACTGAATTTGATCGTTATTTGCCTGCTCTCCTTGGTTGGATTAAAAGCAGGGGCTGCTTCAGTCATAACTACAGATAGTCTAGCCATTTTTATGGAAGGACTTTCCAGTAATGAAAAATTTATGGGTCAAGTGGAGGTGATGAAGGATGGGAAAACCCTCTACTTCTACGGCACAGGTTATACTGATGTGAATGCTCAAAGAAATACAACGGCCAACAGCAAGTACATGATTGGTTCGGTGTCAAAAACCATAACAGCAAGCATGGTCTTGAAAGCGGTAGAGGAGGGAAAAATAAAGCTTGAAGGAAAACTGTCGGAATTTTTTCCGGAGATCAAACATGCAGATCAAATAACCATAGAGCAATTGCTCAATCACCACAGCGGTATCCATAATCTGACCCAATCCCCTGATTATACTGCATTTGCACAAGGAAAGAAAACAAAGGAAGAATTGATCGACTTCATTGTCAAAGGTGGCTCTGATTTTTTGCCGGGAGAAAAAGCGGCTTATAGCAATTCCAACTATATATTACTTTCATACATACTTGAAAAGGTGTACAATTTAGGTTTTGACCAGATCTTTCAGAAAAAAATCGTTGAGCCCCTTGGGTTAAAATTCAGCCAGTTCGGAATGTTGAAATCAGCGACTATTCAACCAACCAGATCTTACAAATACGAAGCGGAGTGGATACCAATGCCGACAACAGATTCCAGTATACCTATGGGAGCAGGAGGCATTGTGATGAATGCACATGATCTTGCCACATTTATTACGGCTTTATTTGATGGTAAAATCATTTCCATGTCAAGTCTTGAGAAAATGACGACCCAAAAAGATGGATATGGGCTCGGTATTTTTAAAACTGCAATTTCAGGAAAAACAGCATATACTCATACAGGATTGATCGATGGTTTTAATGCTGCATTTTATTATTTACCCGAAGAACGACTTGCATATGTCCTTTTGTCCAATGCCGAAAATTACAACCTTGACAAAATCAATAAAACTTTTTTGAATATTTCATTGGGATTACCTATTCAAATACCATCCATAAATCAGTATAAAGTTGAACCAAAAGATATGGCCTCTTACACAGGAATTTACACCAGTGAAATCAATCCGCTCATTATCACTGTAAGCGAAAAGAACAATAAGTTGCTCGCTCAGCCCAAAGGCCAGCAAGTGTATTCCATGGATGCCACTGAGCTACATACCTTCACCCATGAAAAAACAGGAGTGACTTTGTTGTTTGATCCAAAGGCAAAAACCATGCTGTTGAAGCAGGGGAACTTTAGTTTTTCGTTTACTAAAAAGGAGTAATTTCTTTGCTGTGCATATTAATAATCAGGTAAAATAATTTTGAATTCTTCAAATTTTATCTAGGTTTGGAAGCTCTAAAAATCGTTTCTCATGAGAAAAATAGTCTATTACGTAGCCACCTCACTCGATGGTTTTATCAGTGGTGCTGATGGCGATGTGAGTAGATTTGCTTATGCCGGATCAGCGGTGGATCAATATTTGGAGGACCTGAAAACCTACGATACTGTGATTATGGGCAGGAATACCTATGAATTTGGTTATCAATATGGTATGCAGCCTGGTCAAAAGGCTTACCAACATATGGAGCACTATATATTTTCAAATCAATTGACTTTTGAAAATCCAGATGATGGTGTCCATGTCAGATCAATTGATATTAAAAATGTTGTTGAATTAAAGGAGCAAGAAGGTACGGATATTTACCTGTGCGGAGGTGGAGAGTTCGCCGGCTGGTTGCTGGACTATGACCTGATTGATGTCCTGAAAATAAAACTGAATCCAATTGTGCTTGGAAGTGGTGTGGGTATATTTGGTTCGTCTGTTAAAGCATTGAATCTCGAGCTCATAGTATCCGAAACCTATGATCAAGGTGTGCACATCATCACCTATCAATTGAAAAAATAATTTAATGATCCTTAATCCTGACAATAAATGAGACAGAAGATAAACATCATCACGCTGGGCGTCGCAGACCTTGCAAAATCACTTGATTTTTATGAAAATGGGCTTGGTTGGAAAAAATCCGCCATGAGCCAGGGTGACATAGCTTTTTTCCAGATGGGAGGCATTGTTTTGTCGCTGTATCCCCGTGAGAAACTGGCTGAAGACGTGACCATTGATACCGAAGGCAGCGGATTTTCAGGCGTCACCATCGCATATAATGCCAAGTCTGAGGGCGAAGTCGATGAAGTTTTGCAAAAAGTAGAAAAGCTTGGAGCAACTATAGTCAAGAAAGCTCAGAAAGTGTTTTGGGGTGGATACAGTGGATATTTCCGAGACCCGGATGGGCACCTTTTTGAAGTGGCATATAACCCCTTTGTTGAATTTGATGAAAATGACAATTTGATGCTTTGAGTTGAGGATGCTTTCTGAGGTGTAATGTCAGTAATGCATTGATCCCACTTTCAGATGTGAAAATCTTGAATATTTTTCATTATTTGCCTGGTACACTTTTATGAGATAAGGTGGTACACTTATATAATGTTTTGCAATTGACTCAATAGACCACTTTTTAAATCCTGTAAGCGCTCTTTTTATCCTTCATTGGGATTCTCTTTGAAAATTGTCTGATTACTCCGATTTTATATTTACACTATTACCGCTAGTGCTGTGTTTACTACAACACCAGCGACAATGACGCCGACGCTTTACGCGTTATCATTGATCGCTAATTGTTGTCGGTAGTAATTCATTTTCGGATTGTTCCATTTACTAAATAATTTACATATCTGTTGAATTGGTAACTGTTTCCACAAGCTCTTACTTTGTCCATCCAATTTTTTGTATTCTCTTCACATATATTGTGGCCATAGATATCTTCAAACGTCTCTAACCCTAAAGCAATTGCACTAATGATGTTCGATAATATTCTTTTTCTATCATCTCCGAATTCTCTATGATAGAATCTAGTGTAAACTGGAATGTTGAATTGAGAATCATTAACAATATCTCTTACAGTCTGAACAAGAGGAGTTTCGTCTATTGTTATATCATCAACAAGAATTTGAAAAATACTATTGGCTGATAATAGCTCACTTGGAGTTTGACAAGATACCTCAGGATTTAGAGTGTTAGCAGTATCTATTTGAAACTCTGCTTTTAGGTCGTCTGAATATTTAAGCCAAGATTCTTGGTATTCATTCTCACAGTTTAAGCAATAGAACATTCTAGGTATGTCGTCGACTGATATCCCTTCTTTACCCCTATTAAATTCTATTCCTCCGGCAGATCTCAAACAGATTGAAACATTTGTAGATTGGTTTAGTATACTTGGCTCACATTTTAAACTAATTGGGCCATAAGGGTTAGGAACTGGAGCAGAATTTTCTCCCCACATTCTATTCGCAAAGGTTGATCCATAATCCCATAAATTGCCAAATACTAAATTCCATACTTCATTATCCTTATCTGCCACGTCAGTTTCAAATTCTGTAAAGTCATTTTGATTTTGTTCCATCAAGTTTCGTGAAGGAATTCCGCCTGATTGAATGTAAGTTCTAAAATCTTTCAATTGACATGCGTGATAGAAAAATACATTCCTGTCAGCAAATAAGTTTGATAAATATGCTATGTCATTTCCTTCAATTAGTGGCATTTCTTTTACTTTTTATTACCGACAACGTCTGCTACACCCGACTTGCCGTAGCGATAGCAGGAATAGCGTGGTGTAGCTTGTTGTATGCATAGTCCCAATATTTTTCTACTTCAATTAACTTTATACTCTCAACTTGAGCAAGATTTTGCAGCCCATGAATAATTTCAGTATAAAGTTCATAATCTTTGATGTCTTTGATTCTATTCACTTTCAAGATATCACTTTTATTTTTAGTATCTATATTCTTTGATTTCTTAATTTCATTCAATAATATTCTATCAATAGGTGGGTGGATGTAATTCTTATTTATCTCATCTCCCACTCCTCCAACATAAATTAAAGTTTTTAGGAAAACATTTAATAGTTTAGCTATCCAACCCACATTCAACTGTCCATTACATTTTTGTATCTTTAATAGTGTTTTTTTATGCCAGATATCAAATTCGTTTCTGCTTTGCCATCCCTTTTTGCATTTTATAAAAATTTCAAAAAAATTGAATGTCGATAAAATTTCCTCCTTCGATTTTAAAGGGCATCCAGACCTAGCTGCAGAAACGACCGTCCAAATAGCAAAATTATACAATATTCCCTCCCTTGTTTCCATATCGAGTTAAACATTTACTTTGTTGGCCAACCATTCAAATTACTTTCTATATGATTTAATATATATTCATAACTTACTTTATAAGAATCACCCAAATTTTTGAATTTGGAATAATCCTCAATAATAGCAAATTTACCTGGAGTCCAATTTAATTTATTAACCTCATTAACTTTGTAATAAGATGTATATCCCAATGTTTTTTGCAACCCGACACCAATAACTACAATTGAAATCCCAAGTTCAAGAAACCAATTATCAAGAAATAAATACATGTTGTTTAAGCTAGGGTTCCGTTCATGGTAATATTTGCTTATGATCTTATATTTCTTTTCAACATGGATTGAGTTAATAGCATTACTAATTTCAATAAAATTTGTTGACATATTACATAGTTTTACTTGTGTACAACAGCAGTCTTCGCAACAACTCTATTTTTAATTTCTGTGACACCCTATGCAGCCTGATATGATGATCTTTTCTTCATTGTCCATCTGTTCCACATAGACATCCACCAATCGCTGTGTTACGTATAATGCCAATTATGCAATAAAATTAAATCTTTTAGGGTCTTTTTTACCCATTCCTGGCCTTTTATTTGGACTAATCTCATTAGATTGTAAGTAAACATTGCTACACTCACTTCCATTTCTACTTTACTTCTCCCCTTGTGTATAACATGATCAAAATGCCACTGCCTTTTCAACACGCCGAATACCGGTTCCACAATTTGTTGACTCAGGCGATAGTAATATCCATAACGTGCAATTCTTGAATTATTTCTTTCCACATTTGGCTGATGGTTGGGCCTTTCTATTTTTCTGCCTGATGGCGATGTTGTACACTTGTCCCTCAATTTACATTGATCACACTTTGTAGTTCCGTATTGCTTGACTCTGTAATTCCTGCGGTTATTACGTATCTTTGATTTCCTGCGAATGTAGGCACTTTTAAAAATAGGAATTACTGATACAAAGATATCTCCATAATAATCATGCCATACTCCCTTCTCAGGTATTGCTTCATCAATTTTATTTATAACAATAATTTGACTCAATTTATAAAGCTATACCTTTTGTCAATTAATATATTTATTGCCGATAACATAGTCAACATCGGCGGCTAGTCCGCAATAGCAAGGCTATCGCTTATGCCGTTTTATCACAAATTACTAAATGCTCAGCTGCTCATTTTTCTTTAGATTTGAAACACATATTTTAGCTAAGTCATTACTCAATTCTGAAAATTTAACTGGATTGGCCAACATCAATGTGGGTGTTAAATTATTTACTATTGATTCAATAAGGCATAAGGAATATTTATCATACGAACTGGAATTTAATCCAATTTTTGCGAACTCTTTTCTAAGTGATTCATTTGATATAGAAGTTGCATACATTGATTGAAGAATGTCGGTTGTCCAATTATTTTTCCCATATAAATGCGAAATAGATTCGAAACTAATATTCATATCAACCGTATTGGTATTTGGTTCAAGGCCAACATCTTCAATCATTTCATTTCTTAATCCTGAAGTTTCAATACACTCCAAGGTGATTTTTGTGAGTTCATTTAAAGTTGCGCCCATAAGTTTGCCTTTAGAAAACTTATATCTTTTAACTCTTTGATTCATTTCACATAAGCACAATTTCTCTATAGTTTCTTTTGCAGCACCAACTTCAATTGAAGGATGTGCCAAGCAATACAAATATCCCTCCTTAATATCAGACCACTTCCAAGAGTTAAAATTAATGATTTCAACAAGGTCTAAGGGAATGAATAATTTTCTTGCTTCAATTCTCGCTTCATTAATTTCTCCAAGTTCTCTATAAATATTTATCTCATCTTGATTATTATTCTTACAACTAAAAATTAATAAAAACAATAATACCCTAAAATCTAAATTATTCCTCAAAATTATTTTCTTAAACTTATTAACAAATATTTATGTAATCACCTGCGATTCTCTTAGTTACTTAACATGTTGTTGAATCTGCTCATTTTTCTCCAGAATACCAATAATAATATAATACTCAGCCAGAAAGCATACCTGCCAATAGTGGGTATAAAAATACAACAAGTCATTATGCAATAATATATTCCAATTTCATATCCAGGCTTCTTTTCATTGATAATTATTTCCCTTTTTGAAAATTCTTTATTTAAGGATTCTGAAACATTGTTTACTATCTTAAACTGCCACACTAAGCCGAATATTGGAATTAAAACTAGCCAAACAGAATTTGGCTGAATATTTCTGTTTTGATTACTTACTTTTAGAAGAATGTTTTTAATCGTCGCTAGGCATAATATTAAGGGAATAAATATAATAGCGAACAAGCTAAATAGAATTAGGTATTCAGTTATACCAAGATTAAATAAATTCGAGATGATGGCATTTTTTAACATTTTAAATTGTTTTATGATTTAATAATTTTCTTCTAATTGGTGATAACGGATCGGTGATATGGATCGGACGCAGCGATAGCAAGGCTGATCTCATATCACTTGTTACATGCCGTTTTACTTAATTCGGGATAAAACCATATCTGCCAATTTGTTCGTTTTTAGTAAATGTTACCATATTAAAATCATTAGTGTTCGACGGAGCTTTATTATCAATGATAATTATTTGAGTCCCTTCTAATTTGCTACCAACGTTTTCAAAGAAGTGTCTTTCGATTTCTAAAGCACTTTGATCTTCTTTGCTTTCAACTGCATCTCTGAAAGTTGTAAGTGGAGAGTCCAAGATCACAAAATTGTGAAAATCTCTATTTTTAACCCGACAGTAATCCAGAAAACCAAGGACACAAGCAGAATATGAGATTGCCCTTCTTCCTTTACCAAAACTTCCCCTACTTTTAGAAGAAATTACAATATCGAAAACGTTGGTCTCAGAATTGAAAATCACTTTAGGGTTCTCATTATAATTCCATGCTTTAAGTCTTTTTTCTATGTATGAAGATAATTCTTTGAGTAAATCATAATCACAAATATTAACGACATCCGTTTCTTTCTTATCAGATTTTGCTCTTTCTAATTTATCTTTATCACTGTAAAGCTTCTCCATAACATTGTCGATAAATTCTATTCTATTGTTGAGCTTCTCACTTGACAAGAGGTTCACAAGGACACTTTTAAGTGCTTCTATCTCAGGATTAATTTCAGATAGATTCTTATTAATCTGATTAAGTTGTTCAGTATACTTTGACTCAGATTTGATTAGTCTGTCATATTCTGTTTCTGTGTTGAATATACTTGGTTCTAATTCCTTAATCTTTAGAATAATCAATTCTTTTTCAACATTCACTGACTCTTTAAAATCGTCAAGCTCTTTAATATGTTGGAGTTGATTGTTTTCTATTGGATTGGAACAAATAGGGCATAAATGGCTTGGTAGTTGTTCAATTATTGATTCTGCTTCGAGAATGAAAGATAGTCGACTGTGATCAGATAGGTATTGTCTTTTCAGAATCTTAAACCTAGAATTTAATTCTCTATTGTATATACTTTGTTCGGTTATAAAGGCAAGTTCTTTTACAATTTCATCTATTTGAGATTGTAGAGCCTTTCCTTCATTTATTTTATTTGATAGTTTTTGATTTATTTCATTTAAGTCAAATTCCCACTCACTTGGTTTTGCTTTTATTAGTGATTCAACCTCTATTCTTTCCTCTGTATATTCAATAATTTGTTTATCAATAAGTTCTAATTTTCCTGAAATTCTGGTTTCTATTTTCTTAGGATCTTCAATTGAAGTAACATTTGAAAAATCAGTTCCTTCTAGTATGCTACTAATTAGTGATTGCTCCATCATTCTGTTAATATGGATTTGCGTAAAGTAGAAAGGTGAGGATTCAGTAATAATTCTGGATTCTGAAATGTTAGTTAGTTGAATAAGATTTTTAAAACTCAAATTGATTTTTTCCCCTTTGGTTTTATTTTTTAGCAATTTAATATTGTTCAAATTGCAAAGACTAAGTAAGAAATTGGACAAGTGATTTTCTGCAGAGACTAACCCCTTTGTATTGTAAGTAGTAATTTCTTTTGTTGTAAGATCTTTTACTTCAACTTTATTTTTTTCAAGTTCTCTACTTAGCATATAACTTTGATTTTCTGAATAAGTCACTATTTCCAAAAGAAACTTAGTATATCCTATCCCTTCACGTATATTTTTAGGAGGGCTGCTTCTTCCTAATACAAAATTTACGATAGAAAAAATATAAGATTTTCCTGTGTCTGAGGGGCCTGAAATAATATTTGCACCTGGTTTTAGCTCAATTGAAGCAGGCTTTTTTGTAGCACTCTGAGCACTTATTGTTTTTATCCAAAATCCACTCATACAAATTCGTTGTAATTATCTTTTGCCATAAATTCTGTTCCCCAATTGGTGATATTCTCTCTAACAAATTGGTTAAGTTCACTTCTGTTTAATTGTCCAAAATTTTTGTTGACCCATTTTGCTTTTTCACATAGTCTAGTGAAATATTCTGACTCTAAATACAGTAGCAAAGCAGAGCCATTTGAATTTATACTATAAAGTATTCCCTTTTTATCGGAGTTAAGAATGCAAAGGTCTTTGGAAATAAGATATGCCAAACTTTGTTGAAATATTTCCTTTTTTGAATACAATTGTACACCTCTATTCGGAATTGGAGCATGAAGACTTGCTGGGCCATCAACATCAAATGTATTCAGAATAAGATGATCATAAATCAATAATTCATCTATAGCTAATTTCTTTCGTTCAATGGTGTTCAATGAAATTAATATCCTAATTGATATTTCAAAGATGTTATTGTAAATCTTTTTTCTCGCTATTACTTCACCCATCGGACAATATTTTCGTTTGCTAAATAATGACACATGCCAATTTTGTCATAGTTTTTAATCTCTTTGTGCAAAGGACTGCTACTAAATTGTTGTCGCATCATTTCTAGCTTAGAGCTTTCTAATCTTCTATAGCCATCCGGATGTGAGCAAAGAGTTAATGATGTTTTGACTAGACTCTTGGATTCTTCTTTTAATTCTTCAAATGGTGAAATATCTCTATCAGCAAAATTATCTCTACTAAATCTATCAAGTGATTCTGCACAATAAAATGCTTCTCTTTCATTCTCAAAATGTTGCTTAAGATCGAGGTCTATTTTGGAGATAGATTTATAGTCAGTGATAGTAGTACCACTTTTTTCTGAGTATATCTCTAAAAGTTGATTAGTATAGTTTAACTCTCTTCTATGAATTGATTTTGTTGGTTTTGGTATCAGATTTCTATACTTAATCAGACCTCCACCAAATCTTGTTGGGTAGTATGTTGTCTTTTTATGCTCCTCGATTAAACTAATTGGAGGTTTCGCAGATACAATAGAGAAATCAAATGATTTAATATAAGCTTTTAGCTTTGCATTTAATTTGATCTCTGAAGAGGTTATTTTATTTTGACATTTTTCATTCCATTGCTTAATTAGTTCTTCATTGATATTTTGTGGATTGTCGATAAAATCTGATAACTTTTGACCAATTCCGCGGGAAGTAACAATTACATAGTTTTTCGGGATTTGATAGTCTTCGTTGAATGTATAATAGCAAAGTTTACCAAACTCTAACCACATGGATGAAGGTGCTAATGTCTGACCATAATGTTTGCATTGAAAAATATCAATTTTATTGTCATCATAATAGCAAATTATGTCACGTCCTTTGTCTCCTGATCCTCCTAATCTCATGACTTTTGAATATTTACTAGCTAGATATTCAGAGGCCCACTCTACAACAAGATCTTCAAATTCATCCTCGGATATAATTCGAAGTCTGTCTAAAGCAGGTATGACTTGTCCTCCTAATATTTCATTGGTCGATAACCTTCCCTTTAAAACTGGTTTCTTGATTGCTGTTTCTTTCATTTTTATTTTAATGGCATGTAACTTCTTCAAAAGCGTTACGCCCTTGTATCACCTCTTCGCATTTTCCGTTCATTTTGATCAAAACAGATGAATACGTTTGTAGTCACTCCCACTTGCTGGTGACAGTACTAAAATCATGTTTGATACAACATTATGCCGGCATGGTCAACTTTTGGCCAAGTGTTGCCGTTGGTTCCGGAACGTTTTGATCTCTTCAAAGGAATCTCCGTTTGGTATATATCCACTACAAATATAATGCATACCATGATCAGTTGAAACATGCTGATCTGTTAAATTTTTTATAGTACTCCGAAAGCTGGTTTCGCTTGCTCAAATTGAAGAGGGCAGAATCCAGGAAGAATTATACTCTTCGGAAATAGAATTGCCCACTTCCATGCTGCTAAAATGTACCATATCATCGTTGCAAATACTCGTTGGAGGTACCACTGAGATGTGAAGCAGCTGGGACGCGGCGGTCCCAGTTCAGCCCTAAAGTCGCTTATGGCGACTTTTAAACGGGCTTCATGCCTCGATCTGATCCATTTTATCATCACATGTAAAATGGACATTCCATATTCCGAAGAGTATAAATGATGGGTTTGTTCGTATTATTGAGGTGCAAAAATTCAAAGGCAAAAACAATGATCGACCGCGTAAAAATATTGGATACCAAAATACTATCTGACAACTGGTACATTCTAAAAAAAATCACTTACGAATATTATAAAAAAGACGGTACAAGACTGGAACAAAGCAGGGAAGCTTACGACAGAGGCAATGGAGCTACCATTCTTTTGTACAATACTGAATTCAACAACGTCATTCTCACCAGACAATTCAGATTGCCCACATTTATCAATGGCAATGCATCAGGTATGATGATAGAAGCGTGTGCAGGTCTGCTAGATGAAGACAATGCCGAAGATTGCATCCGCAGAGAGACCGAAGAAGAAACCGGGTATAAAATTTCGGAGGTCAAAAAAATATATGAGGCTTATATGTCGCCCGGCTCAGTCACAGAAATTCTTCATTTTTTTATTGCAGCCTATCAAAAAGAAATGAAGGTATCGGAAGGCGGTGGCCTGGCATCTGAAGAAGAAAATATTGAAGTTCTTGAGGTGCACATGGATGATGCTTTAAAAATGATTTCCACAGGTGAAATCAAGGACGCAAAAACCATCATGTTGATTCAGTATCTTCGACTACACAAAATACTTTGATGTGGTTTGGAGAAATCTGGTATTATTCATTGCTTTGATGCCCGTATTCTATTCCTGTAAAGAAGGCAAAACACCGGTGAACACACCACCAATGGAAGAAGAACAAAAAGTAAAATCAATTGGAGATTATACGGAGGTCAACGGCATCAAAATGTATTATGAGGTGCATGGCGAAGGCAAACCCATGGTTTTGATCCACGGTGGTGGTTCGACCATATCATCCAATTTCGGCAAAATCATTCCGATCTTTTCCAAATTCAGAAAAGTGATTCCCATGGAATTGCAAGCTCATGGAAGAACATCTGATAGAGGAGTTGAAAGCACATTTGAGCAGGATGCCGACGATGTTGCCGGTCTACTTCAAAACCTGGGCATACAAAAAGCTGATGTTTTGGGATTTAGCAATGGAGCCACCACTGCCTTGCAATTTGCTATCCGACACGGTGAAATGCTCGATAGACTGGTACTTTGTTCTCCTCTCGCAAAAAGAAATGGAGTGCCGGATTGGTTTTGGGGTTTTATGGAAAAGTCAAGTCTGGATCAAATGCCACCTGCTTTACAGGACGCGTTTCTTTCAGTAAATCCTGATCGCCATGCTTTACAAATCATGCATGACCGCGATGCCAAAAGAATGGTAAATTTCAAGGACATTCCCGATGAGTTGATCATGGGTATTTCTTCTAAAGCCCTCATCATCATAGGAGAAAACGATATCATCACACCCCAACATGCCGAAGCATTACAAAAGCAAATATCAAAGGCAGAACTGGCAATTCTCCCGGGAGGTCATGGCGACTGGATTGGAGAAGTTTCCGGGTCTAAGCCGGAAAATGCAGGGCAGCCCTTACTGGCTGTGCCTTTGATCCGTCAATTTCTTGAAAATTAAACCTGATTATTTTTGAATATTTATTTTGAAAATTTAAATCATTAGATGCAACCAATCGGTTGAATCCGCCGTCCATTTTTTAAATATCACTTATAGAAATGGATAATCACTACACTCTGCAATCACAGTTTTATTATCGTACCGGCATATTGGTCCTGGGACAGCTTCTGTTGATCATCAGCTCATTTATGTGGACTGATGATGGACGATATACGGTGACCGGGGCAAGTTTTATGTTCTTTTCTATGCTTTTTTGGACCATAGGTTTCAGTGAAATTTTCAATCATCTAAAAAAGCAAATGCCTTTATATTCCAGACTTGGTTTGATATATGCTGTCTATGGAAGTTTTGGTGGACTTGTTTTCGCGTTGGAAGGAATATTTGATGATGCGGCTGGTCAGACACAACTTGGACTCAAGGCAGCGGAACAACACGCTATCATCATGAATCTGGTAATGTATCAGAGCGGGCCTGCCTTTCCCTTAACTTTGCTTATAATGGCCATTTTACTGGCAGTAAGGAAAAATATTTCCCTAATCTCATCTTTGATTTTAGCAGCTGGGGCGATTTCCTTTCCACTAGGTAGAATTGTTAGAATTTCAGCTGTAGCCCATCTCTCCGATGTTTTGATTTTAATAGGTATTGTTATGGTAAGTTATGATTTATTCAAACGGGGTGTTCGTAAAGAAGAGCTTTAGGAGTTGTACCAAAATTGAGGAATATATCGAATAAGTGGAATCAGTGACAGAGCACATTGAGGCTTTTTAGGATTACGAAAGAAAATAAATAAACTAATGTTATATTTGATGAGCAGCGAATGTTGATGCCCACAAAAGCCACAATTATTCAATTCTTTTTTTCATCATTTATTCATTTATTATGTACGCAATAGTTCTCATCGTCCTTCTGGTTTTGGCATATTATTATTTCAAAAATCGGAAGGCAACAACGGCAGATGATATAGTTATCACAGAGCAAAAAGTGAGATTGGGTGATCTTCAGCCCAATGAAATCATCAATGAAAATCTGACCGACATTCAATTGCAAAGAATAGCAAATTTTCATCAAATTCTGGTTGAAGTAGATCAAAGGCCATTATCAGAAACCGTTGATAATTTCAAAAGAGACACACATCCTGATAAGGAAATTGAGATTATGGAAAAAATTGCCGGGGCATACCAGGCCATTAATGCACAAATGCCTGAGTTGAATATGGATCAAAAAAAGGAAGTATACAATCTCATGCTGCTCCGAACCATGATGACAAAAGAAGAAGCATTGGAAAATGTGAATCTTTTTGATAAAAGTGATGCATCAAAGATTATAGAATTTTTTGAACAGTACTAATATTCAGAATGCATATAGGATGACCAGTCTTGGATATGCATCAACTATTATTTCTGTCATTTAACTTTTATAAAAAATGAGATTTTTATTTTTTGCGGCCATTTTGCTGATTTCTTGTGGTAGCCCTTCTTCAGAATCGGTTAGTTCCACCACTGAGGTAACTGATTATCTTTCAGTTCCAGGTCCTATTAAATACAATGATAAAAACTTTAATCTGGCATGGTCAGATCATCCAACAGAAATTTATTATTTGCAGGAGTATTTGCCTGAAGGACAGAGCGTTGAGCGATTCTATGAGATGATGACCATCCACTTGTTCCTGTCAGAAATCAGCATTGATGATGCAGTAGCCCAGAAAATTGCAGAGATCGAAGAGCGTAAATTAACAGATCCTGAAGCCAAATACAGCAAGACAGAAAACCCTGTAGGTGATGATGTGATGCTGGAATTTATGGTGAGTTCGAAAGAAAATGAGGTGATCCTGGAATACAACATATATCATTACTCCAAAGCTGATGTGGGTGATGGCCTGGAAGCATTGAGAATTATGGCTTATTCTCGCAGGGATTATAATGATGAAATACCTGCATTTATGGATGTCTTTGAGACAGAAAGATCTGCCCGTTTTTATGAACTCATTGGTCTTGAGAAGCCGGAAGTAAAACTCAGCGCTCAATAAAGTTCAGACAAAACATTAGTCTTGTAATTCTAACAAAAATCTACTGAACTGATGTGCTCAGGATCAAACATGATGCCTCATGACGCACCGGAAAATTGACTGAATTTGCAATAAAACAGAGGTGGTGTGCGCTTGCGTGCAGTGCATTTGCCTTTTCCACCATGGATTGTTCTGACACAGTAACAACCGGGTGAAGTACGACTTCTGTGAAGTGGCCACCCGTATCTGCTGTTTCAACCATAGTGCCGGTGGCATAATCTGTATAAGCAGTTACTACCACACCTGCCTCTGCACAGAGGTGAAGATACCAAAGCATATGACAAGAAGAAAGTGAAGCTACCAGGAGCTCTTCAGGATTGTATCTGGCAGGATCACCTCGAAATGCCGGGTCTGATGAAGCCGATATTGGAGATTTATGTGTTGCATCAATCATATGATCTCTGCTGTAATTTCTATAGCCTGAGGTGCCACTTCCCAGATTGCCTGTCCATTCAGTTTTGGTTTGGTAAGTATGTATGCCTTTCATAAATTGATTTTATATATACTTATCGGAAATAGATTTGTCCACATAATTATTGCCAAAAATACAAATATCTGCGTTAGAAAGCCTCGCCATGAGGAGCGTTAAAAATTCATCGCAAATGAATTTAGCTCCGAACTGTGACCTCTGTGTCACAGCTAAGGCAAATGTTCTAGCGTATGCTCCATGTGATCTTTGAAGTTTTGTCTGCATGATTAAAATGGACAATCCATTTTCCGATAAGTATGATTATGAGTTCCACCAGGTTTTCATCCAATCTTGTGAAACTTGTTGGGCGGACTCAAAATCGTCGGGTACAATGATCAACTGGTTAGCGTGATCGCTGTACTGCACCAGAATATTTACTCCCGCATCGGCCAATGCCCGGCAAAATGCACCCAATTGTCCTGGCACATCCTGCCTTAGCTTTTGGATGATGACATCATTGATTTCCACAACCTCAATGCCCACCTGAGCAAGGACTTCGCGGGCTTCTTCAGCTTCC
The DNA here is from genome assembly GCA_020436935.1 of Saprospiraceae bacterium. Lineage (GTDB taxonomy): Bacteria > Bacteroidota > Bacteroidia > Chitinophagales > Saprospiraceae > JADKBO01. The sequence goes on from JAGQWX010000007.1 coordinate 74,354, forward strand.
TCTACCAAAAAGTGTGCAATCGACTTTGCCCCGTTATCAAAAACTCCGCCCCCTTCCAGGCTGATTTTATTTTTTCCCAATGTTTCTCCCATCAAAGCTAAGGTCCCGGCTTTGTTTTCTAAAATTATTTCGATGTCTTTCATACTTTGTTTTTTGCTGCTGCAAAGAAAATGGAAGCATTACATTTACACTTCATTTGAGCGTGAAGTATGGAAGAAGAACAGTTTATTGCAACCGCTGCCTTGATTTGTGAGCCTTCACGGGCCAGAATTTTGTGGAAACTCCTGGATGGTCGGGCCTATACGGCCAGCGAGCTTGCTATAGCTGCAGATTTATCCATCACGGCAGTGAGCAATCACTTATCAAAATTGCTGTCAGGCCAGGTCCTCAAAGTAGATGCTCAGGGAAGGCATCGCTACTTTTCATTTGCAGGCAAGGAGATTGCCTATGCTGTTGAAGCCCTCGCCCATCTCAGCCAACACCAACACAAAGAGGGCATGTCAATTGCGCTTAATAAGTCGGATGTAAAGTATTGCAGGACTTGCTACGATCACCTCGCCGGTAAAGTTGGGGTATTACTGACCGAAAAACTGGTGTCAAGACACATTATCGAGTTGCAGGACAAGGATTTTGTTTTGACTGCCGAAGGCTTTGAATTCTTTACTGGTCTAGGTATCAATCCGTCAGATTTGCAGGGTAAAAGAAGGCAATTTGCAAAACCTTGTTTGGATTGGAGCGAACGAAAATATCATCTTGCCGGCTCACTGGGAGCTGCCATTTTGGAGGTAATGATCCAAAAGGATTGGGTGAGAAAGACCAAAAACTCAAGAAATATAATCATCACTTCCATGGGAGAGAAGGCCATTAAGGAAGTGTTTCATTTGGAGTTATAACAATGCTTTCCAACCATTGGCAAGAATGTGCGTCTTTGTTCTGGAAGCTTTTTTCTAAATGGCGGGAAATCATAACACAGTGGATCCGAATCCTTATCTGGAAGTATTTTTTAATTACGTAGAGCAAATCATTCACTTGCCTGAATGCGACAGAGAATTGTGCAGGCAAACCTTTTTTCCTGTTCTGATGGAGAAAGACACCATGCTCGAATACGCAGGCAACATCCCTCGTTATCACAATTTTATTGTGTCAGGCCACATGCGCAATTTTCATATCAATGAGGAGGGAGAAGAAATTACCGTTGATCTCAATGATGGTCCAAGGTTTTTTACCTCATACCAGGCTTTTGTACAGCAGACAGTATCCAACGAGTATCTGCACTGCATTACAGATTGTGTCATATTAAGGATTTCCAAACAAAATGCTGATTACACAGCTGGCATAAGCCTCACGCAAAAGGATTATTCCATCAAACTTTTTCAACAATTGCTGGAAGAGGAAAAGCAACGCATCCATGATTTTGCCCACCTTACAGCTGAACAGCGTTACCTCAAGCTAATGCGGGACAAACCTGCCATCATTAAAAATGTTCCCCTAAAATTTATAGCTTCATATCTTGGTGTTCAGCCAGAAAGTCTAGCGAGAATTCGCAAGGGAATATCCTGTAGAGGTGAAATCACTATTTAAATCCCGAATCTGTGCTTCTAATTCATCTGACAAAAAGGCCAGACCAGAGTATTTATTGGCCACTTGAACTGTCTAAAGTCATCGCGTGTAAATGAACATTTGACCTGATTCTATGCTTTAGATATAGTCAGGAATAAAATTGGCCACTTTTTTGGTAACTGGTCAGCTATTCGCTTTTGAATCAAAAATTCAGGGCATTTTAAGTCAGACGAGACATATTTTTTCAGAAATAGCATCGCTATTACTGAAAAAATTGTCGAAGTATCACTTAAAATGAACCATTTTTGATCAAAATGGATATAGCTGAACAGTTAACTTTATTAAAATGAAAATTACCATCATCATATTGGCAGTTGTTGCCATTGTCTTTATCATCATTCAAATTTTTGCCATGAGTGCCCAAAGGAATATCGAAATGTATCCGTATAAAGTGGAACAGAAATTTGAGGATTTTGAAGTCAGGACTTACGAAGCCAGCTTATTTTCATCCGTTCAGCTTCCATACAAGGACTACAAACAGGCATCTGGAAGGGGCTTTTCCATTCTTGCCGGCTATATCTTTGGGGGTAACGAAAGGAATGAGAAAATAGCAATGACTTCGCCCGTGGCCATGTCTCTTGAAGATACCATGACGGTCATGTTTATGGTTCCAAAAAAGTACAACAAAAGTAACTTGCCACAACCCAATCAATCACAGATAAAATTCGTGGAAGAACCCCAAAAAAGGGTTGCAGCCATTGCTTTTGGTGGTTGGGCCAGTGATGAAAAAATAGCGGAACATAAACTAAAACTGGAACGTGCACTTGAACTCCAGGGCATCCCACATAAAGGCAAATTTTATTTTTTAGGATACAATCCACCCTATGAAATTTTCAACAGAAGAAATGAAATCATTGTTGAATTGTCAGATGTATAATTTGAAAAAGTAAATGGCAGTCGAAAGAACTATATGCCCCCATTGTAAAAGACCACTCAGAAATGCAAAGGCCTGGCACTATTGCGAAGAAGTTTCCATGGATGACTTATTTGCAGACAAAAGCGATACTATTTTGCTGATTTTTGATGCAGTCATGCAGGAGGTAGTGAAATGGGAAGATGTAGAAATGAGCGCCACCAAAAACTGTGTGGTATTTGTCCGAAATAAAACATTCCTGGTGGTCAAGCCCATGACAAAATTCCTGGAAATCAAGTTTTATTCAGAAGCTTTTATTGAAGATGACGACTTGTATAAATGCACTTTGTGGAACAACAAACACCATGGTATTCTGAGGATTAGTCATGAAAATGAGTTAAAATCCTCGCATTTTCAATATTTTAGGGAGTCGTATTTGATGTCTTGAGGTTAGCGGTTAGCTATTAGCTGTTGGCTCTGGGTGTCAGGTTTTAGGTGTTAGGGCGAGGAAAAAAACTCCGAACGGGATGATATGATTATTGAACAAAACGGTTACAACCCACCTTCATTTTGGCGGGATTTTTGACCAAAAATCGTGACAAAATGCAAAGGCAGGCTTCGGCTACGCTCAACCACCTATGGAAGTAATTTTTGGTAATCCCCAAAACGCCAATACGCCTAATACCCTTTATTTTCCCGCAGAAATTCGCTGAAAATGGAAACTTGTGGGTATGCTCCCAAAACGCCAAAACGCTAATATGCCAATATTCCAAAACGCCAAAACGCCAAAATCCCCATTATTTTCATAATGGGGGCCAAAACCTCGAACGGGGTGTAATGATTATAGCACGAAATGGTCAAAAGCATTCATATTTTGGCGGGATTTTTGACCAAAAATCATGACAAAATGCGAAGGCAGGCTTCGGCTACGCTCAGCCACCTAGGGAAGTAATTTATGGTAATCCCCAAAACGCCAAAACACCAAAATACCTTTGAGTTTTCCGCAGAAAACGCAGAAATTCCCGCAGAAATTCGCTGAAAATGGAAACTTGTGGGTATGCTCCCAAAACGCCAAAACGCTAATACGCCAAAACGCCAAAATCCCCATTATTTTCCCGCAGAAAACGCAGAAATGATATTGGTTAAAGGTTAAAAGTTAAAAGGGACTAAACCAATATTTTGGTTTCAAAACCCCGAATGGGGTGATATGATTATAGTACGAAATGGTCAAAAACATTCATATTTTGGCGGGATTTTTGACCAAGAATCATGACAAAATGCTAAGGCAGGCTTCGGCTACGCTCAGCCACCTAGGGAAGTAATTTATGGTAATCCCCAAGATTCCAAAATGCCATTATGTCAAAACACCTAAAGATCTTTTATTTTCCCGCAGAAAACGCTGAAATTCCCGCGGAAATTCGCTGAAAATGGAAGTTAGCGGGTATGCACCCAATTCGTCAAAACGCCAATACGCCCATAGGCCAATACGCCAAAACGCCACCCTCCAAGGCATTACTTAACAAATGTTAAGTGAGGTAATTCATGAGGCATCTACATTTATGCTTCATCAAAATAAGCATAATATGGATTTTACTTCAAAGGCATTCAGGGCGGTTGCATCATCATGGTTGGTGATGGCTTTTATTGGGCAAATGATTTTTGCATTTTATATCCTTATGTTTTATGGAGGAACAACGGCGTCAGGAAAACTGGAGCAATGGAACCATTCGGGTCAGGAGTTCTATCTAAAAGGAGACTTGATGGGAAATATCATTTTTGCATTGCATGTGCTGATGGCATTTATTGTTACAATTTTCGGCCCATTCCAACTGATTTCCGGAATAAGAAAGTTGCTCCCAAAATGGCATAGGTGGAGCGGCCGGATTTATATTTTATCTGCCTTTTTGATTTCTGTCGATGGTCTTTATCTATCATGGGTGAGGGGTTCTGCCGGAGGTTTGCAGGGATCGGTCCTGATCAGTTTCAATGCCATCATCATCCTTGTTTGCGCATACTTTGCATTGACAACAGCTTTGAAGGGTGAGTTTCAAAAACACAAAAAGTGGGTATTGCATTTGTATGCAGGCATGTCGGGCGTTTGGTTTTTTAGGGTTTTTTTGATGGCATGGCTGGGTTTTTGGCGGGCTCCTGTTGGATTTGACCCGGAAACGTTCACTGGCCCGTTTCTGATATTTCTGAGTTTGATGGTTTACGTATTTCCACAACTGGTGGTGTGGTGCTATTTTTTTGCTAAAGAAAGTGGAAGTAAGGTGATGAAATTGGGCTTTACAGGGTTTTTATCCATGATCCTTCTCATCATGATTTTTGGGACATTTTCTGCAACATTTGGATTGTGGTTGCCAAGATTGATGTAAACTCCCATAGTGGCATAGAATAGCCAAGAATATCAAGTATTGCATAGATTATAAACCCTCTATATTGCGATTCCTTAAAACTTTTGGCAGGGGGCTTTTATTACAATTGGCCAGAATTATTGCTGTAAAATTTGAGACTTGACTTTTATAATTCACCAAACACATAAAAGAATTTATTCATACATAATTTGTTTATTGCAATAATTTTATTCTACTTTTATTCCAACAATCTAATCACTCACCCATGCAAGAATTAAAATTTCCATTGCGCTTTTCATTTAAGATAACAACCTTATCTAATGATTTTACAGCCTTTGACAATACTGGTAGAATGGTAGCATACGTCCGCCAAAAAATGTTTAAATTCAAGGAGGATATTGAAATCTTCAGCGATGAATCCAGAAGTAATAAACTTTATTCAATCAAAGCTGACCGTTGGCTTGACTTCTCTGCCGCTTACAGCTTTTATGATGACAGAGGCAAGGAGTTTGGTAAAATCGTGAGAAAGGGATGGAAATCGTTGTGGAAATCTGAGTACGAAATCATCGATGGAAGAGGGCAAAAGCAGTTCCAGATCCGGGAAGAAAACGGCTGGGTAAAAGTGATGGATGGTTTGCTTGGTGAGATACCGATTTTGGGCTTGATTTCAGGATATGTATTCAATCCATCCTATCTGGTGAAAAATACGAGAGGCGAAGCAGTCATTCGGATCAAAAAAGATCCGTCTTTTTGGGGCAAAGAATTCTCCATTGGCAAGTTGGGCAATATGGAAGGCGAAGACGACGACCGTATACTTTTGGGCCTGATGATGATGATATTGCTGGAAAGAAGGCGTGGATAATCCTTTTGGCGCGTTCTTTCTGTGATCTGTTGAGCAAAACTTATCTTGAAGCAAAAGGATGATTCAACCTCATTTTGAAAGGATAGATTTCAAAAATTTGTTTTTGAACACCATTATAAAATCATCATTTGCTCTTCAGGACCTTTCGCAGTCGAGGTCCGAAAAGCACAATAAGGACTGCACCGATCAAAGATACTCCTGCCTGGAGCAACCAGAATGAACCCGGAGCCATCTTGTCATAGAAAGATCCCAGCCATCCCACGCTGTTCCCTGCTATGAATAAGGAAATAAATGTAATGCCCATCATGGTAGAATTGATTTTGGCAGGCGCATTTCCTGATACGAGGGCAAGCAGAGTAGGCCATTGATAAATGAAGGCATAACCCAACAAAACAACAGTAATAAAAGGCAACCAAGGACTGGACAATTGATCACTGGTAAAATATATTCCGATGAAGAGGAGAAAGTAAGCAAATGCGACCATCAAGGCGCCAATACCGATTTTGCCCAGGTCGTTGGGTTCTTTATTTCGTTTGGCCTGCCATTTCCAAAGCATAAACAAGGTGGGCACAGCAACAATGCTGGCAGCGGCATCAAGCGATTGATACCAGGCTACCGGAATGGTGAATCCTCCGACTGAAAGGTCTACATGATCCTGGAGCCAAACTTTGAGAATATTGAGCGATTGGTAATAACTGATGGATTGGAAAACAGAAATACCAATTACACCCAAGAGCGCAATGATCACTTTCCATTCTCCGGAATTCATTCCTGTCTTATGTTCTCCTTCATGTTTTACTTTTGACGGCAAAAAACGAAAGCCATACAAATACGTCAACAAACCACCCACCATAAAAATAGCCGCCACCCCAAAGCCATAGTGCCAGCCGTAATCCTGTGCAAGATATCCACATATAAGAGGTCCGAGCACAGCTCCAATGTTGATGGCAGTACTAAAGATAGCGAAACCCCTTGTCCTTCTGGCTTCATCGTCTACCGGGTACAAAGCACCTACCTGCGCCGAAATATTGCCCTTCAAAAAACCCGAGCCTATGATGAGCATCAGGAGGGCCAATAAAAAACTTTGATCAAATGCCATAAAGATGTGACCTGCAGTCATACATAATGCGCCAATGATGACGGCATTGCGCTGACCAATCCAGCGGTCTGCAATGATGCCCCCGAAAACCGGAGTGAAATACACAAAGCCCGAATAAAGTCCAAAAATCATCGATGCCAGCCCTACAGTTGACAAAGAACCTGTGGCGGATTCCAGAACGCCCCTCAGTGTTTCAAAGCCCACAATATTTTCTATGTGACCCGGCAACAACAATTGGTTGACCATATACAAAACCAATATGGCCGTCATTCCATAATAGGAGAATCTTTCCCAGGCTTCGGTAAAAGCCAGGTAAAATAGTCCCTTGGGATGACCGTAAAGGGTGCGGTTGTTCTGGTTGTCGGAATGGATACTCATGAGATCTTAATGTGAGATGAAGTTGTGAAGTTAAGATTCTTGTTGAGAAAGGTTGGTGTAATTTTTTGGAGGGACTACGGGGAAGTATGGTGCAATAGGGAATATATAGTAAATAATGTATGCAAATAAAAATAAAATAGTGCCTAAACCTGTCAGACACCTGTCTGACAGCCGTCTGACAGGTTTGTGGATAACTTACCTAATTGATTCATTATCAATTGCATTAATAAAATATGCATATATAAATTAAAATATTGCAACTCCTAGCTTTCCAAAAAGGAATTCTGGGACATCTTCCAATATTACAAAGCAGGCTACCACTTTCATACTCTTTATGCAGGTTTTAAACTGAGAATCAATGATGAACCAAAAAAGGGATACAGCTTTTACGTCCGTCAATTCTGATTACAGCAAAATATAACCCTGCCATATATGATGCAATATTTATTTGTGCCTGATCGTCATTGACATCAATTTTGGCAATTTCTTGTCCGGATAATGAAACAATACTTACATCATTAATTTTACTTCTTGATTTTACCGTTAGAATATCGCTTGCAGGATTTGGGTATACCAAAGCATCCAGATCATGGTACAATTCAGTCGAGTTACTCGAGATGCTCTTGTATATGTAATAATCCTCAAGGAAAAGAGTCAAATCGTTGGTGAAAAAATCAGTAATGTATCCATACATGACCGAAATTGATCCATCTTCATTGTATTCATATAGGTATTTTGTAAATGGCTCACCGGAGTTTTTAAAAGTAATTTCTTCAATGAGTTGTGCTCTGGAATTGTATTTTTTTACCAGTTGATTTTGTATTCTCCCATCGGCATATTTGATCATTGTGCTGTCCAGAACAGCTGTCTGATGGCGTTCAATAGTGCTGATGAGTTCTCCATCTTTATCAAGGCTAAGTGTAGAATAAAAGGCAGTATCTTGATTTGGGTAATTATATATTCTATGACTTTGAAAGTCTAAAAATCCAAATGAGTTATAAACAGAATCTTTTGCAGATATCAATTTATTGGCGGAATTGTATTCAAAAGTTGTTTTTACAGGGGGACTGAAATTTCCATTGATTAATGTATAAAATAATTGCTCTTTTACCAGTCCGGCATCATTATAGGTATACGTATTAGAAATGATGTAATTTGGGCTGCTGTATCTAATCGATTGAGTCAGTTGTCTAAATTCGTTGTATTCATTAGTAAGACTCACAGGTGGAAGACCTGTTTCTGGATCCGGGACACCTCTGTAAAAAATGGAATCCTTTCCATCAAAAGTGTAGTAGTAAATATCATATAGGTTGATCAAGGTGTTGTGTATAGACCGAGGCTTTCCTGTTTCTGTAAATGTATAATTCAAATTTTCAGTTACTACAGGCTCATCTGGATTTGTTTTATTGAAAGTAGTTTTTGTAACCAATTGACTCTGATCATATTTGAAGACAATATCAAAGTAGTCATTGGTTTTTGTGGCAAGATTATGGCCAATTCTAAAGATGGTATCGGGTAGAGGAGCCCCTTCAAGAGCCTGAGCTATTAGTTGAACAGTTAAACCTTGCAAGCAAATCGCGATCAATATAGTTTTAATCATAAAAGGAATGTTTTCATATTGTTTTCTCATTATTCAAAATATTTTCAGGGTATGTGCTCATTCAATATAAACAGACGAATCACTTCCGTTTGAACTATTCAACCAGGACCGGATGATGACAGCGTCTCTTACACTACACTGAATCCTTCACAAAGTTTTGTGGCTGCTTGGCTAAAATAAACCATTATCATCTCCGGTAGTGTTTGAAATATTAGACCAAATTAATACATTGAAATTTCAGTTCCAAATAATTATAAGTAATTAAATTATATAATATTTACTTTATTTATGATCAGTTCTTTAAGTAGGTTTTGAAAATGGCAGTAAAACGCGCAGAGGTGTCATAAAATCGAACAAGTTTTTGTAAAAAAATAATGAACTTCGCCTTGATTTCTATTTTAGAGTAATAATCCAACTTTAATAAAAGATGTATTTTTGTTTGAATGCTGCCAATTCAATCTTTTTATAAACTTGGAATTCAACTTTAAAGTCTTCTTTCTATTATGAAAAAACTTGCCCTCTATTTAATTGCTATAGCCATGATGACCGCCTGCAACAATGCCGAACCCCAGCCGGATGAAAGCGCACACTCTGAAAAAAAGTGGTGGAAGGAAGCTATCATTTACCAGATCTATCCCCGCAGCTTTAAAGACACCAACGGCGATGGCATCGGTGATCTTAGGGGCATTATTGAAGAACTGGATTATATCCAAAGTCTTGGAGTTACTGCTGTCTGGCTCAATCCCATATATAGCTCACCCAACGATGACAATGGGTACGATGTAAGTGATTACAGAAATATCATGGATGATTTTGGTACTATGGAGGACTTTGACCAGATGCTCAGCGGGATGCATGAAAGGGGCATCAAACTCATTATGGACATTGTGGTCAACCACAGCAGTGATGAGCACGAGTGGTTCAAACAGTCGAGGTCATCCAGAGACAATCCTTACCGCGATTATTACCACTGGTGGCCTGCAGAAAAAGGCAAACCCAATTATCGTTACAGCTTGTTTGATGAAAGAGGGGATGCGTGGAAGTACGATACATTGACCAATGCCTATTATTTGCATTACTTTTCTCAAAAACAACCGGACCTCAACTGGAGCAATCCCAAGGTCCGGCAGGAAGTGAATGAGATCATGAAATACTGGGCTGAAAAAGGCGTCGATGGATTCAGGCTGGATGCTTTCCAGTTCGCCGCCAAAGACACTACATATCCCGCATTTCCAGAAGGTTTTGAAAAGAATTTTATAGACTATTATGCCATGCAGGATGGTTTGAATGACTATTTGAGGGGCATGTATGACGAAGTTTTCAGCAAGTACGACGTGATGAGTGTGGCGGAGGGTGCAGGCAGAAATCTTCAGGAAGCCCATGAATTGGTTGACGAAGACAGACAGGAATTGAATATGGCCTATGCCTTTGAAGGTGTTGATATTGCTAAATACGAGGGCTATGAATTGAGTAAACTCAAGGAAATATTTTCCAAATGGGACAGTGCCTTTGCAGAAAAAGGATGGCTTTCTATCTTTTTGGCCAACCACGATCAGGCGAGGCTTGTGTCGAGATTTGGCAGCGATGAGCCTGCATTCAGGGAGGCTTCGGCAAAAATGTTGAATACTTTCATTTTAAGCATGCGTGGAACACCTTACTGTTATTACGGTGATGAGCTGGGAATGACCAATATCGGATTTACCTCCATAGAACAGTATAAGGATATAGCTGCCATCAATGGATACAAAAAGGCAAAGGCTGAAGGAAAAGACATGGATTATTTTTTAAAGAAACTGAGTTTTGAATCGCGGGACAATGGCAGGACGCCCATGCAGTGGAACGGCGATAAAAATGCTGGTTTTTCTGAAGCTGATCCCTGGCTTCCGGTGAATAATAATCATTTAGAGATCAATGTGGAGGCCCAGGAAAGAGATCCAGAATCCATCCTCAATCATTTTAGAAACCTCACCAAATTGCGCAAGGAATGGCCGGTTTTGGTTTATGGTCAATATGAAATTGTCGAGAAAGAACATCCCCAGGTGTATGCCTATGCAAGAAAATATAATGATCAACAATTGTTGATCGTGCATAATTTTTCGAAAGAAGAAGCGAAGTTTGCCTTACCGGAAAATATCAATTTGGGGGAGATATTGATCAATAATTATCCGGATTTAAAGATGGAAAAGGATATATTTTCATTGAGGCCTTACCAATCAGTCATTATGGTAAAAGAATAAATCGGAAAGGAGAGGTCAAAGAGAAAACTTTTGAATACCTTATTTGGCAGGATGTAGTTACAATTTATAATGATAACAAAGTTTTAAGGTGGCTAAAAAACAAAAAAATTAAGTTTATTCCCTCATTTGAATATTCTGTATGAAACTTATTGAAATTCTGCCCTTGAGAATTGAAAACCCTGATTTTCGGGACAATTCACATGCCTCAGATGCTATTGACATGGCAATTTCTTACTATGATGTGATTGGTTACTATCCTCCCTGGATATGTTATCTGGCTGTAAATGAAGGCGAAGCTGTCGGCGTTGGGGCGTTCAAAGGGCAACCCCAAAATGGAAAAGTCGAGATTGCTTACAGTACATTTCAGCCTTACACAAATAAAGGTTTCGCCACAATAATCTGTGGTGCTTTGGTTGATTTGGCCATTGATTCAAATCAACAGGTCGATATTACAGCCAGAACGCTTAGAGAAGAAAGCCCTTCAACAGCTGTTTTGAAAAAAAATGGTTTTGTGATGACAGGGGAAGTTCTGGATCCCGAGGATGGTATGGTTTGGGAGTGGGTATTTGATAAACAATGATTTTGAATTTTTACATCACCTATATATGAAGGACGGTCAGGCTGGATATCATCGGTTTTGAAATCTCAAATTTCGGAGTCAAAAATGCTTTGTTTGAGAAACAAAAGTCAGGTCAATGATATACCTTTTATAGTTCTACACTGATTTCTTGTTTTGGTACCAGCCCATCGATGATTCTTGCAGACAACATGGTCAATATTCTGCGGTCTATCTCTTGTTTTTGCAATAAATAATCATCAAACTCTGCTACAGTCATCAAGCCGGTGATCATGCCAATGAATTCCTTTTGGAGGCGGGTGTCATTTTTTACCCTGGAGGAAATGTAGGTTTGCATCGCCAATGGATTCTTATGAGAAAACCCGGATTTTAAAGTTTGTGGGTCCTCTGAAAATCTTTTTACCAATAAATCGTGTTGTATTTTCAGGATTGGGCGAAGACATTGGTTTTGGAATTTTTCAACAGGTTTAATGGTGTTTCCGGAATTTAGGTCTATGTTTGGCCGCAAAGCGAGTATGTCTTGATCTCTTTTCATATGATGTAGACAATTTCAAAAATTAAAAGTTTATAATACATTGATAAATATCGATATGATTTTTGAAGCTTTTTTATATTTATCACTAGATTCAATGCGTCCAATTAGTCTAAGTTCATTAAAATTAAAAAGTCAGGATCTTTATGCCCGATAATAAGAATGCTTTAAACAATGATTCTCATTTGATACAGGCCATTCAGGGGGATGAAATTCAAAGAAAAAAGGCCTTGCAGGAGTTTTTCACCAATCCTGAATTGTTTCAGAGGGTTGTTGGTTATGTGATCTCTCAGGGTGGTAGTAGTGAGGATGCGAAAGATGTTTTCACAGAATCATTTATAGTTTTTGACAGACAGGTGAGGAATGGTGTATTTAGGGGTGAGAGTAGCCTGGCCACATATTTTCAGGCCATAGCTAAATGGCAATGGCTTGCACTGAAAAGAAAAAACAAAGTAACGTACGACACAAGTGAATTGGCGGAGGTCGGAAGTGACCAAAGTCCGGAAAAATTAATGATCACCAGCGAAAGAAAGGTTATACTCCAGAATCTGATTGCACTAATGGGAGAAAAGTGTCAAAGATTGCTGGGCCTTTTTCAGCTAAATTATTCGATGAAAGAAATTAAAGAAAAAATGTCATATGCCAGTGAACAGGTAGCCGCTAACCAGGTGCACAAGTGCCGGGAACAATTGCGCAATGCCATTCAGGAGCATCCTGAGCATATGTCAGTTTTAAAATATAGTAGTGACTAATGAATGACAACCAAAAAGGGAAAATCGAATCCTATGTAAATGGAAGTATGGATGCAGCGTCCAGAAGTGCTTTCGAAGCTGAATTACGAGAAAACCCAAAGCTGGCAAATGAAACAGCAGTTTTTAAAACAGAATGGGAGATTCGCGAAATGCTGATAGAAAATCAATTGCGCAATGATATTGATGCTATGTATGCTCAATATCAAACACAGTCTGTTGCAGCTGAAAAGCCAAGAAAAAAAAACCTCTGGTGGCTCGCTCTTATTATCGCCCTGGGATTGGTGGGCACCATTTACACACTGACCTTAAAGGATAAGGTAGAAGTCCAGCCTGAAAACAACAATCAGCAGCAAGGAGGATACGCAGACGAGCAAATCGATGAAACACCAACAGAGCTGCCGGAAAACACAGGGCAGGAAGGTATAACAGCAGAAGTGGAAGCCCCAATAGAGAAAACAGAAACTTCAGCCCCTGCACAAACTCCGGTTCAAAAAGTAAAATTAGACCTCAGCGCACTTGCATTGGCTGCCTATGAAAGCCCGGAGGGATTGTTGGCCTCCAGGGGATCTTCTTCCAGCGAAAATTACGATAAAGCCATGAAGGCTTTTATTGCCCGAAATTACAGGGAAGCGGTCAATTTGCTCAAAACTCTTCCGGAGGATGAGGAACAGGAAGCACTTGCTTTACGGGCTCATGCATCATTTAAATCATCTGATTTTTCAGGTGCTATTCAGGATTTTCAGGCTTTGAAGGACGGAGGCATTTATCGCAGAGATGCAGAATGGTATGGATTATTGGCCAGGATGGCTGTAAAACAAGGCAGTCGTGATATTTGGAAGGCCGAACTAGAAAAGATGGCAAATAATCCATCTCATCCATACAATAAAAAGGCCGGAAAGCTGCTTTCTAATTTTTAGTGGGTAAGTGCCCCTGAACGCTACAGGTGCAATGGAATAATTGGCCAAATCATTGGCAGATAAAGCTTTGAACCTGATATTTGAGTCATGGAAGATTTTAAGAAATTCTTTGATGGACTGACAGAAGTTTCAGATCAAAGTTGGTCTAAATTTACCGCACTCTTCAAGCCGGATCAATTAGTCAAGGGTGAATACTTCATATCGGAAGGCCAGCTTGCCAAAAACATTGGCTTTTTAAGTAGCGGAGTCATCCGAGCTTTTTATAGAAATTCAGAGGGAGAAGAGTACAATAAACATTTCTTTATCGGACCTTGCTTTATTGGTGGATACGCTTCTCTTATCACTCAAAAGCCCAATCAAATCAATCAGCAGGCATTGACAAGTTGTGAGCTTCTTGTCGCAAAATACGCTGATATTCTGAGCCTTTACCAGGAACATCAAGACCTCGAGAGAGCAGGCCGGGTGCTCGCAGAACAATTTTTCGTCCAAAAAGAAACCAGGGAGATTCAACTGGTATTGATGGACGCTGACAAGCGCTACGAAATTTTTAGAGAGGAATTCCCCGGGCTTGAACAACTCATTCCTCAGTACCACATTGCCTCATTCCTGGGTATAACGCCGACACAATTGAGCAGAATAAGAAAAAAAATGTCGTCGAAGTGATTTGTTTACATATGTAAATGAATAGTCCATAGGACTACTCCAATTTTGTAATTCATTCATCAAAGTTGGAATTATTCATTCATATACCAATCGGAAAATGGATTGACCATTTTTATTCCGCAGATAAAAATTCAAAGATCAAGGTGAACCGCGTTAAAAAATCATCGCAAATGATTTTAGCGGTGAACTGCGATCCCCTGATCGCAGCTTCTTCTTATCAAAGAGTGGTGCCTCTGGCGAAATTTCCCAACGCAGATATTTGGATTTTTAGCAGCAATAATGTGGTCAAATCTATTTCCGTTTGGTATAAATATCATCATTTGCCATGAAAAACAGACCATTTAATATCGTCATGTTATTGAATGCAAATCCGCAATGGCTTGCTCTGAGCAGGGAGGAGCGAAGCCAATTTGTAAAGAAAGATTTGCATCCCATCTTTGATCACCTGAGTGATCGGTTGGATTTGAAATTCTATGACAGTGAGTATTTTCACAGCTCATTTTCAGATTATTTAATCATTCAAACCTATGAGTTAGATGCCTATCAGACATTCATAGAGTTGCTCCGTGACACCAAAGTATACAGCGTTCCCTTTTTTGAAGTGAAAGAAATCATCATTGGCATAGAAAATCAATTTGAAGTCTTCGATGAACAATTCAAAAAAGGAGTAGCATGAAAACAAATGGAAATAAAATATTGATCACGGGAGGTTCATCAGGTATAGGATTGGCACTTGCTCAATGGTTCTTTGAGCATGGAAATCAAGTGATCGTCACAGGAAGAGACCTTGATAAACTTCGTGCTGTTGAGAATCAGTATCCTGAAATAGATGTTTTTAAATGTGATCTTACAAATAATGAAGAATTGGGCGCATTGGTGCATTATATCGAGCAGAATCACAGCGATATCAATATACTGATCAACAACGCTGCTGTACAATACAATTATCTATTTGAAGAGGTAACTCATCTGGTTCATAAAATAGACTATGAAATCTCTGCTAACCTCAATGGTCCTATCAAACTGACAGCCATGTTGCTGCCACTGATCTCGGGAAATGGCTCAGGAGCAATAGTCAATGTTAGCAGTGGTCTTTTTATGGCTCCCAAAAAAAATGCCTCTGTCTATTGTGCGACGAAGGCAGGTATTCATAGCTTTAGCAAGTCATTGCGATATCAATTGGAGAATACTAGTGTAAAAGTATTTGAGCTTATACCTTCTTTGATTGATACCCCGATGACAGCAGGCAGGGGTAGAGATAAAATAAGCCCGCAAATCCTGGTCAAAGAATTTATCCACGGTTTTAGGAGGGATCGGTACGAAATTTATATTGGAAAAACCAAAATCCTAAAACTTATTTCAAGAATAACACCACGACTAGCAGCACGAATCATGAAGGAAGGTAAATGAACAGGAAGGAGAATTCTACTCGACCAAAACAAAACCTGCCCAGAAATAGGGGTGTTCGTACTTTGCCCTCATCTGACTTTGTGCACTGGTGAAAGCGGTTCTGATGTCTTTGCCATTGGTCAGCCATTCTTTGTAGAACACCTGCATCAATTCTGAAGTCTGACCATCCGGCACCTGCCATAGGGACATAATAAGGTTTTTAGCCCCTGCAAGTTTGAAAGCTCTTTGAAGACCATAGACACCTTCATCACCCTGAATCTCCCCAAGCCCGGTTTCGCAAGCCGAGAGTACCACCAATTCAGTACCGCGCAGATTGATCTGACTGATTTCGCGGGCAGTGAAAATACCGTCTTCAGTGGTACCAGCATGCAATTCTCCGGTTGTCCATGCTTTGTTGGCCCCCGCCAGGATCAGGCCTGATCTCAACATGGCATCGCTGCTTGAACTGAATACATTGGTTCCTTCGGTTTTCTGCGGAAAGAAAAATCCGTGTGTGGCAATATGGAGCAGGTAGGGTGGTTCGGCGCCTATGCTTTTGAGTGCTTCTTCTGATGCCGCAATGCCTTGTAGGATATTGGGCTTACTCTGGCCTTTGCTGATGAGCTTTGCAATATTGTTGATTTCGGTATTTGTACCGGGTAAGTATTTCCAATTGCTGGCAACACCACTCCTTGCAATGACATCCTGTCCCAGCTTTTCTATAAATTCACTTCTCGTCGCTACATCAGCACTAGAGGGAGAATTTGCATTAATTTCCTGATCTTCAGTGTCATAGACGATTCCGCCTACCAATAGCGCACTTTGTTGTACGGGAGTTTTTATCTGTTTTTCTTCCAGCAATTGTCTGGTGCTTCCCAATTGCATGATGCTGTATTGATCACCAATTCTCTTGTTTTCAGAAATTGGAAGAGCGCTGATGTTGAGTTGATGAAATAAACCGGTGGGAACAAAGTAAATTTTGGAGCGTGTATTTTTTTGACTTTTAGAAAAATGGTCGTCAATGGACTTCCATACGAGGTCATAGAGTCTTTCCTTTCCCTCCTGGATGGTGTACATGCGATTGACATATTGCGATTTTCTGGCCCCTTTTGCTGCCATTAAATTTGATATGGCCTTTTCTTCTTCCAGTTTCAGCATAACAGGAGATTTGCTGCCTGCCTCAAGAATCAAAGCAGCATAATAAACGCTATCTGTTTTTTCCGGGTTGAAATAGGGGACTCTGATCATTTCAACAGCTACCTCACCGGGCTTTAATACCTCAACCACATCTGTCCATTCCGGAAAAGTTCTTTGCCTGAAATCCGACATCGAGGTGATCAGTTTTTTCTCAAGGGAACCCACCAGCTCCTCAAGGTCTTTGACATCCTTCTGATCTCCTATGGCATTTGAATATTCTGCGGTAAGCTTGCGCTGAGCTTCCTGCCAAGCTTCATAATCCTTCTGGACCTCAGGGCCTGCCATTACTACTGCTTCAAGCAAGTTCTTCTTATTTTCCAGCAAATAGCCATTCATGACCAAAGCGTTGTTGTAATTGACAGCGATCAATTCCGCATCAGCATGATCTATCGAAAATGATCTGAAACCTGCCATTCTATTTTCAAAAGTCGCGAGATAACTCCTCATTTCCTCCTCTGTTGAAAAGGTAGAAGTCCGCCTTATCAGTCTGAGAACAGCATCGTTGAACTCAAGCCAATACTTTTTGGCTTCCTCAATTTTTCCCGCAGCCTGTAATGTCGAAGCGAGTAATTCCAGTCCGTTGGCATAATCTGTATGGTTCTCGCCCAGCACTTCCTTTCTTATTTGCGTTGTCTTTCTGAAAATCTCCTCTGCTCCAACAAAGTCTTTATTGGACCTTGCAAGACTGCCCAGCTTATCCAGAGCTTCTGCATAGTCAATGTGCATCTCACCTACCAGCTCTTTTCTGACATCGGCAGAAATCTCCAATTTTTCCTTTGCCTTAATCATTTCTCCTCTTGAATAGTCGATACTGCCGGCGACGCCATAAACATATGCAGTCGTCATATTTTTTCTTCCGAAAGTCGCCTCACAGATGCTGATGGATTCTTCAATGGGTTGCACTGCCTCTTCAAACCGATCCATTTTATACAACAATAGCGCATAATTGGCAAGACTGATGGCGTAATCCGGGTTTTTCGGGCCAAACAATTTAAGTCTTATCTCGCTTACCTGACGATAAAGAGGTTCTGCCTTGGCGTATTCACCTCGCTGCAAATAAAGATTGGCCAGGTTGTTGGCACTGCTGGTAAATGTTAGGTTTTCAGTACCCAGACTTTTTTTGATGATCTCCTGTGCCTGAAGGAGCATAGGTTCGGCCTTTTCGTATTCGTTGGTGATGCAGTAAAGAATTGCCGCAGACCCCATGTAATTGGCGTATTCCAAATGGTCTGTGCCATATATATTTTTTGCTATCTCCGTTGATCTTAAATAAAGGGGTTCCGCTTCCTTGTATTTTCCCTGATTCTGGTACATGATGGCGAGATTATTGATGGATCTTGCATAATCGATGTGGTCTTCGCCCAAATACTTTGCTCTTACGGCTATTACTGTTTTAAATACAGCTTCTGCTTCCTCATATCTGTTGGTTACCACATATAGATTTGCGAGATTATTCATGATGAAGCCATAATAGGAATGATCCTGATGGTTGTATTGCTCCATGAGTTCTCTGGCTTCGATATTGTATTTTTCGGCTTCAGCAAATTCTCCTTTAGCCCTGTACAAAACAGCCAATGAATTGATGACTACAGCGGTTTCCGGATCGCCTGGAGGCAGTAACTTTTTTCTGATTTCTATGCATTCATTTGCATATTTTAATGCGCCATCTACGTTGCCCTTCCTGTAATATATGGTATTGATGCCATAAGCAGCATCTGCATAGAGGTTGCTTTCTTTTCCCTTGATATTGGTGGCCAGCTCCAGGGACTGCAGGTATACTTCAATGGCATTGTCAAATGCATTTTTTGCTGTAAAAATCCTTGCCTTGTTGATCAGATAGGAATATTGGGTTTCGGAGTTCATCAAATTTTCATCTGTGATCCGTTGTTGTACCTGCTCCAATATGAGGGAAGCGTCGTCTGGTTTTCTGGCCGAGATCAGGTTTCGCGTTAGTGTAAGTAAACTATCTATGGTCACTGGTGCTGAAACATCCTGACCTCTAAGATCCGGAAACCCTAAAGTGACGGACAAAAATAAAATAAATAGTTTTTTGGTGTGGATTATACTTGAATACTCCTTCATTACCCCGGTTTTACTAAAAGTAGCTATAAATATAGTATATAATTCTTTAAAAGTAAATGGGGTAAAAACAAAGGGATTTATTTCCAGACTATAGTATTGGCTTATTTTGGTTCCACCAGCAAACGCATAGCGACAGCATGGCTTAATATTTGAGCATCTCCCTCATCCAGCGAAATGCTCATGCTTTTATCAAAAGCTTCAATGTCAATGATATTGATCTGCGCTCCAAGCCGGATGCTACGCTTGTTGAGAAAAAGCAAAAACTCTGTAGAGCTGTCCTTGAGTGCCTTAAATATGACTTGCGATCCGACAGGAAAATTGGACAGACTTTCATAGGAACTTCTTACCAAATCTCCATCTTTATTGGGAATGGGAGAACCATGAGGGTCGATACCGGGAAAGCCGAGCAATTCATCCATTCTATCAAAAAAATCTTCCTTTTTGATATGCTCAAGTTCTTCCGCGATGTCATGTACTTCCTCCCATCCAAAACCCATCACCTGGGAGAGAAACATTTCTGCCAACCTGTGTTTTCTGATGACCAAAGCCGCCATTTTGCGTCCTTTTTCTGTCAACTTTACCGGCTTGTATTTTTCATATTCGACCCAACCACTTTCGTGGAATTTTTTGACCATACTGTTAACTGTCGGCATCCGCAAGTCTAGGGTTTGGCCAAGTTCCGTAAGAGAAATTTCAGGACTTTTGAGGTGGAGGTGGTAAAGGGCTTTGAGGTAATTTTCCTTTGCTGCTGTGGCCATCGGCTGGGAATTTTTTACAAATATAAAAATATTCTAAAACAAAAAAGTTAGATAAGTCTAAGTTTTATATCTTTGTATGACTAATAAAATCAGTCAGTAAGTTGGAAGTTTTTTGACTTACGCGAAAATATACCATGTTCAGAAGCTTTTTTATCATATCATTATTGTGCTGTCTCTCTTTAGGATTGAATGCGCAGAATATAAATTTGTTTGGCAGAGTAGAGGCCCAACAAGAAGCATTGGCCTACGCCAATATAGCCTTGCCTGAGCTTTCCATAGGAACAACAACAGATTCCCTTGGTTACTTCACACTGGACAATATTCCATTGGGCAATCACCAGATTGAAGTCACCTACCTCGGCTACAAAACACTTGTCAGAAATATTCAGGTCTCAGAAGCAAAGGCTTATGAAATCAATTTTGACATGAGCAATATGCAAATGGTACTCGACGAGGTAGTCATTACCGGGACATTGAAAGAATCCAGGCGATTGGAAAGCCCGGTAGCAGTGGAAGTATTTACTCCTGTGTTCTTTAAGAAAAATCCAAGTCCAAACATCTACGACGCGCTCCAAAACGTCAATGGGATCAGACCCCAGCTCAATTGTCAGGTCTGTAATACAGGAGACATACACATCAATGGACTGGAGGGACCTTATACCATGATCCTGGTGGATGGTATGCCAATTGTCAGTGCATTGTCCACAGTGTATGGTTTGTCCGGCATCCCCAACGCCATTGTGGACAGGATTGAAGTGGTCAAAGGTCCGGCTTCGTCACTTTATGGTAGCGAAGCAGTCGGTGGGCTCATCAACGTTATTACGAAACACCCCAACAGCTCCCCACAATTTTCTGCAGATGTATTTGGCACAAGCTGGGGTGAGTACAATGCAGATCTTTCCTGGAAATTCAATGCGGGAAAAAAAGTAAGTGCCCTCACCGGCATCAACTATTTCAACTTTCAAAACAGAATCGACCGCAACGAGGATGACTTCACTGATATGACATTGCAGCATAGGGTTTCCGTCTTCCAAAAATGGAATTTTCTGCGGAAAAAAAGCAGGGCTTTCAACCTGGCAATGCGCTATATGTATGAAGATCGCTGGGGCGGCGATGTCCGGTGGCAAAAAGCCTTCAGAGGTGGCGATGAATTGTATGGGGAAAGCATCTACACCGGCAGGTGGGAAGTGATAGGCAACTATCAGCTTCCTGTAAAAGAAAAGCTGCTCTTGTCCTTTTCATTCAATGATCATGACCAAAACAGTTATTATGGGACAACGGCCTATATGGCCCGACAAAAGATTGCCTTTTCACAGATGACGTGGGACAAAAAGCTGGGAGCTCATGACTTACTCGCTGGTGCTGCCATGAGATTCACCTTCTATGACGACAATACGCCGGGAACTGCAGACCCGATTGGAAATAACTTCCCACAACAAACCTGGCTGCCCGGACTTTTTGTTCAGGATGAAATTGGTATTGCCAAAAATCACAGTCTGATGATGGGAATGAGGATCGATCGTCATTCTGTACATGGGGGTATTTTTACACCCAGGCTGGCCTACAAATGGACACTTAACAGTGAAAACATATTGCGGTTGAATGCCGGTACAGGTTTCAGGGTGGTCAACCTTTTTACTGAAGATCATGCTGCATTGACCGGAGCCAGAAAAATTGAAATCAAAAACAACCTGGACCCTGAGCAATCTTACAACGTCAACCTCAACTTTGTCAAGAAAATATGCGCTTCCGGTGGCAATTTTTTTGGTCTTGATGCTTCAGCATTTTTCACCTATTTTAACAACAGGATCGTTGGAGATTACGAATCCGACCCGGACAAAATCATTTATGACAACCTGGACGGACACGCCGTGAGCAAAGGGCTCAGCCTCAATCTGGATATGGTTTTCTACAATGGATTGAAGATCATGGCAGGTGCTACCTGGATGGAAAATACCCTTACTGAAAATGGCATCACTACCCAGCAAATCCTGACAGAAAAACTCACTGGCACCTGGGCTGTGACCTACAAACTCAACAAGTACAGAATAAATTTAGATTACACAGGGAATGTCTACAGTCCCATGAGGCTGCCTGTGTTGGGCCCGAATGATCCACGAAAAAACTACTCTCCCTGGTGGAGCATTCAAAACATACAGATGACGTATGACGGCATTAAGAAGTTCCAAATCTATGGGGGTGTCAAAAACTTCCTCAATTTCACGCCTCAGAAAGGAAACCCTTTCCTCATCGCCCGAAGCCATGATCCTTTTGATAAGCAGGTGGAATATGATCAGCAGGGACAAGTAAGAGTTACTGACGAAAATCCTTATGGACTGACTTTTGACCCGAATTACGTGTATGCACCCAATCAGGGTTTGAGGTTGTTTCTGGGGGTGAGATATACTTTTTTGTAGTTTACGATTGGACAATGATCTGTCCGTTTATTTGTTGCAATTTTAATACAATTCTGTCCCTGGAAAATTGAAGGGATTCAATTGAGTAGTGACTTAGGTTTTCCATTGCCCCTACATATGTGTAGGGATCTTTACTAGTAATAAAGTTACTTCTCAAGTAATCTGGTCAGACCACAATCCGAATGGTACAATTAAAGTTTATCAATCACAAAGCTGGTTTTCAGGAGTTACTACTACCTCTCCTGTTACCGGTCGCAGGCGTGTTCTGGGCAACAAAGTGATGGAATTTGCACTCAATAAACCGGATGCTGCCCCTGATATTTCAAAATTGATTCCCTGGACAATAAGGCTGTTTCGGGCTATCAGGATCTTTCTTCCAAACACCGTATTTTCATTATATGCAGGGCTCAATGTAATATTGTTTGGCACCAAACAATCAGTGAGTATGTCCTCATTTAATATCATAGCCCTCATTCTTTCCCCTTGCTGGGCCGAGAAGTGGTCATGACAAGTTTCTTTTCCATATGCCATAATGTTGCGAGTGTCCGGCTGATAAAGACTTTCTGTGCAATCATCTCTTATAGTGCCGCTGTATTCACAAGCCTGATCGATGTATTGTCCTGAGTCATAATTTTCTGTATCATGTGGATCCGCCGGTGTGTCACACAAGAGGTCTCCGGTAAAATCGCAGTTTCGGCATATTCCGTTTCTAGTTACATTTTCGCTGCCAAGGCCTGTTTCAAATGTATGATACAAGCCTAAACAATGTCCCAATTCATGAGCAATCAAATCAAAACGGTCCTCTGAAGCCATAATATCTCCATCAACAGAAAGATAGTTATTTGGAATGTCGTATGCCGAACCCCCAAATATTTTATCATCTTCATATACAAATTTGTGGATGAAGATGTTGATAGCATTCCCCACCAGAAAAGGCAACAAATCATCTTCCTCTTCGTCAACTCTTTGTTCCATTAAGTCAGAGCTATTGATTTGTTGAATACCTACTAGTTTTAGACAGATATCTGCTGGAGCAAAAAACGACTGAGTTGCTTCGAGTTGACTCATCAGGTCTGTCATTTCAACAGCAGGCCCTGTTCCATCACTTTCTGCAATGATATGGATGAATATTTTGATTTGGTAGGTTTCATTGGACCTATACCCGGCAGGAAAGGCTGGAGTGAAATAGGGCCTCACAGGTGACTTTGTTCCGCATCCATAGGTTTCCTGAGCAGTTATTTTTGTAGGAACAACAAAGTAACTCCATATCCACATCAACAAGAAGGTAAGTGGTCTGAAAACCAAAATTTGAACTTTTGCAACACTCATGATTTGTGATTTTTACTGACTTTTGATATAGGATTCGTACAAGTTTCCGCCAACAATCTTCTTTGGACTGTCTTCCATAATATGGTTGACAGCCACCCATTTTTTGATCAATTCGTCATCTTCTGTCAGCACCAACTCATCCTTTGTGGCTTTATCTACTTTTCTGAATATGATGAAATGGGGCTCAAATGAGGTGTAGGTAATGGTCAGCAATTGCTCCTTTTCATCATATTCCCAGGTGCCACTCTCGTTCATGCCATATTGAACTGTAGAAAACTTACCTGAGCTCCCGGACATTTCCTGTTCAAACATGATGTAGTCTCCTTCCTGAGGCATCGTCGCTGACATGGCCTCTGAGAAATCGTTGTAAAAATGTTTTCCTTCCACTTTTTGGGCAGTCCATTTTCCAAGCAAGGAAGATGGTGTAATACTGTTGTTTTTCTGGCCACAGGATTCAAGTACTATGATGAAAAATAGTGCCCATGTAAAGACCTGGGTTAATAATTTTTTGTTTTTGTGCGTCATGATGGTGTTTTTTTTTAATCTCAAATTAGACTTTAGAATAAGTTATTGGGATCGTTGACGATGAAGGCAAAATCGCCATCCACTCTCACACCGTCAAGGTCAAAAATAAAGACATCAAATTCGCTGGGTTTGATGTATTTGGCGGTGCAAATTTTGGGACTTATAGATTGCGCAGTCACAATTATTGAGCTTCGGGGAGAAATTCTAGCGAATCCAAAATTTATTTTATAGTGTCCAGTTGCAACATGTGTAATTGTGGTACCCGGTAGTGGGCTGACCCAAATTGCACTAGAAGCATCGGCTGAAATTGTACCATGGGCAATAGGAAGGAAGTTTTCATCCGGAGCTCCGGGCCTGCTGATTTTTTTATTGATCAGAATATTGCCTTCATCCTTAAGGGGAGGGTAATTGATGAAAGTCGCGAGATTACCATTGCTGTCAATACTCCATCGGTCGACTCCATTAAAACGGAAAATTATTTTACCATCGGTATTCCCACTATTAGTTCCAAGCCTCAAATTATCTCCAGACAGCTGAACAAATCCAGTGTTAATTCCAGTACTTTTAAACTGCAAAATTGCTGAAGGATGATCCACAATGAGACCTGATGTACTTCTGATGTTTCCTCCAACTTCCAGTTTTTCTACAGGACCTGCAACGTTGATTCCTACATTGTCCCCTATATTAAACATTTGTCCGCTACCTCCCCCGACCCAATAATCACTATTTAGCAAGGTTTTCCAAACACCATTTTGTCTTTGATTGATTTGGTGGGTAGTTGTGTTGTAAATCAACAAACCATTTGCGGCTTGAAAAATTGCATTGCGTTGCGTATTGGTCATCCTTGGAAGAAGCAAACCCTTTGATGTACTCCAAAGATCCAATAAGGCACTTGAGTCTGACTTTGTTGTTCCAATACCAACACTTTGGCCATAAAAAGCCGTACAACCTACAAGACATAGAAACCAAAATACAAAGGTTCTTTTTAAGTCAACCATACATTTAACATTTAAAGATGATCATGGATTTTAATCATACGATTTCTTAAACCACCATAATTATTTTTGATTACATCCATAAAAGTCCAACAATTGAATCCATTCGGAAATAGCGAAAAGGGGTGATATTGCTGTGATTGGATAGTTATTGTCGCGAAACGTAACACAAGTCACCTTGAATTTGTATTCAGTTAGCTTACTTTACTACAAAATAGAAGACATGATATTCAAAAGAGTGCTCACCGGATGGACCTTTACCAGAATGGTTTATACAGCAGTAGGATTATATATTGTTGTGCAGGCCATTTCAGACCGGGAATGGGCATTTTTACCTTTGGGTCTATACTTCGCTTCTATGGGAGTCTTTGCCTTTGGTTGTGCAGGAGGGTATTGCGGAGTACCAGCGAAATCAGTCCCCGATGCTGAAAATGGTCAGGTAACGTTTGAGGAGTTGAATCAGCAGTAAGCATCTGCGTGTCAGCGATTAGGTTGATATGACCTTGTCTGATGACATGGTTTTGAAGTAGAGGATTACTTCTTTTTATTCAGCATTCATCAATTGTTGCGCTTCTTTGTATTTCCAGTGAGAGGATGGGAAAGTTTTGAGTAGTGCCAGACCTTTATCCTTTTCCTGATTTAAAATATAAGAAAGGGCCAGGTACCACTGAGATTCTTCCGCAAATGGAGAAGCGGCAAGCTTGGAATTGGCCAATTGTGTGATGGCTTCGGGATAGTTTTTGGCATAAAAATGTGACATGCCCAGGTAGTATGTCGTTTCCGCGTTTGCAGAGTTGATCGATTCAAAATTTTGGATGGCAAGAGACCACTCCTTTTGATTAAAAGCACTGACGGCTGCATTATAAGCATCTTCATTGTCATTCGCCCCTTTAGTAGCTCCCGGATGGCTGATGATTTCGGCATAGGCAAATTGCTGAGACATATCGTTCAGATTGCCGGAAGAGTTATTCATAAGCTGATATGCCATAAAGAAGATGAGCAAGGTCGCAGCGATGCCTGCGACATATTTTAAATATAAAACTCTGGTTGGCTTTTCGCTTTTGGCCCTTGGGGCATCCTCTGCTTTTGTAGCGGTAATGCCATAGTTTTCTGCCAAATCTTTGGCGAATTCAGCTTTCAAAGACTGATCAAAAACCTGCTGAACTGCTTTTTTGAGATAGACTTCATTGTCCTGCACCGATAAATCTTTTTTTAGATCTCTCATTCCATCATACTATTAAATTGGGTGACTAGTGATTCCTTGCATCGCTCTTTTTGCTTTCTGACTGACTCCGGACTCTTTTCGAGTTTTGCAGCGATATCATTGAGTTTCATGCCGAAGAAATAATTCATCTTCAACAATTCCCTGCATGACTCGCTGATCAATGCCATTGCTTTTTCAAGTATTTGCACCTGATCTTCAGGATAGGCCTCAACATCTTCATCATTCATTTCAGGAAGACCTGATATGAGGTCAGATTCCGATGAGTACACAGACTTTTTTTTTGACCTCAAATACTCTTGTGAAGCCATCTGTAGAAATAAAAATCTCAGGTTGCCATAAGTGATTTTACCATCGACCAGGCGCTGGCGGTAGGCGAGTAATGTATCCAATACAACATCGTAAGCATCTTCATAATTGCTCTGAAATTTTATTTGCAAGAACCTGATGCTTTCACCTACCTGTGAAAGAAAAATTTGTTTGAATAAGGTCTGGTCACCATTCATCAAGTTTTCCAACATGATCTGGAAATCATTGGCTGAAAGGTCAAAATTTTTTTGCAATTCTTCCAAAGGAAATTCTGAATTGGTTTGAAAGTGTGACAAAGATAATCGTTCAACTCCAAACGAATGAAGATCACTTTGTAATACAAACAAAGTCAAAAGTATGCACAGGACCGACCAAAATTTTATTTGAAATTTTCGATTCACATTCAAATAAGAAGGTTTCAGTGATTTTGTGACGCGATTATTGAAAAACTTTTTTGAGAGACCGATTTTCAAAATAATTTTGAAGGGTATCATCAATTAGACAAAGTTTCGATGATCCACTGGAAGTTTTATTGAAAATTACTTTCTGTGAAAATGTCACATTATTTGAAATTCAAACTTATTGATTCGACAAATCTTGTCTGCATATATTTTTGTAAAGGGTGACCATGAAGAAAATTAGAAACTTATTGTTGCTGTGCATTGGTCTGCCTCATTTCTTATTGGCTCAGGTGGGGGTTGATACATCGGCATTTCAGTTTTTCATCCAACTGGATGGTATTGTACCTGAAGATACCATCATTGCATATCTTACCGACCTAAATGCCACAGAAGTCTGGAGAAATGATAATGTTGGAATTGCTCTATGGCAGGCCAATGGATACCCTTTTGTCACGGCTGAGGGAGTACAGGTAACAGACATTTACACCATCATCAGAGAATCAGCAAGAAAAACAAAGATCCAGGAAGCGACTTTTGACATATTGACTTCTCTGGGAGATATTCAGGACAATGCGACTGGTTCTTGTTTTGATATTGCTGATTATACCATGGCTCAGGGGAATGGAGAAAAGGTTAAAATTTCAATTCTGGATACCGGGATAAGCCCCAATATTGCCTCATCTACCACTGGACATCTTAATTACAATCTTTTGGATTATACAGGATATGATTATATCAACAGCGATGATGAGCCGGAAGATGATAATGGACATGGTACCCATATTGCAGGCATCATTCACAGCATAACAAATGGGATTAGTATCACCGGAACAAAGGTGTCATTTGACATTAGAAAAACGCACAATGCACAGGGCCAGGGGATGACATCTGATATTGTGAAAGCCCTGCTTGATGCGTCCGCCGATCATGCTGATATTGTCAATATGAGTTTTGGTATGCCTGATGCCTTCATTCCCTCAAAATTTTTTCCTTTAAGATTGGCCATCAATCATTTGTCTTCTGAAGGCATTCTGGTGATTTGTGCCGCAGGAAATGAAGGAAAGAATATTGATGTATTGTCGAATACCACATTGCCAGCCGGATTCCCCGACCCGGGAATTTTATCAATATCTGCATTTGATTGTTCAGAGGAACTCGCTGTATTCAGCAATTTTGGATCAGAAAATACAGATATCTCTGCTCCCGGATTCAAAATTCCAGGCCCCGATATGGCAGGAGGGTTAAGGTATGCATCTGGTACAAGTCAGGCAACAGCGGTTGCGACGGGCGTTGCAGCGCTTGTGCTCACCCATGGCGCTGTATTTGATTTTGGTTTATTGAAGTGTGCACTCATCAATGGTGCAATTGAAATACCTGCTCTTTCAGGGCTTTCTGTTTCGGAAGGAATCATAAATACGGCGAATGCGAAAGCTTTATACCAGGCACCTCAAGCCGGTTACACGGTAACCAGTTACCATAATAACGGCATTGGTTCTTTAAGATTTGGAATTGAAAAAACTTGTGGAGTATCACAAATAGACATTGACCCCTCTCTCAATGGAATTCCCTTACAAATATCAGGAAATGACCTGATCATCTCCAGTAATACCATCATCAATGGACTCGGCATGATGACCTCAGAAATTCAGTTGGATGGAAATGTTGCTCTAAAGATCAACCCGGGGTCAATGCTCCATCTTTCTAATCTTTCTATCAATAAATCAGGGAGCCAGGCTACCATTATCAATCAGGGAAACTTAATTTTGGGTTCAAACGTAAAAATTGAATAGCCTTAAGTCCAGTGTTAAATCCTCCTTCCTCCTTATAATAATTTTTGGAATCACCCTATATGCTTTCCAATCAGAATCCGGTTTGCGCCAACAAATTGAGCAAATGTGGGATGAAGAAAATGCTGAAGGCATCAATCAATTGGTAGAAGACCCATCATTTACAAAAACTTTCCAACAACTCGATTGCTACGACAAGGGCTTCATTGCCCACCTCATTGGCAAAAATTTCTACATACAAAACAGAGAAATTGAAGCCATCCATTGGTTTAAAGACGCTGTTGAGCAATATTGGAAAACATGTCCCAAAGCCAGTGATAAAGAAATCAGTAATGCACTGTACAATATTGGAATAGCATACCAATATACAGATCAGCAGCTCATGGGGAAAAGGTATGTTGATTCAGCCATGACCATCATTTCAAAAATACCAGATTATGATCCATATTCCCTGTCTCTCAAGTACCAGGGAGCCGGAAGTTATTATGCACAAATCAGGGATTATACCAAGTCCAATGCCTATTTCAAAAACGCTAAAAAGCTCTCAAATCATTTAGACCCTCTCGATGCCTATTATCTGAATATCGATTATTTGACCCTGATGATTAAGTTTAGAAAATACGACGATGCACTGGAACTGATCCAGGAAATCGAAGCCGAATTTTTAGGAAATCAATTGATCAACGACCCTTATGACGTGGCTGTATTTGAGCTCAATGCTGCAGAGGTTTATCTGGAAAAAGGAGAGTACGATAAGGCTGAGCAATTTTCAAAGCGAGCCCTTACCATTTTACCTGATGAAGAAGTCAGTCTTCAATCCAATGCTTTCGAAATTTTAGGAGTACTTTATTTTAGATCAGAAAACCTGACTGAAAGCAGAAAGTATTATGAACGTGCATACAAAATCCGACAAGAAGACAAAAACATGGTCCAGCAAAGGCTTGCCCAATCTTTTGCTTTAGAGAACCTGGCAGAACTTGAACTAAAGGCTGAAAATTATGAGAGGGCTATGGAATATATCAGTTCTGCCATAAAACTCCACAACAATACCTTACAATATGACCAAAATGGCGATCCAATCATTAAAAAGCAAATGGTCTTCAATGGTTTTCATCTTGCCAGACAGTTGCACATCAAAGCTCAGGTTATCTCCAAAGAGTCAGCTGGGGAGTTGCAGCAGCAAAAGCTTGAAAGAAGCCTGGGTATTTATATGAAAATTGATTCTTTAAATAGGATCATTCTCACAAATGCCTTCTTAGACGAAGCCAAACTCGAGCTGCTGGGGACTATGAATCACTTCACCTCAGATGCCATAGAAGTTTGCAAAAGGCTTTATGAACTAGACCATGAGCAACAATATCTGGAACGAATCCTGTATTTTTCAAGTGCTTCTAAGGCAGCTGTGTTGTCAACCCTGGTGGCTTCCAATCGACAATTGATGTTTGATGCCTCAGACAGTCTCGTCAACAGATACTTCATCTTGAAATCACAGCTCAATGAGATGGAGATGAATGAAGTACACAATGGGGGAGTTGGCAGCATTTCTGACACATATACTTCCACCTTGTCTGAGTTGGAACATTTGCAAGACGCGATTTCCGGCAATAGCCAAGGCCAGTTTCAAAGCTTTTCTGCTCATGGCCTCACAGCCAACATACAAGATAAAATCCGGCCTGACATGATGATGGTTGATGTATTCAACGACGAGGATAAACTGACCCTTTCCTATTTGACCAAAGATTCATTTTTTGTCCATTCATATGAAAAAGCCATATGGGCTGAGAAACTGAAAGCCATTAAAGCAAACTTGAGATCGCCCAATAATGGCTTTGATGAAGAAGGGCCGATGGCGCTTTATGCAATGTTTTTCGATCCATTGAAAGCAATCCATGGCATAAAACACATTCACTTTATACCGGATGGGCCGGTAAATGGTTTGCCGATTGAAGTGCTTATGGACAAAGACAGAAACTATTTACTCTCAAATTATAATATTTCGTACGGGTTTATCGCCACTGCCTTGCTGCAAGAAGGACGAAAACCGGATTATAAAAAACAATTTGCAGGCTTTGCGACAACATATTCCAACGGACTTTCCTCAAGATTGGAGCAGGAAGGTTTTGATCAGAAGATCACCAAACTTTCCCAGCTGGCTTCCGCCAACGAGGAGTTGGTCCAATGTGCTGATTTATTTGGAGAGTCAGCCTACCTCAATCAGGCTGCCACAGTAGACCAGTTTTATGCCCAGGCGCTTCAAGCCCGTATTGTTTATCTTTCACTACATGGCATTGTTGATCATGAAGACGGATCCAGATCAGCCATAGTATTTGATGACAGAAGCCATGATTTCTTGCTCTATGCCTATGAATTGACCAGACAACCCATTGCCGCAGAACTAGTTGTGCTCAGCTCTTGTGATACTGCAGATGGACAGCTCAAAGAGGGTGAAGGCATCATCGGCATGTCAAGGGCATTTTTGTCTTCTGGGGTCGGTAGTCTTGTTTCCAGCCTATGGTCAGCCACCGAAAAAAGCTCGCTTAAAATACTTCCAGCTTTTTTGGCAATGGTCAAGAAAGGTAATACCAGGCACGAAGCACTTCGGGAGTCAAAACTGAGCTATCTTAAGAATGCTCCTCCCAGCCAAAGGCACCCGTATTATTGGGCCAATTTTGTATTGATAGAGAATGCAGATTTTTTGGCAGAAGAAAAGAACTTTGGCAATATCCCAATTTATCTTTTGTCTGCCCTTGCCATTTTGGTCATCACCATAATATTTCTAAAAAGAAGATCAGGATTAATTCAAGGGTAGAGATTTTCTTACCATTATGATAAGAACTATCTCTGATTATTGACAATTGAGCTTTTCTGGTTCATTGGATCATGATGCAAACCAAAGCGAAAACTTCTCCCAAAATGCATAGGTGTGAAACCTCAACACCGAATAATGATAAACCAAATGCATGATCAGTACAATAGGAAAAATGTTCCATCTTTTGTGGGAGTGCCAATCCCAAATACTCAATCCTAGCAACAACAGGTCAGCCAGGACAAAGCCATAAATGGGAACGACGGGCTCCTGTGCAATTTTTGGTGCATAGGGCACCAATGATGGAAAAAACACATAAATGATTCGGTCTGTAATCGGTGTGAACATTGGAAATGCTGTACTGAGCATATATCGGGCATGGATGGGTCCATTGCGTCTGTGGTGCAAAGCCAGGCCGTACAGGATGGCAAAAAGGACCATGGCATTGACAATGAGGGCTACATGGTGGTAATTGACAATGGTCATTTGTTCCACGGGTGGCAACCTGAATTTGAATAGGTCTAGGGTCGAATAAATCAGCACCGGTACCAAAAGATAAGTTGTTTTGCCTATCTGCCGGTGTAGATTTTGTTTGCCGGTCCTGATCAAATAAGGTTGGATGATGAGCAGCAGACACCAAAGAATCAGACATATGCCGTGAAAATGCATTCTGTACGACGATTGCTCCTGCAATCTTGCAAAGTAAGTCAGCGAAAAGCCCCAAAGCATGAAGAGAAAAAACAGAATGAAATAGATGTAGCTGTTTCTATATAAAGCGGCTTCTAATTTTAATGGTCTTTTCATTCTATTATCGATTGGATCAAACTCATTTACAGAAATTGCATGATCGGCCGAATCCCCAAAAATTGACCTCTAATTCATTACGACCTGCGATCAACAAAAATATTCAAAAAATTACATCAATTGAACCATAAAGGACAGATGTAGCACTCCTTTGTTTATTTTTGTATCATTTCTGAGATCAAAACCATAAGAATGAATGCTTTTTCTGCGCTTCTCAGATATTTTCAAAATCATCCGATAAAGATATTTTTGCTTGATGGTGCAGGAGCATTGCTCACTTCAGCTAGCATTGCCGGAGTAAATTGGTTTGGCGGGCGGCTTTTTGGACTTCCTGAGAAAGTACTTACTTTATTGAGTTCGATAGCCTTTTTTTTCGCGATATATTCCTTGGCAACTTATCTTTCCAGAACAAAGTCTATCAGAAAATTTCTCCTGCCTATTATGATTGCCAATTTGCTGTATTGCATTTTGTCAGCAGGAGTTGTTTTATTCTTTAGTAGTGAGCTTACCCTCGTAGGATTTTCATACTTCATTTTTGAAATCGTCGTTATTCTAACTCTGGTATACATGGAATACAAGATTTATAAAAGTTAGGTTTTGGAGTAAACCACATCCATTGATTAAAACCCATTTCAATGAAATTTTATATCCAATTGACGCTAAGTGTTTTGGCACTGACATTTTTTACCTCCTGTACCTCAAAACAAGCCATTCTCAATAAAAACTATGAAAGCCGTCCCATCAACATCTATGGAAAACTGGATAGCTTGCAAATTGTAGATGAGCGGGATGATGTGACAGACCGGCCTATGTTCATTCCTTTTTTGAGCATGCCCGATGACTCTGATATGATCAGTCCAAAGCTTACACCGAGCCAGAGTCAGGCAATCACCTCACAAATCAGATCTTACTTTAAAGGAGGAGAACGAGATTTTAAAGTCAAATGCAGGATCACCAAAGCTTTTACCGAATTCAGCGCAAAGGCTTTTAGTGAACGTGAATATGTGCACTTTGAAACCACAATTGAACTGATGGACGAACAAGGTGTGATATTACAATCCTGCGACTCCGCTGCATTTTTTGAAACCAAGTCCATGGATGCCAGTGCCAAAATGATGACAATGCTGTATGAAAAGGCCATGAGGGTTGCCATTTATAAATGTTTTGAAAAGCTGACAGACAGGCCTTAAGGACAAGGGATTACGTGTGTAATAATGATAAGACCAGGATTGCTCCAGGACTTGCCAGATTTCAAGACTGCCACATTGATCTAAATTTAAATTGAAGATTAATGCTAAAAATGCTGATGATTGTTGATTCGACTTTTATTTTTATCAACAATTAAAAACAATCATAATGAATGCAGAATTTGAATCGATCCCATTGATAAAAAACGACGCAGCCAAAAGATTTGAAATGGAAGTCGATGGTCACCTTGCCTTTATCAACTATGGCGAGTATGAAAGTCAATTGGCCCTGGTTCATACGGAAAGTCCTGTAGCACTGGCAGGTCGGGGTGCTGGTAGTGCTATTGTTGAAAAAACGCTAAAATGGGCCAAAGAAAATGACTACACTATTCTTCCTTATTGTCCATTCGTTTTTACATACATCAAACGACATCCGGAATGGAAAGATGTTGTAAATCCTGAATTTCCTGGATATGCAGCATTGTAGTTGTTGAGATTTAAAATTGGATTTAATTCTAAAAATTAATAGTATAAAAAGAATGAAAGCAGTACTTATATGTGAATCATCCGGGGCATCTATGGACCAGATCATGGAAGTTTATCCAAGACATAAAGCGATTGTTGATCGGTACATTGATGAAAACGTTGTTTTGGGAATTGGCCCATTTGCGGATAGGGGCAACATGGCCGTTTTCAAAACCCGCAATGCCGCCGAAAGTTTTGTTTTGGAAGATCCTTTTATTTTGGAAGGCTTGGTAAAATCCTACGTCATCAGGGACTGGATGGATGAATTGCTCCCGGAATGAAAACTCTATTGATGTACGGAAGATGCTTTGGAAACGTATTGGAGTCTTATCTGGTGTAAAGCCGATAATTAGAAGATTTATTCACGTTTTTTAACCAAAGGTAATAACGCTTCAAAGCACATTTTTTGACCTCAACACTGTTTTATTCAATTTATTTTCAATTCATAAGCTTTTCTTAAAACAATCTCTTGATTAAAACCTTTCCAATAAAAGAGATTATTCTCCGTTGATAAATAAAACAGCCTTCATGGAAGCAAGAGAACAAACAAGAAAAGAGGAAGTCGCCAATGCCATCACACATGGCCTGGGTATCTTGTTTAGCCTCATAGCCATGCCTTTTATTCTTTCTGATACATTGGGCAGAGGTGATATGCTAAGTTTTATTTCTGTAATGGTTTTTGGTTTTGGTATGTTGACGGTATATACTTTTTCTACTTTATACCATTATACCCAAAAGGAAAGGACCAAGGAGATCCTGTTGATCGCGGACCACATCAGCATTTACTTTCTTATTGCCGGTACTTATACACCGCTGATGCTCAAATATTTATCGGGTAGTACAGCAACCATTTTCCTTAGCGTGCTTTGGGGAATTGTTTTTATAGGGAGTATTTTTAAAATATTCTTTGTGCACAGGTTCAAAATCTTGTCACTCATACTGTACGTTACCATGGGCTGGATGCTGGTTTTTGTCATTAAACCTTTGCTAGTAACCATCCCATCGGGCATTTTCGGATGGATAGTAGGAGGAGGAATCTTGTATTGTATTGGCGTATATTTTTACGTCAAGAGCCATAAGATGTATTACCATGCGGTTTGGCACATTTTTGTTTTACTGGGCACGATTTCCCACTTCATTTCCATTTACAAGACCATACAGATTTAATTCCAGTTCTTTTTAAAACTGTACAGATAGGGTGCCTTATTGGCTGCTCCGCTGTATTTTTTTTCATGACGTTCGAGGATGTCCATGCTGAGCATTTTGCGCTGAAAAGTGCCTCTGTGCAGCTTCTCATCCAGTATGACTTCATACAAACCCTGCAACTCCTGCATGGTAAATTTTTCTCCCAAAAGTGCAAACAAAGGCAACTTCCTGTCTATTTGATCGCGGAGAGTTTGTAATGCTTTTGCGACGATAGATGCATGATCCTGAATCAATTTTGGCAGCTTGTTGATGTCATACCAGGTACATGAATCAGACAGAGCGTCGGGGTGCAAAGTGACCAGTTCGTGATTGATCAAAGCATAATAGCCGACAGAAATAAATCGACTCAGCATCCATTGAAATTCTTTTTGATGAATTTCATTTGCTTCTAGTATTTTCTTCATTTCATCAGTCTTGTTCCGGTCTGCTTTTCCAAAAGTATGAAACTGCTCCAGATAGATGTCTTTCAAGCCTGTTCTGGCCTCAAGTCCATTTTTCACGGCTTCATCCAGGTCTTCGTGCATGGCAATAAAACCACCTGGTAGCGCAAATAATCCGGTATTGTGGTACTCCATCACGAGGATCTTCAACCGACCCGCTGCATACCCAAATACGACAGAATCATACGCTATATGATCAATGTATTCAACACCATTTAATGTACTCAATGCATGAAATTTGATCCGAAAATAGCATTTATTCGCGAAATGTTTTATTATTGTCTCATAAAGCGACAATAATAAATATGATGAATCAAAAATTTTTCTCGTTAATCACAATGCTCTGCCTGTTTTCCGGTGTGGTACTGGCCCAAAACAAAGATGGCTTCCCGGTACAAACCAAAATAGCAAACGGCATCATTGAAGGTAACTATGATACCAAAACCGGTATCCAAAAATATTTCGGAATCCCTTTCGCAAAGCCGCCTGTGGGTGCTCTGCGATGGAAGGCGCCACAAAAGCCCGACAACTGGACCGGAGTAAAACCAACCAAGGAATTTGGTCCACGACCCATGCAGCGTCTTGTATTTGGTGATATGAATTCAAGATCAAACGGTGTAAGTGAAGACTGCCTTTATCTCAACGTATGGACGCCAACGACCAGGAGCAAAAAAGATCTGCCTGTTTTGGTATACTTCTATGGTGGAGGAAATGTGGCCGGTGATGGTTCGGAGCCAAGATATGACGGCGAGGCTATGGCTGGACAAGGAATTGTGGTCGTAACCTGCAACTACCGATTGAACATTTTTGGCTACCTGGCACATCCTGAGCTATCTGCTGAATCAACCACCAAATCCTCAGGAAACTATGGTGCGCTAGACCAGTTGGCAGCTCTCCAATGGGTACAGCAAAATATTGCTGCATTTGGCGGTGATCCCAAAAAAGTGACCATAGCAGGAGAATCGGCTGGGTCTATAGGTGTGAGCACCCACATGGCTTCACCACTGTCAAAGGGGCTTATAGCTGGCGCGATAGGTGAAAGTGGGGCAGCCATCAACCCAACCATGACTCCGGTAAGTTTGAAGGAAGGAGAACAAATGGGTGCTGAGTTTTTGCAAAAGGCAGGCATCAAGTCGATAGCTGAATTGAGAAAAATGTCTACAAAAGAAATTTATGAATTGTACAACGAAAGTGGCCGCTTTGGTTTTCCAATAGTCATTGACGGTTACTTTTTGAAGAAACCACTCATTGAAACTTTTGAGGCGAAAGAGCAGGCCATGGTTCCATTGCTTGCAGGCTGGAATTCAGCAGAAATCCCTGGAATGGCTTTTATGCAGGGCATGCCATTTACTCCTGAAAATTTCATCACAAAGGTCAAACAAGCCTATCCTGAGCGCTGGGAAGAAGTATTGAAGCTGTACCCTCACAAAGACGCAGCACAAGTCGAACAATCGGCTACTGATATGGCAGCGGACAGATTTATTGTGTATGCGACCTGGAAATGGCTGGACCTGCATTCCAAAAACAGCGACCAACCGGTATACCGTTATGTATACAGCAAGCTGAGGCCGGAATTGGTGGACAAAGGACTGGTTTCAGGTCTCGCAGGTGGTACCATGAGGGCAGGTGATGCACCTCCTCCACCGAAAGCTATTGGAGCTCCGCATGCATGTGAAATTGAGTATGCCATGGGCAATCTGGACAGAATCAAAGAATATGCCTGGACAAGAGATGATTATGCTGTTTCAAAAACCATGTTGACATATTTCGCCAACTTTATTAAAACAGGCAATCCTAACGGAGCTGGCGTACCTGAATGGAATAAGGTGGAACAGAACAGCGAAAATCCAGCATTCCAAATCATTGATGTAACGAGTAAAAGTGCAAATTCTGACGTAGAAGGAAGGTATCACTTTCATGATAAATATTTTCAAGGCAAGTAAGATTGTTAAAGTAGTCAATGCTTGCTGACGTTAATAGTCCCGCTCCTGAGATGATGTCCTCGGAGCGGGATTTTTTATTATGGGCGTACGACCAGAAAATTTTTCCAGCCAATTACCCCGTTCTCATCGGAAAGCCTTGCATACTTTATACCGGGCGATAGGCCTGAAATGTCAATTTTTTGGCGGTTTTCATGACCATTTATAGTCATCTGGAGAGCACCCGAAGCGTCAAAAAAGGAAAGGGAATAAGACTTGAGTTGCTCAGGAAGTATTAGCTCCAATGCTTCAGTTGCGGGGTTCGGACCTAACTGCCATGCAGCAAATTTTTCTTTTCTAAAAGCAGTTTTTGTATCAGAATAGGAAAAACTGCCGTCAATATCCACTTGTTTCAAACGGTAATAAGAAAGTTCTTGTGGCGCTTTTGTGTCCAGAAAAGCATATGATTTGATGCTGGTTCTCTCTTCAATTGCTGGTACTTCCCCCACCAGTTCAAAAGAAGTTCCGTCCAGGCTTCGCTCTATATCAAAATGATCATTGTTGTATTCATAGTCAGTTTTCCATTCCAAAAAGTGACCATCTTCCATTTCATTTACCACGAAGGACAACAGTTGAATGGGCAATGCAATGAAGTTCCAACCTATTTCTTTCAAAACAATTTCTGCCAGGTTTGGGGTATGGATGGCTTGACCATTATAAAAAATAGGAGACATCAATTCGTCGCCCAGATTTTCTTCTGAAAAATGACTAACCGAACTGCCCAGAGTGAAGGTCGGAGGAGTATGGAGTTCCATCGTCTGTTCCGGGCTTCTGAAATAGTTCAAGTTGCTGTCATCAAAAAACAATGACCCTGTTCCAGCCGTATATGCTGCATACAATTCAGCACTGGGACTGGTAAGGTCGGTGATAGGGTCGCCGGCATTATCATCTACAAATACATCATAGATCAATGGAAAGTCATAACCCAATAGACCATTGCCCAAACTGTCAATCCTTGCACTGCCTGTAAAACCGAGGCCATGACCTATCTCATGAAGAGCCACTGAAACAAAATCATACTGATTGGAAGGTGTATTTGCATCGGTTCCAAAATACCAATCATTCCTGGATGCGTTGTAAAATGAAATGATGTCAAAAGCCTATAGAGAGTCGTTAAGGAGATATTCTGACAAGGAAACTGGAAAATATGCAGGTTCCAGACCGAAACCCGGATCAGAAATTCCCCAAAAGCCATTGGGTCCGGCAGCACCCAACGCATTTGTGCTGAGACTGTCTGTCCAGCAAGCTAAGATCCCTATCTCTTGATTTTCGCTGTTGAGGATATCAGACCAGATGCTCACCGCATAGTCAAGCGCATTCCTGGCAATTTCTGGAAATGTTTTACAAGGATAGCCAGATATGGCAATTCCCTCGGGTACATAGGTAATATTGTAATTGATGGCCCTGTCATACCGTGAAAACCGGTAGGGCTTCGAAATTCTCTTGGTGTTTTCAGCTTTAATAGCGGGGAGTTCACAAATAGGCGCAGCATTTCCAGGCAATGTTTCCAGTATTCGCTGACCAGACAATGAACTCAGCAAAAACAAACAAAAAAATCCACATACTATTGACCTGACCATGGCTTACGTTTTTGATAAGTTAAAACGTAAGTAATTAACGCAATAACCTACTATTATTCAACTTCAAGAGCCAATAATATTTCAAACAAGCATTAAATAGTACAATTTGATTGTGGATATGATAAACTTTATTCTTCTTTTCCATTGAAATTGCTGCCAATCAGCCATGCAATACAGTGCGTATTCTTAAATCCTTCAAGAATGATTTTTACGATGGAGATCAATGGTATGGAAAGAATTACACCGGGTATTCCCCAAAAGGCTCCGAAAAACAACATGGAGATAATGGCAACCAATGGATTGACATCCACCTCATCGCCAATGATTTTCGGGGTGATTACATTGCCTTCCAGTTGTTGTATAATGATATAATAAATGACTACAATGGCAGGTTGCCACGGATCTTCATAAGTTGCCATGCTGTACAGGAATGGCAATAAGGCCCCAAGCGTTGTACCAATAAATGGAATAATGGCCAGTAAGCCTGCCAGCGTGCCAAAGAAAACGGCATATTCCAGGCCAATTAAATACAAGCCTACACTATTGAGGACCGACAATATCAAAATGACTTTGCCCAAACCCAAAACATAGGCCTTCACGGTATACTTTATCTTTTCAAGTGTCTCGATAAAATTGCCCTCCTTTCTGGAAAAATTGGTGTTGATGGCATAAACTATTTTTCTATCGTATAAGAGGAAGAAAAATGCAAAAACGAATGCCAGACCCAGAGACAGAAGGGTGGATGAAGAAGAAATGATTCCCTTTCCTAAAAATGCAATTGGACCTGAAACCAGACTTTCCATATTGTCCTTGAGGAAGGTCACTTCATTGGAAGGTAAGACCCGGAAATGTTTCCTGATGGACATGTATATATCGTGTATTTCCATGGATAAGCTCTTGCCAATGTTGGGCAGATTGAAAGCTATGTCAACAACCTGTAATGCAAAAAGGTAAAACAACAAGATCAATGGGACAAAACAAACGATGTAGGCCAGACTAATGGAAATCCACCTTGCTTTGATGTATTTTCCAAAGAACTCAGCCACAGGGGACAAAAGCACTGCAAGAAAAAATGCAAAAATAAGGGGAAGGAAAATAAAACCTCCTTTAAACATGATCCAACCGGCACCGAGCAGGATGATCGTCCAATAGGCAGTAAGCTGTATTTTACGGTCGATTCTTTTTGTCATCATGTAGTCAGGAAGTTAGTGTAATGTATTTTGATGATTAAGGTTTAGCCTTTATCTTTTGTTCATGAACAAATCTGCTATTTATACTGGTACCACTTGTTCGTCGTTTTTTGGAAATTGTCAAGAAAATCCTGGTATAGAATTGGCACTATTTGGGACTGCCTTTTTACCGAATTATATTAAAATATAATCACATTTAAAAATAATTTTAATAAGAACTATTTAGTATCGAAACACGTTAGTAACTTTATGCGATATTAAAAACGAAGTTGATTAAAAGTTTTGCAGATAGAGAAACAGAAAAGATTTGGAAGGGTACGAAGTCAAAGGTATTGCCTCCCGAAATCCAACAAGTTGCACGCAGAAAACTCAGAATGATAAATAATGCTGAAAGTATAAACGATTTGAGAATTCCTCCAGCCAATCGCTTGAAAAAGCTTCAAGGTGAACTATTGGACTTTTATAGCATACGAATTAATGATCAGTGGAGAATTATATTTAATTGGGAAATCAACAACGCAGAAGAAGTACAAATAACAGATTACCATGAATAAATTAAAAAACATACATCCTGGTGAAATACTCGAAGAAGAATTCCTTAAACCAATGGGCTTAACTGCCTACAAGTTGTCTCAAGCTATCGGTGTGCCACAAACCAGAATTAGCCAAATCATCAAAGGTCGAAGAAGAATAACTGCAGATACTGCCTTGAGACTTGCAAAATTCTTTGGAACATCGACTAAGTTTTGGCTTGGCCTGCAAAACGACTTTGATATCGAAGAAGAACAACAAAATATTGAAAAGGAATTGGAACTCATTGAAACAATGAATTTTTAAACAGGAAATCACACCGGCTTAGATGTATAGAATCATCTAAAACTCTTCCAACACAAAGCAAAAACGATATATTTAAAATAGGTCCATTTTATTTCAAATAAAATAAAACCTCCGAATGAGTAAAGTCATTCACCTTACCTGCAAAAATTCATTCAAGAACAGTTCAGTTTATATATTTTTACCCCAATAAAACTAATCAAATGAAAAAGATATGCACTCTCGCCTCGATCATCTTGTTTTTGTTTTGCACAAACTTGAAACTATCGGCACAAATGCATCACGGGGACTGGAAAGAAATGGAAGACTTTCATGAAATTATGGCCATAGCTTTTCATTCGGCTGAAGGCGATTTGTTCAACCCCCTGAAAGAAAATTCTGAACTTCTGGTCTCCAAAGCACAAGCTTGGAAAGACTCAGCCATTCCGGCAGAATACAATAAAAAAATGACTGCTAAGACCCTTTCTCAATTGGTCAAACAATGTAAAAAAGTTGATAAAATGGTAAAAAAAGGCGCATCGAATGAAGACTTGATGGCAGCCATTACCAAGGCACACGACATTTTCCACAGCGCTATGGAAAAGGGGAAGATGTAGCTTAGGTACTTCATTGCCAGAATACAACCAAGCTTTAGAGCTGTTTTGGTGAGGCGTTGTCGAGAGGCGCCTGGACCCTTATGGATATTCAAGTTTTCATTACTCTTTTTGTATCGAAAGTTGAATTACCAACTTAGAAGTGCTCAAGTGTCGTCTTATGCAGAAAACTGAATCGGAAAGTTACTTAGGCTATAATTCAGGTCCAAACCAATTTGAGTTTGGTCTATAGTTTTTGTTATTTTTGAAGAATAATGACCAGAATGAAACCATATCGGCTCCTCGTTTTTGTGCTTACATCACTCATCTTTTTTTCGTGTACAAAAGAAGAAAAAGAGTTGAGTCAGCAAGACCTGGAGACCATTGCCTACTTCAAAGACATTGCTCTGGGTTTTGAGTTTGGCGCAACCGAGAAAATCACCAGAAAGTGGATGGGCCCGATGAAAGTTTTTGTCGCCGGAAATCCAGGGACAGTGATGACCACAGAATTGGATAAAATCATTGCAGAAATTGAATCTCTGGTGACCGATGGCTTTGACATTCAATTGGTGACAGACTCTCTTCAAGCCAATTATACCTTATTCATTGGTCCGGCAAAAGGCTACGAACTACGATATCCATTTGTGTCTTCCTATACACCAGGTAATTGGGGCTTGTTTTTTGTCAACTGGACCAGCCAAAACTATATCAATTCCGGGCACATGTATGTAGACAACGCTCGTGCCGACGCTACAGCCCAAAAACACTTGCTAAGAGAAGAATTTACACAGTCTCTCGGCCTTGCCAGAGATGCAGATACGTATCCCGAAAGCATTTTTCAGGCCTCCTGGACCACAACCACCACTTATGCAGACATAGACAGGAGGCTGATCAGTTTGCTGTATCACCCCAAAGTAGTACCTGGCATGACTGAGACAGAGGTCGATCTTATCCTTCGAGAAATTTTGCTGGAGAATTAGGATACCACACACTTATTTCTGGGTTAAATGCAGATCACCAATGCCAATAAAAGGTCTTCCCAGAGATGTTTTCTATTTTTATTGCTTGAATGAAAATGGATCAAATGCCGGAAAATATATTCAGATACATTTGCGCTCAGCTTTCGGTCAAGTTCGTTTCGGCAGATAGCATTTCAGGAGGGGATATTTCTCAAGCCTTCCTTTTGAGTACTGATCAGGGCCGATTCTTCGTAAAGATCAATGATTCCAGACAGGCATTGGATATGTT
The DNA here is from genome assembly GCA_020436935.1 of Saprospiraceae bacterium. Classification (GTDB taxonomy): domain Bacteria; phylum Bacteroidota; class Bacteroidia; order Chitinophagales; family Saprospiraceae; genus JADKBO01. The sequence continues at coordinate 117,580 of JAGQWX010000007.1, forward strand.
CAGAAAAGAGGGTGAGGCTTTGAAAGCCATGGTATCTGCTGGGGTGAAAGCACCACATGTATGCTTATCAGGAGCGTTTGAAGACAGTGCTTTTTTAGTGATGGAATATATTGCTCCGGGGCCCAAAAGCAGAACCTCGATGGAAGAATTGGGTCAGTCACTGGCCAGGCTGCATCAACATCATGGCGAGCAGTTTGGCTGGAATGAGGACAACTACATTGGTAGCCTTGTTCAGACCAACCAATGGCACGACACCTGGGCCACGTTTTATATCACTGAACGGCTTTGGCCACAATTGTCCATGGCCAAAGCAAGAGGATATCATGTTGGGTCCATGGATAAAGATCAGATGATCTCGAAAATGTTGACCTATCAGGATGAAGTTTTTCCTTCCCTTTTGCACGGTGACCTTTGGGCGGGGAATTATATCAGTGGCAGTTACGGACAGGCTTATTTGATAGATCCTGCAGTTTATTTTGGTGACCGGGAGGTTGACCTGGCCATGACAAAGTTGTTTGGAGGATTTTCAAATGACTTTTACAGTGCTTATGATGAAGTACTACCACTAAAGCAAGGCTTTAATGAAAGAATCGAGCTTTATCAATTGTATTATCTCCTCGTCCATCTCAACTTATTTGGTTCTTCTTATCTCCCGCAAGTCAGCTCTATCATGAGAAGGTATTTTTGAGTTCAGACTAACTTCTCAGCAATTTGAAGGCATGTGACCATTGTCCTTTGTTGAATCCGAGGGCACACCAAAGCTGGCACAAAGCCTCAATGGGTCTGGCTACAGCATCTCCACCCATGTCTGCTACATCAAAACCAAAGGACTCCAAAATCTCTGTCACCTGTGCTTTTGACGCTTCATTATTGCCACAGATAAACATGGTTGGCTTTCCTTCTTTGAAACTTGGTTTGTACATCAGGCCATTGCCAACGCTGTTGAAGGCCTTCACAAAATTGGTGTCCGGAAACTTCTTTTGCAGGATTTCCATCAATGACAAGTCGCGCGGAGTGAAATATTCTAAAACACCGCCTTCAATTTTGGGCCAGCCTTCGTCAGCGTGCACAATTGGATTGGTGGTATCAATGATGGTTTTACCGCTGATCAGCTTTTCATCCAATGCTTCAAGCAATTCATCTGCTGCACTTCCTTTCACTGCCAGTACCAGTAGTTCTCCAAATTCAGCAGTTGCTGCAAAGCTTCCGGTCAAAGCAGTTTTATGTTGATCCAGCCAGACCAGCAACTTCTCTTTGCTCTGGTCTCTGGTGCCGATCATGACCTGGTGACCTTCTGCAATAAAACCATGGGCCAATGACCTGCCCACATCTCCATTTCCTAATATACCTATTTTCACGGCTAATTTTTTTATCGTTCAATTTACAAAATTGCAGGAAGGATGTCAATGACTTTTGTCGCTTCCTTCAAAAACCATTGTTCTAAAGCAGCTAGTTACCACTAATGTAACATGGGTTACTGCTTAGTTTAGAAATGTCCATAACTTTGCAGCATCAAATGAATAGAGAATGGATTGGATCCAATTGATTGGATATGCTGGTGCTTTGGTGATGGGACTTGTTTTGGGATTGATAGGTGGAGGAGGGTCTATTCTGACGGTACCCATTCTGGTCTACCTGCTGCAGATTGAACCTGTTACTGCCACTGCGTACTCTTTATTTGTCGTTGGGACCACTTCATTGGTAGGCGCCATTCAGAATTTAAGGAAAAAATTGATTGACGTAAAAACGGCCATCATTTTTGCCATTCCTGCATTTATTTCGGTTTATTCCACAAGGAAATGGATCATGCCTGCCATTCCCGAGCATTTATTTTCGATTGGCCAACTCGACATTACCCGTTCTCTGGGCATCATGATTTTGTTTGCCATCATCATGATCATCGCGTCCTGGGCCATGATCAGTACGCGTTGCCTCAATTGCGATGATGTCGATCGTCCGGTGACCTACAACTATCCTATGATTTTTGCGGAAGGAACCGTGGTCGGTTTACTTACAGGCCTCATTGGCGCAGGTGGGGGATTTCTGATCGTACCTGCCCTGGTTGTTTTTGCCAAGCTGCCTATGAAAAAAGCGGTGGCAACCTCCTTGCTCATTATTGCAGCAAAAAGTCTGATTGGCTTCATTGGTGACGTGGAAAATCTGCAGATAGATTGGAAATTTCTGGCCATATTTTCTACGCTCGCTATATCTGGCATATTTGTTGGCATCTACCTGACCAATTACATCAAGGGTTCAGTACTTAAAAAATACTTTGGCTGGTTTGTTTTGGTCATGGGTATCCTTATTTTATGGGCGGAGTTGTATTGATCAGCAGTATTGGCTTAGTATGCTGGGGATATTTGGTTATTAGCTTTTAGCTCTTAGCTATTAGCTTTTTTGGATGTGACATTAGACCGGCTTCGGCTTCGCTCAGCCACCAGTGGTTGGGTGATATTTTCCCGCAGAAAACGGTGAAAGTTGTGCAGAAATTCGCTGAAATATTTGGTGAAAGGCAGGACTTTGTCAGGGCCAAAACCCCGAAGGGGGGATAGTATTATAGCACAAAATCAAAAGTCCATGTTTTCATTTTGGCGGGATTTTTGACCAAAAATCATGACAAAATACTAAGGCAACGCTAAGTTTTGATGACCTTCCTTGTTCCATTAGTGAATTCCAGATATCCCAATATGCCAAAACCCAATATGCCAAAACGCCAATCCCCAAAACGCCAATCCCCAAAACGCCAATCCCCAACATGCCAAAACATCGTCTATTGTTTCCCGCAGATAAACGCAGATACGTTCGCTGATTTTCGCTGAAAAAGGCCTATATAAAAAGAAAGCCAAAGACCAAAAACCAACACCTAAAGTCCAGCTTCGACTCCGCTCAGCCACCTTTTTTTAATTACGAATCTTCAATTAAGAATTACGGATTATTTTGTTTAGGGTTAAAGCTTTAGTAAAAATTAAAACCTTAATGAAACTTAATGTCTTAATGGTACAATCCGAATGCTTTGCGTCCACAAACCTCAAACCCTCTTTGCGCCATTGCGAGCGAAAAGGGTTAAGTGTTAAAAGTTAAAGGATGTGGATGAGGGATTTTGAGCCAACCAGCCAAAACGCCAACATCCAAAAGTGCCAAAGACCAACACCCAACCCCCCAAAAAAAGGTGCCACCCATGGTTTTCTCAGAACCACGAATGACACCTCTATAATTGCCAACCAAATCATTAACTTCCTATCCTGCCGGCTTCATCTTCCAGGCCGGTTTTTCTGTTTCTTGCACCTTTTACGTTGCTGTTACCAAATCTGTAGTTGATGTTGAGGTTGATTCTTCTCGAATCCCATCTGCCATTGGCTTTCATCACCAATCCGGGAACAACGTTGCTTTCGCCAGCCCATCTAGCAGTCATCAATACATCCGTAAGGCCAAGCTTCACACTCATTTTGTTGTCCATGAAGCTTTTTTTGGCACCGAGGTCCATCTGACCCATCGGTCTTTGCAACATGGTACCACCATCGATGCTTCCTGAGTTGAACCATCCTGAAACCTCCAGGCCAAATCCTTTTGGAAGAGTGAAGCTGTTTTCAGCATAAAAATTGACAGCCAGTGGGGTAGCGTTATCAAAGCTGTACTCTTCAAATCTAGCCTTGAATATGGTCTTGTATAAGGTCAGTGAAGTGAATCCATTCCACCACTTTTTGATAGGTAGTGGAGAATTAATACTTACTGAGTAATTGTCGCTGACTGCCAGGTTTCTGAAGTTGATAAACGCCTTGTTTGAAACGTCCATGTCTCTTTCAATGATGTCAACGATAACATCCTCTGCGTGACTATATCCAAAGCTCACATTCGCAGCCTGCATGACGGTATAGGTCAATTCCAGATTGTCATTGTATTGAGGAGTCAGGAATGGATTACCCCTTCTGAAGGTCAATTCGTCGAGTTTGAATTCAAATGGATTCATGGACTCGTAGTTTGGTCTTTGGATACGTTTGCTGTAGGTAAGGTTGAGGACGTGGTTTTTGTGGATATTATAAGTTAAGGCTGCTGATGGGAAAAAGTTGCCGTAATTTCTTTCGACATAATCCTTATCAGTAACTGGCAGGGAGGGATCGCGGACGAGATCTCCAATAGAATTGGTATGCTCATACCTTACCCCTGCCTGGTAGCTGAATTTATCAGAGGCTTTCCCATTGATATTGGCATAAACTGCTCCGACATTTTCAGTATAAGCAAAGTCGTTGCTCTTGTATACATCTTTGATTTGTATGCCGTCAACGTTGTTGAAAAACCTGAAGCTGTTGTCTGTTTTAACATTAGAGAATTTCGCTCCTGTTGTCAGGGTGATTCCACTCTTTTTGAAACTTTTGGTATAATCGATTTTTCCGGTGTTGATGTCGATGGTCGACGGAGTTTCGTTGGAGAATATTTTCTCTGCAAACACCTGGTTGCCATCGGCAGACACATAATAGTTGGGCTGGAAGCTGTTGCCTCTGGCGGTATAGTAACCTTTGTCCACATCGACGATCAACTGATTACCGGAGGTATCCTCATATTTGTAGTTAAGGTTGACATTGCCGTACACGTTGCGGTTCATGATGGTGTTGGTAGCGTTGAGTACAGAATCAATGCGTGATCGTGTGGCTATGTTGGCAATAGTGGTATTGCTATAGCTCTGCCATGCAACATCCTTGTATTGTGTATTTAAAGAAACCAATGCGCCAAAGGTGTTTTTTGAATTGGCATAATAATCTACACCAACTTTTGTATTGAGGGGCGCTGACTCATTGTACTGTCTCTGTGTCTGGTCAAATATTTTGCTGTCCTGCTCTCTGTAAAGATTCATTTCATTGAAATATTTGCTGTTGCCAATGTTGAAATTGGCATATGTGTTGAATTTGTTTTTTCTATTGTTAAGGTTGAGAGAGGCTGAAGACTTGTGGTAGTAGCCTTGGCCAGCGTACAGGTTGAGTGAACCGTTGGTGCCGAAGTTTTTATTCTTCTTTAGACGAATGTTGATGATACCGGCATTGCCCTGAGCATCATATTTTGCTGATGGGTTGGTGATGATTTCTACCGCTTCGATGTCGGCAGAGGATATTCCTTTCAGGAAGTTGGCCAATTCCTGTGAAGAGAAATAGCTCGGTTTTCCATCGATGTAAATCTGTACACCGTTTTTACCTTTCAGCTGGATGCTTTCGTTGTTGTCGACAACCACGCCTGGAGCTTTTCGGAGTAGTTCAAGCGCATTTTCACCAACAGCAGATATGCTGGCAGCTGTGTTGAGCACCATTTTATCTGCCTGGATTTCTATAAAAGGTTTTTTAGCAGTTACTGTGACTTCATTCAGCAGCTGGCTGGCTTCTGTCATGGTTACAGTTGGAAAGCTGATGTTTTTATCAGCAACGTCAAATGCCGGACTGAGGTATGCACTGTATCCGATGTAATTGGCTTCATAGTAGTATTTTCCCGGAGCAGTATTTTCAAAAATAAAACTACCATCTTCTTCAGAAATGGCTCCTTTCACAAGACTGCTGTCAGCAGCAGACATGAGGGTAATTGTCGCATATTCGATGCCTTTGCCTGTTTTGTCGATCAGTTTTCCACTGATGTCCTGGGCGTTGATCAAAATGCTGCATGTAAATAAAATCATCGAGGTGAGTAAAGATCTCATTGTTATTTTGTATTTGGTTAAAAGCAATTCTTTCAAAAAATGACTAGCCGTTTTATGAGGTAATCTTGTGTACAAATCAAAGACGGTGCTTTTCCCGGGGTAGTTGCAATTCTTATTTTTAGTTTCGATGAATGGTATAAAAGGAGGGGATGAAAGGGCAGATTTTATAGAATTAAGAAAATTTTAATTTTTTCGTTCTGGAACTTTTTAACCAGCAAAACATCAAGGACATTTAAAAACTTTGCCTTGTGCATCCTTGAAAATGATAGCTACTTTCTCAACTGACCCTTTGAAAAGACTAAGGATCAAAAAATAATAGCCATACCCACCCAAAAAAGGTTATACTCTTCCAGCCAACCGTACTACTAAGTACAATCAGTTATTTCTGATTTCATAATTAAACTCACAACCAAATATTATTGATAATGATAATGGTATCAACATTCAACCGTTCAAGTAATAGTCTTTATAGAAGTTCTTTGATCGCATATGCATTCATTATAATTATGTGTGCATTCTCAGCGCAATCAAAGGCCCAAACACAAATTATCAATGCAGATGTTTTAATCAAAGGAAGTCAATGTCTTGGGAACGATTGTGTCGATCCCGAAAGTTTTGGTTATTCTACTTTGCGATTAAAAGAAAATAATGTGCGCATCGAATTTGATGACACATCTATGCCCGGCGGTTTTCCTGACAATGATTGGGAACTTATAGCCAATGACAACTTCAATGGTGGATTAAACAAGTTTTATTTGTGGGACAGAACCCACTCCAGAGAAGTTTTAACCATAGAAGCCAATGCACCCAACTACGCCCAATACATAAAAGCCAATGGATATGTTGGATTGGGAACTAATAATGCACAACAAAAACTCCACATTATAGCTGGCAATACACCTAGCATACGACTGGAGCAAGATATGAGTGGAGGATATTATGGTGCTATTTATGACATTGGGGGTAATGAACAAGGTATATTTATGGCCAGTCAGTCAGGTAAATTTTTGAGGGTGTTGACAGGAGCTCCGGAGAATTCATTTTACATGCACGGAACAGGAAACTTATCGCTGGGATCAACTGTAGAAAATGGCAAATTGTATGTGAATGGAAATATGGTCATCAATGGAAATGTTAATCTTCTTTCTGATGCCAGAATGAAAACCAATATAGCTATTCTACCATACGGCCTCAGGGAAATCTTGAAGCTTCAACCAAAGAAGTATCAATACATATCTTCAAAGAATCTTAATTTGCCATCTGGGGATCAATTGGGATTACTCGCCCAGAATGTAAAGGATATCATCCCTGAAGCAGTATCTGAAAGTTTTGCTGTTGAAGGTGAATCAGAAAGGATGATGTCTGTAAATTACATAGAACTCATTCCTGTCCTTATCAATGCCGTTCAAGAGCAACAAGCCATCATTGATCAAAAAGACCAGACGATCCACGACATTAAAATCCTTCTGGCGAAATTGGAAAGTCGTATCAATGATCTGGAGAACAAAAAGCTAACTGAATAGGGGACAATTTTATTAGGAATCTTCAATTACGAATTACGGATTATTTAGATTAGGGTTTAGAACTTTAAGGTTTAGGAGAGATTAAAACCTTAATGAAACTTAATGTCTTAATGGTACAATCCGGATTTTTTGCGTACTCAATCATCACCACCTCTTTGTTCCGTTGGGAGAGAAAAAGGGTTAAGTGTTAAAGGTTAAAAGTTAAAGGATGTGGAAGAAGTTTTTTGCCATTAGGCATCATTGATCGCCAAAGACCAAAGACTAAAAACCAACACCCGGTTTCGGCTTCTTTTTCCCGCTGATATGCGCAGATAATCTCGTTGATTTTCGCTGAAAAAGGCTGATGATTGTTGAACTCTTTGCGTTCTCAATCCTCACCAACTCTTTGCGCCATTGCGAGAGAATTGGGGTTATTTGTTAAAAGTTAAAGGATCTGAATTTTGGGCCAACAGGCTAAAACTCCAACAGGCAAAATGTGCCAAAGACCAACTTCCAAAGACTGGCATTTCACACTTCTGCCACGCGCTACCCTGGCCCTAAAGGGAAACCTCCCGCAATTCATGTTTTCCATATTCCCAGATCACAAACTTTCAATTTTCAATTCTCAAATTTCAAATTTCACCAAAGACCAACCCCCAAAGACCAAAGACTTCCTCCCGCTACCCTAGCCCTGAAGGCAAACTTTCAAATTTCAATTTTCAAATTTCAAATTTCACCAAAGACCAGGCTTCGGCTCCGCTCAGCCACCTGTGGGTGTGTAATATTTCCCGCAGAAAACGCTGAAAGTTGCACAGAAATTCGCAGAAATATTTTGTAGAATTAAGGAGTAACCCAATGCAAAAACCCTGAAGGGGTGATAGTATTATAGCACAAAATCAAAAGTCATTGCTTTCATTTTGGCGGGATTTTTGACCAAAAATCATGACAAAATACTAAGGCAAAGCTAAAAGGCAAGGCTTTTTCCTTTTCCCAAATGTGGAAATTGCGAATCTCGAAATGCTAAGGTTTATTAATTATTTCCCGGAGTTAAACGCAGAAATGTCCGCAGATTTTCGCTGGATCACAAACTTTCAATTTTCAATTCTCAATTTTCAAATTTCACCAAAGGCCAGGCTTCGGCTCCGCTCAGCCACCGAAGTATAGTAATCAATGATTTTCCAAAGACCAAAGACCAAAGACCAAAGACCTGTTTTATTTACCACTGATAAACGCAGATAATCCCGCAGATTTTCGCAGAAAGACAGAAAGTGCCATACCAAAAAAACTGACCTATCATGAAATACGTTGACATAAGAAATGTGGAAAACTTCTTCTAAATTTATAAGAATGAAAGAAAGAAAGGAAAGAAGAGTTTTCTCAGAAAGCTTCAAGCGTGAGAAGGTCAAGCTGATCGAATCAGGTCAGGTGACAATTTATCAATTATCTAAGCTGTTAGAATTGGGAGAGGCATCACTATATCGGTGGGTGGAGAAATATGGAACGAGTGACATGCGTCAACCCAGGATAGTAATAGAGACGGAATCAGACTATCTCAAATTGGTCAAACTTGAGAAACAGTTGAATTCATTACAACAGGTGATAGGGAAATTGCACATAAAATTGGACTACTA